>NZ_WLUL01000009.1:0-718602 GCF_009706585.1 Providencia sp. wls1916
GTAGGTATTAGCTCATGCTTATTGGGTGATAGCGTTAGATTTGATGGTGGTCATAAGCGCTTTCACTTTGCTGTAGATGAGTTATCAGATTATTTCGAATACCAACAAGCATGCCCGGAAATGGCGATTGGTTTACCAACACCTAGACCTGCATTGAGGCTAGTTAAATCTGACGAAAATAGCGTTAGACTCAAGTTCAGCGATGGTCGTGAAGGCGATTTAACTGAAGAGATGCTTCAGTTTTCGACCACTTATTTGAGTGGGCTTTTAAATTTAAGTGGTTATATTGTATGTAAAAACTCACCTAGCTGTGGCTTGGAAAGGGTTCGAGTATATGATTCAGTTGGCAATGGTAATAAAAAGTCTGGAATTGGGCTTTTTACTGAACAATTACTCAAAGTAATGCCTTGGTTGCCTGTTGAGGAAGATGGCAGGTTAAGCGATCCTCATATTCGAGAAAATTTTATTATACGGGTATTTGCTCTTCATGAGCTAAATGAACTAAAGAAAAACTCCTTCAATCGGCACTCATTAATCGACTTTCATACTCGATATAAGCTCCTTTTATTGGCGCATTCACAGCCTCTTTATCGAGAACTTGGTCGTTTTGTTGCTAGTAACAATGAATGGGATTCAATCGATTCTTATTTTGATGAGTATCGAAATAAGTTTATGAATTTATTACAACACCAAGCGACTAGGCGCAATCACACTAATGTGCTTATGCATATCCAAGGTTACTTTAAACGTTATCTGACATCAAACCAAAGGCAAGCATTGAGTAAGTTAATCCTCGAATACCGCCAAGGAACACAGCCTTTATTGGCTCCATTAACATTAATTACGCACTATTTATCTGAATATCCTGATAACTATTTGAATAATCAAAAATACTTTCATCCTTATCCTCAGTCATTAAGATTGAGATATGGGTTATGATATTAAAATACTACTTCAGTATTTTAAAGTTGCTCATATGATTGGTTCTTCCAATCATATGAATATTGAATCTAAAGACCATGTTGGCTATCTATATGAGTTATTTGAAAAAATTATTGCTAATGAATGGAGGGCACACTAAGCAAAATCCCCCCTTTTGCCGTGAAATTGAAAATTAAATTTGCTATCCCAGTGTTTGTGTGGCTTAATACTTCCACTGGTTTGGAAGTACAGACCTATTTATGAAAGCAAGTTTTGAAAAGTTCCCCCGTTTAGCGTTATCCCACAGATACCCATTCGTAGTGAATTCCTTCTAATTAGTTCCATAAGTATCAAGAAAAATCAAACCTATATGCCATGTGGCAACAATTAAAAATTCAAAGGAATTCAATATGTCTAATACAATGACTGGTTTAGTAAAATGGTTTAACGAATCTAAAGGCTTTGGCTTTATTTCTCCTGAAGATGGAAGCAAAGATGTGTTTGTTCACTTTTCTGCAATCCAAAGTGATAGCTTTAAAACTCTTAATGAAGGGCAAAAAGTCAGCTTCTCGGTAGAAAATGGTGCAAAAGGTCCAGCTGCTGTAAATGTAGTGGCTCTTTAAGATCGATCTCTTTATGAGATGTCCTTGAAATAAAGGTTCTCTATATAGACTCTATCATTTTGAAGCAACCAAAAGTAACCCTTCCGGTGTTAAATGCACTTTTGCAAAAGTACCATTGAAAGCTCAGACATGTTAGTCACCAGATTGGATATTTTTAAAAACCTCGCTATGGCGGGGTTTTTTTATGCTTGCTTACATTTAATGTAAAGAATTGTAAGTGTTGAATTGAAATTTTCATTAGCGACACTATATAAGTTATGCACCAAGATAAAGAGTTAATCCATACGGGCGAATGGCTAATGGTGCTTATGTAATAGGTAGTTAGTTTGATATTGAAGGAGAAATTATGTCTAACATTAGATCTTTTTCACTACTTCCAACATTATCTGATAACCTACTTTCTAGCAGGTTTGACCAAATGGATCGTTTATTCAGCCAATTAACTGGTAACCGACCATTAACCTCAGAGCATCCTTATAATTTAAAGCAAATAAATGAATCAAATTATCAATTAATTGTCAGTGTTCCTGGTTATAAAGAGGATGACTTAAGCGTATCCTTAAAAGGTGGGAAGCTCTATGTACAAGGTGAGCAATCAACTGAATTAGTTAATGATTCAGAGAAATGGATCCATAAAGGTATAACACAAAATAAATTTTCTCTTGAATTTAATCTCGGTAAGAATGTAAAAATTGAAAGCGCAGAATTATCAAGCGGTTTGTTAACATTAAATATTGAATATGAAATTCCGGAAGAAGAGAAACCTCAGATCATAGCTATTGAAAATAAAGATACAAAATAATTTTTCTGTATTTTTAACCCGTCAGCAATGGCGGGTTTTTTTTGCCTAATACATGTTAGTGCAGGGAACATGAAAGCCAGCTGTAAAAAATCGTAATTGTTACTGCCACTGGCTTGGATGATGTAATCACTGCTCGACCTACTGACTCCGCTACCCGAAATTATTGGTTATTCAGACAACGAATCGCGGAGTCCAAGCAAACGTTAATACCAATCAGTGAACGCTCTTGCGAAAAAAATTAAATTTATGAAAGCCAGAGTGCTTAACAAGTAGATAGAGAATTTTAAAAAAAGTGTCATTATATCTGGTTGTTTTTTATCTTGAGCAATAATGAATAGGATGCAGGCAAGGGCAGGGATAAATACGAGTAAGAGAATAATGGGGTTAGTATACATATATATCGATACTGCTCCCTTATGTAATGAAAATTTTATTCAATAGTAAAGTATATTTTTAACAGGAAAGCAATATGGAAAATTGAGCAGTAACGAATTTAACAATAGAGTGGTCAACAAATCCAATTGTTTAAATTGTTAATATATTAACAATTAATATAAAAATTTCACCAATACACAGATATCACTTCATAGCGGATCGAGTGATTTAACTTAAAGGGAGAGGGAACCTTGGCTACAATCGCGATCGTGGCAGTGAACTTTACAAATGCAACCAACATAAATCAATTTGTGGTTGGTGACCATTTGCAGGAAGATGATTGCGTCTTATTAAGTTGGTAATGAGAAATGAAAGGGCTTTGCAACAAGCCCTTTTGGGGAGAATTATTTTTTTGTATAAATAATTTTTTGTGTTTCATTAGAACAATTACCTACAACAGTACCTTGCTGTGAGGCTGCTTCTTCATTTGAAACGACGGTAATGGTAAAGCTCTCTTCAGGCACGCCATTGTTAATAATTTTTTGCGTAATTTCTTCAACAACGCTTTCACATGACGCACTCGCAATCGCTGGAATAAATAATGTTATTAATGTAGCAATAATTATTCTTCTTTTCATATGCAATATTCCTTATAAGCTGGAGTCATTTAATAGAAATTCTTTTAAAAAGCTTAATAAGTATACTTAAATGAAATATTTAAAGCTATCCGTTGATAGTAGTAAAACACTAGAAGGTATCTTCATCTCTAACCCGCTAGTGTTTTATTAATCTGTTAAATGTAGGTTTTTACTGGGCTACTCTCTGTATTGCCTTACCTCCAGCCTCTATGTCTTCACCAACACCTTTAGTGGTGTTACAGGCAGTTAATGTGAAAACAACAGCTAATGTGCAAATAAGAAAACTGATTTTTTTCAACATATTTTCTTCCTTTTAGGTGTGAAGTTATAAGTTACAAAAGATCATTTTTAATTATAGCAGAACAACTTGATTGATATTTTCACTTGCATAGAGCTGTCATATTTTTAGTGTTAATACTTTAAGTATTAACACTTATTATACTGTCAATCAACATTAGCAATGAAGGGTACATTCTATGAAATTAGAAGAGATATTTATCCGTATGCTTAATGTTTTTCAATGCTTGTTAGTCGGTATTCTTTTAATATTATTATCAATCGCTTTACCACTCTGGTTATGGCAATCAAAAACCATTTAAGAACGGCGATGAGCTTATGAAAACATTAGACACAATAAATAATAGTGGCCTAGGTAAAGTCTGGTTTGCTGCGAAAGGAAGCGATAGTGGATATCAGATGAAGCACGAAATGTCGTCACCAGTATACACGACAAATTTTGATGAGTTGCCTGTGGCGAGCGCTTGAAAAGATCATGCCTTGGGTCATGGAATTTAACTAGACGGTTTTTTACTCATCATCTAAATGGAATTTGTGTAACATTCGATGCGCAATAGGTGCAAATATCAATCCTAGAGTGGTCATAAAAACCAGACTGGTGAATACACCATAAAAAGCGAAAAAAATCTTTCCTGAAATGTTTTGCGGAACAATGTATGGACCAATTCCATTAGCTATAAAGGCACTGTTGAATGTGGCATCATGCCAACTTATGCTCGAATCAAAAGCTATATGCCCGACAATGCCAATGAGTAAAGTGGTAACGATAAGTGCAAAAGCGTAACCAAAATGTAATAGCATTCGCTTTAAAAAAGCGCGGAAAGAAATTAATGGCATATTTTTAGATTCAAACATAATTTTTCCTAAAAAGTAATTTAGTGAGGTAATTACATAATAAACTTATGTAAGATTACCTAAAATTTTTATTTTGACAATAGTGTCATAAGTTAGGCTAAATTCGCGTATTTTTTCGTTTGTTGCAATTTATATTCTCGCTAAGTTAGCATAACTGAAACTTATCAGTGGGATGGTGAGATGAACAAAAATGAACTTATGGAATATATCCAGAGTAATTATGGTGCTGTCGCTGAGTACCCATGGGCTAAGTTTCCTAGTTACATTATTTATAGACATAAAAATAACGCAAAGTGGTTTGCTGTCATTCTGACGATTTCTTCAAAGAGATTATACGAAAGCGAGAGTGATGAGATGGTTAATATTATAAACCTCAAATCTCCTCCTGAATTAGTTGGTTCATTGAGGTTAAAGGAAGGGGTATATCCAGCATATCATATGAATAAAGAGCACTGGATTACTATAAAGTTGGACAGTGGATTTCCTGAAGATGAGCTTAAAGCGTTGATTGACGAGAGTTACAAATTGACTGCATAAGCTTAATCATTGATAGTGCAACACTAAATCGATAGATGAATCTTATTTAAACTGGTTATATATACTCATTGCAATATAACTTGGAGTGAATATGAACAGAGCATCATTATCTAAAAGTTCTCCTGATGCGTATAACAAATTGATTGAGATTAGCAATTATATTGATGAGCAAGCAGTATCATTAGGATTGGAAGAAGGATTTATCCACCTGCTTAAATTGAGAGTTTCCCAAATTAACGGCTGTGCTTTTTGCGTGAGACTTCATACCCAAGACGCTCAAAAATGCAATGTGAGTATTGATAAAATCGCATTGGTTACTGTATGGGAAGAAGCAGATTATTTTTCAGAAAAAGAGAAAGCTGCATTCTTATTGGCTGAATCAGTCAATATGGTTCATGTGGGGCATATACCTAATGATGTTTATGAAAAAGCCGCGGAGCACTGGAGCGATGAGCAACTAGTATTAATTGAATGGGTATCTATCATCATAGGTTCTTTTAATCGCATTGCTATCGCGAGCCGCTATAAAGTGAAGCCGTAATTATAGCAGTCTTATTCGCTAGTCGAATTATAGGTTAATATTAGTGATACTTGTCCTATATTTACAATAAGTAAAGTGACTTCATTTTTAATCTACGTGACACTGGATCGTGCGTATTAATCAGCTAATGGAGTAATTACTTATGTTCCCAGAGTATCGTGATTTAATCTCGCAACTTCGTCAGTCAGATCCTGATTTTAGAGCCTTATTTAATAGGCATAATCAACTCGATCATGAAATAGCTAGACTGGAGCATCCAGACAGAAGTGGGTATGGCACTGATGTTATCGAGTTAAAAAAAGAAAAACTTCGTCTCAAAGAAGAGATACATCAAATACTTAAAAACCCGCCAGAATTGAGTTAAATCGATAAATTACGACAATTCATAGCCTCGCCAAGTGTGGGGCTTTTTATTGATTTTATTAGAAGTAATTTGCACTTAATCCTATATGCGGAACTACTTAGCTAAGATAGTGTGTCCGAAAAGGAGAATATATATGCCTGTATTTAACCCAATAGAAATGATCGCAGAAGTGATGATGAGCTCTATCAGTATGATTGCAACGCCTGTGGAATACCTACTTTATAGTGGAAAAATAACAGAAATATTCATGATGAATGTATTTTATATTCAACCCTAAGGGCGCTCTCAAATACATCAATAAACGAGACTTAGCATAAAGTGAAAGCTAAAGGCTTTATGCTAAGAGGAGAGTTTAAATATTATGATTCTGGATTTAAATAAGCGTCGAGCAGTGTGTGAAGTTCAACATTTAATACTGAGCTTAGTGCAATAAGATGTGCAACATATATAGATGAGGAGCCGTCTTCATATTGGGAGTATGTGCGCTCTGAAACTGAAATGGCTTTGGCTATCTCGGTGACAGTTATTTGACGAGCGAGACGCTGTTCTTTGATGAATTGACCTAAAGAGAGGTTGTTAAGTTTTCTTTCGTTCATCTGTACAGCCCTAAAATTAGTGGTGGACAATAAATAACATAGATATGTTAAACGTTAATAGGGAAGTATCTGCATTTTGGTGATGATAGGATAATTTTATGATAATTATCCTAATGTATGGTAATTCGCTCTTACTGGTTTTTTAGTGCGTATTGAACCGCACTTTGCGCATGAATTGCCGTGGTATCAAAGACGGGCACGGAAGTATCATCTCCATTTACCAGCAATGTAATTTCAGTACATCCAAGAATAATACCCTCAGCACCTTGTTCAACGAGTGATTTCATAATGCGTTGATACTCGGTTCGTGAAGCCTCAGAGATAACGCCTAAACACAGCTCATTGTAGATAATATCGTGAACGATTTTTCTGTCTGTCTCATTCGGTGTGATAACGCTTAAATTAAATTTATCAATCAGACGATCTTTATAAAAAGCTTGCTCCATGGTAAATGCAGTACCTAACAACCCAATAGTTTTAATGCCTGATTGTATTATTTTTTCGCCTGTTGCATCTGCAATGTGAAGGAGAGGAAGGTTTGATTTTTCTTCGATTTGGGAAGCAACTTTGTGCATCGTATTTGTACACAAAACTAAAAAATCAGCGCCAGCAGCTTGTAAACTCATCCCTGCTTTTGCTAAATGGTCAGCAGCAAGATCCCATTGACCGTGAGATTGAAAATGCTCCACTTCAGCAAAATCAACACTGTATAAAACAATCTTAGCGGAATGCAACCCTCCTAGTTTTTGCTTAACACCTTCATTTATTTGCTGATAATAGAGTTGGGTTGATTCCCAGCTCATTCCCCCGATAAGTCCTATAGTCTTCATTGCTAAGTACCTTATATGTGTTTTTTCTTACTATACTGAGCGTATTTATGGGGAGTCAATCCGTTAATATCATTTTTTATCAATAATATAAATAAAGCTGAGATTATTTTTAACTGATAACTATCTTACTAGTTTTAATATTGGAGTTATCTTTCTATAATTAATCGTATATTAGAGATTAACTTCATTTTTATTTTTTGAAAGATTAATTGATAACGCACAGGGACTGTCCAGTAAATCTTTATTAAATAATATTTTATTGCTGCTATACTACTAAAGTTACTTATTTTATTTTTTAGATAAATAGTAAGTAAAATAAACCTAGTGACCTACACTGACTATTTTTTTTGATGTTCAGTTTATGAATTTAAATTTTTAGTTAAGGAGTTTATGATGGTAAGTAATAATCAGGCTCGTCGTTTATTAGGGATGCCGTTTAAATTAAGTCGTTCTAAGCGTAATATTCAAGTCTCTGTGATTGCAAAGGAAAATGCTACGACTTTACCTGAAAACCTGAAAGATAAGCAATTTGTTGCGGTACAGAAAAATAAAGCAACCGAGAAGAAAACCTATCATTCCGTCAGCGTATTTTATCCAGAATATATCTAATTTAATTTTAGGGTAAGATGTGACCCTCTAGATTGACTAGAGGGTTTCTATTCCTCAATAATAAATTCCTTTCATATATCCATGTCTTTTTTTGAATTATCTGATGGTATTTTATCATTGGAATGGTTCATGATCCTTCAGTAATTTTTTGTGATCGCGACTAAGTTTCTATCTATTAAAAAAAATAAAATAGTGTGATAGTCATATTCTGTCGATAAAATCGGGAGCGAGAATAATGATAAATACAACTAAAATGGATATGTGTAGATGAAATTATGCCAATGGATGCTATTTTTTTGTTTTCTATTTATAAATGGTTGTTCAACACAATTTAAAACTGAAGATGAATCAAATAAGCTGAAGTTTAGTATTCAGCACGCTAACACGATCCCGATTAAGGATTCAGTTGAAACATTGACAGTGGCAGATATGCTGCCCGGAGATATCCTTTTGTCTTCAGCAACGGGGGTGAACTCGTGGGGGATCCGCTTATTTAGTGTGAGTGGGGTGAGTCACGCTTCTATTTATTTAGGATTTGGTCAGGTGGCAGAATCGGTTGGAAGTGGAGTCAGAATTATTCCTCTCGACCAAGCAATCACGGATTCTAATAATATGGTTGTATTACGGCATAACTTATTAACGTCATTTCATGCAGAAAAACTGCGTGAGTTTTCTACTGCTAATGACGGAGGCAAATACAACATGAAAGGGATCATCATGATTGCGCCGTGGATGCTGACAAAACGCGTGTGCGAATTACCACTAATTGGACAGACTATCCGTAATTTTTGCCTTAAAACACTGGCTACAGTGCAATTAGGGGATGATATTGAACAAGCCAACGGTTTCTTTTGTTCGCAGTTTGTCCTAGATGCGTATAAATATGCCGGTGTACCACTGTTTGAAGGGAACTCATCATGGATTACGCCTGCTGATATTTTGCACATGCGTTCAGGGGATGTACCAACCTTTATGCCGACAGAACGTTTAACCTATGTTGGACATTTGAAAAACTGGAGCTTTGGGGGCGCGATCCTCAATAAGTGATGAGGTATTGCAGGCGAAGTTTTGATGAAATACTGTTTGCCATAGAATAAAAAAAGGCCAACTCAAACGAGTTGGCCAGCTAAACTGGAAGCAATGTGAGCAATGTCGTTGTGAAAAGACCGAGTAATTTACTCAACTATTCACGGGATAAAAGATAACTATTCTCATTTAAGAAATCAACCCCTTTTTTCATATAACTATTATAATTTTTTATCCCATCATAAATCCCAAAAATGCTTAAAAAACAAATTGATCAATAGTTTTATTGGTTTGTTTTAATGGAATCTCAGTTAATTCCTACGAAAAATATTTAACATTTTTTGCTTTTTCTCTGAGTGATGAAGTGAATTTTAGTGCTGATAAAGAAATAATGTTGTTAATTTGTAGCCGGAGATCTCATTTATCTTTTGAGATAAGAGACATTTACGTACAGTTGATTATAATTTTATTGTTAATGTTTATTCGATAATTTATCAGGAGGGCTTATGTACAAAACAATTTTGGTCCCTATCGATCTCACTGAAGAAGAGTTGACCAGTAAAGCGGTTCGTCATGCGGTAAATTTAGCGAAACAATCTGGCGCAAAAATTCACCTGATCCACGTATTGCCTATCTCTTCGGCAATTATCAATGCATATGCGTTGGGTTATATGGAAATTAAAGACCGCGCGACAGTGAAAGCAGAAGAAGACATGAAAATGCTGATGGATTCGATTGATCTTCCTCATGATGATGTCAGTTACACTATTACGTTTGGTTCACCTCGTGATGAAGTGATTAACACCGCAAAAGATATTAATGCCGATATTATTGTGATTGGCTCTCGCCGTCCAAATATTACGACTCACTTGTTAGGCTCTACTGCGGCAGGAATTGTTCGTTACGCAGAAACATCCGTACTGGTTGTTCGTTAATTTATTCTTTTTTAAAACCTATGCAATGAAGTTCCCGTAATATTGCATAGGTTTTTTTATGTCGTTTGCAAGGTCATTGTTGAATTGGCATATCGGCATGGACTGAGTAGGATTTTTATGGAGAAATTCACTAAAGAATTAATGCGCATGGAACATTTTGTTTTACGAGTTCTGCGTTTTTATTTTTTAGCGTTATTAGTGTTTTTCATTGGCTTACTGCCTGGGATTATTGGTTTTTATTTTATTGAAGGGCATTCGATAATGGAATCTATGCTGAATGCATTATCAATGCTGAGCGGCCAAGCGATTGAGCCGGCACCAATCACCCAAACAGGCCGTTTCTTTATCGCTATTTACGGTTTATTTTTACAAAGTGTATTCATTATTAGTATTGGCTTAATCGTCACGCCGTTTATTCATCGCATATTACATAAGTGGCACTTAGAAGAGGATTAGATTGAATAAAGTGCCAAATGTTGTGGTTATTTTACTGAATTGATTTTCAGATTAGTAAACCAGTTCACGACATTTTGATTTTATTCAGACTATACTTTTATTGGCAAAAAATAACCATTAAACCGCTATCTCATCTATTCAAAAAACGAATAAATTGAATGAGAGATACATCCTTGAGAGGGGCTTATATGAATAAAACTATTTTGGTTCCCGTTGATATTTCTGAAGATGCATTGACTGATAAAGCGTTAAAGCAAGCTATTCATTTAGCAAAAATGGATAACGCTAACATCCATCTATTTCACTCAGTACCGGATGTTTCAAGATTTTCGATGAGTTATAGCTATCATTATGATTTGCTTGCATCATTTACAAAAAAGGCAATAGAACGTTCGGAAGAACAGCTTGTTGAACTGGTTAATCATATTGTGAAAGATATGGATTTCCCAGCAGATAGGATCTCTTATAAAGTGGAGTTCGGCTCTCCAAGAGAAAAAGTGTTAGATGAAGCTGAGAAAGTTCATGCCGACCTTATTGTGGTTGGCTCGCGTAACCCAAGTATTTCAACACACTTATTAGGTTCGAATGCTTCAGGGATCGTCTCTTATGCGAAAATATCCGTTTTAGTCGTAAGATAATTTTATTGTTTAATATACAGATTGGATTCATAGAAAAGACCTGAGTTATCAGGTCTTTTTTTTAGGGTAATTAAGATTTATTGACCGTTTCTTTAGCGTGCTCAATAGCTGTTAATGCTTGGCTACATGCTTGCTCTTGTGTATCTTCAGGATAACTTGCGAGGGTTTTTCTCGCGTCTTCTAATTGTGATTTCATTAATGCGATTTGTTCATTCGCATTAGGCTCATTTTTATATTGTTCTTCAGCTTGTTGAACTAGCGCATTCATTTCTTTGAAATATTTGTCACAAACTTGTCCTGCATTTGCATTCAATGCAGTCAGCGAAACAAATAGACCCAATGCAATTGGCAGAATATTTTTCATCATATTTTCACTTTCAAAAGTCATATTTCGGTCAGCATAGCATCCCATTTTTTAAAAAGACATCGACCAATGATGAATATTTCAGTGAGTTTTAATTTTTATCAAATTAATCATGCCAATATTAAAGCAAGTGGCTATAGCATAAATTGCAAACTATAAATGATAATCATTATTGACTGCGTGTAATAATAAAGTGTACATTTCAGTACATTTTATTGAGTTAACAACCCAACGTAAGGAATGATAATGAATAACAGTATTATGATTAATACTCAGAACTGGCCTGTCTGTGCTATGAATACGTTTCCAACGTCAATGATGGAAACTCAGTCATGGTTATCGGAACTTGAGCAATTGTTAGCAAAAAAGACTCCATTTGTTTTAATTTATCCGCCAATGGAACCGAAAGGAAAACCAACAGCAGAAGACATGGAATGTATGAAATTTGTACGTCGTTGGTTGAAAGAAGGAAGAGGGGCGATGGCTGAATATTGTCAAGCTATGGTGATCACATTACAGCCAGATGGGAGAGATAAAGATGAAATGGAACGTACAGCACCTGTTATTTCATCCCTGTATGGGCCTGAAGTTTTTTTAGTGGAAAGCTCCCAAGCTGCGCAACAGCGAGCCACTGAAATTTTAAATGGGCTATGATTTACTGGTACTAATTTTACGAATATAGCTAGCGATGATATCCACGGAAAGCCCAATTTGTTGATGGATAAATTCATCGCTAGGTTTAAAGTTTTCGACACAGAAAGTTTTGATAAAAACATCCGCTTTTAGCATCTCTAAATAACGGGATGAAATGCTTAACAGTGTGTCGTTATCGACTTTGACAGTCGGAATTTGTGCAAGCTTTTCGGCAAGGCGCTGATAGCTTTGTACGGGACCTTGTTCGAAAAAGAGTTGGCTAATCTCAGGGAAGCGGTTGTATTCCCCTAGTATTAAGCGGTATAGCCCGATAGATTGGGGTTTAATCACATTGACTAAAAAACGCGAACCATAAAACGATAATACCGCTTCAATGCTGTCTAAAGGCGGCTCTTTATGGTCTGGTTCAGTAAAAATATCGTCTATCATATATGCCACAACTGCGGCAAATAAACCTTCTTTATCCCCAAAGTTTTTATATAACGTCGAACGGGAACCGCCCGCGCGTTCGATGATCATATCTAATGTCGTGCCTTCAAAACCATATTGCAGAAAAATATCCGCCGCAGCCGTAATAAGTGCTTGGTGGCGACGCTGTCCTTTTGGTGTTTTGGCGGAACTTGTCTGGTTCATGAAATCAATTTCCTAACAAAATGGCGGCACGAGGCTAAATTATCTGAAAGAGGTCATAATTCAGTTTGTTATTTTCCTCTATGATGTATATGAATATTATCATGTTTAAATCAATATCTGAATTTTTGTCAAATCCTTGGGGGAGAGAATGAAGGATTGCACGATTGATGAAAAAACGCAGAGAGAAGAAGAAGTTGTTGATACACAGAGAGAAATTACAAAGCTGTGTATTGAATGCGGTTTGCTGCTATTACAGCATGGGGCTGAGAGTATGCTGGTTGAGCAATTAACAACACGCTTAGGTATCGCTTTGGGCGCTAACCAGGTAGATAGTGCGATTTCATCTAACTCACTCGTATTAACCACAATCATCGATGGGCGCTGTTTAACATCGACTCGGCGGATTATTGACCGTGGCATTAATATGCATGTAGTGACTGAAGTTCAGCATGCGGTGATCCTCGTTGAGCATCATTTACTTGACCGTAAACAACTACAAAAAAAATTAGCAGGTATCAAACCATTACGTTATCCCCGCTGGTTAATGGTGGTGATGGTGGCGCTTTCTTGTGCTTGCTTCAGTTCCCTTAACGGTGGTGGTTGGGAAAGTGCGTTGATCACCTTTATGGCGAGTGGCTGTGCGATGTATATCCGGCAAGTGTTAACATCTCGCCAGATTAACCCATTGATTAACTTCTGTATTACAGCATTTGTCGCGACATCCGTTTCGGGGTTATTACTCAAAGTACCTTATTTAAATGTGACTGAAACCATTGCAATGGCGGCAAGTGTGCTGCTACTAGTCCCAGGATTTCCATTAATTAATGCGGTGGCGGATATGTTTAAAGGCCATGTGAATACAGGGATCGCTCGTTGGATGATGGCGAGCTTATTAACGCTGGCAACTTGTATCGGCGTGGTACTGGCAATGATCATTTGGAATCTAAGGGAGTGGGCCTAATGTTTTTCATTGAGCTAATTGAGAAAATGGTCTTAGCGGCTGTCCCCGCCGTCGGCTTTGCAATGGTATTTAATGTGCCTGTGAGGGCGCTGAAATATTGTGGGCTATTAGGCGCGATTGGTTATGGTTCACGAATGATTTTAATGTCGCTGGGTTTGCAAATTGAATGGGCGAGTTTTCTTGCTGCGATTTTAATTGGCATGATTGGCATCCAGTGGTCGCGTTGGTGGCTGGCTCATCCAAAAGTTTTTACCGTTGCAGCGGTTATTCCTATGTTTCCGGGGATCAGCGCTTATATCGCAATGATTTCTGTGGTGAAAATTTCTCAATATGGCTATACCCCAGAGTTAATGGAAACGCTGGTTACTTACTTTTTAAGGGCATCTTTTATTGTCGGTGCGCTCTCTATCGGCATTTCATTACCGGGATTATGGCTATATCGCAAAAAACCAAGTGTTTGATGCTCAAGAATATTTCATTGTTTGAAGTCATTAAGCAGTAAACCACGTCATAGCAAAAGCGTTAATTGATAGTGATTAACGCTTTTTGTTAATAAAGTTTGTTATCTATTCTTTGTATATTATTGCACAAATTCCGATATTGCTTTTGGTGTAATAAAATTGAGTATCAATTGATATCAAAAAGACTTATATTTCATTCAACTAGCGAGTATACATAGCGTATTCAGCAATTTTTGCATGAATAACTTGCGTGTTGTATTTAATAAATTGCTTTTTTTCCTATCAATGGTGTTATTTTGAAACAGATTTTTTATTTTTCGCGCATGATCATTGCGTTAGTATGTTTTTCCTCGTTATTTATCTCTTCTGTTTATGCTGCACCGAACAACTTCACTGAAGCGAAAACGTCCAGTAAAAGCCTCGTTTATGGTGATCAAAATCATCAAGGACAAGGAACGCTATACTGTGGCTGTGAGTGGGAATGGACAGGTAAAAGTGGTGGACAAGTTGATTTAGCCTCCTGTGGCTACCAAGTGCGCAAGCAGCAGAGCCGTGCGGAGCGTATTGAGTGGGAACATATCGTTCCTGCTTGGGTGTTTGGTCATCAAAGACAGTGCTGGCAAAATGGCGGTCGTAAAAATTGCGTCTCAACTGACCCAGTGTTTTCTCGAATGGAGGCTGATATGCATAACCTCGCGCCTTCAATTGGGGAAGTGAACGGTGACCGCAGTAATTGGAGTTATGGTCAGTTACCTGCTAATGCGCCTTATTCTTACGGTGCATGTCGTAGTCGTATTGATTTTAAACAGAGAATCTTTGAGCCACGCGACGAGGTAAAAGGGCAGGTTGCACGGGTCTACTTCTATATGCATGACCGTTATAACTTATCCATGTCACGCCAACAGCAGCAGTTATTTATGGCGTGGGATAAACAGTACCCAGTGGATGAATGGGAACAAAAACGTGACCAGCGTATTGCTAAAATGATGGGGCACCATAACCCATTTGTGACGGGCGAAAGAACATGGAGTTTAGGACACAAAAATAGCGGCGATGGCTTAAACATGAGTGATAAGCCCAGTGAAATAGTTCCTCTGCCAGCACCTCAATCTACCCCAAACAAGGAAAATGAGATGCAGGTAAAAGGTAACCGTAATTCAAAGAAATATCATTTATCCCACTGTTCTGGCTTTAAAACCTTATCGGATAAAAATGCAGAATTCTTTGCTAATGAAGCGGATGCTCAAGCAAAAGGTTATCAGCTTGCGGGTAATTGTAAACCACGCTAATCAAATTTAAGCTGTAATAATGCAATGTATTGATGGGTTATTGCAGCTTTTATATGATATTTCTCACATTTTATCTGATGGGTAGGTGAATTTACACATTTCCTGTTAATTTAATGTTGCAATTCAAAAAAAACACGCGCTATATTTAATATAAGGAAACGTTGTAGGTTGATGATATTCGGGTCAATGTAATATTTATAGTGCGAGTGAATTATTTTTTATATTGTCATAATATTGTCATGCAGATTCTTTAGTTTACGAGTATCGCCTGTATAGGAGAAACTAATGAGAACTAGGTGTTTGTTAATCAATGTGCGAGACCGGTTACCACTCCATCATGAAACTGACATGATGAGATTGTTAACCGGTTTTTTTATACCCAAATTATCAACCTAAGTTACACAAGAGCTTGAAGGGAGCTCCTCTCTGTTTTGAATAGTTCGTCATCTGAAATTGACATCATCGATACCTGGAAGGGTTAATACTATGAGTAGACAGAAAGCTGCAACAAAAGCACGTCGTGAAATGAAACGTACATCACGCAAAGATCGTTCAGGGAGGTATGATATGAACAACGTTACCTCCTTCGCTGAATTTACGGGCATTGAGCCGATAGGTATGGCGAAAGAACGTCGCGATGAAACTCCGATAACACCACGTAATGAAGCCCAAAAGCTCTATATTAATTCCATCAAACACAAACAACTGATTTTTGCTAATGGTGAGGCAGGGTGCGGTAAAACCTATATTAGTACTGCGTTAGCCGCAGATGCCTTGATTAACAAGGAAATCAGTAAAATCATTGTGACCAGACCGGTATTGCAAGCGGAGGAAGATCTTGGGTTCTTGCCGGGAGATATGTCTGAAAAGTTTGCGCCTTATTTCCGACCCGTTTATGACGTATTAATGAAGCGATTAGGCGCTTCGTTCCTGCAATATTGTTTACGCCCTGAGATTGCTAAAGTCGAAATAGCACCATTTGCTTATATGCGCGGTCGCACATTCGAAAATGCTATTGTTATTCTCGATGAAGCGCAGAACGTCACAGTCACTCAAATGAAGATGTTTTTAACCCGTTTGGGTGAGAACGTAACGGTAATTGTGAACGGTGACGTAACCCAATGTGATTTACCAAGCGGCGTTCAGTCAGGTTTGGGGGATGCGTTACAGCGTTTTAGTAGCGATGAAATGGTCTCGATGGTCAACTTCACGATTGATGATTGTGTAAGATCTCAGCTGTGTCACAAAGCGCTGATGGCTTACAATGACTAATAACTAGTTTAATCCACTACACAGGCTAATTAATGTATGAAACTGCCCCAGATTAGGGGCAGTTTTTTTAATTAGTCGTCGGGGTTATCCATGACGGCATGACGTTCATGATGATAACCCTCCTCATCATAGCCATATCGCCAGTAAGGAATCGCGTAGATATCATCGCGATTAAAACCTTTTTCACGTCGAATAAAGCGGCGTAATTCGCGGATAATTTGGTCTTCACCAGCAATCCAGAAGCCCACATCGGATTCTGGAATATCCCACGATTTAAAGGTATTAATCAGATTGGTAGTCTGGCTAATATCTCCACAAATCCAATCAATTTCGATACCAGCCGGTTTGGTTAACTCGCGAATATCCGTTTGATGGTCAAGGCGTAAAACGACGCGTCCCGTTGCTGTGTCAGGCATTTTTTCCAGTAGCGCTGCTATTGCGGGTAAAGAGCTTGAATCACCCGCCATAAAGTAATGTGCGCGGATAGGCAGTAGTGGATCTGGCCCTCCAGGGTTGGTGATTCCCAGCCAATAACCCGGTTTTGCATCACGAGCAAACAGATAAGCCGGCCCCGTCACCCCTTCGTGCATGGCAAATTCAATATCGATTTCGTTGAGCTCAGGGCGAATAGCGCGAACGGTGTAAGTGCGCACAAAAGGGCGCGGCTTATCTTCTGGCCAGCTACGTCCTTTTTCAGTGAGAAAAGGAAGCGCGGGTTGGCTTTGATGGTCAGGAGCAATAAAAATTTTGAGATGACCACCTTCACACTTCGTTGGATAATTGGCTAACTTTTCACCCGTAAATGTGATGCTGCGAATAGAAGGGCTGATATCGACAATAGATTTAACTTGAATGAGCTGTGGGGGCGCTGGGCGGTAGATATTTTTTTCAACAGTCTGTTCACTAGCCACTAACCGTCTCCTTTCTTAATGATAATATTATTATATGTTAATTATTATCATTATCATATCATGAATGTTTATAGGAAAACTATTCAAAAGATGCAGGATTATTGAGCGTCTAATTATAAATATGCCGCAGCATTTTAATGCTGCGGCAACGAGTTTACTTCACTTTCATGCCGGCGGCAGTCATCAACAATCTAAATAAGGAAGAAAAGGCGAATAGTGCCAATACGCTTCCTAACCAAATTGCCGCCATCCAGCCGAGCTTCTTCCACCAAGGTGAGCGAAGAGTTGTATCAGTGATAGCCTTGGTCTGGGGTAATTTTTCCTCTGAAGACATAGTAACTCCAATAGGTGTAAACCAAAATAACAGGGATGATGAACAGGGCGCCAACTAGCATAAAGCCTAAGCTTTCTGAAGGACCTGCCGCATCGCGGAATGTAATTGCTGGCGGAATTAAACTTGGCCAAACGCTGATGCCTAATCCTGTAAATCCTAAGAAAATCAGCATTAATGCAGCAAGAAATGGCACGCTATCGTAACGTTGGCGTTTGGCACTTTTTAAAATCAACCATACACAACCGAGCACTAATAGAGGAACGGGTAAAAAGAAAAACAAGTTTGGCAAGCTAAACCAGCGTTCATAAACGGCGTCATTTAACATTGGCGTCCATAAACTGATAACGCCAATCACTGCTAACATGACCAGTGTTAATGGGGTTAACACGCGATACATGGTTTTGCGCAGATGTCCTTCCGTTTTCATGATCAACCAGCCACATGCCAGTAAAGCATAAGCGATGACTAAACCGAATCCACAGAACAGCGGGAAAGGTGCGAACCAGTCAAAATAGCCGCCCATATACACGCGGTTTTCAACGTGGAAGCCTTGAATAAACGCGCCAATCACAATCCCTTGGGAGAATGTAGTAAGAATTGAGCCCCAAATAAAGGCGTGATCCCAGCGGCGGCGATGAGATTCATCGGCGCGGAAGCGAAACTCGAAGGCGACCCCGCGAAAAATCAATGCCAGTAACATAAAGGTTAGTGGAATAGATAGCGCATCTAAAACAATGGCATAGGCTAATGGGAATGCTCCAAATAGCGCCGCACCACCAAGCACTAACCACGTTTCATTACCATCCCAAACAGGTGCCACACTGTTCATCATCAAATCTCGGTCTTGGCTCTCTTTTAAGGCTGGGTACAAAATACCAATACCTAAGTCAAAACCGTCCATCACGATATACATCAACATACTGAAGACGATGATGACAAACCAAATTAGTGGTAAATCAATGCCCATGAGTTGCCTCCTCGGAGATACCTTTACGAATTAATTTCATCATGTACATGTAGCCAATCCCAAATACGCCGCCGTACACCACAAAGAAGGCTAGCAAGCTCACGCTCATGTGCATTTCACCATGGGCGCTCACGGCATCTGCGGTACGTTGTAACCCGTAGACAACCCAAGGCTGACGACCGATTTCGGTGGTAAACCAACCGGCTAAGATGGCGATTAAACCTGATGGCGCCATGACGAACATAAAACGCAGGAACAGTTTGGATTCATACAGTTTTTTACGCGAACGCAGCCATAATCCCCAAACACCAGCAGCAATCATTAACATGCCTAAGCCCACCATCACGCGGAATGACCAGAACACCATAAACACATTTGGTCTATCTTCAGGTGGAAACTCTTTTAGTGCTGGAACCTGTTTGGTGGTGCTGTGTGTCAAAATCAGGCTCGCCATGTAGGGAATTTCAATGGCATATTCGGTTTTTTCTTTTTCCATATTTGGAATACCGAAGAGGATCAGCGGGGTGGCTTCGCCGGGTTTATTTTCCCAGTGACCTTCCATTGCTGCGACTTTAACAGGCTGATGTTTTAGGGTATTTAACCCGTGAGCATCGCCGATAAAAGCTTGGACTGGCGCTAAAATCAGGATCAACCACAAGGACATGGAGAACATTTTCTTCATGGCGGAGGATTTATTGCCTTTGAGTAAATGCCATGCGCCGGATGCACCAATAAAAAATGCCGCTGCCAAGAATGCCGCAGTGGTCATATGGAGTAAGCGGTATGGGAATGATGGGTTAAAGATCACCGCTAACCAATCGACAGGGACAATTCGCCCATCGATAATTTCAAAACCTTGAGGCGTTTGCATAAAGCTATTGGATGCAAGGATCCAGAAGGTTGAAATGATGGTACCGAGTGCAACCATGCACGTCGCAAAGTAGTGAAGCTTTTCGCCCACGCGATTCATACCAAATAGCATGACACCGAGGAAGCCAGCTTCTAAGAAGAAGGCGGTGAGCACTTCATAGGTTAAGAGTGGGCCGGTGATGCCACCTGCAAAATCCGAGAAGAAACTCCAGTTAGTTCCAAATTGGTATGCCATCACCAATCCAGAAACGACCCCCATACCGAAATTGACAGCAAACACTTTTGACCAAAAATGGAACAGCTTTATATAGTCAGTATCGCGGGTTTTGAGCCATAAACCTTCGAGTACCGCCAAAAAACTGGCAAGTCCGATGGTGATGGCAGGGAAGATAATATGGAACGATACCGTAAACGCGAATTGAATACGGGCAAGCTCCAGCGCAGTTAGTCCAAACATATTGACCCCTGAATGGAATTGATTTCGACACGCCACATTTCCAGCCATTGCGAAGCAATTTTGGACTGTTCCTTAGCAATAAATAATTGATTTCGCTGGATTGTTAACACTCATAAATCCAACTAAAAATGTTTTGTGGTTATAGTTAAAAAAAGTCAGGTGAATGTGTGGATAAGTAGAACATGAGACGATAAACTATAATAGTAACAATTTTTAGCAAATCACCTATAACAGTGAGGCGGGAATGACGAGATACGAACAGCTAGCAGCACAAATTCGTCAACAGATTGAAGATAATATTTGGCAAGTAGGTGACAGGCTACCTTCACTGAGAGAGAGCGTTAAGCAATCGGGTTTAAGCTTAATGACGGTGGTACAAGCTTATCAATTACTGGAAAGTCAGGGGTGGGTCGCTGCGCGCCCGCAATCTGGCTATTATGTTGCAAATCGCAATAATGCATTTGCCGCCGCAAAAGGGGGAAAAGGGCTCCATCTAAATGAAAATGTGGAGATTAACGCCTCTATTTTCGGTGTACTGCAAGCATGCAAAGACCCAGATATTATCCCATTTGGCTCTGCTTTCCCAGAGCCCGCTTTACTGGATGATCCAAAACTAGCCAAGTCTCTCGCTTCGGTGGCGCGTCGTTTATCGAAAACCAATACCACCACTAACTTACCTCCGGGGAATGAACAGCTACGTCGCAATATTGCCCAGCGCTATGCAACGCAAGGGATCCACGTTGCCCCTGATGAAATTGTGATCACGGCAGGTGCGATGGAGTCATTGGTGCTGAGCTTACAAGCGGTTACTCAACCGGGTGATTGGGTAGTGATTGAATCCCCTGCATTTTATGGTTCCTTGCAGGCGATAGAACGCTTAAAACTTAAAGCGATAGCCATCAAAACTGACCCACTATTTGGAATTGATCTTGATGCGTTAGAGGACATTGCGGATAAATACCCGATCAAAGCTTGTTGGTTGATGACACACTACCAAAACCCGTTAGGCGGCACGATGCCTCCAGCTAATAAAAAGCGGTTAGTGAATATTTTGAACAGTCATAAAATTGTGTTGATCGAAGATGATGTGTATGGCGAGCTTTATTTTGGTACCCAGCAACCTATTCCTGCAAAATCACTTGATTCACAAGGAAACTTTTTCCACTGTTCATCATTTTCGAAATGTTTAGCGCCGGGATACCGTGTCGGGTGGGTAGCAGCAGGTCATCACGCGAGCAAAATTCAGCATTTGCAGATGATGAGCACCGTTTCGGCCAGTGTACCAACCCAACTGGCGATCGCGGAATACTTATCTCAAGGGGGGTATGATAGTCATCTGCGTAAGCTTCGCCAAACGATGGAACAGCGGCAACATTTAATGCTGAGCGCAATCGCTAAATATATGCCGTCCACGGTTAAAGTGAATACCCCAAAAGGGGGCTATTTTTTATGGTTGGAATTTGAACCACCATTTAACGCCATCCAGCTGTATCAATTAGCATTAAAGGAAGGGATTAGCATAGCACCGGGGAGCATGTTCTCAACCAGCGACCAATTCAATCATGCATTTCGCTTAAATGCATCATTTGCATGGAATGACAGGCTTGAACAGGCGATGCAAGTTTTAGGGCGTTTATGCTATCGATTAACGGGGCTAAAATAGGGAAAATAGGGTGAGCGTGGAGGTCGCGCTTACCCTTAAGAGTTGCTTAGCTGCTTGCAAGTCCGATAGCTGCAAAGGTTAACATTCCACCAGCAACACCTTCGGTAATGCGACGTTTTTTATCGTTATATTGTTGGCGATTATGCATTGATGCGAATATCATGCCGATGGCACCGTAAATAATGATGCATGATGTGATGAAAGTCGCTGATAAGATTAAAGATTGTATTGCAACACTTTCGGAAACATGGATAAAATTAGGTAAAATTGCGAAATAAACTAGTAACCCCTTAGGGTTAAGGAAGCTAGTGAGGAACGCTTTGCCAATCACAGCTTGCGTGGAAACGGCATTAATCCAAATCTTTCTCGATTTCATGGCCGATAACAGCATACGGACAGCTAAGTAAGCAACATAGGCAACTCCTACCCATTTGATGGTTTGGAAGATAATTGGTGAAGTTGCAACAATAGCCGCAAGCCCAAGAGCGGCTAAAATGGCATGGGTCACATAGCCGAGAATAATACCCAAATTGGCTTTCCATGCAGCAGAGATTCCGCCTGATAACCCTTGTGATGAGATAAATAAAATATCGGGACCTGGTGTGCAAATCAAAGGAATGACAGTTGCACTAAACAGCAATAACGTTTGTAGATCCATCCAAACACCTCTAATTTATTATTATTTTCTTATGAAGAGAACAAAGTTTGGTTATTATAGCTATTTCCCGTTGAAATTTGGTTGTTTTGTTGCTTGTCATGGATGCTTATTTGACATTTAATATCAAAAAATAAAATCAAAAGAGGTTCGAATGCCAAAGAATACTGGCTCGCATTATGCAGAAAAGCATGAGCTGGAACATAGCAGCTCATCCGCCATCAAATTAGATGCGATTGATAAACATATTTTGCAGGTGCTGCAACGAGATGGAAAAATCCAAAATGTTGAACTGGCAAAAGAGGTTGGTTTATCCCCGTCACCTTGCTTAAGACGCGTTAAGTTGCTGGAAGATGCTGGCGTAATCAAACGTTATGTTGCGGTGTTGGATGGTACAAAGATTGGCGCGGGCTTGTCCCTGTTCGCACGTATTTGGTTTAAAACTCAAGATGCGCAAACCATTAATCAATTTGTAGCCGATATTCAGCAAATGCCAGAAGTGGTGGAGTGCCATTTAATGGCGGGTGAATGTGATGCGCTGATCCGTATTGTGACGGAAGATATGGCATCTTATCGTCGTTTTCACGCTGACTATTTGACGCAAATAAGCAGTGTGCAGAGTATCAAAACAGAAGTGCCTATGGAGACCGTCAAAGTCACGTATGCACTTCCTTTATAAGTTTACGAAACCCATCTATTTACCACGCTATACTGCTCAATAATCTCCATTAATATTATTGAGCAGCTTGCTGATTTGTATTGATTACCCTACAAAAGCAGTAATATCGTCGTAAAAATATCTCCGAGAATATTAATAAGGGCGCTCAGGCAGATCGTAAATATGTTCACTGAGATTATCGACAATGGTGTTCGGTAAACAATCGATTGAAGCAATCGATTTACCTTTATTGTAAACATCAACCCCACCCGCGCGTTTTGTTCCTAGATAGTCAGAGTGAACGGTATATACATATGTCCCATTTTTAAAATCTAGCTCCATAATTTGGGCGTGACCTGTATCCGTATCGGCGGCTTGTGTTTTTAATAAATTTTGAGTTAGTTGTTGTGGTGAGCGAACAATTTCAATATCGGGAATATCATCTATTTTTCCAAAAGCATATCGATACTGACCATCAACGTATGTCACGCGAACTTGCTTGTTATTTTTGTTTACACACTGAAAAACAGTGACAGTATAGGCGTCAGCCAGTGCTGGGGCAGACATGAGTACAGGTAATGCTAGAGCAAGTAGTGTACGGCGAAGTTTCATGGGATCCCTACTAAAAAAGAGTTATCAATATTGATATTATCGGCATCGTATTCGGATGCTCTAGAGAGAGTTTAGCATTTAAAATTAAGCTAAATGTATTGATGACTAAAAAGCAGATTATTCCACACGGTATGTTGTCAATATTAGACAAAGTGCACGAATGTAGCAGGTAAATGGCAAAATTTTCTCAGACTTTCGGCAAGAATTAGATTATTGCAATGACGTTTGTTAAATTAGGGAAGTAGTTTTAAAGCACGAGGGTGCTAATCGAATAATGATAATACAAGGTGAAATATGCGTGATGGAACTCGTGCTATGCAGGTGAAAAATCGTCATTTACCGAATTGGCAAACATTAAAATTAATATTGAGTTCTTTAATTGTCTTTAATTTTTATTTAAATGTTAATCCAACCGTGAAATCCGATTATTCAATATTGATTGAAATATTTGATTGGGTATTAATCCCGATGTTTGTTTTTATCGCTGCATATTTAAGCAAAGGAATTTTATGGCAAGGTTGGCGTGCCCATTTAATCCCACCTTTAATTATCTATTTCACGTTTCAAACGATAGATGCGATCCCGCTTTATTTTACAAATCGATTAAGTATCGAGGAATATTTACTGTTCCCTCAAAACGGTGTTTGGTTTTTTTTAGCGGTACCGATATGGCAAGCCGTTTTTTTATTACTGCCTTCATTTATAAAGAATAATGTCGGGGGAGTGACTGTCACCTTGCTGTTATCCATCATCATTGCGTTTTTCTCCAAGATACACTTATCGGATCTTACTGGTTTTTCGGCGATTATTCAGTATTTTCCATTCTTTGTTATGGCATACTTTTGTGATGACAAGAAAATAGTTTGGCTCAGACAAAATGTATTTTTTGTCGTATCCGCAGTAATCGCCTTAGTTGTGATTTATATTTATACCCCAGTAGATATTGAATCTGAGCTAATAAAGATTTTAGGGGAAAACCAACTTACTTATCATTTCTTTGAGTATATTTTTGCATTTCTAATGGGCGTGTTAATTTCAATTGCAGTGATGTGTATTGCATTATCGACTGAGCGATTTGTGAAAATAGCAAATAACGCATTGGGAGTGTATTTAATTCATCCGATCATCTGTTTCTTACTATTAACTGGGTTAAGTTCATTCCATATTGAAGCGGGTTTACCGCTTTTAATTTTGCTCACTCTCTTCACCATTACGTTAGCGTTATTTCTAGCCAAAAATTCGACCATTCATTGGTTTTTAAACCCTGAATTAAAGTCGAGAAAATAATAGAGAATAGTAAGATTAGAAACGGAAAGGGTCTATAAAATAAGGCTTACCGAATAATCTCGGTAAGCCTTTATTAAGAGTAAAATAACTTATTTACGCAGGGCTTTAACTTGCTCAGGGGTCACATCACCGGCTTGTCCACCCCATTGAACACGCAGGAAGTTGACCAAATTGGCAATTTGCTGGTCGCTAAGCTTGTCGGCGAAACCTGGCATGCTTTGCATGTTTTGGTTATTTGGGAACGCTTGCTCCGGCAAACCATCCAATACGGCATTAATAAGATTGGTACTGTCCACATCACGCAGGGTCGAATTACCTTTCATCGCCACTGCCACATTAGGTTTACCGCTTCCATCATAGGAGTGGCAACCAGAGCAACTTTCCAGATAAACCTGTTTACCTATTGCGTTGCCATCACCCATCTTGAGCGGTAATGTGGCTGGTGGGTTATCACCCATTAGGTAGGTCGCAATGGCCTTGTTATCTTCCGGGGTCAAATGCTGCGTGCTGAGGTAAATAACCGGATGCATATCGCTGTAGGCTGAACCTTGCGGCGCTAATCCTGTCATGAAGAACTGTTGGAGATCTTCTTTTGTCCAACCACGGGCGGCGAGGGCGTCAGGGGTAATGTCAGGGGCAGTGAAACGACCCAATGCACCACCTTTCATATACTTATCTAACTCCATTTCGCCGAGCGCTCCTCTTGGTGTATGACATTCAGAGCAGTGTTCAAGTACATTGACTAAATATTTTCCTTGCTCCCATTCAGGAGAACTGCCTTGGGAGCTATTTGGCAATGGTTTGTCATTGAAAAATAATAGGTTCCAGCCAATCATCGCCATACGCTGGTTTAACGGGAAAGGCAGCGAATTTTCTGGTGGTGCGACATCTACCGCTGGGCGGCTCATTAAATAACTGTAGATAGCATCAGAATCACTGCGAGTTATTCCTTTATAGGAGGTATATGGCATCGCAGGGTAGAGGTTTTTGCTTGGTGGCGAAACACCTTCAGTTAATGCTTTATGGAACTCTTCTTTTGTCCAGCGGCCAATCCCATAATCAGCAGAAGGTGTTAAGTTACTGCTATAAATAGTACCAAAGGGGGTATCGAGAGGAAAACCACCCGCTAGAGGTGCGCCATTTGTGCTGGTATGGCATGCCGCACAGTCACCGGCAAGTGTTAAGTAACGACCACGCTCAATCTCCTCGGCGCTCGCGGTGACTTTTTGCACTGGACCGTCAGGTTTGCGACTCTCATACCAATACAGAATCGCCCAGACGACAATAGCTATCGCTATCAACCATAAAATAATACGTTTGATCATTTTATCGTCTCCTTGATTAGTCCCGGAGTACTCATCACCACATCTCGTACTGCTTCATAGTAACGAACATAACCCGTACAGCGGCAAATGTGATTATTTAAAGCTGTTTTGATGGCTTCTTCTAGCTCTGCTTCGGCAATCGGGTTGCGTTGCAATTCCTCAACGAAAATCGTTGCCGCATTGACAAAGCCTGGGGTGCAGTAACCACATTGGAAACTAAAATGGTCGATAAATGCTTCTTGTACAGGAGATAATTTAACGTCACCATTTTCTTCTTTGGTGGCAGCCCCTTCAATGGTACGAATGCTTTTGTTGTTGAAAAAGTGTGCGCCTGTAATGCAGGTGCGAACTTCTTCACTTGTGCCTGATGGGTTATCCAAAATCACCACACATGCGTGGCAAATACCTTGACCACAGCCAAGTCGTGAACCCGTAAGGTCAACATACTCATGAAGAAAATCAATCATCATGAGACCTTCAGGTACATCCATCGGTCCATATTGTTGACCGTTAATGTTGATGGTAAGTGGCAGAAAATTTAGGCTCATGATAATACCTCTAGAATATCGTTAGGGCGAACAGGCAGACTCAAGAAATGGTGCCCTGTTGCATCAGCAATCGCATTGACGATGGAAGAAACGACAGGGATCATAACAACTTCAGCGACCCCTTTTGGTGGGTCGGTATCGGATAACCCTGGCAGGATTTCGCTAGTTTGTTTCCAAACTGCAACATCATTTGCGAGGGGTAAATGATAACGGTTAAAGTTCCATGTTCCATTTCCGGGGCCATCTTCGTAGAGAGGTAAATATTCATGGAGCGCATGACCAATACCCATCGCTAATCCACCTTGGATTTGCCCTGAAACCAATTGAGGAACAATTAAGTTTCCGCATTCAACGACGGTATGGTGGTCGAGTAATTCGACATGACCGGTGGCCTTATCAATGGCAAGTTCAGATAAGGTAGCGACGGCGCTGTAATAGGTAACGCCAGCATTGTTTCGTTGAGTATCAGGGTAATACGCTTTTTCGCGATGCCATACTTGATAATCTTTGTCTGCAAATCGTAGGGAAAGACCATCAACAGGAAGGCGGCGGGTTTCATCATTAATTTTGAAATCAGCTTCAGCCCATTCCCAGCGGTTAAAGACATGGCAAACTGCGCCAGTTAAACCACCCATCTCAAATGTACGGTCGATTAAGCGTTGTAAGCTGAGCACTTCTAGCCCATCAGCGGTGAGACCATTGGCAACCCAACGGGCATCCTCACGACGAACCACGAGCGGCGCTGCTTGCCCACCACCAATACCCTCTTGCCAAATTGACATTGCCGCTGGCCACAGACCATATTCAAAGACTAATCGAGCGGCTTCTTCAGTACTGTGGGTGAAATAATAAGCGGAGTTACTGGCGCTAGCTGGGGAGCAGTAATTCGGTGTCCAAAGCGGGTTAGTGGCGAGGCGTTCTTGTTCATCTTGCGCCATGGCAAATGGGTTTCCTGTCGAAATCATCGGCAGAACTGACCAATCCACAACCGAAAAATGGGCTTCTTCCGCAGGTTTGCCTAACCACTTGGCACAGACTACGGCTTGGGATGTGGACATCCCCGTACCAATCTCCGCACCACTATGATAAATAGCTATTTTCCCTTCAGGTGTGAGTTCAACGCGCGCAAAGGAGGATTCAGCACCTGTACCGAAGTCTTTTTGAACGCAAGAAATGCCGGTACCAAATAATTTGCCTGCATTTTTAGCTTCAAACTCGGCTTTACGTTTTGCTCTTTCTTTCCACATTGGGTGCTCAGCGCAACGGCTCAGCACTTCATCCGCACGAATTGCGCCGCCTGGGATAGCCCCTTGGGTATTTTTCATTCCTGATTTGATGATGTTTTTCAGGCGAAACTCAATAGGATCGGCTTTGAGTAATTTTGCGGCTTCTTCCATGATCATGTCAGTGGCAGCCATGGCCTGTAACGTACCATAACCACGAGCAGATCCCGCATCGACCGCGCGAGAAGCGATACCCACAGCCGATAAATCACTGCGAGGAATATAGTAGATGGCTTGGGCGCCAGTGGCTGCAACCATCACAACGGAAGGCGTAAAGTTACATCGACCGCCGCCATCCCCAATAAATGAGGCGGAAAGTGCTTCAATTTTATGGGTTTTCTTATTGACGGCGAGGGTGTAATCCATGTCAAACGCATGGCGTTTGATGGTGGATTGGAACTGTTCATAACGGTCGTTGGCTAGGCGGATCGGAACGCCACCACCATACAGAGTTGCCATCGCACCATAATAAGGGAATGGGGTGTGATCTTTCGAGCCATAACCCACCGTAAAGCAAGGGTGTAAGAATATTTGCTTAATTGGGAATTTAGATTTTGCGAGCATTTCAGGCAGTGATGCGGCAACTTCTTGCGGGGACTGTGTTGGGATCACTAAATGGAAAGATTGTGTTTTGGCATCATACCAGCCATTGGCATTATCGGGTTCGAGCGCTGAGGTATCAATAGATTGCGAAAAGTATTTACGCTTGATAACCAGCCAATCTTCCGGCGGATTTTCTAACTGTTTTGCAAGTTCATCCGCATAATACATGCCTTCTTGATCAAGCTTTCCACCTTCACGACCTTCAGGCCAGATTGGGAGATGCTTTTTCATACCAATCGGGGAAATAGGCATATCTTTCATGCTGGAGTATGTATCAGGTGAGAATGGTGTTTCTCCGCCGATACGAACCCCACGATAAGTTCCCCAAGGATCTCGCTGTAATGGTCCCGTATAAGCACCATATTGGATGACATCATCGTGGAATTTGAGTGTCTCTTTAGCGAAGTTAAATTTGGCAAAATCATGATAAATTAGTAACGCGACGGCTTGCCCTAAGTAAGCAGGGGTTTTTCCTGTCGGTAATAGTAAATCTTCACCATAGAACTCAGGGAAGGCGACGCCATCTTTTTCTAAATCACTGGCGGTAACAATACGGTCAGGCATTAAGCCATCATTAAGTCGTTCGAGATTAAAACCTTCGTAGATTTTATCGGCTTGGGTGACGCGTAGAAGAAAGGCGTGTCCTTGTTGTTTGGGCCAGTGAGGGATATCGCGGGCTCGAATATCTCTTGCAAAGACTTTTTCACCTTGCACTTTGGCATAGCCATCAATTCGGAATTTGATTTTTTTATCGACAGGGTTCCAGTCGGGAGCCTGAAGAATTTTTTCCTCGAATAGCACATCAAAAGCTCGGCTATACAAAGGGGCGATATAACAAGAGATCCCCGCAACAACAGCACATTTGATAAAGTGTCTGCGGGATAGTCCGACATGGTTATTGCTCATAATATACCCTTACACTTATTTTCATTGCTTCAATTATTATTTTTTATTTCATTGCTAGTTTCGTGATATAAATATTTATATATCCAATGGTTCTATATCGAAATATGAGTAGAATTGGATGGATAATAAAAATGATGACGATTAGCATAATCTGCATATTATTATTTATAATATAAACAATAAAATTAATTATGTATAATGTAAACCATGAATATAGGTATATTAATATTAGCGGCAGGAAAAAGTGAGCGTTTTCAACGTGCTGGTGGTGAAGGAAGTAAATTAAATTATCGAATTGACCAACAAACGGTGTTCGAAAAAACGCTTGTAAATTCAATGAATAGTGAATTGCCTATTCATGTAGTCACTCGCGCTGATAATTTGGGTGTCATTAACAATTGTTTACATTTTAATATTCCATTTTCCGTATTAAATAGCCATGGACTAGGGGAATCGATTGCGTTAGGCGTAAAAAATACCTCTAATTGGAGTGGCTGGTTAATTCAGTTGGGTGATATGCCCTATATTTCTCACGAAATATTTATTCGAGTTGCGAACGAATTAAAAAATTATTCATTAGTGCGACCTGTATATAAAAACATACCGGGGCACCCTGTCGGAATATCAGAAAAGTATCGACAAAATTTGCTTAATTTATCGGGAGATAATGGCGCAAAATCAATATTACGTCATCAATTGGTTTACGAAATGCAGATAAATGATGAGAATGTCATTAAAGATATTGATTATTTTCCAAATAAAAACTAAGAATAAAAATCAATAGGGACTGAATATGCTACGTGAAGATGTGTCCGTGATTTCTCAAGCAATAAAGTGGGCAATGGATGAACCAGTCTGGTTATGCACTGTGCTGAATACTTATGGTTCATCGCCGCGAAGCCCCGGCTCTTTATTGGTCGCTAAAGGAGATGGGATGTATGTAGGTTCTCTCTCTGGAGGCTGTATTGAAGAGGATTTTCTGCAACGAATTCAGCAAGGTCATTATTTAAAAGATAGCCAAGTTGTTCGCTATGGTCAGGGCGGGGTGGAAGCCAAAGTCAATTTACCTTGTGAAGGGGGTTTAGATGTTCTTATCGAATATTTACCCTGTAACCCGCATTCTCATCAATACCTTTCACAAATTCAAACAGCACTACTCGGTTATACCGCCATCATCAAAAAACTGACACTCCCCCTGCGAAGTGAAATTTCGACGGTACCAAACTCACAACATCCCACGCATATTGAGCGCAATGGCGATGAGATCCAATTTTATATCATGGCGCCACCCAAGCTAATCGTTGCAGGTATTTCTAATGTCGGTGTTTACTGCGCTAATTTTGCGGTCACATTAGGGTTTGAAGTGATTATTTGTGAGCATCGTGATGACGAATTGTTACGCTTTGCTGGGCAAATTGCAGAACAAGTTGAGATTAAAAAAATATTCCCTGCCCGCTTTTTAGAAGAGAATCCAAGCGCATCTAATACCGCTATTGTGTCTTTGACTCATGACCCTCGCATTGATGATTTAACATTAATGGAAGCAGTGAATACATCTGCATTTTATATTGGTGCAATGGGCTCGACCCGAACGAGCGCTAAGCGCCGAGAGCGTTTGTTAAATTCAGGGGGATTAACGCTTGAGATGTTAGAGCAGATTCATGCGCCTATCGGTATTCCCATTGGCAGTAAAACCCCACCAGAGATTGCGTTAGCGATTATGGCCGACATAGTGGCACATAAGAATGGGCGGGGTTAAGCTAGTTTTGCCCATTTCGAATCGGGAAAATAAATAGTGGGAAATGTATGGCTATTTTAAAACATGGAAGGATTCATAATGCGTTCTAAACTCATTCATCAATGGAAGTTCAAAAGGAGAGCTAGGCTCTCTTTCTTAGGCGCAGAGATCCTTTGGTCGGTAGTTTTAGGCATCATTCAGGCATTAGTCTATCAATGGTATTTGAGCGCTCATCCAGAGGATGCAAGTTTAGTTTTTCAAAGTAATTTTTATCATCAATTCTCTTTTAGCCAGTTTGGGTTGATGGAAGTTCTGTTTGCGATTATCCAAATCTATATATTTACACTGCTTCTTACACAACGAGTTAGGGATATGGGTATTAAATATCCATTTATAATTTCGCTTGTTTTTACATCAGCATCATTGTTTTTAGCACCATTAAGTATGTTTAACTCATCGACTTTTTCAGTTGTATTTATGTTTATTTTGTTGATTGGGGCATTGATTGCTTTATTTGCACCATCAGCGCCGGAAACAAATGTGAATATAAAAAATGATGTGGTGAATTGAAAGATAGGGGGAGATAATTGATGTGGGCTGAAATGTAGATTAGATAAACAGCATAACGATCTTATGCTGTTTATCTTAGATAATACTTTTTACGATGTAAGTATTGGCTTACACATTAAACAAGAAGTTCAACACATCGCCATCTTTAACGATGTAATCTTTACCTTCTGCACGCATTTTACCGGCTTCTTTCGCACCTTGTTCACCACGGAATTTGATGAAATCTTCGAATGCGATAGTTTGTGCGCGGATAAAGCCTTTTTCGAAGTCAGTATGGATTTTACCTGCTGCTTGTGGAGCCGTTGCACCAACAGGGATAGTCCATGCACGCACTTCTTTCACGCCAGCGGTGAAGTAAGTTTGCAGGTTTAATAATTCGTAACCTGCACGAATCACACGGTTCAGACCTGGCTCTTCAATGCCTAAATCAGCCATAAACTCATCGCGTTCTTCATCGTCCAACTCGGCGATATCAGATTCGATAGCGGCGCAAACAGGCACAACTACAGAACCTTCGGCTTTAGCGATTTCGTAGACTTTGTCCAAGTATGGGTTATTTTCAAAACCATCTTCATTGACGTTAGCAATGTACATGGTTGGCTTCAGGGTCAAGAAGCTTAAATAACGGATTGCGGCTTTATCTTCAGCGGTTAAATCTAATGAACGCAGCATGCCAGCTTGTTCTAAGTGTGGCAGGCATTTTTCTAGAGCTTCTAATTCCGCTTTTGCGTCTTTATCGCCGCCTTTTGCGCGTTTTTGTACGCGGTGAATAGCACGCTCACAAGTATCTAAGTCAGACAGCGCTAATTCAGTGTTGATCACTTCAATATCGGCTGCTGGGTCAACTTGGCCAGCAACGTGGATGATATTGTCATTTTCGAAACAACGAACGACGTGACCAATCGCTTCCGTTTCACGGATGTTAGTCAGGAATTGGTTACCAAGACCTTCACCTTTCGATGCGCCTTTTACCAGACCCGCGATATCAACGAATTCCATCGTGGTTGGCAGGATGCGCTGAGGCTTCACAATTTCAGCTAATTGATCAAGACGTGGGTCTGGCATTGGCACAACACCCGTGTTTGGTTCAATTGTACAGAAAGGGAAGTTGGCTGCTTCGATGCCGGCTTTGGTCAATGCATTAAACAGAGTGGATTTACCCACGTTAGGCAGACCAACGATACCGCATTTAAAACCCATATGTTTCTCACCTTAATAGCGGGGGCAGGCGAGTGCTGCCCCTAATGTTTAGAAAATTGGCGCTGATTATACACAAAAACTCGTGTTTGATGAAATCAACTCTTAGGCTGTGGCTTTAAAACCATGTAAGCGATTGATAGCTTTATCCATTCCATCTGATAACAGGATGTCCGTGCAGCGCACAGATTCATCAATCGCATCATCAATAAGCTTCTGTTCTGACAGCGGAGGCTTGCCTAAAACGAACCCAACAACTTTGTTTTTATCGCCTGGATGCCCAATACCAATGCGTAAGCGGTAAAAGTTAGGGTTATTGGCAAATTTACTTTGAATATCTTTTAAGCCGTTATGTCCGCCGTTACTGCCACCGAGTTTCATTTTGGCAACACCCGGTGGTAAATCGAGCTCATCATGAGCCACTAAAATTTCATCCGGATTAATGCGATAAAAATTAGCGACCGCGGCGACGGATTTACCGCTCAAGTTCATAAAGGTGGTTGGAACCAGCAAGCGAATATCATTGCCATTAAGATTGATGCGAGCTGTATAACCAAAAAATTTAGGCTCTTCCTTTAACGATTGGTTATGGCGTTGTGCCAGTAAATCAACATACCACGCACCAGCGTTATGGCGGGTTTGCGCATATTCAGCGCCCGGATTGGCTAATCCAACAATTAATTTTATTTTACTCACGGGGACTTTTTCACTGTCAATGTATAGAAATTGGTGACTAGTTTACCTCGTGTCGGGGGGGATGTACAAAATTGTCATTGATAAGGTTGTGCTAGTGATAATTAGTTTGTGAATTATTCGTCAATACCATCATCAGTTGTTAAATTGATTAAAAGCACTTTTTGAGTAGATATCCTTAAACTCTTCTATACATGTGAAGCTTATCGCAAATAATTTTACTTAAAGAGCTATACTCTTTACATAAATATAAAGTTTTATCGAACTTTTCTTTAATGCTTGCGTATCAGTTTACTGATATTGGAGGTAGATATGAAACGGAAAATGGTTACTCTCATTGGTAATGGCTTGATGGGTTTGGGTATGGTGGTGATGGGGGGAAGCATCGGTTTAAACCTGTTTTCTCATATTGTTGATTTAGGGTTGTCCGATGACATCATCAATGGCTCACTGTTCGGGATCTTTATCGGTGCATTGGTTTGGTTAGTGGGCGCAAGAATGGGCGGTAAAGAGAAAGTGGAAGACCGTTACTGTTTGCTGAAACGCCAATTTCATTCCCGTAACGATAACCACCGTTACCCATAGTGAGTTGGGCTGAAGCTCATTAATGGATATCCTCAATGAACAAAAATGTGTCATTGAAAAATAGGTAAAATCTAAATAAGAGTGAAATTCGATATCAATGATTTCACTCTTATTTTTTGTCTAAAGCCACGATAAATGAAACCGTTCAAAAAAATAAAGCCCCTACGGTTGATGAACAACAGTAGGGGCGCTACTTATAAATTTTTGTATCGTGACCACAATGAATGTGGTGCGATAAAGCACATTTCTCGCCTCAATAATTTAATGAAAAACTACTGAAACCAGCATGTTAAAACGGGGTCATTAAGACCCCGCTTTAGAATTAGTGCTCGAACATCGCAGAAATTGACTCTTCATTGCTGATACGGCGAATAGCTTCGGCCAGCATGCCTGAAAGGGTCAGGGTGCGAACTTTGTTCAGCGCCTTGATTTCAGGAGAAAGAGGAATTGTGTCACAAACAATGACTTCATCAATTACAGAGTTTTTGATGTTGTCTACAGCATTACCTGAGAAGATTGGGTGAGTTGCATAAGCGAATACACGCTTAGCACCACGTTCTTTCAGCGCTTCAGCTGCTTTACACAGTGTGCCACCAGTATCAATCATATCGTCAACTAAGATACAGTCACGACCAGAAACGTCACCGATGATATGCATCACTTGAGAAACGTTTGCGCGTGGGCGACGTTTGTCAATGATTGCCATATCAGTATCGTTCAGTAATTTCGCGATTGCTCTAGCACGAACGACGCCGCCGATGTCTGGAGAAACAACGATTGGGTTTTCTAAATCTTTCTGCAGCATATCTTCCAGAAGGATTGGGCTACCAAATACGTTATCTACAGGAACATCAAAGAAGCCCTGGATCTGCTCTGCGTGTAAGTCAACAGTAAGAACACGGTCAACACCCACACTTGACAGAAAATCGGCAACAACTTTAGCGGTGATTGGTACACGGGCAGAACGTACGCGACGATCCTGTCTTGCATAACCGAAGTAAGGGATAACAGCGGTAATACGACCAGCAGATGCACGGCGCAGGGCATCGACCATAACAACGAGTTCCATCAGGTTGTCATTGGTTGGTGCGCAAGTTGACTGGATGATAAAAATATCACCACCGCGAACATTTTCATTAATTTGAACACTGACTTCGCCGTCGCTAAAACGACCAACAGCCGCGTCTCCAAGATTAGTGTAAAGGCGGTTAGCAACACGTTGTGCTAGTTCCGGTGTAGCGTTACCAGCAAAAAGCTTCATATCGGGCACGAGAAAAACCTCAGGCTTGCGTCCAGAGAGATATTGTTGACCAACAGCAATGATGGATAAGTCATCACTATCGGTGCAATACACGGGTTATCCCAGCGCGGAATTTGTGCACAGGAGAAACATTCGCTCCTTGAGCGACGAATCCTTGCACCCACGATGGGGATTTATTTAACACCTTCAGGGCATCCGCTTGGGTTTCAAATTCAGAAAACACACAAGCGCCTGTTCCTGTTAGGCGAGACGGAGCATATTCTAACAGCCAAGAAACGAGCTGTTCAACCTCACGAAAACGTTTTCTTGCGATCGGTTCACAGTCATTTGCATACGGAGCCAGTAATAATGCGGCTAAAGAGCGTTTTGGAGAATTTCTATTTAATTCTGGATCTGTGAAGATCATCGGGGTTGAGATTTCAATTCCGGGGTGTGCGACTAAATACCAACGCTCTTTTGGTTCTGCGGGTGTTAAAATTTCGCCAATGCCTTCAGCAAAGGCGGCATGACCGCGAACAAAAACGGGAACATCAGCACCAAGGTGTTTGCCTAATTCGGCTAAAACCTCATCAGAAACGTGAGTTCCCCAATGCTCATTAAGCGCAATCAGCGTTGTCGCGGCATTTGACGATCCGCCACCAATACCACCACCCATCGGCAGCACTTTGTTGATGTGAATATCTGCACCTAACGCCCCTTGATGATTGAGGGTTTCGCGACAATAGGTTTGCAAGCTTTTTGCTGCACGAATAATTAAGTTTTTTTCGGTATCCACACCCGGCATCGGGGTGAGCAAATTAATCTGATCATCCGAACGAGTGCTAAAGGTGATTTCATCACCATAATCTAAAAATTGAAACAGAGTCTGTAGCTCATGATAACCATCAGCTCGCTGCCCAGTAATGTATAAAAAAAGATTCAATTTTGCCGGTGATGGCCACGTTAACGTCATTTTTTCAGTGTCCAACTATCCATTTTTAATTTGATGATTTTATCCCCTTGCTTCAACTCCATGTGGTTCGGCAGCATCGGCGAGGTTTTGGTATCGTAAGAGAGATAATCCAATTTCCATGTTTCGCCATTGATTTTAAACGTCACGGATTTGAGCAGGTGGTTGCTATCGAGAGTATATTCAGTGGCACGTCCTGGAGAACCGACCAACCAAGCGGTGAGATCATCAATGGGGATATCCATACCAGTTAACTGATAAATTAATTCACTTGGCACATCACTCATGTGAGTTTGCCCATCTTTCGTGGTTAATTTGGTTAAATCAGGTTCCACACTAAGTTCCAGTTCACGCGTACCTAATGGGTTAGTCAGCAATAAACGGTATTTTTCGGGGGTATATTGCTGCCAGAAAAACTTCGCGTAAGTTTTGGTTTCTGTTCCGGTACCTTGACCGCCAATGTACACAAAGGAGCCGCGAGTTTGGTAATCACGCAGTTCAACCACTTGTGATTGGTGGGCTTTCCACTGCGCATCCGTTGAAGATGAAGTGCCTTTCGTAGTGTCTTGAGATGTGGTCACACAGGCAGTCAGCAGCAGGCAGGAAAGGGGCATTAATCGCCAAAAGTTTCTGGCTGGGCGCATAAACGACAGAGCTGAAGAAAGTTGCATATCGGTTCTCAAAAGGTAATTTTCAGGAATATTGCGCTAATCTGCAGTGGTTATCAATGAAAACATACTAAAAAATAGGGAATTTGCTTTCTGTGCCAAATAGCGGCATCCTTGATGCATCTTATTGATATTGATATCAGACAGTCCGATAATCAACGTAAATTTTGGTGTGCATCATCTTTCTGATTGTTGATGATAGGCTACCCGTAGAAACAGACGCGTTAATCATCTACAATATACGCATATAAATCGCAGTAATGAGCTAGGTCACTAGTATCATGCTGACAAATAAATTAGCAATGTGAGCAATGTGAGTAAGTCGTAAGCACAATGACCCTATTAGCCTTAGGCATTAATCATAAAACAGCACCAGTGGCTTTGCGTGAGCAAGTCGCTTTTGGTCCTGAAAAAATCGACCACGCACTTGAGGAGTTACTGAAACAGCCTCAAGTGAGTGGCGGCGTTGTGCTGTCTACCTGTAACCGAACTGAACTGTATCTTAGCCTTGAATCCCAAGAAAAAGCGCAGGAGCAGTTAACTAAATGGTTATGTGATTTTCATGGGATCACAGCCAAAGATCTACAACCTAGCCTTTATTGGCACCAAGATGCGCGCGCAGTTAGCCATCTTATGCGTGTGGCAAGTGGGCTAGATTCGTTGGTTCTTGGTGAGCCTCAAATTCTCGGTCAAGTGAAAAAGGCGTTTGCGCTTTCGCAAGATAATCATTCTCTATCTAGCGAATTAGAGCGCTTATTCCAAAAATCGTTTTCCGTGGCTAAACGTGTACGAACTGAAACTGATATCGGCGCGAATGCGGTCTCTGTCGCTTTTGCGGCTTGTACACTGGCGAGACAGATTTTCGAATCACTCAAACATTTGAATATTTTGTTAGTCGGTGCAGGGGAAACCATCGAATTAGTCGCTCGTCATTTGCGTGAGCATGGCGTGCAAAAAATGATGATAGCTAACCGAACGCTAGAACGTGCAGAACTTCTAGCCAAAGAAGTGAACGCGCAAGTTATCTCATTAGCCGATATCGATAATCGTTTAGCTGAAGCGGATATTGTGATTAGTTCAACGGCTAGCCCGCTGCCAATTATTGGTAAAGGGATGGTCGAGCGTGCGATGAAAGCTCGCCGTAGTAAACCTATGTTATTGATTGATATCGCAGTTCCTCGTGATATCGAGCAGGATGTAGAAAAACTTAGAGATGTTTATCTCTACACTGTTGATGATCTGGAATCCATCATTGCCCAAAACTTGGCGCAACGTAAAGCCGCCGCGGTTGAAGCGGAATTTATTGTTGAGCAAGAAAGCGGTCATTTTATGGATTGGTTGCGCTCACAAGCCGGAGTCTCTACAATTCGCGAATACAGAGAGCAGGCGGAAGCAATTCGGGCAAGTATGACCGAAAAAGCACTTGCAGCCATTGCCCAAGGTGCCAACCCTGAGCAAGTGATTATGCAGCTATCACAACAGTTAACCAACCGCCTGATCCACGCTCCGACTAAATCTTTGCAGCAAGCTGCGGGAAATGGGGATGTTGAGCGTCTAAATCTACTTAGGGACAGCTTAGGGCTGGACCATCAATAACCACTTTTTAATCATAGGTCTGATATAACGAATGAAGCCTTCTATTGTCGCAAAACTAGAAGCATTACAAGAACGCTACGAAGAAATTGAAGCGCACCTTGCTGATGCGGGTGTGATTGCTGATCAAGACCGTTTTCGTGCTTTATCAAAAGAATATGCTCAGTTAACGGATGTCGCGAAGTGTTTTACTGCGTGGCGCACCGTTCAGGATGATATCGAAACAGCACAAATGCTGTTAGATGACCCTGAAATGAAAGAGATGGCTCAAGAAGAGTTAAAAGAAGCCAAAGAGCGCAATGAAGAGCTAGAGCAACAATTGCAATTGTTGTTACTTCCAAAAGATCCTGATGATGAATATAACTGCTTTGTGGAAATCCGCGCGGGCGCGGGTGGCGATGAAGCGGCAATTTTTGCGGGTGATTTATTCCGTATGTACAGCCGTTATGCGGAAAGTAACCGCTGGCGCGTTGAACTGATGAGCACCAGTGATGGTGAGCACGGTGGATACAAAGAAGTTATCGCAAAAATTTCGGGTGATAGCGTATATGGTCGCTTGAAGTTTGAATCCGGTGGTCACCGCGTACAACGTGTTCCTGAGACGGAATCACAAGGCCGTATTCATACCTCCGCATGTACTATTGCTATTTTACCTGAACTGCCAGAAGCGGAATTACCGGAAATTAGCCCAGCGGACTTACGTATTGATACATTCCGTTCATCGGGCGCGGGTGGTCAGCACGTTAACACCACCGATTCGGCAATTCGTATTACCCACTTACCAACGGGGATTGTGGTTGAATGTCAGGATGAACGTTCACAACACAAAAACAAAGCGAAAGCGATGTCTGTGTTGGGTGCACGTATTCGCCAAGCTGAAATGGATAAACGCCATGCAGCGGAAGCCTCTGAACGCCGTAACTTATTAGGTTCCGGTGACCGTTCTGACCGTATTCGTACTTATAATTTTCCACAAGGTCGAGTCACTGATCACCGTATCAACCTCACGCTGTACCGTTTGGATGAAGTGATGGAAGGAAAACTGGATGCATTAATTCAGCCTATCATCAACGAATATCAAGCTGATCAGCTTTCTGCTTTATCTGAGCAGGACTAATGCGTTATAGCGAATGGTTACAGCAGGCAGTCGTCAGACTGTCTGCCAGTGATAGCGCTAAACGAGATGCGCAGATCCTGTTGCAGCATACGACAGGGCGCAGTCGTACTTACATCCTCGCTTTCGATGAAACCGAACTAACTCCCCACGAACAGCAACAATTAGAAGCGCTATTAGCCCGTCGTGAACAAGGAGAGCCGATTGCCTACATTGTGGGTGAACGCGAGTTCTGGTCACTGCCGCTATATGTATCCCCCGCAACCTTGATCCCGCGTCCAGATACCGAATGCCTTGTTGAGCAAGCGTTAGCACGCCTTCCTCAAGACGCGTGTCGTATTTTGGATCTTGGCACAGGAACGGGGGCTATTGGGTTAGCCTTGGCGTCAGAGTTACCCAATAGTCGCGTAACGGGCGTGGATTTTAATCCCGATGCGGTGGCGTTAGCGCAACGAAATCAACAACGTTTAGCCATTACAAATATTCAGTTCTCACAAAGTGATTGGTTTACTTCACTACCAAATGAACTATTTGATATGATTGTGAGTAATCCACCTTATATTGATGAGAGTGATATTCACTTGAGTCAAGGTGATGTGCGTTTTGAACCATCAACGGCGTTGATTGCTGATGAGGATGGTTTTTCAGATTTAGCACACATTATTGCCACATCAAAACAATACCTAAAACAACAAGGGTGGCTGCTGCTTGAGCATGGTTGGCAGCAAGGTTTAACAGTGCGAGAGCTGTTTAATGAAAATGGGTACACCAATGTCGAGACCTGTCTGGATTATGGTGGTAAAGAGCGAATTTCCCTTGGCCAATGGAATGGTTAAGCGGGCAATTGCAGTGGAATTGTAATGAAAACAATAGCAAATATTGAGTTTAATCAGCTACCGTTAAGTGAAGGCATTATGATGGTTTCTAACATCATTCGCGCCGATTTTCCCTTTATGCAGGTACAAACGCAATTAGATGATTTAGTCACTAAAGCGCGTGCAGCGATAGATTTGACGGCGGATAACCAGTCAAAGATAGAACAGCTGATTGCACTGTTTTATAGTGAGTGGAAATTTGGTGCGGCGCACGGTGTTTACGCGCTATCTGATATGCTGTGGCTGGATAAGGTTTTAGCCTCTAAGCAAGGTACTCCAGTCTCTCTTGGCTCAATTTTCTTATTTATTGCTGAACAGCTCGATTTAGAGATTGAAGCTGCAATTTTCCCGACTCAATTACTTTTTGTTTCGACAAAACGCGATGGTTCTCAGTGGTTTATTAACCCTGTTAGCGGTGAAACCTTATCACAACATACATTAACTATGTGGTTAAAAGGAACCGTTGATCCATACTCCGAATTTATCTTTGATGAATTGGATGTGGCTGAACATAGCGTTATTGTTCGCAAAATTTTCGACACGTTAAAAGCGGCGCTGATGGAAGAGAAAAAAATGGAGATGGCATTAAAAGTCTGTGAGACATTGCTAATACTCGATCCTGAAGACCCTTATGAAATTCGCGACCGAGGGCTTATCCTCGCGCATTTAGATTGTAACCATGTGGCGCTGAGTGACCTTAACTATTTTGTTGAGCATTGCCCAGAAGACCCTGTGTCGGAAATGATTAAAATTCAAATTTATTCGCTGGATAACCTTCCAGTTGTACTGCATTGATTAACGTATAGACAGTTTTTGTCTTCCTATAAAGGGTAAGAGTATGCAACAGAAAGTAGTCAGTATCGGTGATATTAAGGTCGCAAACGATCTGCCATTTGTTCTGTTTGGTGGCATGAACGTACTTGAATCTCGCGATATGGCGATGAAAGTGTGTGAGCATTATGTCACTGTGACACAAAAATTAGGCATTCCGTATGTATTTAAAGCCTCTTTTGATAAAGCTAACCGATCATCTATTCACTCTTATCGTGGACCGGGCTTGGAAGAGGGGCTGAAAATCTTCCAAGAAATCAAACAGACTTTTGGTGTGAAAATCATTACCGATGTTCATACTCCAGAGCAAGCTCAGCCAGCTGCTGAAGTGGTGGATGTTATCCAACTGCCAGCATTCTTAGCGCGTCAAACTGACTTAGTTGCGGCAATGGCGAAAACTGATGCGGTTATTAACATCAAAAAACCTCAGTTCATCAGCCCGGGACAAATCGGCAACATCGTTGAGAAATTTATCGAAGGTGGTAACGATAAAATTATCCTGTGTGACCGCGGTGCAAACTTTGGCTATGACAACCTAGTGGTTGATATGCTTGGTTTTAATGTCATGATGCAAGCCTCTAACGGCTGCCCAGTTATTTTTGACGTAACACACTCACTGCAATGCCGTGACCCATTTGGCGCTGCATCAGGTGGTCGTCGTGGACAAGTTGCTGAACTGGCAAGAGCGGGAATGGCGGTAGGGTTAGCAGGTCTGTTCCTTGAAGCTCACCCAGATCCAGATAACGCACGTTGTGATGGTCCTTCTGCATTACCATTAAATAAATTAGAGCCATTCTTACAACAAGTTAAAGCCATTGACGAAGTTGTAAAAAGCTTCCCTGCGTTGGACACCAACAGCTAATTATCGCTTCAAATGCAATTAAATGATGTTGTTTCCATGTTCGGCGCTGATCTCCAGCGCCGATATGGTGAAAAAATTCATAAAGTCACCTTACATGGTGGCTTTAGCTGCCCAAACCGTGATGGCACGTTGGGGCGAGGTGGCTGCACCTTTTGTAATGTGTCATCCTTCAGTGATGAAAAACAGTCTGAACAACCCATTACCCTTCAAATCCAGCAACAAATTTCCCGAATCTCTCGAGCCAATCGCTATTTGGCGTATTTCCAAGCCTATACCAGTACATACGACGAAGTATATCGTTTAAAACAGCTGTATGAAGAAGCGCTGCAACAGGCCGATATGGTTGGCTTATGCGTAGGCACTCGCCCTGATTGTGTGCCTGACGCGGTGTTATCTTTACTGGCGGATTATCGCCAGCAAGGTTATGAGATTTGGCTAGAACTTGGCTTACAAACTGCTCACGACAAAACATTGCACCGTATTAATCGCGGTCATGATTTTGCTGCCTATCAAGCGACCACCCAAAAAGCCCGTGCGCTGGGACTCAAGGTTTGTACTCATTTGATTTGCGGCCTGCCAAATGAAAATGCGGCAATGAATATGCAGACGTTAGAGGCGGTTTTGGCGTGTGGTACAGACGGTATAAAATTGCATCCACTGCATATTGTTGAGGGCAGCATTATGGCAAAAAGTTGGCGAGTGGGTCGCATAGACACCCTATCTTTAGAAGAATATACCGCAACTGCGGGGGAGATGATCCGCCATACGCAAACGGATATTCTGTACCATCGTATCAGTGCCAGTGCGAGAAAACCGACTCTATTAGCCCCACAATGGTGTGAAAATCGTTGGGTAGGCATGAACAGTTTGTACCAGTATTTGCTTGCTAATGGTGGGCAAGGCTCTGCGTTATAGCGTCTCAAGAACCGTTTTAAAAATATCATTTATTCATACGAATTCACTTTTATAAATAATAATAAGGCACCTATGTACCCAATCCTCTCTGTTATTAAAAATACCAGCCGCCAATTTTGCTTAGGCGCGGTGGGTTTAATGTTCTCACTACATTCAATGGCGCAATACGATATTACGCCTGAAGATAAGAAAATATTTGAACAGACCAAAACAGCGGCTCAAAACAATGACGCTAAAGCGCAATATGAATTAGCTGGAATGTATTTGTCGGGAATTGGTGTATTACAAAACCAAAACAATGCCAAGTTATGGGCAGAGAAGTCAGCACAAGCAGGCAATGCAGATGCGTATTCATTATTGGCGGATATTACGTTAATTAGTGGGGACAGAACGTTTACTGAGGAATTTGTCAAAGCCCGTGAATATGCGACTAAAGCCGTTGCTGGTGGGAGTATTCGAGGGAAGATAAGTTTAGCAGAAACGTTGATTACACCTGAGTCAGGTGATGTTGATTATCCGCGCGCCATTACGCTACTTGAGGAAGTCAGTGCGTTAAATGATAAAGATTATTTTAATGCGCCTTTATGGTTAGGCATCATTTATTATGATGGTAATGGGGTGCCGCAAGATGAGAAAAAAGCCTTGGAATGGTTTGCGAAAGCCGATGCATTAACCTTCGCTGGCTTTGCAGAAGGTATGGCTTCATTTCAATTTAATGATGGTAACAATGGTGCAGTCAGAGATGACGAGCAGAAAGCGACAAAACTCCGCGCAATGGCTTGTGAATTAGGTAAAACCGAAGGTAATGAAATGTACTGCTACTGATTTTTAGCGTACATGATGGAATTAAAAATGCCGCCCTTGTTAAGTCAGTGCGGCATTTTTATTGTCAGCGTTAAGTTAATAACACGGTAGCACTGTTATGACTGAAGCTGCTTTTTATTTTCCTGGATCTGATGAACTTCTTCTAATGCACTTTTCAGTGAATTTTGGAAGCTCAGCACGCCATCAATCGGACGAACATTGGCACGCGCTAATGTTTTCAGTGGTTGGAATGGAATATCGCACACAATAATGTGGGTGTCTTTACGAACGATATCAATAAATTTATGGAAAGCTTCTAGCCCCCCTGCATCAAATACAGGTACGGCATCCCACTGCATCACAATTGTTTCATAACCGTGACTTTTTACCCGCAGCTCATCAAAAATACGCTCTGCGGCGGCAAAGAACAGGGGACCATTCACTCGCACAACCAGCAGGCTTTTATCTTCTTGAGTCTCTGGTAGTTGGGTTACTCGTGTCATATTGGCAATTCGGCGCATAAACAGCAGTGATGCGATAACAATTCCGACAGTGATAGCAATAACCATGTCAAATAGGACAGTCAATGACATACACAGCAGTAAAACAATAATGTCATCTTTTGGCGCGCGGCGGATCAACGTAAACACTTTGCCAGCGGCACTCATATTCCACGCCACAATTAGTAGCAGTGAGGACATAGCAGCGAGCGGTAAATAGGAGAGCAATGGTGCAAGAATAAGCAAGGTCAGCAATACTAAAATAGAGTGCACAATAGCCGATATAGGGGATGTTGCACCAGCGCGGACGTTTGCAGCCGAACGGGCAATCGCCGCGGTTGCGGTGATCCCTCCAAAGAATGGGGCGGCAATATTCCCTAATCCCTGACCAATAAGCTCACTATTGGAATGGTGTTTTTTCCCCGTCATGTTGTCGAGCACGACGGCACACAATAGGGATTCAATTGCACCAAGAACAGCCATTGACAAAGCGGCAGGCATCAATGCGGTGATCATCGACCAACTGATGGGCGCACTACCCGGTAACTCCCAAGGCAACATAAACTGCGGCAGAATAGGCGGAATACCGTTACCTTGAGTTCCATCCGGTAATAAATAGCTAAATTTAGAACCGATAGTTTCTACCTGAATATCAAACAGGGTTAGCACCCACATGATCAGGGTGCCGACAATAATTGCAGGCAAGTGTCCCGGTAGGCGAACTTTGAGTTTAGGCCAGAAAACCAGCACTAATAAAGTCGCAAGCCCAATCAAGGTGTCACTGTATTGTAGGGTTGGAAATGCTTTAGACAGCGCAATCACTTTATCGACATAGTTTTCAGGAACATGCTCCATGTGCAGACCAAAAAAATCTTTGATTTGCATGGTCGCAATCGTAATCGCAATCCCCGACGTGAAGCCAAGCGTGACGGATACAGGAATATATTCGATAAATTTACCGAAGCGAGCAAAACCCATCGCCAGCAAGATAATCCCTGACATCAATGTCGCGACTAATAAGCCACTAAGCCCGTATTGTTGGGATACGGGGTATAAGATAACCACAAAGGCCGCAGTTGGACCAGAAACGCTGTAACGGGAACCACCCGAAATTGCAATGACAATCCCCGCAATGGCAGCGGTGTAAAGACCATATTGAGGTGGAACACCACTGGCTATAGCGAGTGCCATAGCCAGTGGAATTGCAATAATCCCAACGGTAATGCCCGCAATTAAATCCTTCATAAATCGGGCTGCGGTGTATTTCTCTTTCCAACAGGAATCAATCAATGCGCTAAAAGGACGCAATCTATTAATATTTTTTGTACTCATTAAAACCCTACCAAAATAACAGGGTGAAAAATAAACGAAATGAAGGTATGAGGATACGCCTAACTGAATCAAAAAAATGTGTTATTTATCAATGAAACTACAATTATCATAACGTTTTCAGTATCAAAAGTAAAAAAGCGTTATTTACTCCGTTAAATATCATTAAATGTATTTAAAATAATTATTAACTATCGATTTGCTATTTTAAACAGCAATTTAAAAGGTGTGATAATTAATTAATAGTCAATTTACCGTTTATTTAAATACCACCCAAAACAAACTAAAAAATAAGCGAAAATAATAACCATCCCCACAAGAGAACCACGCAATAACTGGTACGCTGAAATAATTTGCGAGTGCCTTCCCAGCGACTTTCCATGCTTCGGTTTTCCCTATTTGGGTTTCTAGAGGATTGAGGAAATAAGAGTCCGAGAGCATTATCAAAGGCTTGGGTATCACCCTGGCGATAAATTAGCCTGAAGAAATGATGGTCAAGCCATAGGCGGAAAATGAAGTATTGGCTGGCAAAAAATAGCCCGACACTCACCGCGAGGCTAAAATGTGAGATTGAATCATGAAGCAGTAAAGCGAATTGACCCAATAACGCGAGGATGGCACCTACGGCAAAATAGCGCCAACTTGCGGTGAATACCACAATCACATCTCCACGGTTTTTATCCATCAATGAACTCATTGCTGTGTTCTCCGTATATGAAATTGCTGATACCAGTGATGTAACTGTTCAACAGTCGCTGAATTTAAAATCACCTGAGGGCGAACTTGTTCCACATGAGCGATTGCCTCATCGATATTTTCCGCCATATTTTGATGTACCATCCAAGCCACTACAACCGTCGCACTACGGGAATAGCCTAACTTACAGTGAACATACACCGAACCACTTTGGGCGAGTCTATCCATGGTCATAACGGCTTTCTCAATATCCTCGGGGCTTAGAGGTAACAAATCAATCTGTGGCTGACTACAATAATTTTTACCTTGGCTGTAGTTATTGCGAGGCCACTCGCAAGTCATATCGAGAACGGCTTGAGTTTGCAGTGGATATAACGGGCGTCCTCCCAAAACTATTTTTTCGTTCACAATACTAGGTTGCTGGCAGCGCTTGGCATAGTAATGATAGGTACCCCAAGCGATCAGGCGATAAGGAAGTAAAACTAATGTGGCAGAAGGAGAAACCTGCCCAGAGGCTGTTTTCTGGAATATCGAAGCACCAGCACCTAAATAGCCTAGTGTGACGAAAGTTAAGGCGATTGCAGGCCATAGGAGCCACCATGTTGCACCTTGCACGAGAAAGGCGAGAGCATAGCAGGCGATAGCGCCGACTCCATAGTTTGTTGCTATTTTCAGGCTACGAGGGCTACCGGTATAGCGCCATTGCCAGCGAGTGTTAATGGGTAACAAGTAGCTGATGATGACACCAACGGCGAAGCCGGTGATCACATCGATAAAATGATGCTGCCATGTGGTGAGAACGGAGAACAAAATAAGGATTGACCAACTGTGCAGTAACCAGCGCCATTGAGTTGGAGTATGTGCTCGGAAGCGTAACCATAGTAACCACAGTAAAATAATATGCAGTGAAGGGGCTTGGTTATAAGGTAAGTCAAACAGCTCTAAGCTATCGAACATCCAGCCGAATGCCCCATTGGTTTCAGGGCGAGGAAAGCTGAACTTAAGTGGAAAAAGTAAAAAGCCGGCACAGGCGATGAGGGAGGCTGCAACTAAACGCAAACCATGGATGCATTGCTCACGGCGGGTAACACAGACAAACAAGGAAAGCCCATAGAACAGGTCGATGCTCCAATAGGGGATAATGGTCCATGGCAAAAATGGAATGTGTGTTTCCCATCCGTATACATAAGAAGGCACATTAGGCAGTGTCGCGGTGTAATTATTGACTTGCCCATAGGTTAAAAAGAAAAAAGGGGCTAAAAATAGCAACCAAACTAACCCATAGAGCCAAATCTGGCGTCGTGATGTCGGGCGCGTATCTTGGGCTAAATGGAGCATGGGTTCGGTTCCTATCCTTATTAATCGCCTCTCGATGCACTGAAGGTACATCAATCAGTCATCTGCAAGCCAAGTGAGCTATTTGCAGGTTAAATGAGAGCTGAGCAGATAAAAATACAGGTTATTGATAATGATACCAATAACCTGTTGGTTAAAAAGATAAATTATTAACGACGCCTTGCAAGGGAAACACTAAAAATGCCCCAGTTATCGATGGACTGCGTGATTTTTTCGAAGCCAGCTTCTTCGACTAAAGCATCCATTTCGCCTTGGCTGCGGCAGCGCATTACCCACGCTTGTCCACCTTGGTGACTTGGCAGTACTCGGGCGATCATTTCAACTTGTGGGTGCCACGGCTGGCAGGTATAGACGAGTAGACCACCAGATGGAATGGCACGAGAAAGCCCATCAAGGGAAGCGCGGATCAGCTCATTGCTTGGGAAAAGCTCATATAGACCGCTGACAATTCCCAACGTCGGTGCAGGAGAAACTGCCGCGAGATCGTCTGCATCAAATGCGTTACCTTCTTCAAAGCGAACTTTATCTTCCAAGTAACGCTCTTTGATATGTAAACGCCCTTGCTCAACGTTAATTGGGCTGTAGTCGCGCAGTAGAACGGAATCGACTTTTCCGTAGTCATTAATGGCATCAAAAATGTAGCGACCTTGACCCGCGGCAATATCCATAATGCGAACAGGCTTCCCGTTATTAGTCAGTTCACGAATAGCTTGGCGAATAATGTTTTCAATATTGACTTTACGCTGGCGGATCCCTTGCCAGCCAATACTGTTGAGGTACTGCCTATCGATAATACGGCCAAATAGACCGGAACCTTGCGCCTCGTTGCGATAGACATAATCGAGGGTAGAGCCGGAATCAAAACCCTTATCGTAGCCGATACGTACACCTTCAGATGCTTTGCCTAATGTGCTCATCGATTTGCTCATGATTTTATAAGCAAGGTTTTTCGGGCAGTATTTAGGCAGTGGCACACTCAATGAGCGGAATGCGTCAGCACTGGTGCTCCAGGTATCTTCGAACTGATAATCATGTTGATACAGTGGCAGAGTGAATAATTTATCAACAAACTGGCGGATCATTTCGATAGGAATATGGCGTTCTTTTTCACCTAATGTATCGTGATAAAAACCAGGAAGAATATGTTTCTCTTTAATTGAGGTATTTAGGCGCTCATAAAATTGATGCTGTGGTTTATGGTGTACCACATAGTCACTACCAGAAATAAACAACTGAGTTGGCAAAGTGATGGCCGCGGCATCCGCTACCACCCGGTCTGCGGTGGTATACAGTTCCAAAAGAATATTCACGGCAATTGGGCGCGTGATCAGTGGGTCATTGTTAAACGAGTGGATACGCTGCTCATCGTGGGTTAAAAACTTGGCTTTTACATAAGAATTCACGTAGAACAAACCGCGAATTTTTTGCATTAACCCTAAGCCTGTACGGGCAAATGGGACGTACAGTTTGACCTTAAATGCAGGTGAGGCTAACACCATACCTCGGATTTTAGGCGCATAGTCATGCACCCACGTAGAGACCAAAACGGCGCCGACACTTTGACCAATAACAATAATGTTTTCGAATGGGATCTGATATTGCTCTGATACGTAATGGACAAATTCATCCACATCGCGGATGGAAGTACCTAGCGATGGGCTGTAGCCACGCGGACCCTCATTACGACCGTGTCCACGAGCATCCCATGCAAACATAGCAAAATCAGGGAGGTTCAACTCATCCACTAAATGCGCAACACGACCAGAGTGCTCATGACCACGGTGAAACAGAATAATGGCTTTATCGGTGATTTGTTCAGTTGGCCAATAACGATAAAACAAATTGGTATGATCACTGGTGGTAAATTGAGATTCGACAACAGGACGCTGAGTCGAATAGTCAGTTTGAGCGTTCATAATTATTCCTTAATTATTTTCCGATACTGCACTTAATTCAGTCAGTGCGCGGCGAATACGGTTATAGCAGGTATAGGACAACAGCAAGGCAAAGATGACAAACAGGATATTGATCCAACTTGCGGTCATCAGTTGCGGAAAAATACAGACAAACAACCCGAGCGCGCCAAAAACAAAAGCACGATCGCTTTTGCCTACGGGACCATCATAACGCCGAGATGCGCCAATCGCTTGAGCAATGACGCCGATAAATTCAGTCAAAACGCTGAGGAATAGGATCAGTAAAATCCACCAAAATGCATGCGGGAAAATCAGCACGAAAGGCAGGTATAAGGCAACATCAGAAATGACGTCGCCTAACTCATTTAGCATTGCTCCAAGGTGACTTTTTTGGTTATGTTCACGTGCCAGCATGCCATCAATAGCATTGAGCGCCATGCGAATGAAAAGGACAAACGGCAGCAGGATAAACAAATAAGGGCTAGGGAAAATGGCTAATAGAGCACCAACGATAATGGATAACCCTAATGCTGCGAGGGTGACTTGGTTGGCTGTAATTCCCGCCTCAAAGAGCTGACGAACGATAGGGCGTAACAGATTCTGAAACTTCGGTTTCAGATCATAAATGGTCATTCACTCATCCTTAAAATATGCCGCATAGTGTGCAGTTTAGTGCTATATCAATACGCGATTATGTTTTAGCTGCAATAAGAGCTGTCCTAAGTTCACTGTTACAACTATTTATCGTGATAACTATTCACCGTGACAGCAATTTATCGTTACAGTGATTCATAGTGACAACAAAAAGAGACTCAACGATTACTTCCTAAAAGAGCAACTGAGAATTTAGAGGGAATGGATAGAAAAAAGTTCGCGTGTTTCAAAAAAGAAAAGACGCGCAGCCTTTAAAGAAAATGCGCGTTTTCTGAGGGTTAAATAGAATAAGCCATATCCAATTCATGAGTGGCTTTATTATTATTGCACTTATGATTAAGAGTAGAACGCATGCGTTTAAATTGGCTTGGGGTCATATTAGTGAGTTCTTTAAATTTACGGCAGAATGCGCTGTGGTCGGCGTAGGCACATTTAATGGAAATATCCGTAATCGAATAGTCTTCTTCTAATAATTCAATCGCGTGTTCAAGGCGTTTCTTTTGAATATATTGTTGGGGAGTAATATGAAATACCGTTTTAAATTGACGATTGAGTTGTGATAATGACAACCCTGAAATCTCAGCCAGAGTCGTTATTTTAATGGCAGTATCAAAATGCTGACTAATATAGTGTTCAACGCGTCCCAATTGACCATTTAATTTTGGACTCACTGATTTTTCATCCTGCAAATCTACCGAAATTCCCGCAACACCGATAACCTGATTTTTAGTATCAAAAATCGGCACCTTGGTTGTTAAACACCAGCCTAATAACCCTGCCTTATAGAGATGTAATTCTAGTTTATTGATAACACTGATTTTTTTCTGCATAACCAAATAATCTTGAGAGCTATAACTTTGGCCTAAATCTGCATGGAAGATATCTTCTGCAGTTTTTCCTATTACGCCATTTGGTTGATCAACTTTACACCGTTTAGCCAAGTTTTCATTGGCAAGTAAGTATTTGGCATTACGGTCTTTAACGAAAAAAGTCACATTAGGAAGCGTATTAATCAGTGGCATCACTAACCCAAGATGATTTAACAAATTATTAATATTATCTACGGGAAAAAGCATGTTTTCCTGACTAATCAACAACAGTTTATTTAAATCAATCATATTGCGCTCCAATGCATTCAACTAATTTTAATAGTTATCTGAAATGTTTTTAAATTGTGCAGAAATACGCATGGGTTGATTCGAAAGATATCAAGAGTTGTTTACATAAATCAAGCATTCTATTAACAAATGATATTAATAAGGATGAACTGATGCAGAGTAAATATAAGAAAATTGAAGTCATTGACTCTCATACCGCAGGAGAACCGACACGTTTAGTAATTGAGGGTTTTCCTGATTTAGGGAATGCAGACATGGCGTCGCGCCTGCAAAAATTACGTACGGAATATGATCATTGGCGCTGCACAACGATTTTAGAACCACGTGGAAATGACATTTTAGTGGGCGCATTACTTTGCAAACCAGTGAATCCGAAAGCTGCCGCCGGGGTGATTTTCTTTAATAACGAAGGCTACTTAGGTATGTGTGGTCACGGCACCATTGGTTTGGTCGCATCATTGCATTACTTAGGGCGCATAGGTTACGGGGAGCATTTAATTGAAACCCCTGTCGGGGATGTGACCGCTAAATTACATGAAGATGGTAGCGTGAGCATTCAAAACGTCTACGCATACCGCTATCGCAAAGCCGTCCAAGTCAACGTGCCGGAGGTTGGGCTAGTGACTGGGGATATTGCATGGGGAGGAAACTGGTTTTTCCTCGTCGAAAATTCACCACTCGCTATCCAGTATAGGAACGCGAAGGCGCTGACTGAAATCTGTTTGAAAATCAAACAAGCCCTTGTTGACCAAGGTATTTTTGGTAAAGATAACCAAGAAATCGACCACATCGAACTATTTGGTCATTGCGAAGATGCGGATAGCCAAAGTTTTGTTTTATGCCTGGGCGGTGCCTATGACCGTTCTCCTTGTGGTACGGGAACAAGTGCCAAGCTGGCGTGTCTTGCGGCAGACAACAAACTCGCGGAAGGCAAAATTTGGCGTCAGGCAAGTGTCATCGGTAGCCAATTCCAAGCTAGCTATCAGATTGCAGATGCTAATGGCATCATCCCGACTATTCGCGGAAATGCCTATATCAGCGGCGAAAATACCTTGTTGATCGATAAAAACGACCCGTTCCGCTTTGGGATCACGGTGGAGTGAGGTAAGCCAATGGATAACAAATATTCTGTGATTGTGGTGGGTGGTGGCATTGTCGGGCTCAGTATTGCGTTATCTGTCCAGAATCAAGGCACGGGCGTTTTATTGGTCGACAAAAACCAAATTGGATCTGGTGCTTCATTTGGCAATGCAGGGCATATCGCCACGGAGCAGGTTTTTCCTGTGGCTGACCCCTCCGTTTTGAAATCAATTCCTAGCATGTTGCTCGACCCGTTAGGCGCATTGCGTATTGATTGGCGTTATATATTGCCGCTCACACCATGGTTACTGAAATTGTTGGGCAATATGCGCCACAAACCGTTTATGCATATTCACCACGTTCTCTCCATGCTCAATGGGGCATCATTGGCTTCTTGGCAGGCATTTTCTAAGCAGTGGCAGTTAGAGGATTTAGTCAAAATCCAAGGTTCTTTGCTGGTGGCTGAGAAACAGTCGACCCTCGAAAAACTGCGTCGCCACGGTGAGTATTTAAATAGCATGGGGGTGCATAACCAATTCTGGGATCAATCCCAACTGTTGGCACAGCAACCTGAACTTGCCAATAACCAAATCGGTGGATTGTTCTATCCCGAGACTGGACATGTGGTGGATCTCGCCTTAATGCATGAGCGATTAACTCAAGCATTCATACAGTTAGGGGGAAAAGTCCTGACTGAGTGTGAAGTCACGGCGATTGATTCGTCATCGGCGAGCCAAGCTCATTTAACCACATCACAAGGCACATTTATCGCTGATAAAGTGGTGATTGCGGGTGGTGCATTTTCGAAATCGTTAGTGAAGATGGTGAGCCGCATTAATGTGCCGTTAGAAACGGAGCGCGGTTATCACTTGATGCTGCCAAATGAAAAAGGGCGTTTATCAATTCCCATTTCCAGTATGGATCGCCGCTTTATTATGACGCCGATGAACGGTGGGTTACGTCTTGCGGGTACGGTGGAATATGCAGGACTAAAACGCCCACCGAATATGCAGCGCGCTCGTCACTTTTTACCGTTAGCTAACCCGATGCTAAAAATGCCATTGGATAGCCAGAATACCAGTGAATGGATGGGTTTTCGTCCCACTATCTCAGATTCCTTACCGGTCATAGACCAAAAAGGTCCGTATGTTTTTGCTTTTGGGCATCAACACTTAGGGCTAACACAAGCGGCAATTACCGCAGATATCGTTAATAACATGATCCACGGGCAACCGACACCGCTCGATTGCTCGCCTTTTTCGATAAAGCGCTTTCTTTAATTCAGGAGAATTATAATGAATTTTCATGGCATCCTTGTTCCGTTAGTCACTCCGTTTCATGATGATCTTTCATTGAATATCACGGCGTTAGCAGAGTTAACCGAAAAACTGATCGCCAGTGGTGTGACTGGGTTAGTTGTCTGCGGCACCACGGGTGAGTATTACGCATTAAATGAAGATGAACGTAAAACCGTATTAACCACGGTCAGTAAAATTGCCAAAGGGCGTGTGACACTGATCGCAGGGATTAATGACTTATCTACCGAGGGCGCAATTAAACGCGCAGCACAAGCGAAAGAACTGGGCTACGAAGGGTTGATGCTGTCGCCGCCTCCGTACAGCCTGCCGGATCAAAACGGCGTTTATGCTCACTACGAAAAGGTGGCGAAATCCACCTCGCTACCAATCATTATGTATAACTTCCCAGCCCGTATTGGTATCGAAATTGAGTTAGATACCGTGGTGAGATTGGCTGAAATCGACAATATCGTCGCTATCAAAGAGAGCAGTGGCAGCTTTAGCCGCGCTCTGCATCTGTTACAAACGCCATTTAAAAACTTTGAAGTGATTTGTGGCTGTGATGACCAACCTGTGGACTTTTTCTTCTGGGGCTCGAAAAGCTGGATTGCCGGTGCAGGTAATGTTTTCCCTGCCGAGCAAGTGGCGATTTTTAACGCATCGCAAAAAGGGGATTGGGCGAAGGCGAAGCAGATCATGCAAGAGATTTACCCAGCCATTTATTCCATGGAGTCAGGTAATTATAACCAAAAAGCCAAAGCGGGTTGCTTAAAAGGCACCTTTAACGTGGGGCCAGTTCGTTTGCCTCTGTCAAATATTAGCCAGCAAGAACGTCATGAGTTTCTTGCGCTGATCAAACCATAGCGAGGTTGCATATGTTGATCACCAAAGAGCAGATATTTGAGCGAGCAAAACAGAGCCAACTGTGGGCGGGGAATTTAATTGCGGGCTACCAAAGTGGTAGCGCCAAACTCAAAAATTATACGCCTATTGATAATAGCGCGATTGGTTATATTGCGGATGGCAGCGCGCAAGATGTTCATGCAGCCGTAAATATTGCTCGAGAAACCTTTGAAGAAGGGTGCTGGAGTGGGTTATCTCCCCAAGAACGTAAGCAAGTGATGCTGCGCTGGGCGCAGTTAATTGAAAAGCACAGTGAAGAGCTGGCGGCCTTAGACTGCGTGGATGCGGGGAAACCCATCACGGAATGTTTGCACACAGACTTACCCGCAACGGTGGAAACCTTCTATTGGTATGCGGAAGCTATCGATAAACTGTTCGGAAAAATTGCGCCAACGGGTCGCCAAGAAATGGGGCTGATTGTTCATGAGCCGATTGGGGTTGTGGGCGCAGTTCTACCTTGGAACTTCCCTGCTCAAATGTTTGCATGGAAAGTGGCACCGGCGTTGGCGGTCGGGAACTCGGTGATTGTTAAACCCGCAGAATTAACTTCCTTGAGTGCCTACCGCATGGTGGAACTGGCTTATGAAGCTGGCGTCCCTAAAGGTGCGTTAAGTTTAGTGTGTGGACTAGGTGAGAAAGTCGGGGAAGCCTTAGGACGCCATCCTGATGTGGATGTGGTGTCGTTTACTGGTTCAACCGAAGTGGGGCGTTTATTCCTGAAATACTCCGCGGAAAGTAACCTAAAAGAGATTGTCTTGGAATGCGGCGGGAAAAGCCCGCAAGTGGTGTTTGAGGATGCGGACTTAGATGCGGCTATTCCACATATTATGGCGGCAGCGTTCTGGAATATGAGCGAAAACTGTAGCTGTGGCTCTCGCTTAATTGTGCATGAAAATGTCAAAAAAACCTTACTCGAAAAGTTAACTGCGGCGACATCAACATGGCAAGTGGGAGACCCTCGCGAGGCAGGAGTTTCTATTGGTCCAATGATTGAACAGGCGCATTTTGAAAAAGTGAAATCGTTTTTAGATACCACCGTTAAAGAAGGTGGAAAATTGGTAACAGGAGGAAAAATACATAGTGACCTCGGCTCAGGATGGTATATAGAACCAACTATCTTTGATGCCGTTACGCCAGAAATGTCTCTCTTTCGACATGAAGTTTTTGGTCCCATTTTAGCCGTCACATCGTTTAAAACCGATGACGAGGCGGTCAATTTAGCCAATGACACTCACTACGGATTGGCTGCATCGTTTTATAGCCAAAATGTCCATCGAGTGATGAATATTGCACGTCGTATCAATGCGGGGACGGTGTCCGTCAACGGATTTAGCGAAGGTAATATCACCACGCCATTTGGTGGTTTCCGTCAGTCAGGTTTTGGTGGAAAAGACAACGGCTTAGAAGCCTTTGAGCAATACACCCAAACGAAAGTTATCTGGTTTATCAATCAGTAAAATGACATTGACCTGAACCTTGCGGGGTTCAGGTTTCGACCCTTGCAAATACACAAATACAATTACAATAGTCGAGGAGTACATATGGAAGCCATCGTTAATACCATCGTTGGTTACATCTGGGGTAATGCTCTCGTATTCTTATCTCTGGGTGTCGGTCTCTATTTCACATTAGCAACACGCGGTGTTCAGTTTCGTTACATCGTCAAAATGGTCTGTTTATTAAAAGGAAATAAAGCATCAAAAGACGGGATTTCCTCATTCCAAGCCTTCTGTTTAGCATTATCGGGGCGTGTTGGGGTCGGTAACATTGCAGGGGTAGCAACAGCGATTGCGGCAGGTGGTCCCGGCGCAATTTTCTGGATGGTCGTCATGGGCTTACTTGGAGGCGCGAGCGCCTTTATTGAGTCTACACTGGCGCAAATTTATAAGCAGCGCTCAGATGATCAATATCGTGGTGGTTCACCGTACTATATTGAAAAAGGATTGAAATTAAAGCCTTTTGCTATCTTTGTTGCGGCAGTGATCTGTTTATCTTACGGTGTGTTGGTACCGAGTATTCAAGCCAATACCATCGCGGATTCGTTCCAAACGGCATTTAATATTCCACCAATGGCAACAGGTGCATTAGTGACGGTATTAATGGCGTGGTTAATTTTTGGTGGCGTGAAACGTATTGCGAGCGCAGCCGATAAAATTGTTCCTATCATGGCATTAGCTTATATCGTGATGATGGTGATTATTCTGGGCAGCCATTGGGATAGCGTGCCTGGCATGTTCAGCTTAATTTTCCGCAGTGCGATGGGAATGGATGCGGTATTCGGTGGGATCGTGGGAACCGCGGTGTCTTGGGGCGTGCGTCGTGCCGTGTTTTCAAACGTGGCAGGAGTCGGTGAAGCGACGTTCAGTTCCGCGGCGGCAGAAGTTAGCCATCCGGTCAAACAGGGGCTTATCCAAGCATTCTCTATCTATATCGACACCGTGGTTGTGTGTACAGCATCGGGACTGATGATTTTAGTCACCAATATGTACAACGTTTTCCCTGATGGTTCAGCGACTGCCCTTGTGGAGTATGTGCCAGGTGTGGCAGCAGGAACTGCATGGACTCAAATGGCAGTTTCTACGGTATTTACATCGGCGGGTGCGGGGTTTGTCTCTATCGCGGTATTCTTGTTCGCCTTCACAACGCTTATGGCTTACTACTATATTGCAGAAACCACCATTGTTTATCTTGACCGTAAGCTTAAATACCCTGTGTTGAAGCTGATTTTGAAATTTGTCTTCCTAGTGATTGTCTTTATGGGCAGCGTGCAATCAGTCAGTATTATGTGGGGACTGGGTGATATCGGCTTCGGCAGTATGAGCTACTTAAACTTGATTGCGATTGTCTTTTTATCGAAACCCGCTTTAAGAGCGTTACGTGATTTTGAAAGACAAACTAAATTAGGGGTTGATCCGGTGTTTGATCCGAAGGCCGCAGGTGTAGAAAACGCAGAGTTATGGGAAGAAATCAGTCGTGAATATCATGCGCAAGGCGTTGGGATTGATAAAATCGATGGTTCTGGGAAGATAAACGAGAAATTACTTAAGGAAGAATAACTTAGATTAGAAATGGCGGTGAGGGAGGGATTCGAACCCTCGATACGTTGCCGTATACACACTTTCCAGGCGTGCTCCTTCAGCCTCTCGGACACCTCACCGTTTTTCTAAATTGTGGTTGTAGAATTTGTTATAAATAACTTGTCCTTCAACGGGGCGCTACTATAGGGAAAAGAGCGCCTTCCGTCAACTCCCAATTAAATAAAAATCCACTTTTTTCTATCGTTTAGCTAAATAAAAACCAATTTGGTTACTCTCTAATCTTAATAAATTACGGTTGATTAGAAATTGATAATAAATTGTTTATTTAAACTTCAAGTAATTAATCCAGATTCCGTTAACTCCTTAACAAAATCCTCATCTTATGGATATAAATATGGGGTATTGACTTGAAAATAAACATCATTACGCACACTCTGGTGGAAACCTATAAGGAGTTGCCATGAATATTTTATTTTACCATCCATTTTTTGATGCCAATCAGTGGATTGATGGCATGCGTGCTCGATTGCCTCAAGCCAATATTCGCCAATGGAAGCCGGGAGATACCCAACAGGCAGATTATGCCATGGTATGGCTTCCTCCTTATGAGTGCCTTGCGGGTCGCCAAGACTTAAAAGGAATCTTCGCATTAGGCGCGGGGGTGGATGCGATTCTAAAGCAAGAGCAAGATAACCCGGGAACATTACCGGCAGGCGTTCCACTGATGCGCTTAGAAGACACGGGTATGGCCATTCAAATGGAAGAATATGCCGCTGCAAAAGTCTTGTATTACTTCCGTCGTATGGATGAGTACCGTCAGTTACAATCCCAGCGTCAATGGAAACAACTGCCAGCTTACACCCATGACCAGTTTGTGGTGGGCGTGATGGGCGCAGGGGCGTTAGGTCAAGCCGTGGCAAAACGCTTAGCCAGTTTTGGTCTTAAAGTCAGAACGTGGAGTCGCTCAGAAAAGCAGATCCCAAATGTGAAAAGTTACTATGGGCAAGACCAGTTAGCGGATTTCTTATCAGGAACCCGCGCGATTGTGAACCTGCTACCAAGCACGCCAGAAACGGTGGGTATTTTGAATCATCAATTATTCAGCCAGCTGGAACAGAACGCCTATATTATTAACCTCGCCCGAGGTGCGCACTTAATTGAGCAAGACTTGCTGGAAGCATTAGAAAAAGGGCAAGTTGCAGGGGCGTCTCTCGATGTTTTTGCCACTGAGCCACTACCACATATGCACCCATTCTGGACACATCCACGTATCGCCATTACGCCACACGTTGCCGCGTTTACGTTGCCGAATGAAGCGATGGATATGATTGCGAGTAATATTCAGCGGATTGAAAGGGGTGAGCAGCCAGAGGGGATAGTTAATTTAGCCCAAGGCTACTAAATCCTCTTCATACTTCACGCTGTGGCGTTGTTGTCTGCTCTCGGTCACTCGGGTCACATACTTTTGTATGCTCCCCGAGATAACCTCGTTTGACGCCTAGCCACAGCGCGAATTATTTTGAGGATGCTTCAGTTATCAGATATCTGATTTTTTAAGAAATAGTCACTATTCATCATTGATGTCTTATCTCGATTTCTCAAAGCGTGGGTTTTCTGTTTTTTCAGGTATACTGCATCGCATCATGATCACGAAAAAGTGATTGCAGGAAAATCGCCACAGGAAGAAACCCATGAATGAATTCTCAATCGTCTGCCGTATTTTAGGTACCTTATTTCAACGCTCTCCGGACGATGCGCTTGTGAAGCCTCTTATCGATATGATTGCTCAAGATAAGCTCAAAGCCTCATGGCCCTTGGAGCAAGATGAGCTGTGGGTAAGAATGGCTAAGGCAGTGGATCACAAGGCTATCACGGCGGATTATCAATCAATGTTTGGTAGTGAGCCAACGGTTCCACCTTTTGCTCACCGCTATGATGAAGAAATCACTGAAGCGGAAATTCGCGAATTTCTTGTGACTCGTGGAATGACCTTAACCGATGCCCCAACGGATGCATTTGGTGCGCTACTGTTAGCCGCATCATGGCTAGAAGACCAAGCTGCTGAAGACGAAACCGCCGCGCAGGAAGAGCTATTCGACAGCTATATCTTGAGCTGGTATGGCGCATTTCTGGGGAAAGTTGAAGCTCACGCGACAACGCCGTTTTACCGTACATTAGCGCAAATTACCCGCGATGCCGTCATTGCACTGCGTGATGAGTTAGAATCTGACTCAGAGAGTGGTGATGAATAAGTGACACTGTCACTTAAAGACTGATGATTGAGAGAAGATAGGTGTGGAACCGTCTTCTCTCATCATAGGTTAAAAGGATAGACACAATGACCTCGACAAAACTTCACGGCTTAATGTTGCTCTTTATTTCACCGTTAGCACTGGCACAAGTGGATAATGATCTGCCTAGCTATAATAAACGCATGGTTAATTACAGCACGGAATTTCAATTTGACCCGCTTTACGGAAAAGTAAAAGAATTAACGCAAATCATGAACGATGAGAAAGGGCTCAGCAAAAGAGTGACTGTGTCTTTTAATCTCCATGGCTGTCTCAATAATTTAAGTTATTACAATAGAGACAGTGAAACAGCATTTGTGATTGTCAGAAAATTTAAGCAACTTTATTACTTAGTCGATAAACAAAAATTCAAAGGTTATGGCATCGATAAGATGTGCAATTTACAAACCGGAGAACTGCAAGATTGGAAATATTATTATCGTGATGGTCTTGTTAATAAGATCACTCAAGGAAAGAAAGAGATAGCGACGTTTGTTTATGGTGAACATTTTTTACCGATAGAAACGACATATTTCGATGGAAATGAAGTTATTAATACAAAAAATGAATACTTTTTCACTAATGGCTTAGTCACTAAAATTCTGTTTCATACGACGAAAAATCAGCAACCGTTTGTCGAAACAACTCAAAAATGCACCCATTATGATGATCATAAAAACCCAACAGTATGTACCAGTGTGGTGACATACAGTGATGGACGGGTAGAAAAATTCGATTTTGAATACAAAACGAGTTATTACGAGTGACTTTTTAGTATTAAAGATAAATGGCATTCCAATAAAAAAGCAACCTATCAGAAAGGTTGCTTTTTTCATTTTTAGATTATCAATTTATCAATCAAAAATATTTATGGTCAATTAATCAACCATTGGAATAACTAATTTACCCGGTTTGATTTCTAAACCTTTAGCGAGTTTTTTCGCAGTCGCTTCTGCGGCGCTGTTATCAGGGTTGAGCACGTAAACAGGCTGAGTCGCGAAGAAGGTATCAAGGGAGCTATTTAAATACGGGATCACCACGGAAATGGCGGTTTCCATATTTTCTGGTGTAATTTTATATTGGGTAATTTTCAGCTCTTTCAAATAGATAGAGCCTGTTTGTGCATCAAAAACAGGGCGCGCGGTTAAGGTCAGTGCAATATCGGCCGCCGCAGCACCAAGTAGTGAATTCATTGTGACAGTGGCTTCGCCTTTTAATGCAATAATGCCTGGTTCGCTACGACCAATTTCTGATTGCAAGTTATGTAAGGTGATATCCGCATCTGCAAATCCAGTAATGCCGATATTATTTTCGTACTTAACCTTGGTCGCAAGGTAACTGTTAATTTGTGATTCACTGATAGTAAATTCGGTTAATTTGTCACAACCCGTGAGAATAAATAGCAATCCAAAGATAGATGCCAAGAAAATGTTTTTCATAATCACTCCTTTATACAGTAATAACCCAAGTGTAACGTATTACTGCCCGCTCAACATGACTGTTTCAATTTTTTTACGGTTAAATTGGCGATGAAGCGCCCACAAAGTGATAAAACCAATAGTGCCGAGCAAGAACCAAGGAAGCTGAGGGATATTCCATTGGTGCCCAATATCGTACATCCAACCGCCACCGGTATAGCCAACGGCACCGCCTAGCGCAAGACCGAGTCGACTAAAGCCCATATAACTACCACGAGCGCGAGGGTCGGCAAGGGATGCACTCAGGGTCTCACGAGCAGGGTCGGCGGTGATAGTCCCCAAATAGAAAATACCAATCAACACAAACAGAATATTGACCGATGTGGTCATACCGATAGGGAACATGCTCAGGCTCATTAAAAATAACCCTGCCATCAAACGTTGCTCTAATCGGAAATGTTTTTCGCTCCAACGGGCAATCGGATAAAGCAGTGTCAGGGAAATTGCCGCTTCAATAGCATACATCCATTTCACCGCCGTTGGTGTGCCAGCCAATTCGTTAACGGCGATAGGAAACATCAGCATTACTTGTACTGACAGCATAAAGTAGCCAGAAAGCGTGATCACATAAGTCACAAAGCGGGTGTCTTTCAAGACTCGACGCATCCCATCACGAATAGGGGCTTTGATGGTGGAAATGCGATAAGCAGGAAGTAGCCAAGCATTAAGTAGAGCCGCAATCACAAACACTGCCGCGCCAGCCCAGCAAACATAGTGGAAGTCATACTGTAAAAGCCAGCTACCAATTAATGCCCCAATCACCGCGCCAGCGCTGTCCTGCATAAACAATAATGAATAAAAACGCCCACGCTCATAAGGGCGGGTCAATTTAATCACTAAAGCGGTACGAGGAGGGTCAAACAAGGTGCCGCCAAGGGCAGACAATATACAAGAAAGCCATAACACCCAAGGGTCATACGCCAAAGCCATCAACACAAAGCCTGCGGCACGCAACAGCATCCCGATAATAATTAACGGTTTTGCACCAAATCGGTCGGCAATCGCGCCCCCAAAAATCCCAAATCCTTGCTGCACAAACTGGCGAAGTCCAAGGGCAAACCCAACCACCACAGCTGCCCAGCCAAGCTGCTCAACAAAGCGAATTGAAATTAAAGGGAAAACCACGAAAAAGCCAAGAACAACCAGCATATTATCGAGTAAAAGGAAATATTTGCCGAGGCTTCTTGCCCGTGATACCTGCGCCATGAAACACCATAAAAAAATAGTAACGGAAGGAATGATTCTTATTAATAGTATCAGGAGTTTGGCGGGAATGATGGTATATGCACCATGATATTTTTTTATCGATAAATCCGTCATATTTCCCATTATAGGGGTGTTGGCTACGTTCGTTCGCCCTCGTCACATACTGATGTATGCTCCAAGGGACTCACTCACTTGCCGCCTACCTCTAATGTGAACTATTTTAAAGCGAAATATAATCGGGACATCGGAGGTTCCTGAAGTATTATTAGTTTATGTATTTCTAATGCTCTAGCTTAAGGTGAAAAGCACGAAATAGGAGTATCTAGGGTTTATCTGTAAACATCAATCGTGAGTTTTTTACGTACACATGAAATAAAACAAAACCAACCGCTCAAAAAATGACTTAATTATAGAGAGAATTGAATTAGTTAAGTGATAAATTTAAGTTATAATTCAAACATCGAAAGTAAGACTGGTAACACTACTAATTAAGGGCTAACGATGTTTGGTTATCGTTCAAATGAACCCAAAGTGCGTCTAATGACAGACAGAATGATTATCCGTTTAGCCTACGAACGAGATAATTACCGACTTGCGGACTATTACAGCTTAAACAAAGAGTTCCTAACCCCATGGGAACCTACCCGTGACAACTCTCATTTTAACCCTTCAGGTTGGAACAACCGCCTACATGCCATGAGCGAAATGCATCGCCAAGGCAGCGCGTTTCATTTCCTTTTATTGGATAAAGATGAAAACGAAGTGATTGGCGTCGCGAATTTTAGCAATATTTTACGCGGCTCCTTCCATGCGTGTTATCTGGGCTATTCGCTGGGTGAAAAATGGCAGGGACAAGGGCTGATGTACGAAGCTTTAACCCAAATTATTCGTTACATGCAAAAACACCAAGGCATGCACCGCATCATGGCGAATTACATGCCCCATAATATGCGCAGCGGTAACTTGCTCACTCGCCTAGGTTTTGAACGTGAAGGTTATGCAAAGCAGTATCTCGAAATTAATGGAGAATGGCGCGACCACGTCTTAACGGCATTAACCGACAATGAATGGAAGTCGACTAAAGCCTAAACATTTACTCTACAATCGTAGTCAGTTTTGCCATCCGCTGTTAAACTGCTGCGATTGTCTTCTTTTAGTCTAGCAATCATGAATTTATTAAAATCTTTAGCGGCAGTCAGCTCGATGACGATGATGTCACGGGTTTTAGGCTTCATTCGTGACGCCATTATTGCCCGTGTATTTGGTGCGGGAGCGGCTTCTGATGCCTTCTTTGTCGCCTTTAAACTCCCTAACTTATTACGTCGAATTTTTGCTGAAGGGGCGTTTTCTCAAGCATTTGTTCCCATTCTTGCCGAATATAAAAACCAGCAGGGCGAAGAGGCCACGCGCACGTTTGTAGCCTATATTTCGGGGATGCTTACATTAGCATTGGCGATCGTGACGGTTGTCGGCATGTTTGCTGCGCCGTGGATCATTTATGTGACGGCGCCGGGTTTTACCACGAATGCCGATAAATTTGCGCTAACGACAGATTTATTGCGTGTGACGTTCCCTTATATTTTCTTGATCTCATTGGCATCTTTAGCGGGTGCGATCCTTAATACGTGGAACCGCTTTTCGGTACCCGCGTTTGCACCGACGCTATTAAACGTCAGCATGATTTTCTTTGCAGCGTTCGCTGCGCCGTATTTTGACCCGCCGATTATGTCTCTGGCTTGGGCTGTTCTTGTTGGTGGTGTGCTGCAATTGGGTTACCAATTACCGCATTTAAAGAAAATTGGTATGTTGGTATTGCCACGTTTATCGTTCCACGATAGTGGTGTTTGGCGAGTAATGAAGATGATGGGACCGGCGATTATCGGGGTTTCTGTCGCGCAAATTTCATTAATTATTAACACGATCTTCGCCTCATTCCTGCAATCAGGTTCGGTATCATGGATGTATTATGCCGACCGCTTAATGGAGTTACCTTCAGGGGTGCTTGGTGTTGCACTGGGTACCATCCTATTGCCATCGCTCTCTAAAAGTTTTACTAGCGGAAATCACCAAGAATATCGCCATTTAATGGATTGGGGATTACGTTTATGTTTATTACTGGCACTACCGTGTGCGGTAGGGCTAGCGATACTATCTGAAGCGTTAACGGTTTCGCTTTTCCAATATGACAAATTTACCGCTCACGACTCCTTGATGACCCAGTATGCATTAATGGCGTATTGTGTGGGCTTAACGGGGATGATCTTAGTGAAAATCTTGGCGCCAGGTTTCTATTCACGCCAAAATATTCGTACTCCTGTAAGAATTGCGATAGTCACTTTGATTCTGACTCAGTTAATGAACTTAGCCTTTATTGGGCCTCTGCAACATGCAGGTCTAGCCCTGTCTATTGGGCTGGCGGCGTGTTTTAACGCCGGTGTTTTGTATTGGCAGTTACGCAAGCAAGATATTTTCCAACCGCTAGCAGGCTGGCGTGGTTTCTTAGTTAAATTGTTTGTTGCCTTGGCGGTGATGGTTGTGGTGCTATTTGGCGTACTACATTTTATGCCACCGTGGCAAGACGGCAATATGCTGATGCGCATGTTACGTTTGATGGGGGTAGTGATTATTGGAGCAGGGAGCTACTTTGTGGCGCTGTATCTATTAGGCTTCCGCCCGCGTGACTTTATGAAGCGCAGTATTGCGTAGTTCTTAATTCGCATATGTATTAGCTTTACATCGAACAAACTCCCCCCTCAATCGAGGGGGAGTAGACAATTACGGATGATAAGCACGCTCGCCATGAGTGGTAAGATCCAACCCATCGCACTCTTCCTCTGGGGAAACCCGCAGACCAACTAACTTATCAGCTAGTTTAAAGGCGATAAATGCCACTACACCCGACCATACAATGGTAACCACAATACTTTCAATCTGAACAAATACTTGATGGGATAACGTGACGTTGTCACGATAACCAAGTCCCCCAAACAGCGTCGAGGTAAATACGCCTGTGAGTATGCAACCAATAATACCGCAGGTGCCATGGATACCAAAAACATCGCACACATCATCGGCTTTTAACCAACGTTTTAAGACGACAACGCCCCAAAGCCCAATAATTCCCCCGACAACACCAATAACAAGTGCACCAATAGGACCAACAGTACCGGCCGCAGGTGTGATAGCGACTAATCCAGAGATACAACCGGAGCAGCTTCCAAGCATGGAGGGTTTTCCTCTCAATAACCACTCAGTAAATGTCCATGAAAGGATAGCGCCAGCCGTGGCAATCACTGTGTTAATAAACGCCAGTGCGGCAATATTATTGGCACTGCCTGCGGAGCCTGCGTTAAAGCCAAACCACCCAATATACAGTACAGCGGTACCCATAAAGACCATCGGTAAGTTATGGGGCTTTAGCACCACTTGGCTGTAGTCACTACGTTTACCCAGCAAATAGGCACCGACCAATGCAGCGACAGCGGCGTTAATGTGCACCACGGTTCCGCCTGCAAAATCGAGAGCGCCATCATCCGCCAGCCATCCACCTTCAGCCCACACCATATGCGCGATAGGTACATAAGAGAACGTAAACCAAATCACGGTAAAAATAAGAAGTGCAGAGAAACGCACGCGTTCTCCCAGTGCTCCGACAATTAATGCGAGGGTAATAACCGCAAATGAGCCTTGGAAGGCAACATGGATATATCGATTAATGGAACCCGATAAATCGTCGATGGACATCGCGCTTAGAAACGTTAAAGAACCATCCCCAAAGATTTTATTTCCTGCGGTGAAAGCGAGGCTATAGCCGAATACAAACCAAAGAATAATCACCACACTAAAAATCAGCATTACTTGGGTGATCAGCGATAACACGTTTTTGCTGCGTAATAATCCGCCATAAAACAGTGCAATGCCGGGGATGGTCATAAAAAATACCAACGCTGTGCAGATCAACATAAAGGCGTTATCGGCTTTATCAACGGCATTCACTTCCGACGCATAGGCGGGAAGTGCGAAATAACTTAAGGCGAAGAGTGCGGCAGGTAACCATAATCGTCTCATTATTTATCTCCCTTAGAGTGCGTCATCGCCGGATTCGCTGGTACGAATGCGAACAGCTTGTAGAAGTTCAAAAACAAACAGCTTTCCATCCCCCACTTTCCCCGTATCTGCGGTACGAATGATCGCATCGAGAGCGGGTTCCAGTAGGTCATCGCTGATAGCGATTTCCATTTTGGTTTTGGGTAGAAAACTCACTTCATATTCCGCACCACGGTAAAGCTCCGCGTGACCTTTCTGTCTGCCATATCCTTTGACTTCACAGATGGTCATCCCTTGTATTCCTAATTCAGTGAGTGCTTCACGAACATCTTCTAATTTGAACGGTTTAATAATTGCGATGATGTACTTCATAAATCCCCCTGTCTTTTTGAAAAGGCAAAAGAGATAAAGCAAGCATCGTGCCAAATGTTAAATTTCTGTTTTTTAGGGTGTAATGGATTGAAATGGGGAGAAATAATGAGAGGTTGCTCACCAATTAAGTGCAAGCTGTCTATTGATTACAAAAAATTGCTCAAAAATAGTGCAAAAAAGAGAGGGGAAAGGGGGGCGTGAGAAGTGAAAAGTAAAAAGCCCACCGAAGTGGGCTTTAAACAAAAGAATAAAACTTACATTCTTTCGACGGTTTCGATACCTAACGTATCCAGACCCGCTTTTAGGGTTTTTTGCGTTAATAAAGCCAGTTTTAAACGGCTTTGACGCTGTGCATCGGTATCTGCGGACAAAATAGGGCAATGTTCATAGAAACTAGAGAACAGACCCGCTAAGTCATACAGATAAGCACACATAACGTGTGGCGTACCTTCACGTGCAACCGTTAAGATTGTCTCTTCAAACTGCATTAAACGTGTTGCTAATGCCATTTCGTGTGGCGCTTCTAATACGATTGGCAGGGTTAAATCTGCTTCGGTAATGTCTGCTTTTTTGAAGATAGAGGCAACGCGGGTATAGGCATATTGCATATATGGCGCGGTGTTACCTTCAAAGGCTAACATATTGTCCCAATCGAAAATGTAGTCAGTGGTACGGTTTTTAGACAGGTCAGCATATTTAACCGCGCCGATACCCACGACATTTGCAAGATTCAGTAATTCCTCTTCCGCCATATCCGGGTTTTTCTCACGGATTAGCGTTTGGGCGCGTTCAACGGCTTCATCTAACAGGTCGGACAGACGAACAGTACCGCCTGAACGGGTTTTGAATGGCTTACCGTCTTTTCCTAGCATCATTCCGAACATATGGTGCTCAAGCGCCATGGATTCTGGAATATAGCCCGCTTTACGGACGATAGTCCAAGCTTGCATTAAATGTTGATGCTGGCGGGAGTCGATGTAATACAAAGAGCGATCCGCATGCAAGGTTTCATAACGGTATTTTGCACAGGCGATGTCGGTGGTGGTGTACAGGAAACCGCCATCTTTCTTCTGGACGATAACGCCCATCGGTTCGCCTTCCTTGTTTTTGAATTCATCAAGGAAAACGACGGTTGCACCTTCGCTTTCTACGGCTAAACCTTTGGCTTTTAAGTCAGCAACGATGCCTGGTAGCATGCTGTTATACAGGCTTTCACCCATCACATCATCTTCCGTTAACGTGACGTTTAAACGGCGATAAGTTTCTTGGTTCTGTTGCATGGTGATATCAACCAGTTTACGCCACATTTTACGGCAGTATTCATCACCAGATTGTAGTTTCACCACGTAACCACGGGCACGAACGGCAAAGTCTTCATCTTCGTCGTAATGTTTTTTCGCTTCGCGATAGAATTCTTCGAGGTCTGAAAGCGCCATATCGCTGGCATCTTCATTTTGCACTTTTTCTAAGTAAGCAATCAGCATCCCAAATTGTGTGCCCCAGTCACCCACGTGGTTAGCGCGGATTACTTTGTGACCGATAAACTCTTGGGTACGTGCTGCAGCATCACCAATAATCGTGGAGCGCAAATGACCAACGTGCATCTGTTTTGCAACGTTAGGCGCGGAGTAGTCAATCACGATGGTTTCGGCTTTAACTGGTGCTAGGCCTAAACGGTCGCTGGTCAGCGCGTTTTCTGCGTGAGTGGCAATCCATGTTGGGTCGATAAAAATGTTGATGAAACCGGGACCGGCGATTTCAATTTTAGATGCGATACCTTCGAGATCTAATTGGCTGACAATTTGCTCGGCCAGTTGTCGGGGAGGCAGACCCATTTTTTTCGCAGCTCCCATCACGCCGTTAGCCTGATAGTCACCAAATTGCGCTTTAGCTGATTGACGAACAAGGGCGTCACAGCCTTCTGGAGCTCCCGCTGCTAGCATTGCAGCACTGATTTTATCTGAAAGAATAGCCTGAATATTCACCGGATTACCTTAAATAACGAACATAGTTACCGCATTGTGCCATTTCATGGGCGTAACTAAAAGGTGGAAGAGAAAAAACGGCAGGTTTTATACCATATTTTGGGGGAGTCGTGCTACAGTCTGGCACTTGTTTCACTTTTTATTATCTTTGTTTTTTATCAATAGAGTTATGTGAATGTTAGATTTCGATAAAATCCCTCAGTTAAATGATTTGTGGTGTGACCTACCTTATTTTGAAAAAAAAGTGACGGCAATGGCGCACGCACTCGGCTTATCTTTGACAGATTATGTGATTGACCATATTTCTGTACGTTGCCATCATCAGGAAACCGCAGAGCGTTGGCATGATGGGCTATTGCAATGCGCCGAGTTACTTTCAGATAACTTGATTAACGGTCGCCCAATTCGTCTTTATGACCTGAAAAAGCCCATTCAAGTTGCTGGGCAGGATGTTTATATTATCGAGCTGCCTTTTCCAAAAGATAAAATCTATCCTCAAGAGAGCTGGGAACATATTGAAATGGTCATTGATGTCGCGCCAGAATTATTGGAAGAGACAGCGCGTCGTTTATTACCGGACACACTACCGGAGGGCTACTCCTATAAAGTGAGCCAACCTAAAGGTCAGCAAGAAAGACTGCCAAATCCGACTTTGGCCGTGACAAACGGCTTAATTACCCTCAAATATCACCCATTTTCCCTTAGAAACATCGTTGAAAGCGAAAAATAAGTGATGCAATTAACGTTATTGATCATTATTTAGAGCCAACTCTAAATGGTGTGATATCACGCAGATAACATTTAACAAAAAGTGGCATAGTTAGTTGAATGCCTAATAAAAAGCACGTTTTGGCCCTCAATTTTCAGCTCATATTCTACTGAGCTTATGACCATTTTGGAGATCTTCATGGCGAAACTGGAAATTTGCTGTTTTGGTATAGAATGCGCCGAAGTCGCGCAAGAATATGGTGCAAATCGCATTGAGCTCTGTTCGGGGGCAGCCGATGGGGGGCTAACACCAAGCTACGGCTATTTAAAACTGGCGAGAGAGAAACTTCATATACCTGTTCATCCCATTATTCGTCCTCGTGGTGGCGATTTCTGCTATAACGTGAGTGAATTTGATGTGATCCGTGAAGATTTACAGATGATCAAGGAGATGGGGTTTCCCGGCGCAGTGGTGGGGATCTTAGATACAGAAGGGCGCATTGATATCGAACGGATGCAGACCTTAATGGAAATTGCGAATGGAATGGAGATTACTTTCCATCGTGCTTTTGATATGTGTATCAATCCGTTACTGGCATTAGAGCAACTTAAAAACCTTGGGGTGGCACGTATTTTAACATCCGGTCAGCAACAAAGTGCTGAGTTAGGTTTGCCGCTACTGAAAGAGTTGCACGAAAAAAGCCGTGAAATTAATGGTCCAATCATTATGGCTGGTGCGGGGGTTCGGTTGGCAAATATGACCAAGTTTATGGAAATTGGTCTAACGGAAGTGCACAGCTCCGCAGGGAAAACTGTCCCTTCCAGTATGAATTACCGCAAAGCTGGTGTAACTATGGCATCGAACAGTGAAACCGATGAGTTCACACACTACTGTGTGGATGGACCAACGGTGGAAGCGATGATGGACTTTATTTCTATAACGGAAAAAGTTCCGGCGTAAATCATAAATTCGGAATAGGACTGACTGAATTTGTGATAGGGAGAGTTAAGATAGGGAGGCTAATAACCTCCCTGAGGTTGATGACAAAGAGGGATAAAAGCGTGGTTTTTCCCTCTTTGTGTTATCAGGCGAAAATCAATGAATTGATTTTCCTTGTTAATTTTACAACCCCAAAAGAGCCATTTCCAAACCTGATGGGTTTGTCAATGGTCTAAGGGAGGTTAAATACCTCCCTTTGTTTTTAGATTTTTGAACTGAGTAAAAACTAAAAACCGCTGAATGAATTTTAAGGAAAAAATCATGCTGAAAAAAATTGTATTAACTTCATCACTTTTGTTTATCACAACCTCCTCGTTTGCATTTTCATTAGCTGAAAAAGAGAAGCACCAAAAATATGAAACGGAAATTTCCTCTCAAGTTACGACATTAAATAAAACCTGTGGGTCAGACATTAAAGCGAACTTTGACTGGGCAACGTTTTCAAAAGAGCAGCTCGAAACCATTGGTATCGATGGTTATAGCAAAGAGATGCTCAAGGGAATAGCCAATGTCTGTGAACACTCTGAACTGGCAAAACAGTCAGTCAGTGAGAAAATCAAAAATATTAACTATTCCTATACCAAGCCTAGGGCGATTGAATTAAAAGATGGCACGCTATCGTTAGGAATGGATTTTGATTCGGCGAATGACGCAAAAGCAGTTGAAGAGTATTTAATGAATAACTTATAGCCGTTATTTTTTGTGGCGCATAATAAAAACCCCCGTGAGTTTTCGATGAACTTTTGGGGGTTTTGTCATGTAGGGCCGGTGAGAATTGCCGTCTTACAATATTACGGTTTTTTTGCCACTAAAATCGCACGTAGAGGGGCAGGATACCCTTCGATGGTTTTGGATTGATCATTAGGGTCTAAAAATTCCGCTAACGAATCCGTTTGCATCCACTCAGTACGGCGCTGTTCGTCTAACGAAGTCACCGCTTGGTCAACAATGCGTACATCGACAAAACCGCATTTCTCTAACCACACTTTGAGCATTTTGGCGGAAGGAATAAAGTAAACGTTGCGCATTTGTGCATAGCGATCGCCAGGGATCAGGCATTGGAATTCATCACCTTCAATCACCAAACTTTCCAACACTAACTCACCTTCACTGACGAGTTGGTCTTTTAGTTGCCATAAATGGTCGAGTGGGGAGCGACGATGATACAGAACGCCCATCGAAAATACGGTATCAAAGGCTTTTAATGCAGGCAGTTGTTCAATACCTAATGGTAATAAATGTGCGCGTTGGTCATCACCTAACAGTTTTCTAACCGCTTCAAATTGGCATAAAAACAGTTCAGTAGGATCGATGCCGACAACAAACTCCGCTTCTTCGCCCAGCATACGCCACATGTGATAACCACTTCCGCAGCCCACATCTAACACATGACGACCTTTTAATGGGGAAATATGGGGCAGAACGCGCTCCCATTTCCAATCTGAACGCCATTCGGTATCGATATTGACGCCATAGAGAGAAAATGGACCTTTACGCCATGGTTTCAACTGCCCCAAAATATTGTTTAAACGGCGAGTTTCCCCTTCAGTTAATTCCGGATCGCGCGTTGCAGTGACACTATTTTTAATATCCAAATGGGTTGGTGTCATGACAGGCAGGTTATCTAACATTTTCTCCCATGAAGAGAACCCACCGTGTAGGCCTTCTTTCTTCCATGCCGCCAGTTGAGCTGGCAGGGTTTCTAACCAATGGCTAAGAGGGCCAACGGCAATTTGTTGATAAAAACGACCGAAATCGATCATTACTGCCCCTCTTTTAATGCTAATAATGAACCGAAGTTAAAACATTGGAACCAGACTTCACAATGGGTGAATCCCACGCGTTTTAAGCGGGCTTTATGCGCTTCAACAGAGTCGGTGAGCATGACATTTTCGAGCATGCTGCGTTTTTGGCTGATTTCGAGTTCGCTATACCCGTTGGCGCGTTTGAAATCATGGTGCATGTTGAAAAGCAATTCACCAATTTGCTTATCTTCAAAATTGAATTTCTCAGATAACACTAAAATGCCACCAGGCAATAACCCTTGATAAATTTTAGTGAGTAATTTTTCGCGGTCATCGGGATTTAAAAACTGCAATGTGAAGTTAAGGATAACCATGGACGCATTTTCAATATGAATGTCGCGAATATCTCCTTCGATAACCTCGACAGGGGTTTGGGCTTTATACGCATCAATATGACGGCGGCAGCGTTCGACCATAGCGGGTGAATTATCGACAGAAATGATTTTGCAGTTTTCCACTGAAATATTTCGACGTACAGACAGGGTGGCGGCACCAAGGGAACAACCCAGATCATAGACTTGGCTATTTGGTGTCACAAAGCGACCCGCTAGCATCCCAATCATGGTGATGATATTGGAGTAACCCGGTACGGAACGTTGGATCATATCGGGGAAAACTTCAGCTACTTTTTCATCGAACTTCCAGTCACCTAAATTGGCGATCGGCGCGGAGAAAAGGCTGTCTTTATGGTTTGGATCCTGACTTGACATAGATTTGTATTAATTAGCAGAACAAAAGTAGTGGCGGATTGTAGCAGAAAGCCATATAACCTGAAAACCAATCCGCATAAAAGTAAGGAAAACTAAAAAGAGAACGACACCATTTGTACCCAAGGTAGATAATAGGCATTGGCGATGATCATCAAGGCGAGAGCCAGATAAGTCCCCATCATTCCCATTCGACGCTGTGAATAGTCATGGTTTTTTAAACCGTAAGAGTGGAGCATGCGGCTTGCAATTAGCAGAATGCCGCAAACATGGATCATCCATACTTTGGCGCCATTCATCTCCATTAACAGTAATAAAATTAATGAAATTGGAATGTATTCGATGGCATTGCCATGCACACGGATAGCGGTTTGCAATTCAGAAAACCCACCATCGCCAACAGACACACGGTACTGATTTCTTAGCTTTACGACATTGAGTGATAGTCTCAGTATCAATAAAGCCCCTAGTACAGCGTATAAAGAACTGACCATTTTTTACTCTACCTCTATGGAGATAAATTAAATTTTCTAAATTTTAAAACCTAATAGGTAAATCTACAAATAGAAATATATCGATTTTGATAATTCATTTTTGAATTATTGAATAAGGTTATCCGCTTTAAGTTGCGCCAAGACAGCTATCGCGGTGATAGAGCAGCGGTCAGTATCATTGGAATCTAGCCACACTAGTTCAGCAATTTCAGCCGCGGGTTGAGGGATGCCGTCGTAATCGGCGTGGTAGCAACGAATACAAACCTGTGTGCCATCCTGTTTGCCATCAGCTAACCCTGTGAATTCTCCGTAGAATCGGATGGATTCAGGGTGCAAGGTTAATGTGAGTTCCTCATCGATTTCGCGAGCAAGCGCCTGTTGGTCAGTTTCACCGTGCTCACGTTTCCCGCCAGGAATATAAAATAGGGTTTTATTATGGGAACGAACCATGGCAACTTTGCCATTCTGAATGGTAATTAAACCTAATTTATCAATGATTTTAGTGCTCATCTTTTGCCTTAACCTGTTGTAGCTTGCGGCCAATCATAGAAAAGAGCAGGTGGTTTTACACCTGCGTCGACATTATTTTTTCTCGATAACTTTGACTAACTCATAACGAATGCTTGGGGCATCAGCGGGTGGGTTAGGCACATCAAATTGTTGAACCTCTAGTACGTAGTTATAGCCAGGCTCATAGCTGAATCCTTGAATGGATGAGTAAAAATATTGCCAATCATCCGTTGGTTTTTCTTTAACTTTCATGCATTTCATAGGTGCAACGCCGACACAGTCAGCCAGAGAGGAGTCGATATAAAAGATTTTATTGTTGCTATTGGTGGGCTTCATCGTATTGGTATTATTTCCGTTTTGGCATCCTGCAAGCAGAACAAGAAGGGATGATGCGAGTAGAATTTTTTTCATAAAGGTTCCTCTAGTTTCAGGCAAAAGTGTCTGAATATGAGTAATTATAGCAAAATGAGACGGGTAATTATTCCCAAAAAAATTATGATCTAACAAACAATCAAATTTTAATTCTCAATTGGGTGTGTGATTTTTTTAGATTCGTTGGGATCGTTTTAATAGATAAGAACCATTTTTATTGATTAGAGATGGTTTTTTTGTATCAATTTCGCAGTTAAGCTGTATAGCAAACTGTTTGTCTAACAGAATTTCCTATATAATGTCTGCCTTTTTTGACATTCTGAATTTTCAGCTAAATGCCAAATTCCCGCAGCAAGCAAAAGCACAACAAGCTGAGTAAAAGGATAGAGTATGCGTACTAATTATTGTGGGCAATTAAATATCGCTCATGAAGGCCAGAAGGTCACTCTTTGTGGATGGGTAAACCGCCGTCGTGACTTAGGTGGTTTGATTTTTATCGATATGCGTGATCGTGAAGGTATCGTTCAAGTTTTCTTCGATCCAGAGCGTAAAGACATATTTGAAAAAGCGTCAGAACTGCGTAACGAGTTCTGCATCCAAATCACAGGTACAGTACGTGCGCGCCCAGATAGCCAGAAAAACAAAGACATGGCTACGGGTGAAATTGAAATCTTTGCTGAAGGCTTGGAAGTCTTCAACAAATCTGAACCTCTGCCATTAGACAGCAACCAAACCAACACAGAAGAGCGTCGTTTAAAATACCGCTATTTAGATTTACGCCGTCCGGAGATGTCAGATCGTCTGCGTACTCGTGCGAAAATCACCAGCTTTGTTCGTAACTTTATGGACAAAGAAGGCTTTATGGACGTTGAAACGCCAATGCTAACCAAAGTGACGCCAGAAGGGGCGCGTGACTACTTAGTACCAAGCCGTGTTCATAAAGGCAAATTCTACGCATTGCCACAATCCCCTCAGCTGTTCAAACAGCTGCTGATGATGTCTGGCTTCGATCGTTACTATCAAATCGTAAAATGCTTCCGTGACGAAGATTTACGTGCTGACCGTCAACCTGAATTTACCCAAATCGATGTGGAAACCTCGTTCATGAGCGCGGAGCAAGTTCGCGAAGTGATGGAGCGTATGATCCGCAACCTGTGGCTTGATGTGAAAGGCGTTGATTTAGGCGATTTCCCAATCATGACCTTCGCAGAAGCGATGCGTCGTTACGGTTCAGATAAACCAGATCTACGTAACCCAATGGAACTGGTTGATGTTGCTGATATTGTTAAAGATGTTGAATTCGCAGTATTTGCAAGTCCAGCAAATGATCCAAAAGGCCGTGTTGCAGCCCTGAAAGTGCCAGGTGGCGCAGCAATGACCCGTAAACAAATTGACGAATACGGCAATTTCGTGGGCATCTATGGTGCGAAAGGCTTAGCGTGGATGAAAATCAACGAACGCGCGAAAGGCTTAGAAGGCATTCAAAGCCCAGTTGCGAAGTTCCTAAGCTTAGAAATTATCGAGCAAATTATTGAACGTACTGGCGCTGCCGATGGCGACATTATCCTGTTTGGTGCGGGTGCGAAAAATGTGGTGACTGACTCCATGGGCGCATTACGCCTGAAAGTGGGTCGTGACTTCGAGCTGACTAACTTAAATAGCTGGCAGCCACTGTGGGTTATCGACTTCCCTATGTTTGAAGAAAATGGCGAAGGCGGCTTAACCGCGATGCACCACCCATTCACTTCACCAAAAGATTTCACTCCGGAAGATCTGGCGAAAAACCCTGAAGATGCCGTTGCGAATGCTTACGATATGGTTATCAATGGTTACGAAGTGGGTGGCGGTTCTGTCCGTATTCACCGCAGCGAAATGCAACAAACCGTGTTCGGTATTTTAGGTATCAATGAAGAAGAACAACGTGAAAAGTTCGGCTTCCTGTTAGATGCGCTGAAATACGGTACGCCACCACATGCAGGTTTGGCATTTGGTTTAGACCGCTTAGTGATGCTGTTAACTGGAACTGATAACATCCGTGATGTTATTGCCTTCCCGAAAACGACCGCAGCGGCGTGTTTAATGACCAATGCGCCAAGTCATGCAAACCCTGATTCGCTGACTGAGTTAGCGATTGCAGTTGTGGCGAAAGAAGAAGAGTAATGAAAAATTATAAGCGCCCAGAATCGGTATTAGTCATTATGGTGGCTGAAAACACGGGCAGGGTGCTTATGATGCGGCGTAAAGATGATCCAGACTTCTGGCAATCAGTGACCGGAAGTTTGGAACTTCATGAAAACAGTGCTGCGGATGCAGCGCTTCGCGAAATCAAAGAAGAGACGGGGTTTAACCCGCAACCAAGTCAGTTACATGATTTGTCGAAAAGTATCATCTTTGAAATTTTCCCGCATTTCAGGCATCGTTATGCACCGGATGTAACCCACTGTAAAGAACATTGGTTTAAATTGGTGCTAAGTGATGAACAAACGCCATTACTGACTGAACACACAGAATTTTGTTGGCTTGAACCGCAACAGGCGGCAAAGCTGACAAAATCGTGGAGCAACAGCCAGGCTATTTTAGAATTTGCTGTTTAATTATTTTATTGACGTTTTTGGAGATATTTCATGGCAGGTCATAGTAAATGGGCCAACACCAAACACCGTAAAGCGGCGCAAGACGCAAAACGCGGTAAGATTTTCACTAAAATTATTCGTGAGCTGGTCACTGCAGCGCGTTTAGGCGGCGGCGATGTCGCAACTAACCCACGTTTGCGTGCTGCTGTGGATAAAGCATTATCAAACAACATGACTCGCGACACATTAAACCGTGCGATTGCACGTGGTGTGGGTAATGATGATAACGATAATATGGAAACCATCATTTATGAAGGTTACGGTCCTGGCGGCACAGCGGTTATGGTTGAATGTCTAAGTGACAACCGTAACCGTACCGTCTCTGAAGTTCGCCACGCGTTTACGAAAACGGGCGGTAACTTAGGGACTGATGGTTCTGTATCTTATCTGTTCACCAAACGTGGCGTGATCACTTACGCACCGGGCGTGGACGAAGATGCTCTGATGGAAGCTGCATTGGAAGCGGGTGCCGACGACGTTGAAACTTACGATGATGGCGCGATTGACGTTTACACTACACCAGAAACGTTTGGTGAAGTGAAAGATGCGCTGGATGCCGCTGGTTTTACTAGCGAAAACGCTGAAGTTTCTATGGTTCCATCCACTAAAGCCGAACTTGATGTTGAAACTGCCCCTAAATTACTGCGTCTGATTGATATGTTAGAAGATTCAGACGACGTACAGGAAGTTTATCATAACGGTGATATCTCTGATGAAGTTGCTGAGCAACTGTAATTAAGACGATGTCTGCGTAGAGAAAGCGGGCTGTGTCCAGCCTGTTTTCTCTAACGCCTCTCCCATCTTCACCTTCTCTTTTATTTGCTATATTTATGATGGTAGGAATGCTACTTACACTGAAATTCCGGTGGAAACGGTGATATTTCCTTGTTGCCATTGTGGCTGTCATTAGATGGGAATAAGATGATATGAAAATTAATAAAGGGCAACTATAGGTTTTATATGGCGATTATTCTAGGTATCGACCCTGGCTCACGGATCACAGGATACGGTGTTATTCGCCAACAAGGTAGGCAACTACTCTATCTTGGAAGTGGGTGTATTCGTACTCAAGTTGATGATTTACCAAGCCGTCTGCAGCGTATTTATGCGGGAGTCTCGGAAATTATCACCCAGTACCAACCTGATGTTTTATCTATCGAACAAGTGTTTATGGCGAAGAATGCGGACTCGGCTCTGAAACTGGGGCAAGCGCGTGGTGTGGCGATTGTCGCGGCAGCAAACCAAAATATTCCCGTTTTTGAATATGCGGCTCGCCAAGTCAAGCAAACTGTTGTGGGAACGGGAGCTGCAGAAAAAAGCCAAGTTCAACATATGGTGAAATCTATCCTAAAATTATCGGCTAGCCCCCAAGCGGATGCTGCGGATGCGCTGGCGATTGCCATCACACATTGCCATTTTAATCAAAACCTGCTGAAAGTCGGCGATCCGCGTTTAGTGTTGACCCGTGGAAGATTAAGATGAAGACTGGATATGCATCCAGCATTTTTTGTGGTATAAACAGCAGAGTCAAAATTTAAAACGCTAATCAAATTTAAGGGGTTCAGTGTGATAGGTCGTTTACGTGGCATCGTATTAGAAAAGCAACCACCCATTGTGTTACTTGAGCTACAAGGTGTTGGCTATGAAGTTCATATGCCAATGACTTGTTTCTATGAATTACCTGAAATTGGTCAAGAAGCGATTGTTTTCACCCACTTTGTTGTGCGAGAAGACGCTCAATTACTGTATGGTTTCAATGACAAACAAGAGCGTGCACTATTTAAAGAGCTGATTAAAGTCAATGGCGTGGGTCCTAAACTGGCACTCGCAATTTTATCTGGCATGTCGGCTCAACAATTTGTGTCTGCCATCGAGCAAGAAGCGATTTCCTCTTTGGTGAAATTGCCAGGTATTGGTAAGAAAACTGCCGAGCGTTTAGTGGTCGAAATGAAAGACCGTTTCAAAGGCTTGAATGGGGATCTTTTCAACCCAGTGAGCGATATTAATTTACCAAGCGTGAAGAGCCAAGGACCAAGCCAAGCAGATATCGAAGCCGAAGCTGCTGCTGCCTTGATTGCTTTGGGATATAAGCCGCAAGAAGCCAGCCGTATGGTGAGTAAAGTCGCGAAACCTGATAGCGATTCTGAAACCCTGATCCGTGATGCCTTACGCGCAGCACTTTAATTGAGAGATTATTACGATGATTGAAGCTGATCGCCTAATTACCGCTGAAGTGCTGCATTCTGAAGAAGAAGCCATTGATCGCGCGATCCGCCCTAAATTACTGGATGAGTATATTGGGCAACCGCAAGTTAAGCATCAAATGGAAATATTTATTCAGGCAGCCAAAATGCGGGGGGATGCGCTTGATCATCTGTTAATTTTTGGACCACCAGGGTTAGGAAAAACCACATTAGCGGGTATTGTCGCCAACGAACTTGGGGTTAATTTACGGACAACCTCAGGGCCTGTCCTAGAAAAGGCAGGGGATTTGGCAGCGATGCTGACTAACCTTGAGCCTCATGATGTCCTGTTTATTGATGAAATCCATCGCCTTTCACCCGTAGTCGAAGAGATTTTGTATCCTGCCATGGAAGACTATCAATTAGATATTATGATTGGTGAAGGTCCTGCGGCACGTTCCATCAAAATCGATTTACCGCCATTCACGTTAATTGGCGCCACTACGCGGGCTGGCTCTTTAACGTCGCCACTGCGTGACCGCTTTGGGATCGTACAGCGCTTAGAATTTTACCAAGTTGATGATTTGCAACATATCGTGAAGCGTAGCGCTCAGTATATGGGGCTGGATATCACCGAAGAAGGGGCATTGCAGGTCGCGATGCGTTCACGAGGAACACCACGAATCACTAACCGTTTATTACGCCGTGTGCGTGACTTTGCCCAAGTAAAAGGCAATGGCAGTATTGATGAGTTGATTGCGAGCCAAGCGCTGGATATGTTGAATGTGGATGCGGCGGGTTTTGACTATCTTGACCGTAAACTGCTGGTGGCAATCATCGATAAGTTTATGGGCGGACCAGTGGGGGTTGATAACCTTGCCGCTGCGATTGGAGAAGAGCGCGAGACCATCGAAGATGTGCTCGAACCTTATCTTATCCAGCAAGGGTTTATTCAGCGAACACCAAGAGGGCGTATGGCAACAGCCCATGCTTATTCTCATTTCGGGTTAACGCCGAAAGAAGTCTAGATTTTAAACGCTTGATTGATATATAGATACGTATGATTTAAATAATATCATACGTATTTCAAATGAAATGAACCCAGTAATTTAGCCACAATTACTGGGTTTTTTTGTATCTATATTTTACTAAATTGAGAAATTATCATTATTTAGTCCACGAAATGGTATTGAGAATATATGCAGTGAGTTTTAAAAATACAGACATTGATAATGATTTTTATTATCATATGGTGTTTTTTCGACTATTAGGATAGTCCCACATGAATAAAGCTTCTTGCACATTTGCACTCACAGTACTTTTATTTGCAACTGTTGTTTCTGGTTGCACAAAAAACACCAAAGCTATCACCAATAAGGAAACTATTGAAAGTTGTTCTCGGTATTTACCTGAAGGATCAACATATTGGGTGAGTATCGAGGGTGAAATTGACTTAAACAAGAAATTTCATGGGGATTTAAACGTGAATGTTCCAAAAAATAAATTAAATGATCCAAAATACTCAGATGAAGGATTTAAACTAAAAGTTAATCAATTTATGGATTGTGTCGGTGGATTTATAAACGATAGTGTCGGTGATGTAGAAACCCCCGTGAATAACGATAAAAAGAATGCTGAATAATTCGTATTATTGAATTTTATTAGAACCCGCATAAAGCGGGTTTTCTATAGGTTTTTTATCCAGATACGGTTTTATTCAGGCATTCTTTTTATACAACTAGTTTTTCGTTTTTACGCACAAACTTAGAATAAATAAAATGGCAGAAGTTAGTACCACGGACGGGCCAGCCGGAGTGTCATAAAATGCGGATAGGGTTAATCCGCCAGTCACGGAAACCATGCCAATACCAATGGCGGTGAGCGCCATTTGTTCTGGCGTTTTTGCAAAACGTCGAGCGGTAGCAGCAGGGATGATCAGTAAAGAGGTAATGATTAGCGCACCAACAAATTTCATTGCGATCCCGATGGTTAACGCCGTGACCATCATCAACAATAAGCGAGAGCGTTGGAGATTAATTCCATCCACAAAAGCCAGCTCTGAGCTAACTGTCATCGATAAAAGCGCCCGCCATCGATAAAAAAGCAACCCGCAAACGACAACTACACCGATTAGAATCGTTATAATGTCTTCATATGTTACGGATAACAAATCACCAAATAGATAAGCCATCAGATCGACGCGGACACTCGCCATTAGGCTGACGACAACAAGGCCTAAAGATAGAGAGCTGTGAGCCATAATGCCGAGTAATGTATCGACGGCGAGTTGAGGACGTTTTTCCAGCCACACAAGGATCAGAGCCAATAATAACGTCACGGCGATCACGGCGTAAAAGGGATTAATGTTTAACAGCAAACCGAAGGCAACACCTAGCAAAGATGCGTGGGCGAGGGTGTCCCCAAAATAGGACATGCGGCGCCAAACCACAAAGGAACCTAAGGGACCGGCAGCAATCGCGAGTAACATACCTGCAATCCAACCAGGTAACAGTAACTCAATCATGATGGCAATCCTTGCTGTGTTGGTGGGATGTAATCACATTACCTTCTAAATCATGTTGGTGATTATGTTGATGACGGTAAACCCCCAGTTGCTGTGCGCCCCGATAGCCAAACATAGCAACAAATTCAGGGTGATTAGAGACAACATCAGGGGTACCAGAGCAACAAATATGCCCGTTAATACATAAAACTTGGTCTGTTTTTGCCATAACTAAATGCAGGTCATGAGAGACCATGAGAACCGCGCAACCGAGTTCAGTTCTTAATTGATTGATTAGGTCATACAACGCAACTTGACCATTAATATCGACGCCTTGGGCGGGCTCATCGAGAACCAACAAATCAGGTTTATTGAGTAATGCACGCGCAAGTAGAACGCGCTGGGTTTCACCACCCGAGAGTTTCTGCATTGGCTGGTCAATAAGATGCGTGGCTTTTACTCGCTCAAGAGCGGGTAATAAATGTGCCGTGCGGACACCTTGCTTTAACATCATAAACCGCTTCACGGTTAGCGGTAGGGTGGTATCTAAATGCAGTTTTTGTGGGACATAACCAATAGAGAGTGACGAGGCTCGATTGATAGTGCCTGATGTGGGCGCTAATAGCCCCAATACCACGCGAACAATCGTGGATTTACCGGCACCATTCGGCCCCAATAACGTCACGATATCACCTTTGTTAAGTGCAAAAGTGACATCCTTTAATACGGGTTTATTGCCAAATGAGACAGAGATTTTATTTAAAGATAATAGTGGTTGCATATGAAAACATCTTGCAGAAATCAAGTTGTGTTATATTATAACATTTCAATTTTAAGATCACGGAAAAATGTTCATGATACACAAATCGAAACTTATTACCCGTAAATTCATCTGCAAAGCTACGTTAGCTTCAGTTTTAACTGCATCGATGTTGCCACTAGCCAACGCCGATGTCGTCACATCGATTCGACCTTTAGCTTTCATTGCTGCGGGGATCGCTGATGGTGTCACTGATACACAAGTTTTACTTCCTGATGGCGCTTCGCCACATGATTATGCACTGAAACCTTCGGATTTAAAAAAGATAAAACAGGCTGATTTATTTGTTTGGGTTGGTCCTGAATTAGAAATATTTTTAGAGAAGCCAATCAATGTATTAGACCAGAATAAACGTCTGGCATTGGCTGAGCAGAAAAATATTCATGACTTATTAATGGCTGAAAACCATGAGGAGGACGATAGCCATCAACATGCCGATGAACCTAACCATGATGCGGATCACGAACATCATCACCATGGTGAGTATAATATGCACATCTGGTTGTCTCCAGATATTGCAAATTTGGCTGCCGATGACATTTACGCGCGTTTAGTAGAGCTTTATCCTGCTCAGAAAGATAAGCTGGACGTAAACCTTCGTAAATTCAAAGAAAACATGGCGCAAAACGATAAGAAAATTGCTAGTATTTTAAAACCGGCTCAAAATAAAGGGTATTTTGTTTTTCACGATGCTTATGGCTACTTTGAAAAACACTATCAGCTCGCTCCGTTAGGGCATTTTACGATAAACCCTGAGATTCAGCCCGGTGCCCAAAAATTGCATCAAATACGAACACAACTGGTTGAGCATAAAGCGCAATGCGTTTTTGCTGAGCCACAATTCAGACCTGCGGTTATTGAAAGCGTAGCGAAAAATACGGGAGTCAAAATGGGTACTCTCGACCCACTCGGTAGTGGGCTGGCAATTGGACCAGATAGCTACATGAAGTTTCTGACTCAACTATCAGAACAATACGCAAGCTGCCTGAATTAAGCATAGAGGAATAGTTTAAAGTGCAGCAAATGGCAAGTGGTATTGTGCAGGCATTTAACGGCTTGTCCAAGACCCATAAAATTGTGTTGAGCACGCTCACTGTCGCCACCATGGCCGTCGCGATTTGGCGGCCTGTACATATCCCTACTACGCATGAAAGTGACAGTTCTCCTGATACGGTCATTCCTTTTGCTCAATCAGCGATTGAAGCAGAAGGCGATGATTTAATTCAAGATAGTAGTGAGCAGTTACCCGATGAAGGCGTTGCAGACAGCGACACTGACGCATCAGATGCAGATGGTACACCTCTCGCACATGAATATGTTGTCTCAAGTGGCGATAATTTATCGTCTATTTTGACCCAGTTTGGTATTGAAGCTGGTGATGTTGCGACACTTTCAAATCAACATAAATCATTACGTAATTTAAAAATCGGTCAAACCCTTAGCTGGACACTGAATGCTGATGGCGAATTAGAATCCTTAACGTGGGATGTTTCTCGTCGTGAAACGCGTATCTTCAAACGTGTTGGGGCAACCAACAAATTTGAAGAAGTGAAAGAGATCCGCAAAGGTGATTGGACAAACAGCGTGATGACCGGTTCTATCGAAGGCACGTTTGCTCAAAGCACCAAGAAAGCCGGTTTGACTCGTACCGAAGGTCGTGAAGTTACCAAAGCATTACAGTGGCAGGTGGACTTTAACAAGCTGAAAAAAGGCGATAAGTTTACTGTTTTAATGGGGCGCGAGATGCTCAATGGGACTCATGAACAGAGCCAACTAGTTGGCGTACGTTTACAGTCTGGCGGTAAAAATTACTACGCTTTCCGTGCTGAAGACGGACGCTACTATGACAGTGAAGGTAATGGTTTAGAACGCGGTTTCTTGCGTTTTCCAACGGTTAAGCAGTTCAGAGTTTCATCACACTTTAACCCGCGTCGTGTTAACCCGGTAACGGGGCGAGTTGCACCACATAAAGGGGTCGATTTCTCAATGCCAGTGGGTACCCCTGTATTAGCGGTTGGTGATGGTGAAGTGATTGTGGCGAAGTACAGTGGTGCGGCAGGAAACTTTATTGCTATTCGCCATGGTCGCCAATATACGACGCGTTATATGCATTTACGTCAATTGCTGGTGAAACCAGGACAAAAAGTGAAGCGTGGTGATCGCATTGCGTTATCAGGTAATACTGGACGTTCTACAGGGCCACATCTCCATTTTGAAATGTGGGTTAACCAACAAGCCGTCAACCCGCTAACTGCGAAATTACCAAGCTCAGGTGGTTTAACAGGTAAAGAACGTAAAGAATATTTAGAGCTGGTCAAAGAAACTAAACCTCAGCTTAAACTGAAATAACCATTTCAGCTTCTTCATCCAATAACTGGCAGATACTTGTGTCTGCCAGTTTTTTTTGTAATGCTCTTACACATTCATTTTTGGTTATCAAAATAGCCGTGATTTCTTGGGTATAACATGAATAAAGAACAAGATACCGACAGCAAAAAGGGCTATGTGCCAACGTTTCATAAATCCTATTTATTACCTAAATATTGGGGCGTGTGGTTAGGTGCAGGGCTCTTTGTTGCGCTTGCCTATACCCCTGTTAAAGTTCGTGATCCTATGCTGGCAAAAATAGGTAAATGGGTTGGACGATTAGCGAAGAGCGCCCGTCGCCGAGCTAAAATTAACTTACTCTATTGCTTTCCTGATATGGAAGAGCAACAAAGAGAAGAGTTGGTTGACCGGATGTTTGAAACTGCACCGCAGTCTTTTGTCATGTTGGCTGAATTGTGTGTACGTGGTGCAGAGCGAACATTAGCGCGCACCCAGTGGCATAACAAACAGATTATCGACCAATTGCAGGAACAGCAAAGCAATGTGATTTTTATGGTTCCTCACGGCTGGGCTGTCGATGCTCCTGCAATGTTATTAGCTGCGATGGGGCAGAATATGGCGGCGATGTTCCATCACCAGAAAAATCCCGTTGCAGATTATTTGTGGAACAAGGCGCGTTACCATTTTGGTGGACGCCTTCATTCCCGCGAAGCAGGAATTAAACCTTTTATTGCATCGGTCAGACAAGGTTACTGGGGCTTTTATCTACCCGATCAAGATCATGGGGAAGAACACAGTGAATTTGTTGATTTCTTTGGCACATACAAAGCGACTTTACCCGCTATTGGTCGATTGATGAAAGTGTGTAAAGCGAACATTGTTCCGTTATTTCCGGTGTACGATCACGTTAATCATCAATTACATATCTATGTTCGTGAACCAATGGATGATATTGATGGGCAAGATGATAACTATATTGCACGTCGAATGAATGAGGAGTTAGAGTTTTTAGTTGAGCCTAATCCAGAGCAATATACGTGGATCCTCAAACTCTTGAAAACGCGCAAGGAAGGTGAAATAGAACCTTATCAGCGAAAGGATTTATATCGCTAGATATCTTTTTAGTATAGTAAAAAGCCACGGTAATCATTATCCGTGGCTTTTGTTTTTTAAGAGCGGTAGATATTTATTATATATAATTATGGAATAAATTTAATTTAAAAGATGGCTTTAAAATAATACTAAAAACACTAAAGTGTAGGAGTGATATTCTAAATACATTGTTATATTCTTCCTGAGATGAAGGTGAGGGAAGATTATGGGCTGGAAACATTATGAATAAAACGAAAACAACATTAGATCAATGGATAACTTTGCAAGCTGTTGTCGATTATGGCGGGTTCGCTCAAGCGGCTGAAGTGTTACATAAAACACAATCTTCAATTAGTTATACTATTAGTAAGCTAGAACAAATATTAGATATTGAAATTTTTGTAGTGGAAAAACGCCGAGCTGTATTAACTTCACAAGGTGAAGCACTATTAGCATTATCACGAGAAGTGACCAATAAAGCGATTGCATTAGAAATAGCCGCGAAATTAATAAATAAAAAGATAAATAATAAAATAAAGATAGTAATAGATTCATTATATAGCAGTGATGACCTATTAAATAAGATTGGAAGCCTAATCAAAAGTAGAAAAGATTATGATATTGAATTAACCAAAACACTACTGAATCGGGAAGATATCTTATCATATAAAGAGTTTGATTTATTAATATCTCATCATTATATCGGTTCATTAAATCCCATCTTTTTGGGAGAGATTGACGCGGTTCTTGTTACAGCGCCTAATCATTATTTGCAGCAATGTACCAAAGATAAGATTAGACATAAACTCGAAAAAACACCGCATATTGTTTTGTCTACGATTTTTCAAGATAAGATGCGAAGCCACCAAACTGTTAAGGTTGCAAATACTGAAACAGCGATTAAATTAACTAAAAATTCAGTCGGTTACTCTTGGTTTCCAAGGAATATTATTCATGAATTGATAGAGGAAAACATCTTAAAAGAAATTGAGAATGATATTTGCAATTCTAAATACCAATTTTATATGTATAAAAATAAGAATCCCATAATAAATGATATGATCATAAATTACCTATTTAATGATTTCTAAACTAATTAATTTTGGTTTTAAATTTATTCTGTAAAGTGTATGAGTATTTTTGATTTGAATTTAAAAAAATCAATATAACCATTCATTAACTTAATTGAAGGGGGATGCTATATTTCTGGCGAAAAGTAAATATATAACATATTTACTTTTTGAAATGTAAATTTTAAAACATACATTCTATTTATAGGAAATATCATGAATATTCTAAATAAAACTCTAAATTTATTGGGAGTGAGCTTGGCTATCACGATCGCACCGGCAGTGTTTGCTTCTGGTGTGATTAATTTTACGGGAGAAATAACGGAGCAAGCTTGTACCGTAGATAGTCAATCACGTAATTTAAATGTTGATCTTGGCCGAATATCAACCAAAAGTTTATCTTCTGCTGGAGAAATGGCAGGGTTAACGAATTTCACAATTAAACTTGTAGATTGCCCTCTTGATACTAAAGTGACGGTTAATTTCGCAGGAAATCGCGATGCGGTGGACCAAGATATTCTCGCTTTACATCATGGCAATGGCGCAGCAAAAAACGTAGGTATTGCATTGTATGAAAAAAATGCAGTTTCTCAGATAAAATTATACGAAGATACTAAAGAGGTTGTTTTAGCAGGAAACTCGGGAGAGTTGGAGTATGTTGCAGCGTTTAAAGCAACCGGTGCTGCAACAGCAGGGCAAGCAAATAGTAGCGCAATTTACAGTATTCAATATCAATAATATGCTGGGTGACGCTTGTCACCCATATTTACGTTATGTTGGCATGTCTATGAAGATAATTTATTCAGCTATTTTATTTTTTTTCTGTTTTGTATCTTTAGCATCAGCTAGTGGGATTAGCGTAGGTGGAACTCGTTTTGTTTATATGGATAATAAACGAGAAATTTCAATTCCAATTTTTAATAGTAATGAAAAAAAACCTTTCTTAATCCAAAGTTGGGTGACCGGATTCAATGAGGATATTAAAGCGCCATTTATTGCAACTCCAGCTTTATTCCGTGTTGAGCCGAGTAGTTATGGGGCAGCAAGAATTGCGTATTTAGGCGAGCCACTTGCATCTAACCAAGAAAAAATATTTTTATTAAATATAAAATCAATACCTCCTAAAGATGAGAGTATTGAAAATGAATTGCAAATTATTATTAATTCTCAGTTTAAACTTTTCCTACGCTCAAACGATATTGAGCCATTAAATTTTGATAACATAATATTAACAAAAGAGCATAATGGAATAAAAATAAAAAATAAAACTCCATATCATTTATCAATTAAAAGCATTTTAATTAATGGGGAGTCCATAAAAGGAATGAAAATGATTTACCCTTGGGTAGATGATTATATTTTTAAAGATAAGATAGATAAGGGGCATGTAGTTACTGTTGAATTTATTAATGACTATGGTGCTATTGTGGAAAAGAAAATAACCAAGAGCTAGTGTATGGAAACACACCACTTAATCAAAAATTGGTTTTATAGTAAAAAAACGAAATTCATTAATATTACATTTTTTTCATCAGTTGGATTTGCATCAATTTCTAGTGCAAGTGAGATGTTTGACATCAATGCAATTAATACAGGGATTGAGAATAAGCTATCTGACTCTTCATTATTAAGTTATCTTTCTAAAACAGAAGGGCAACTCCCTGGTCGTTATCAGGTCAATATTTATGTGAATGGAAACAAAGTTGCAGATGAGTTGCTTGAATTTATTTACGATAATGAAGAAAAAAAACTGAAACCTAAGATAACAAAAGAACAGTTAATGAGTTGGGGTGTTAAGCCCTCAATGTTATTACAAAAAAATGAAATCTCTTCAACCGATAAATTCTTAGATATTAAGCGCTCAATTGATGGTAGTGACATTCATCATGATTTCTTTTCAAATCGATTAGATATTAGCATTCCTCAAATTGCAATGGAAATGGCGAGCCGAGGCTATATTGACGTCACTGAATGGGACGATGGAATTAACGGGATGTTTATTAACTATTCAGCACGGTTTAACCGAGCATGGGGAAACTCAAACAGCCAGCGAAATATTTATGTAGGTCTACGAAATGGGATTAATTGGGGAGCTTGGCGGTTACGTAATCACAGTTATTACAATGACACGAGTGAAAAGGCTATTTTGCATAGTTTGCAAACTTTCTTAGAGCGGGATATTCGTGATTTGAAAAGCCATTTAATTATTGGAGAAACAGCGTCTGATAACGGGATTATGGGTGCTTTTCAATATCACGGTATAAAGCTTATGTCGGAAGAAAGCATGTTACCGCAAAGTCGCCGTGGATTTGCTCCTGTAGTTAGTGGGGTTGCAAATACTAATGCAGTGGTCACTGTTCGTCAAAATGGTCAGATTATTTATCAAACATCAGTACCTGCTGGGGAATTTCTATTGAATGATCTTTATCCTACGTCGTTCAATGGGGATTTACAGGTTATGGTCACTGAAGCAAATGGATCAATAAGAACATTTACCCAACCTTTTTCTAATGCCCCCATCATGCAAAGGGAGGGGGCATTAAAATACAGCATCGAACTTGGAAAATATAGGGAAGAGAAAAGGATAGAACGACCTTATTTTATTCAATTCTCTGGGATCTATGGTCTGCCAATCAATTTAGAGAATTATGGCAATCTATCATTATTAGGTGGCGCTTTTATCTCAGAAGATAAACAAGTCTATGTTTTAGGATCAGGGGTGAGTTTAGGTTACCTAGGGGGTATTTCATTGGATATGACATACTCACAAGAACAATGGCAGCAATATGCAAAGATGACGGATCAAACCTACCGTCTTCAATATACCAAATATATTCAAAATACAGCGACGGGACTGAATTTATCAGCTCAATACGCGTTAGAGCCAGATATAAGCCATACTTTTTTTCACGCCATAGACATCGATCGAATATCAAAAAAGCAACGGTTACAGATTGCTTTGAGTCAAGCGCTAGGGAAATGGGGATCTTTAAACATTAATGGGTATCAACAAAAATATTGGGGACAGTCAGGATCAGATAATAACCTGACAGTCAGTTTTGGCTCTCAATATCAATCTATTAATTACAGCTTTTCCTATTCCCATTCTGAGCAAAATAATCCTCGTCGGGTCGATAGATTATTTTCCTTTAATTGCAGTATGCCATTTCGTTGGAAAGAAAAGGCTTATTGGGGTGTTTATAGCTACAACTCGAGCGGCAATGCCGGGGGAATAAGTACATTTAGCTTGAATGGCTCAGCTTTCAATTCCAATCAATTGCAATATGACATTACTCAGCAATATCATCATAAAAATCAACAATTCAGTCATGGTATTCGTGGTAATTACGTAACCTCTTACGGTGAATTTGGTGCTGGTTGGGATTATGCTTCTGAATATCAAGCTACCCATGCTGAGGTGACTGGAGCGCTTTTATTTCATCAAGATGGAATGACCGCTTCACGCGCGTTTTCTGATGCTATTGGACTGGTTAAAACTCAAGATATTAATAATTTGAAAGTGAATAACGTGCCTTCACTGCGTACTAATGGGCAAGGGTATGCCGTGGTGCCTATGTTAACGCGCTATGAACGTAATAAAGTGAGTGTAGATACCTCGACGTTAAAGGGTAATGATGATGTGGAATTGAGCTCAGCGACCGTTGTTCCCACAAGCGGTGCGATTATTTTGGTGGATCTTAAAGCGAAGCGTGGTGGGCGAGTGGTATTAAAACTCAAGAAAAATAATCGGTTACTCGGGTTTGGTACCCAAGTTAATATTCTCGCACAGCAGCATATCGTCTCATCGGGCATTGTAGCGAATGATGGAGAAGTCTATTTGAGTGGGGTTCCTGCACAGAGTATTGTTCAAATTAAATGGGGAGAAGCGTATACACAGCAGTGTCAATTACCTCTTAAGATTGATGTGAGCAATCAAAATATTCAATTTATTGACGGGGTTTGCCAATAAGGGGTGTTATGAAACAGTTTGCTATCTCCAGCGTTATCTACGCCATCATGTTGTTGTTCTCACCAAGACTTTTCGCAGACTACCGAGCAGAATTTGCATCTTACACGGTACCGATATCTCAAACGCTGTATGTCCCTAAAAGTGCACCCATCAACTCACATATTGCAACGATAGAGCTGGGAACCTATACGCCATGGGTGTGGTGGAATGAATCAGGGACAACGCGAGTGGGAATTAATTTACCTGGTATATTTGATGAGCACTATCAGATAGCAGGGGTTGGCGCTATTAAGGAAATTGGCCTATCAGGTATCGGCTTTGCATTGCACGGCTCAGTTAATAGCCCGTGTTCAGCGAGGGGATATGTGAATGGTAAAAATAATCGCGATGGAAATCCGGCGAATCGTTTATTGTGCCCGAGTAGCGAATCAAGAGGCAATTACAATGTTACCTTGAAAGCCGCATTTTATAAAATTCGCCCTCGAGTCAATACTCAATTATTACAATCGACCAGCGCTGCAATGCTTATTGTGTTTAATAATAAGTTTATTATTCAAGATTCGTTTGGAAATGTTGAGCCAAAAATTTGGTTGTCACCGATTAATGTGATTGCAAATGGATGTGAAGTGAAAAATCGGGTGATCAATGTTGTGTTTGGTCAAGTGGAAAAGTCAGGTGCAAATGGGGTGGGTGTGACGCTTGTGAATAGTCGTAAGCGGTTCAAAATTGAGCTTGAGTGCGATGAATCTTCACCCGTAAAGATCAACTTTATGGGAACGGCTGACGAAAGTGGGATAGGTGGAACGATTGCACTCAACAATCCGAATCATCAAGAAACGGCGAAAGGCTTTGGTATTCAAATTAAGCACAAAGGGAAGCCGATTAAACTCAACCAAATGGTACAAATTTCCCGTTTAAATCAAGCGCAACACTATGTTATTCCGTTAGAAGCGGCCTATATTCAAACAGCAGAGAAAACACGCGGAGGAAAGGCGGATGGAACGCTGCAATTTAATTTGCAATATCATTGAGATGAAAAAATAAAAGGGAGCCTAAGCTCCCTCGATGAATTGAACGCTTACATTACCATTAACGATAAAATTATTATTCAACCACTAAAATACGGCAGGTATTGGTGCTGCCGATGGTGCCCATTTGGTCACCTTGAGTCACGATAACCGTATCACCTACCATCAAGTAGCCATTATCACGTAAACGTGCGATGGCTTCGCTTGCTGCCGCAATACCATCAGTATGCGTGCTGCAAAACACAGGGGTGACACCCCGGTACAGTGAACATTGATTCAATGTTTTTTCATGGCGAGACATCGCGAAAATTGGCAAGCCAGAGCTAATGCGCGACATAATACGTGCGGTACGACCTGATTCAGTCATCGCGATGATCGCTTTAACGCCTTTTAGGTGGTTGGCGGCGTACATGGTTGACATCGCAATTGCATCTTCGGAACTTTCGAATTCAGCATCTAAACGGTGTTTCGAAATATTCAGACCCGGCATTTTCTCCGCACCAAAACAGACTTGTGCCATGGCGGCGACAGTTTCTGCTGGGTATTGTCCTGCGGCGGTTTCTGCGGATAGCATCACCGCATCAGTTCCGTCTAAGACCGCGTTTGCCACGTCCATGACTTCTGCACGGGTTGGCATTGGGTTGGTGATCATGGATTCCATCATTTGAGTTGCCGTGATCACCACGCGGTTCAATTGACGGGAACGACGAATTAATTTCTTCTGTACTGCAACCAGTTCAGGGTCACCAATTTCAACTCCTAAGTCACCACGGGCAACCATCACCACATCAGATGCAAGGATCACTTCGTCCATGATGTCGTCAGTTGCGACTGCTTCTGCACGTTCAACTTTGGCGACGATTTGGCATTCACAGCCTGCATCTCGAGCTAAACGGCGAGCATAATCCAGATCTTCACCTGAACGCGGGAAAGAGACAGCCAAGAAATCCACATTGATTTTAGCAGCGGTAATAATGTCGGCTTTGTCTTTTTCTGTCAGCGCTTCTGCGGACAAACCACCACCGAGTTTATTAATACCTTTATTGTTGGAAAGTTGTCCGCCGACAGTCACTTCGGTGAAGACTTGCAAACCTTGAACTTCACGAACTTTTAACTGCACGCGACCATCATCCAGTAGGAGAATATCGCCCGGTACCACGTCAGCAGGCAGACCTTTATAGTCGATACCCACTTTATGCTGGTCGCCTTCACCTTTACCTAATGAGGCATCCAGCGTGAATTTATCACCAACATTGAGGAAAACTTTACCGTCTTTAAAAGTAGAAACACGAATTTTCGGACCTTGTAGATCCCCAAGAATAGCGACGTGACGCCCTAATCGAGCCGCAATCTCACGCACTTTATTTGCGCGCGCCATGTGGTCTTCAGGAGTTCCGTGAGAGAAGTTAAGGCGAACAACGTTAGCCCCAGCATTGATAATTTTTTCTAGATTATTATCACGATCGGTTGCTGGACCAAGGGTTGTAACAATTTTAGTTCTTCTAAGCCGTCTAGACATGTATTACTCCGTGACCTGTAATGGTACAAATATAAGTGAAACCATTTCACTCCATTTCGAAACCTATTTACTGCAAATAGGGGTGCTGACACGAGCACAGCTATTATATACAGCAAATTTCTTAAAGCCATCGGGAGAATAAAAACTCTTTGGGCCCGGTAGACTTAAGAAACCTCTTTTAACATTGTCATTTCCATCTTTCAGACATTATCAAACCGCGAATCGCGTAACGCTTCTTTGACCCGTTTCAAGTTATCTCTAAATTTTTCGCCTCGACGCAAAGTAAATCCGGTGGTTAATACATCAATGACGGCAAGCTGCGCCATTCTGGAGACCATTGGCATGTACATGTCCGTATCTTCAGGGACATCAATAATAATTGATAAGCTGGCTTCTTTGGCGAGAGGAGAACCTTCGGAGGTAATTGCGATGACCGTCGCATCATTCTGGCGAGCGAGTTGCGCCATATCGACTAAGGCTTTTGTGCGTCCAGTGTGAGAAATCAACACAATCACATCCCCCTCGCTACTATTGATGCAACTCATGCGTTGCATGACAATATCATCAAAGTATATGACTGGAATATTAAAACGGAAAAATTTATTCATCGCATCGTGGGCTACCGCCGCAGAAGCTCCAAACCCAAAAAAACTGATTTTCCGAGCTTGGGTGAGTAAATCAACAGCGCGATTAATGGCATGCGTATCGAGTGTATGTTTGACATTGTCTAACCCTGCCATCGCCGACTCGAAAATCTTATGGGTATAGGTATTGACGGTGTCAGTCTCTTCGATATGGCGATTAACGTATGGTGTGCCATTGGCAAGATTTTGAGCCAGTTTTAATTTAAAGTCAGGAAACCCTTTGGTTTCCATTTTTCGGCAAAATCGGTTGACGGTAGGCTCGCTGACGTCAGCCAGTTGGGCTAACGCCGCTATACTAAGATGAATAGCACTTTGGGGCATTCCTAAAATGACCTCAGCCACTTTTTTTTCTGATTTGCTCAAAAAATCGAGGCTAGTTTTCATTTGTTCTAAAATATTCATATAGCAAAAGTGCCTATTTCAGCAAAAGGAGAAATATTTCTGCCATCAGAGTATGGTGGCATTAACATCTGGATATGACTGAAAATATACTACGTGTTGGTTGTAAGCTATCTATGCACTGAGCGTAACTTATGGCTTTTTTTACGAAAATATGACCCGTATCTAATTTTCAACTTAGTAAACTCACTACATAAACCGTGATTTTCCAACAAAGCTGGAAGCATTCAGTGATAAAAAATTTTATTGATGTCTGGGTATGCTGTATTTTTCAGCATAAAAACTGTGACCAGCGTCATCAATATTTACTGGGCAGTAGCAAACGGGTACATTAGCAGGCAACCGATTGTATTTTTATAAAAACGACATTCAGAACCTATCTCATTAGAGTGAAGTATTCCCTTATTTTCTTTGGGCTCTAATCAGATAGTTTCTAAATTCCGCAGATTGAGGAGAACCAACATGGCGGTACATAATGCTGCTCAAGCTTGTGACCTGATTATTTTCGGCACTAAAGGTGACCTAGCACGTCGCAAGTTACTTCCATCACTGTATCAATTGGAAAAAGCAGGTTATATCCATCCAGATACTCGTATTATCGGCGTTGGTCGTGCCCAATGGGAACGGAACGATTATGTAGAATTTGTGCATAAAGCATTAAATGATTTTTTGAAAGAAGAGCTAGATTTGGCGTTGTGGGAGCGTTTAAGCGCACGCTTAGATTTCTGCAATTTAGATGTCAGTGAAACGGATAACTTCGTTCGTTTAGCCGATATGCTTAAGCAAGATACACAACCCGCTATCCACTATTTTGCAATGCCACCAAGCACATTTGGTGAAATGTGTCATGGGCTGGGTCACGCAGGGTTGAACAAACAACCTAACCGCGTGGTCATGGAAAAACCATTAGGTACAGATTTAGCTTCATCTCAGCAGATCAACAATGAAGTGGCTAAGTATTTCGATGAAAGTCAAGTTTACCGAATTGACCACTATTTAGGTAAAGAAACGGTTTTAAACCTTCTGGCACTGCGTTTTGCGAATTCACTATTTATTAATAACTGGGACAATCGCACTATTGACCATGTGCAGATCACCGTTGCGGAAGAAGTCGGTATCGAAGGTCGTTGGGGTTACTTTGACCAAGCAGGTCAGATGCGTGATATGGTGCAAAACCATTTGCTGCAGATCTTAACGATGATCGCCATGTCACCACCGGCAGACTTAACCACTGACCGTATTCGTGATGAAAAAGTGAAAGTGCTGCGTTCTTTACGCCGCATTGACCACACAAACGTTCGTGAGAAAGCCGTACGCGGTCAATATACTGCGGGCTTTGTACAAGGCAAAAAAGTACCAGGCTACTTAGAAGAAGAAGGCGCGAATAAGCAGAGCCAGACCGAGTCTTTTGTGGCTTTACGTGTAGATATTGATGATTGGCGTTGGGCAGGCGTTCCATTCTACCTGCGCACTGGTAAGCGTTTACCTGCAAAATGTTCAGAAGTTGTGGTCTATTTTAAAAAGCCGGCACTGAATATTTTCTCTGAAAGCTATCAAGATTTACCACAAAACAAATTGACCATTCGTCTACAGCCAGATGAAGGGATCGATATTGAAATTATGAACAAGGCACCGGGCTTGGATCATAAACACCGTTTACAGACCACTAAACTGGACTTGAGTTTCTCCGAAACCTTCAACCAAACGCATCTTGCGGATGCTTACGAGCGTTTATTATTAGAAGCTATGCGTGGTATTCAGGCATTGTTTGTACGTCGTGATGAAGTGGAAGAAGCGTGGAAGTGGGTCGATTCCATTATGGAAGCGTGGGCCATGGATAACGACGCGCCTAAGCCGTATCAAGCAGGAACATGGGGTCCTATCGCTTCAGTGGCAATGATTGCTCGCGATGGACGTTCGTGGAATGAGTTTGAGTGATTTTTCTTGAGTTGTAATGAAAGCCCAGTCATCTGACTGGGCTTTATTGTATGTCATAAATACATAGCTAGAAAGGCTATAGCACTAACTCACTACGCCCCGTAGCGGCCATATGAATGATGCCTTGCTCGATACGTAAACACGCCATTTTGGCTGCATCAGGAACCGATAATCCGGCTAATAATTGAGCGGTAAGCTCAGCGCCGAATAGGTCTCCAGTGCCCTTTGGTGTGACAGGGTAACGTTTATGGCGAATAACGGCGACATCCTGTTTAGTCACACAAACCACTTCAATGCTTTCCTCATCAGGTTGGAAAGCGCTCGTAATGATGACCCACTGCGTGTGACCTTTGAGTAACGAACGCGCTGCACGGGTGGCATCGTCTAGATTGTTTATCTCTTGCCCGCTGAGTGTGGAAAGTTCAAATTTGTTCGGGATAATCCCTGTCGCGAGTGGAATGACTTCATGACGATAAACATCAGCTATCGCTGGAGGAATATAAAAGCCACTATCTTCATCTCCCATGACAGGGTCGACAATGACAGGCATTTTAGGGTGTTGCTCGCGCACAGAGCCAAGCCAATTTGCAAGGTCGTGAGCTTTATCTGGGGAACCTAAATAACCCGTCAAAATGGCTTTAATGCTGTTTAAACTGCCACGTTCAACAAAGCCTTGTAAATAGCCACGAAACCATTCACCGGGTAATTCTCCACCATAACAACTGGCATAGTGGGGCGTGTTGCTTAGAATAACGGTGGGAACTGCAGCAACGCGTAATCCTTGTTTGGTCAATGCGGGGACAGCGATGCTATTACCCACACTGCCATAGACAACTTGTGATTGAATGGAGACAACATCATAAGGAAGCGGGGTGGCATCGGCGGCGTTTTGAAAGCTATTTGACGTTAGCGTAAAGGTATCCATGACTCTCTCTTATTTGGTGTTCATTATTGCTATTTTCTAACGGATAACACGATAAGAAGCGTGTTGGCGTTAATTGTCAATCGTAACCGAAAAAATTCATATTGAATGGGATGTTAGCAGCATAAAAAAGGGTAAAAAAAATTTTTTTTGCTCAGATCCTCTAAAAATAAATGCGAGGAAAATTACAGAATTATTCGCAAAATAGACGCTGGCACTGTATTGCTTAGCATATTAATGAATATTTATGCATAAATATGACGGATTCAAAAAGCGTTTGCATTCATTGACTTAATAATTTTGGCGTGGTAGAAATAGCTTGAAACTAACAATTATATGAGGGTTCGGAGTAACTTAGATGGATGTCCATCCGATGAAATGAATGAGATATCATGCTTAGCGTGACTAGCATAAAGATCAGTAAGTCCCAAAGAAGATCAACACACAAGCTTTTCCTTTCCGCTATTCTTTCCAGTGAGTATCACTGGTGTGGCGCATTATAGCGTCCTTCTAGATTATTCAATTCGCTGAATAAAATCAGCACTCTTTTATTTTTATTTGAATTTTAAACAGCTTAAAGCTTAGCCATTAAGCTAATTGCCTTTCTGTCTTGTTCAAAAAACAGGCTATGGCGAAGCTGTATCTAGAGGGATACTATAATGATTTATTGGATATTTTTAGCATTAGCTATCGTGACTGAGGTCATTGGTACGTTATCAATGAAACATGCCAGTGTAAGCGGTGATTTCACTGGTATGGCTGTGATGTATGTGATGATTGCGACTTCCTATATTTTACTGGCGGTTGCGGTAAAAAAAGTGGCACTGGGTGTTGCTTACGCTATGTGGGAAGGTGTTGGTGTTCTGCTAATTACGACGTTCAGCGTATTGTGGTTTGGAGAATCACTGTCACCAATGAAAGTTGGTGGATTAGTTTTCCTGATCACAGGTATTGCATTGATCAAATCAGGCACCAAAAAAGCGACTGTTAGCCAATCAGCTCAGAAAGTAAAACAAGCTGCAAAAAATGCGGTTGATTCCGCCAAAGCCCGAGCTTTAGTGACAAAGACTGCTAAATCGGAGGTGTAGTATGGCCAGTCAATTTGAATGGTGGCATGCGGCATTTTTGATCCTCGCAGTGGTACTGGAAATTCTTGCCAACGTATTTTTAAAAATGTCAGATGGTTTTAGACATTATTGGTTAGGAATTTTGTCTCTCATCGCCGTATTAGGGGCATTTAGTGCACTGGCGCAGGCAGTGAAGGGAATTGAACTGTCAGTCGCTTATGCATTATGGGGAGCATTCGGTTTAATCGCCACAGTTGCTGCTGGCTGGATCCTGTTTAATCAACGCCTAAACTATAAAGGCTGGGGTGGGTTAGTCCTCTTACTTATCGGTATGGTGCTGATTAAAATGTCGTAACGGACAATACAATTCTTAAAGCTATTAGTGTTTATTCTACAATATAGTACTAATAGCTTTTCAATATATAATTACATCTAAAATTAATACTTTCAGTGAAGTAATATATTTAAAATATTGAACTAATTTTCATAGAATAATATATGGTTATTCATTCGTTAATGAAAATAATTTTATCTCTATTTATTTTTTGAATGGCCGCCATTAGGCAGCCTATGGGCAAGGTAACGCAACAATTAAAGGTTACCAAGGGCGTTTAAGTGTGGATTATAGCATCTCAATAGCTCAGTCTACTCAACTTTCTGATATATCTATTAATTATAAAGACACTAGCTGTAGTGGCTATTTTACAATTCAATCACGACGTCATTTCCAAAAATGAATTTACTACAGTATTCACTAGTTTTTGAGAAAAATTAGACTCTCTTTATTGTATTAATTCATTTTTATGAAAAAAAGCATAAAATCCTTCAGAGTAGAAAATTTATTTATATCTATTATATTTTAAATGGAATGACTGAAAAGGTATATTTATTTTTAAAAGTCAGCAATAAAGATAATGTTTACATTTTTATAATGAAGGTTGTTATGTTTTATATATTGTATGAGATTGGTTTTTATTTTATTTAATAAATATATTCATTTTTATGCTCATAGAAAGGAAATATCATGAATGATGTAATGATAGTAACTCCACACAGTAGTTTCCGCGATAGATTGATTTATGATGGAATGGCTTCTACAGAATATGGTAATATTTCATTAAGTGATGCAGTAAATATATACTGCATGAAGAAAGATATGATTTGCCCTGTGTGTGGTGAGGTTAATTGTGTCTATTTCAAAAGGCTGTGCGATGATTTACTAAAAAAGCCTAATGATAAAGAGCTTAAAAAAATAATGGTTAAAAGCCAAACGATAGGAGTTCCATTTACAAAGGTTTTTGATGAGTATCGTAATAAAGTTGAAAATCAACTCGCTGGTGCTCTTAAAAGAAATGGCATTGTTCCAACACTAAAGATTAGGCGAGAAATGTTTTCAAAGTATATGAATTTATTTGATATGCTGAATAGAAAGGTGGTAAATGGAAAGGAAATATACATTGATAAACATATTAAGAGTTCAATTTTTAGTAAGATTGATTCTAAAACATCTGCAGTCTTAACATATTTAAATACTTTAGATGCTACTAGAAATATTAAAAACTACCCTGAAATGATAGATGCTTTGAGAAAAAATGATTTCAATAGAGCTTCTAAAATCTTTTACAAAATGATGCCTAAAGATTTAGAAAGTTATTTAGCATTAGATACTATTATTGATGAAGCAATAGCCAAAAAGCAAGTTGATGAGGAATTGAAGAAAATACAAGGTAAAGCCAAAGAGGAGATAATGAAATTACAAATAAATGAAGCTATTAAGACAGCATCAGAAATAATTTCAGATATTGGTGATAAAGCATCTAAAATCATTGGGGATAAATACAAGGTTGCATCTGATAAAATAATTAATGAATTAAATGATTTTAAAGGCAAAAAAATTAAAAATTCAAGTGATGCGCTAAAAATATTAGAAAAAACAATAAATAATCCATATCTTAAAGTTCATAAGAAAGATCTTCCTGCCATTTCTCAGGCTATAAAATTTATAGATGGAAAAAAGCTATCGGAGAATTTATATAAACTAGGTAGCTCTTTTAAGCTTGCGGATAAATTTTTAAAATTTGAAAAATAAAAAATAAGGTTGAAGAGGGGTTTGAAACGGGAAATTGGAGACCTTTAGTTTTAGAAATTGAAGCTATGGTATTAGCAGGAGTTGCATCTCCTATTGTATTAGCATTTACATCAGCAAGCCTAAGCTTATTATTACCGATTACTATTTCAGCTACACTTTTATCTGTATCTGCTATCATATTAACTGCTGTGATTACCTCTTATATTGATGCTGATTTCGCTGATGCAATAAATAAAGAAATCATTCCGTAAGTATATTTTTAAATTTATAATTATGAATTGATTTATGTTTTATTTTTTATACTTAATAGGTAGAAATATAAATGCATTTACTGCAGCGCAAGTAATGGTAAAGATTGATATAAAGATGGCGTAATAATAGAGAAATGAAGTAAATTCAAAAGCGGAAATTGTTCGCAAATTTCTGTTTCCGTTTGATATGTTATAGTTTAAAAAGTAATTAATATAGGTGATCATAGAAATGATTAAAATTATACTAAAATAACCAAATATAGTTGTAATTATCCCTTTGTTATATAATTTAAAGTGTTCTTTTTTTATTTTTATAGAATTCCATATAACCAAATAGTATGGAATCGAAAATACAGGTGCGATTTTACAGTATAAAGCGGATAGATAGCTTTCATTTCGATAATAATCTGAATAAATCACAGGTATCTCATCTATCCAATTGCTAATACTGATTATTACTATGTTGGGTATCATGTGTAACCATATAGCAGAGAGAGGAACAGCTCCCAGTAATATGGTAATAATAAAAGCTAAACTTGAATTGATCTTAAAAGACATTTTAGAATTCCTACTTCACATGGTGTGATAATAATATTCATTCCTATTGTCATGTAAAGATTTATTATTTCCTACTGTGTAGAGGAATACAAATTTCATTTGAGATGAAAAAAGAAGATGGGCAAACAGTAAGGCACTAAATAATACATTTTTTTACTTTCAATAAATAAATCAAATAGATCTGTAAAATAGGAGCCAAAAATTAGCTACTATCGTCATGCTATGGTATGTAGTGAGACAGAAAAGAAGTAAGAGAAGTGAGAAAATAAAAGGTCAAAACATCACGTTAAAAAATAATGCCGCTCAATTCAAGTGACGGCATTAAGCTGATGTTCTTTTTCAAGTATCAATCAAGACTAATCAATCGCCGCAACGATTTTGATCTCAACTTTATATTCAGGCTTCATCAGAGCCGCTTGAACAGTGCAACGAACAGGTGCGCTACCCGCAACAACCCATGCATCCCACGCTTGGTTCATGCCAGCAAAATCCGCTTTATCTGCAAGGAAGATAGTCGCATCTAAAATTTTGCTTTTATCTGAACCCACTCGGCCTAACATGACATCAATAGCGGCTAAGGTATCTGCGGTTTGAATAATAATGTCGCCATCCAGTTTTTCTGGGACGCTAGTGTAATAGACCACGTTGTTGTGGATAACAGCTTCAGACCAACGGGTATCTGGGTCAATGCGTTCAATAGTCATAATTGTTCCTTATTATCAATGCTAACAAAGGATATCAGTTTGCTACTATGATGAAAATCAGTTCATTGATGAAACGATAATTAGCTCAGCAGCCATCTTGAACTCATGGTAAAGTGTGCTCATCAACAGTAAGCAATATAGGTTCGTAGTGTCTAACGACTTTTCAGCAGATGGCTTTCTAGCAAAAACAATTCCCGGTTTCCAACCTCGAGCTGCGCAGGTCACCATGTCTGACGCGGTTACTCAATCTATTGAGCAGCAGCATGTGCTGGTGGCTGAAGCGGGTACAGGAACAGGGAAAACCTACGCTTATCTCGTCCCTGCATTACGAAGTGGCAAAAAAGTGATTGTCTCTACAGGGTCGAAAGCACTACAAGACCAGCTTTATCACCGAGATCTACCTACGATTATCGATGCGATGAACTACACGGGTAAAACGGCGCTTCTAAAAGGGCGTTCAAATTATCTGTGTCTTGAAAGGTTAGATCAGCAATCCCTCGGTGGAGGTAGCCTTGAACCCGAGATCCTCTCAGCGATTGTCAGATTACGCAGTTGGTCCATCGAATCAGAACTGGGGGATACCAGTACTTGCCATGATATTGCTGAAGATAGCCCCGTTTGGCCGTTAGTCACGAGTACCAACGATAACTGTTTAGGCAGTGATTGCCCCCGCTACCAAGAGTGCTTTGTACTCAAAGCGCGTCGTAAAGCCCTTGATGCAGATGTGGTGGTCGTTAACCACCATCTTTTTATGGCTGACAGAGTGGTGAAAGATACAGGTTTTGGGGAGTTGATCCCCCAAGCGGATGTGATGATTTTCGATGAAGCCCATCAAATCCCTGATATTGCAAGCCAATATTTTGGTCAGCAACTCAGTAGCCGGCAACTGTTAGATTTAGCTCGCGATATGATAATGACGTATCGTACAGAACTAAAAGACCAAGCTCAATTGCAAAAAAGTGCCGATCGACTGACGCAAAGCACACTGGATTTTCGCCTTAACTTAGGGGAAAACAGCTTTAGAGGGAATTTACGGGAATTACTGAAGTTATCCGAAGTTCAGCGAGCGTTAACGCTACTGGATGATGCACTGGAACTCTGTTATGAAGTCATCAAAACGTCATTAGGGCGTTCCTAAAGTTTGGATTCTATTTTTGAGCGCGTGACGATTTACCGCAACCGTCTTAACCGCTTAAAGGATGTCACCATACCGGGTTATAGTTACTGGTTTGAGAGCTACGGACGTCACTTTTTATTAGCCTTAACACCACTCACTGTCGCGGATAAATTCAGTGAAATGATTGCTAGTACGCCGGCTAGTTGGGTGTTCACGTCAGCAACCCTTTCTGTTAACGAAAAACTGAGCCACTTTACTGACCGCTTAGGTCTCAGCTCTGCGAAAACATTATTGCTCGCAAGCCCGTTTGATTATGAAAGCCAAACTTTGCTGTGTGTGCCTCGCTTTTTACCGGAGCCTAATCAACGGGGTAGCGCTCAAAAGCTTGCCAATATGTTACGCCCGTTAATTGAAAAAAACCGAGGTCGATGCTTCTTTTTATGTACCTCTCATTTAATGATGAGGGAATTAGCTGAAGAGTTTAAAGCGTCGCTGACATTGCCTGTGCTTATGCAGGGGGAAAGCAGTAAAAATAAATTGCTGGCACAGTTTATTGCGGCAGGAAATGCCGTTTTGGTCGCTACGAGCAGTTTCTGGGAAGGAGTTGATGTTCGGGGCGATGAACTGACCTGCGTGATCATCGATAAACTCCCGTTTACCGCGCCGGATGACCCGTTATTGCGTGCTCGTATTGAAGACTGTGAACTTCGAGGGGGAGACCCATTTACCGATGTTCAACTGCCCGATGCCGTCATCACATTAAAGCAAGGGGTGGGACGCTTGATCCGTGATACTAAAGATTACGGCGTGATTGTGATTTGTGACAATCGGCTCGTGACTCGCCCTTATGGAGAGGTGTTTTTGCGAAGCTTACCACCTTCGCCTCGTACGCGAGATCTGAATAAAGCGATTGAATTTTTGGCAACTAAGCGCGCGGAAGCGATTGAGAAACACTAATTTTATGCAATCCTGTGGGCGGTTTATGTTAAGATACCGCCCATCTTTCAGGTTGCCGTCATAAGGCGACAACAAAAAACCTAATATTTGCCGGAGTTTAGGCATGTCGAGTCGTATTCTAGCTGTTGATACAGCCACTGAAGCTTGTTCTGTTGCATTACTGTGCGACGGTGAAATTATTTCGCGTTTTGCAATCTCTCCTCGCGAACATACTCAAAAAGTATTACCGATGGTAGAAGAAGTATTAGCGCAAGCAGGCATTAAACTTAATCAATTAGATGCATTAGCATTTGGGCGTGGACCGGGTAGTTTTACTGGGGTTCGAATTGGTGTGGGCATTGCTCAAGGCTTAGCTCTGGGCGCCGATTTACCCATGATCGGTGTTTCCTCGCTGATGACGCTGGCACAAGGTGTATATCGAACAACGAATAGTTCCCGTGTGTTGGTGGCGATTGATGCTCGAATGTCCGAAATATATTGTGCGCAATATCAACGCGATGAGCAGGGTTTTTGGGTAGGTGAAGAAACTGAAGCTGTGATGCTTCCTGCTGATTTCAAATTAAAATTCACTGAATTAGAAGGGCAATGGAGTCATGCAGGAACGGGCTGGGCTGCTTATCCTGAATTATTAGAAGGCTTGTCCTTAAGTGACAGCCTAATCACGTTACCTGCAGCGCAAGATATGCTGCCAATTGCTGAGCAGCTGTGGCTAGCAGGTAAAGTGACTGCGGTTGAGAATGTCGAACCGACTTATTTGCGTAATGAAGTGACTTGGAAAAAATTACCGGGTCGCGAATAAATAGAATCAGCATGATTTTTGTCGAATGAAAAAATAGCTATCAGGGTAAAACCAATAGCTATTTTTTTAATCTAAGATATAGAATCGGTGTTTAATTGATCTATTATTGAATAAATAAGCGTTAATAAAAATTGGATTGCACATATAATGTGATAAGGAATACCAGCAGTTTTAATACGTACTATCTCACTTTATAATGACTGCTAATTGGAGGTGGTAAATGAAAATTCAATTTAGCTACCGCTCGGCAATGAAAACTCTATTACTTGCGGGCATATTAGCGCTGGCAGGTTGTGTATCTATCCCTCAGTCTATTAAGGGATCAGTACCTAATCCTGCAGATAATCTTAAGTCGGTGCAAAATGCGCCGGAGATGTATATTGGTCAAGAAGCGCGTTTTGGCGGTAAAGTGTTATCTGTCTTTAATGAGCCGAAAAGAACGCGGATTGAGATAGCCGTCATGACGTTAAATAAATATGACGCTGCGCCTGAATTAAACTCCGCATCGCTTGGTCGAATCTACGCTTATATTAACGGGTTTGTTGAGCCAAACGATTTTAAAAACCGCTATGTCACTGTTGTGGGTAACATAACTGGAGAACAAGCAGGGAAAATCGGAGAGGTACCTTATCAATATGTGACAATGAATGTCACAGGCTTCCAACGTTGGAGCATTGCACAAAGCGTGATGATGCCACCGCCTGCGGGTCCATGGGGGTACGGGTATTATGGCTCCCCATATTACTATAATCATCCTTGGGGATGGGGCTATGGGTATCCAGTGGGGCCGGCTCAAGTACAGACGTATTTAACGGAAGATTAAGCAATAGTATTATTCTGCTAAAAATCCTAGTTAAGCTAGGATTTTTTTTATAAAAAAACTGAGCATGAGTGGACTATTCATCGCTTAATTCTCCAAAAATTCCTGCCAGCAGTGTATAATTACAGGTTATAAGCAGACTAAAGTTCTGGTGAATTAATCATAAGTTGATAGGGCGGTATTGACCGCCTTATTTTTATCTCGAAGGAATGAAATTTATTTAGTGATATAGCTCTCAACCTTAACATTGTCTAATTTTCAAACTGGTACAATGAGTTAATAATTTGTTAAAGGGTTGTGTAAAATAATAACTCACTAAATTCAGGAGTAACATTTTGGAAAAAATCTGGCTAAAAAACTATCCTGCTGATGTACCTGAAGAAATAAGTCCTGATGACTTCGCGTCATTAGCAGAGTTACTTGAAAACGCCGTTTCTCAATATGCGGATCAGCCAGCGTTCATTAATATGGGCGCAGTGATGACCTACCGTAAACTTGAAGAGAGAAGCCGCGCATTTGCCGCATACCTACAAAATGGATTGGGTCTTAAAAAAGGTGACCGAGTTGCTTTAATGATGCCAAACTTGTTGCAGTATCCTATTGCACTGTTTGGGATCCTACGTGCGGGTATGGTAGCGGTTAATGTTAACCCACTGTATACCCCGCGAGAGTTAGAGCATCAGTTAAATGATAGCGGGGCGACAGCGATTGTCATCGTTTCTAACTTTGCACATACATTAGAAAAAATCGTTTTTAATACCAAAGTTAAACACGTTATTTTAACCCGCTTAGGGGATCAGCTACCGCGCCCGAAAGCCACAATTGTGGATTTTGTGGTGAAATATGTAAAACGGTTGGTTCCAAAATACAATTTGCCGGATGCCATTTCGTTTCGTCGCGCTATGCATCAAGGCTATCGAATGCAATATATCAAGCCGAATATTATTGGCGAAGATTTAGCATTCTTACAATATACCGGTGGTACGACTGGGGTAGCCAAAGGTGCGATGTTAACGCATCGTAATATGCTTGCGAATATCGCCCAAGCTAAAGCTGCGTATGGTCCTGTTTTACATTTTGGTCATGAATATGTGGTAACGGCACTGCCGCTTTATCACGTCTTTGCGCTGACCGTAAACTGCTTATTGTTTATCAGTGTGGGCGGCGTGAATCTGCTTATCACCAACCCGCGAGATGTGCCAGATACGGTGAAACAATTATCCCGCTATCCCTTTACCTCGATCACGGGTGTTAACACGCTCTTTAATGCATGGTTGCAAAACCCTGAGTTTCAGAAGCTTGATTTTTCCCGTTTAAGGCTGTCTGTTGGAGGCGGAATGCCTGTCCATAAAGCGGTTGCTCAGAAGTGGCAAGCGCTGACGGGGCGGCATTTACTCGAAGGTTATGGCTTAACGGAATGTTCGCCATTAGTTTCTGGTAACCCATATAATTTAACCGCTTATAGTGGTAGTATCGGGATACCTGTTCCATCAACCGATGTGAAGTTTTTAGATGATGATGGGCATGAAGTTCCTCATGGTACTCCTGGGGAAATGTGGGTAAAAGGCCCGCAGGTGATGAAAGGATATTGGAATCGCCCTGATTCGACCAGTGAAGTGCTTATCGATGGTTGGTTAGCGACTGGCGATATCGCAGAAATAGATGACGAAGGCTATATTCGTATTGTTGATCGCAAAAAAGATATGATTATTGTCTCTGGTTTTAATGTCTATCCAAATGAAATCGAAGATGTTATTTCCATGCATCCTGATGTTATCGAATGTGCTGCAATTGGGGTGCCAAGCGAAAGTACTGGGGAAGCGGTGAAGGTTTTTGTGGTTACCAAAAATTCAGCGCTGACCGCAGCAGATCTAAAAACATTCTGCCGCCGTTCGCTAACGGCGTATAAAGTCCCGAAAATTTTTGAGTTTCGTGATGAGTTGCCGAAATCTAACGTAGGAAAAATTCTACGAAAAGAATTACGAGCCGAAGAGCAGCAAGAACGAGAAAAATCACCGTCATAGCCAACTAGCTGGTGAATTAACAAAAGCAATGTGTGTAACGCCGGTTTTTACCGGCGTTACTGTGTCAGTCAGATACACTTAACCAAATTATAATAAAGAGAAACTTGTTTTGAATTACCGTTTAGTCACAACAGATAGCGAATTAGCCCAAGTCTGCCAAGAGGCCAGTGATGCGCCGTGGTTAGCATTAGATACTGAGTTTGTTCGCACTAGAACCTATTACCCACAGCTGGGCTTATTGCAGTTGTATGATGGAAAACAGGTTTCACTGATTGATCCGCTATTAATGACGGATTTTAGCCCATTTAAGGCGCTGTTAACCAATCCAAACCAATTGAAATTTTTACATGCAGGCAGTGAAGACTTAGAAGTGTTTATGCATGATTTTGGTTGTGTGCCAGAGCCGATGATAGATACCCAAATCGTAGCGGCATTTTTGGGTTATCCCATTTCTTGCGGCTTCGCTACGTTAGTGGCGGAACATTTGGGAGTTGAGTTAGATAAAAGTGAATCTCGAACAGACTGGCTCGCGCGTCCTTTAAGTTCGAAGCAGTGTGATTATGCAATGGCGGATGTACTTTATTTACTGCCGCTGGCTAAAATTTTGATGGAAAAAGTGACGGAAGCTGGCTATTTGGCCGATGCCCAAGACGAGTGTCAGCGTGTGGTTGCTCGCCGTCAAAAAACAGTTAAGCCTGAAAAAGCCTACTTAAATATCACGAATGCATGGCAATTACGCGATGAACAACTTGCTTGCTTACAGTTGCTGGCGGCATGGCGTTTGGATCAAGCCAAAGCGCGGGATATGGCGATCAATTTCGTGATTAAAGAAGAAAATCTGTGGAAAGTCGCACGTTATTTACCGAGCTCTTTAGGTGAGTTGGATGCCCTCGGTTTATCTGGGCAAGAAATTCGCTGTCATGGTCGCCGCTTGTTAAGTATTGTCGAAGACGCGAAGAAACTGGATGCCAGCCAGTATCCGGCGCCTGTTGCTAATATTACTGAACAGAGCCAATACAAGAGCATTTTTAAAGAGATCAAAGGGGTGGTGAAAGAAATCGCCGAGAATGAAAAATTCAACCCAGAGTTATTAGCATCTCGTCGACAAATTAACCAGTTATTAGCGGTACATTGGGGGCTAAAAGAGAAATCATGTCAGCCTGAACTGCTTGCTGGTTGGCGAGGTCGGTTACTGGAAGCGCCATTAACCCAATTACTTAGCCAAGCATAATTATGATAAAGGCACAAAATAGCGATGATTTTGTGCCTTTATCCCATTTTTAAAGTACTTTTTTCTTCGGTAATTTGTTACTCATATCAATAAGTTTTATTCTCATTCTGCCAATATTCAATATTTATTATTCTTTAAATAATGAAGATTATTATTTATCGCCAATCTAAAAATAATGTTTCTTTCTAATATTAATGCCTCACTTTAATGCATTTCAATTCTGTAATTACTCTTAAAAAATAGCAAATATAAATAAAAATCGAACTTAAAATAACCCATTACAGCGATGATTAACATTTGTATGGGGAGGGTTATTTTATAGTTTATTGAAAAATAAAAAGAAAAAATCATTCTAATACAATGATTTTTAATTGAATTATAAAATCTCCATTTGTAAATAAAACTCATTCTCATAAAATCATTTCCAGTTTGTGGGCCCGCAAATACGTCCAAGATCACAGAGCAAAAAGCATCATCTCCTTTTAATTTTTTATTTTCAAAATAAGGAAATTGAATATGAATAAAAGCACTAAATTTACATTAATTGCTATGTTGGTGGGGGTTTCTACTTGTGCGAGTGCGGTAACGGAATCTGCACAAAGCCAAACGTATGAAACAGAAAGGTCGGATGTAACAATTGGGGGAACACAAGGCGCTCATGGGCCATATGGTGGTTCTATAGGTGCTCCGGGTATTGGTCATCGTGATAAAGCTAATGGGAAAAAAATATCATTCTCGAGTTTAGCGAGAATTGTGATGCTCCCTAAAGAAGGTAATGTTTATATTGTCCCTGGAACTCCACAGCATGAAGTCGATATGGGAAAATTCCAATTTTCTAAAATCGCGGATGCAGAAGTTTATTATGGGGATTGGTCACAAACTGGAACGGAAGACGATGCTAAGCATACCGCTTTCTTCTCTGGCCAAGATGCAACAACAGCGGTACCAACCGAAGGTAAAGCCACTTACACCATTGCAGGAATTAACCAATATGATGGTGAGAAAAAGCTTCCAGGTAGTTTTGAGGCGAACTTTGGGGATAAAGATTATACTGGGTCATTACAAGGAACTGCACATAGTTATGATTTTAAAGGAAAAATAATGGATGGAGGTTCGTTTTCTGGGGATGCCATTGTTAAAAATCTCGAAAACACTCAGCAGAATACAGGTTTGAGTTATGGGCGCTTCTTTGGTGAGAATGCGGAACATGTTGGTGGTGTGTTGGTATTTAATGATAATCACAAACATGATACTGCCTTTGGTGGTAGCCAAACCGAAGAGTAATTTCTTTATTTAACACTCTTTATTTAACACTCTTTGTTTAGCAATATGATTGTTATCAGGTAGGCAAAAGTGATTTTGCCTACCTGTATTTTTATGGGAAAAAAAAGGAAGACGGATGAAAAAAACAATCAGCAAGATTGAGGTATTAATTCTATTATTGTTTTCTGTAAATTCATTTTCTGAGCAAAGCTATGGCGGTCAACAATATGGGCAAAAACAATATGAACAAATAATCGGATTTTTAACTGAAATAAATAACACAAGAAATAATTCGTCAAATATAATTCCACTTAAAATAAACAAAAATGTCGACGACCTTGGTTTTATTCTTTATGATTTAGTCAATCGGCAGCAATTCCAAAAAATCGATGAAATATTGCCTGAATATCTAAATGATAAAAATCACGACAAAGGTATGGTGGATTATATTTCAGCAGAGAGGGCTTATTTTAATGGTGATTATCCATTAGCGCTAAAATTATATTTAAAAATAGTTAATGGAAACCCTAACTCAGTGTTTGCTGAAATGAAATTGGCTCATATCTATATAAAGAATAGTTATTATCGTGAAGCATTAGTTTTATACGGAAAAATAAAGAATAAATATCGAGTAGGTTTACCTGAAGAGCGAATAAAACAGATAGACAGTGAAATTACAGCATTAGAAAATCGAGCTAATTGGCAGGGAAATTTCAATGCGGATTTAAAGTATGACACAAACTATACCGAGGCTCACGGTAACAAGGAACAGCAATGTAATTCGATGTGGTGTATGCAAGGTAGCGAAATCAAATCCGGTTTGGTGTATGGCTTTTCAGGAAATGCCAATAAAGTCCTTTGGCAGAATCGAGGACATTCACTGTTGGCCAGCCTTGGTGGATACGTATGGGAATACCCACATCGCTCAGTAAAAAGGCGTTTTTCAAGTTATTCATCAGTAAGCTATCAGTATCTTTATGGGAATAAAAAGATCGCTTTTTCACCGATTGTAGATATTAATTGGCGAGGGCATTTGTTTGACCATTACAGTGTCGGCGCGAGCATTACAGGGGCATACTCCCCTAGTAATAAGCTTTATTTGCTATCCAATCTAACGTATAAAAATCAAGCTTTCTTTGGGAAACGAGTATCGCGATCAGGTTATGATATTAATTATAGTATAACGGCAATTTATTCGGTCAATCCACAATGGAGCTTATTTTCAAATTTATATGGTGGTAAAAACATTGAGCAATATAAAAGTGACAGTTATCAAGTGTCAGGGTTAACTGTGGGCTCAATCAATGTATTTAGCTCGAATAAGTTAGTCGATAAATTAACAAGTAGTAATCATAAGTTTTTTGATTTTGACAGTGCACTTAATACAAAGCGACACGATGAATCATGGGAGTTAAATAGCCAAATAACCCTATTAAGCCACACATTTTTATCATTAACACCAACACTGTATGTTAATTATAAATTCAATGATAGCAGTGCAAAAATAAGCTATTCCTATAATAAAAGCGAAGTGGGTTTAAATTTAAGTAAAACGTTTTAGTTCGTATTGAGATTTAATATGAAAGTAACAGCAGTGGTAGCAATGAAAATTGCCACAGGGTTAACGATGGGTGTCATTTCACTTTCGTCTTATGCCAGCTCAAGGGAACAGGTGGGCAATATACAAGTAAAAGACCAGACTGATACGATTAAAATACGGGATCAAAAGGGTGCTGATGACCAATATGATAAAGACGAATCAAATATCTATATCAGCAAAGAAGCGGTCGAGCGTTATAAAGGCACTAACCCCGCCGATATTTTGAATCATGGCATTGGTGTTTATAGCGGTGATGCACGTAATAGTGGGGCGTTAGACCCAAATATTCGAGGCATTCAAGGTCAAGGGCGTGTACCTGTTACGGTGGATGGTACGGAGCAAGCCATCACCGTGTGGCGTGGCTACAACGGGGCCAATAACCGAAACTATGTAGACCCCAATATGATCAGCAGTATCACCGTAGTAAAAAGCCCGATGTTAGATCGTGATATTCGTACCTCTATTGGTGGTGGCGTGGCAGTAAAAACCCTCAGCATTGATGATATTGTCCCATCAGATGAACGTTTTTCTGTCGATCTTAAACTTGAAACACGAACTAATTCAACAAAGCCTCGAATCAATCAATTACATCTTGGAAGCGATTATAGAGATAACCCTATGCTCATGGATAGTTTGCTTAATCACTATGATGACTCTCTGTCGTTAGTGAGGTTCCGAGACCCAGAGACAACGGTAGAGCCAGACCAACCAGGAAGTTCCAATTTCTTTAATTTAAAAGACAGTGCAATGCGAGTAGCACTGGGGTTACGGCAAGACAAATTTGACTTGTTATTTGCATATAGCCACCGAAACCAAGGTAACTATTTTGCGGGGCGTCATGGCGCAAACTATTTCCGAGAACCAATTATTCCTCGAGACAATAAATACTCAGAAAAAACGTTAGATCCTAATATCCCTTTTGTTGCCAATGTTTACTTGCCAACTAAAGAAGTAGGTAATACTTCCAGTAATATCGAAACTTTTCTGCAAAAAATGAATGTGCAGCTCTCTGAATCCCAGAGTGTCTCCTTCGGCTATGTGCATACCAAAAGCCATTATGGGGAAATTATGCCCTCGCAAATTCGCTTTCATGATTTGGCAGGGGAAATTCCCCAATGGCCGTTGGCAAATCTTAGTTTAGGCTCTCTCTATGTTAACTATGGATTTAAACCCAGCGACCAGCCGTTTTTTGATTTTCAGTTAAGTTATTGGCTAACAAAAATGGATTTAAATTCTAATACGGCGGGTGACTTGCCTAGGCAAGCGATGGAGTATGACTGGTATGTAAATGGTAATCGTAGAAATCCACATGTTAACGGGAAATTAGTAGATGGAATAAAACTGAGTCAACTCAATGATAGGCAAGGTATTTCCTTATCTAATAAGACCCAATTACTGCCTAGCTTTGATGTGACTTTCATTGGTAACTTTACAAATGAGAAAATTCACAGTCATGATGATATTTATGACCCTAACGCAGAAATACCTAAATACAGCTCATTTCGGGCTATCCCACGTGAAGGAAAGCGCCAAGAGTACAGTGGAGCAATTAGATTGGATTGGCGACCAACGGATTGGCTAAATGTCAATGCAGGTATTAAGTATCAAAATTATTGGTCGCGAGATTTATTAAGAGAACGCCGATTAAAAGTAAAAGATGAGTGCTTTGCTATGCATCAAATTGAGACAGCTATGAACTTTGAATACTCTCGGCCGTTAACGGAAGAGGAAGCGCGTAAAGTGAGAGAGTATGTGGATAACAAAGGACGTACTTTTGATGGTTACAATAAGACAGGGCTCTGGCCGGATAGTACCATTGGTGTTTCTAAAATTGAGTGGTTTGTCGCAGAAGCATTATCACTTCCTAAGTATTCCCTAAAAAAAGCCGAGCACTATTCTACAATCCATGAAGAGTATGAGGGATTTCGTATTACCGGATTCGACTATATCAAATGGCGGGTGGATGAAGATGGCAAACTCACTACAGAGAAAAACCCATTCTATAATGGGAAAATTGACCTATCAGAAGAAGTGATTGACCCGATTAGCCAGAAAAAAGTGAAAGCAATTATAGCCTATCGTGCTCCAAATAAAGAATGGGACTATATTTTAGTCAGTGAGAATGAAAAGTATAAAAAACCGGGTAAACGTATTAACTCAGCGTGGAGCCCATCACTGGGAGGTTCAATTTACCTTTCAGAAAATGATCGCGTTTTTGCTCGTTATGCTGAAACCGTTAGAATGCCAAGTATTTTTGAAGATACCATCGGTTTTTCTGGCGGAGGTAAAGTCACTATAGGGCATCACCCCTTTAAGCCAGAACGTAGCCATACTTTTGAAATCGGTTATGTACGTAATTTGCAAAGTTGGTTGAAAGCAGAAAATGCCGCCGATTTTAGAATCAATTACTACCATAATATTATCGATAATGCGTTTGATCGTGATGGTAATTTGGTTTTTGCGCAAATGGATCAGCACCGAACCGCCGGTTTAGAAGTGTTAGCCCGCTATGATAATGGGCGTTTCTTTGGCGATTTAGGGGTAGATTTCCGACTGAAAAATGAAGTTTGTGATGATGCTTCGATGGTTCTCTTAGACCCGTTGAACAAGTTCAAAGGGTCAATTTGTACTGAAGGTGGCTTTCCACTCGGTTATCTCCGAACCCAGTTGCAACCTAAATACAGTATCCATACTAATCTTGGTATGCGCTTCTTTAATGAAAGTTTGGAAGTTGGCGGGCGGGTGCGATATCACGCCAAAACAGAAAATAAAGATGAAGCACAGATGGCGAGCAAGTTTGGCCCTTCCTATTCACCTTTAAACAATAATCCGATGAGTTGGAATGCGGTATTTGTCACGGATGCCTATGTCACTTATCAAGTGAATAAGAACCTGTTAGTGGAATTGTTAGCCTCTAACGTATTAAACGAATATTACATTGACCCGCTGACACGTAGCATGATGCCAGCACCGGGGAGATCCCTTCGTTTAAGTGTGACCAGTCACTTCTAAGGCTCAGCCCCAGCAAAGCACATTTGCTGGGGCTGATTAGGAATATCGCCATGAATTATTTTCGAATTTATTATGGATTACCGCTTTCTGGCTTATTACACGGCACCATTATTTATTTCTGTTTTTTTGCATTCAATTCATTGTCATTCAAAATGACAGCACCGTTAATTTCGCCAGTAGTGACCGTCGCGTTAACCCAGTTTTTAGTTGAGCAACAAGTGAGCATCCCCCAAGAAAGCCAATCGGTAACTGGCGGTGAACTCAATGTTATTGAGGAGCTTGAGTACGCCAATATCAAGGTCAGAAAGCAGCGTAACCAGCAAGATAATACCTCAAATACCGTCGCTGAAAGAACACCCAAAGAAGTGAAATCTGAAAAACGTAGTTCTATAAAAAATAAGGCTAAGCCGGAAGAAAAAACCAAGAAAGAAAGCCTTCGAGATGATTTGCAAACCCAAAGAGCTAAAGAAGGAGAAAACACAGCAAATTCTTTAGCAGCAGGGCAGCAAGGTGATCTCGCTCATTTTTCTGATGGTGAAAATAGCATCAATGCCAAACAGCGCTATTTAGACCAGATCAAACGGGAAATTGATAGACATAAACAGTACCCGCGACGAGCACGCAAAATGCGTATACAAGGGGGTATTCAAGTTCAGTTTGATGTCACAGAGAAAGGTGAGTTGGTCAATGCGAAAGTGGTGGATTCAGAAAAGAGCCAATTTTTTGAACAGGCGATATTGGATGCGATTAAGCGTTGCAAGCCACTCGGTAAGCCGCCTGAAAATATGAACAGAAAAATGATATTAAAAATTAACTTCAAGTTAGACTAATACTGAAATCGCTAACAAAATCAAGCCGCTATGGCGTTATATAAATATAGCGATATAGCGGCATTGTACAATATTACTGTTCTGCTGGTTTTGCTTCTTTAACGTCTTTACCTTCTTCCGCTTCAGGAAGGGTGACGTTTAATTCGAGAACAGAAATATCATCATCTTTTTGTTCAAATTGTACGGATAACATTTCTGGGTCAACTTGAACATACTTGCAAATAACTTGCAAAATATCTCGCTTCATATCAGCAAGATAAGCTGGCTCACTATCACCGCGGCGACGTTCAGCAACGATGATCTGCAGTCGCTCTTTTGCGATATTTGCTGTCGTCTTTTTTCTCGACAGAAAGAAATCCAATAAAGCCATTATTTATCCCCCAAATAGACGCTTTAAGAAGCCTTTTTTCTCTTCTTCAATGAAACGCATAGGGCGATCTTCACCTAAAATACGTTCTACACAGTCGCTATATGCTTGTCCTGCTTCAGAGTCAGAGTCCAGAATGACAGGTTCACCTTGGTTGGATGAACGTAAAACAGACTGATCTTCTGGGATCACACCCACTAATGGAATGCACAGAATTTCTAAAACGTCTTCCATACTCAGCATATCACCACGAGTCACTCGACCTGGGTTGTAGCGAGTTAATAATAAACGCTCTTTAATTGGGTCTTGACCTTGTTCTGCGCGACGAGATTTAGAGGATAAGATCCCTAAAATACGGTCTGAGTCACGAACAGAAGAGACTTCTGGGTTAGTTGTGATAATGGCTTCATCAGCAAAATAAAGCGCCATTAATGCGCCACTTTCAATACCGGCAGGAGAGTCACAGATAATAAAGTCAAACGCCATTTCGTTGCTGAGTTCATCAAGAATTTTTTCAACACCTTCACGAGTCAGCGCGTCTTTATCACGAGTTTGTGATGCAGGAAGAATATAAAGGTTTTCAGTACGTTTATCTTTGATTAACGCCTGATTAAGAGTTGCATCACCTTGGATAACGTTAACGAAGTCATAGACTACTCGACGTTCACACCCCATGATTAGGTCAAGGTTACGCAGACCGATATCGAAATCGATAACTACGGTTTTCTTCCCTTTTTGAGCTAGGCCGGTAGCTATGGCCGCGCTTGAAGTGGTTTTACCAACGCCACCTTTACCAGAAGTAACAACAATTATGCGTGCCATGAATAATTCCTTGTAAATAAGGTCTAATTTAAGTATTCAATATTAAGTTTGTTATCAACTAAACAAAGTTTAGCTGCTTTGGCGAGAAATTCAGTAGGTATCTGATCACTCAACCAATACTCGCCTGCAATGGACACTAGCTCTGCTTGCAAATGAGTACAATAAATCTGGCTTTCCATATCACCTGAGGCACCAGCAAGGGCACGACCTCTCATAACGCCATAGATATGAATATTACCATCTGCTAATAATTCTGCACCTGCACTAACATTACTTGTGACGATGAGATCACTATTTGGCGCATAAATACGCTGACCTGAACGAACAGGAGTATTGATAATACGGGTTTTGCGATAAGCAGATTCAATTGGAGCAGGTTGTGGGGCAATATCCGATTTCGCAAAAGTAACGTCATCCGTTGATGGTTCTGGCGCTTTTTTGCTTTTACCTTCAATAAGCACTGGTAAGCCCGCTTCATTGATCTTTTGTCTTAACAGTGGATCAGTACAGCCGCTGACACCCACAATTCGAAGACCTGCAGAGACAATCGCTTTGTGGATACTGTACATATCCGCATGGTGAGTTAATTCCGCAACATTAATAACAACTGGGGCATTTTTAAGAAAATCAGGAGCCTGATTGACCTTGTCTTGCAGCGCTTTTTTGATGAGTTTAGGCTCTTCACTGTGTAAGTGAATGACTGAAAGAGTAAAACTGCTGCCTTTAAGTTCTATTGGCGATTGTGGCATCTATCTAGACTCAGCAAATTAAAATTTCCGAAACAATCCTCGGGTGAAGATACTCAGTAAAACAATAGCATGTTATAGTTACTGCATACTTCAAGCAAGCTTACGAACTAAGAAAAAGAGTTAAATATAATGATTTGTGCAATTTATAGAAGCCCGAACCGTGATCAAACTTATTTATATGTCGAAAAGAAAGATGACTTTTCACGCGTACCAGAAGAACTCCTGAAGCAATTTGGCAAACCACAGTTTTCAATGTTAATTTCATTGGATAAACGTGAAAAGCTAGCAAATGCGGACATTGAGCGAGTTCGAGCTGATCTTCAAGACGTTGGCTACTACTTGCAATTTCCACCTCCGGTTGAAAATTTACTTTCTGAATATCGCGAATTAAACGACTAAGACAATTTAGGATGATCCTTAAAAAGCCATTATCGTCAGGAGGATAAAAATGAAGCCAACGTTATTATATACCTTAGTCGCTGGTGTACTTTTAGCAAGTTGCAGTGCTCCGCAAACCCAAAAAGCTGCAACTCAAGCAAACGAAACTCGAATTCTGACAACGGCACAAGAAGCTGCGATTGAGAAAGAAGTTATCGCACTAGATAAAGCTTTTCCAATTGAACAACGTGAGCCTTCACAATTTCCTGCCTATGTGGAATTGCTGAAACAACATGCTGCGGCTCAAGGTATCAAACAGTCTACGATTGATCGTGGCTTTGCTAACATTTATTTCCTTGAACGTGTCGTAAAAGCGGATAAAGGGCAACCTGAAAAACGCGCAACAGTGACGTTAGCCAGCTATTTAAAAAATGTCTTACCACAATCTCGCATTAATGCGGGTGTTGAAAAGTACTATGAAAACCAAGCGGTATTGAACGCAATTAGCCAGAAATATGGTGTACCGCCACAGTACATTGTCTCTTTATGGGGACTCGAAAGTGGTTTTGGTCGTTCACAGGGTAAAGAAGATGTAATTTCAGCGCTTGCCACACTCTCTTTTGAAGGGCGTCGTGAAGCACTGTTTAGTAAGCAATTATTAGCAGCCTTGGAAATCATGGATAAAGGTTATATTCCTGAAGATCAGCAACTGAAAGGTTCATGGGCTGGGGCGATGGGGCAGAGCCAATTTATGCCAACGTCTTATTTATCCTATGCCGCAGATGGCGATGGTGACGGCAAAATGGACATTTGGAATAACAAAGCCGATGTCTTTGCTTCAGTTGCCAACTATTTATCCACGGAAGGATGGCAATCTGCATTACCATGGGGCTATCAAGTTTCACTACCAGCTGATTTTAACCGTAGCTTAGAAGGGGTTAAAACGGAACAAGGAAAAACCGTTCAGGAGTGGGAAAAATTAGGGGTTAAATTACCTGCATTTTCTCGACTATCGCCAGATTTAAAAACATGGGTGGTTATTCCTGATGACCCTGAAGGTCGAACGTTCTTAGTGACCCAAAACTTCCGCACGATTATGCATTGGAATCGTTCATATTATTTCGCATTAAGTGTTTGTATGATGGCGGATGGTATCGCTGCAAAAATACAATAACGATAATAGGAGTTACCGATATGTATCAACATCGCGACTGGCAAGGTGCTTTATTAGATTTCCCTGCCAATAAAGTAGTTTGTGTGGGCAGTAACTATGCCAAACATATTAAAGAAATGGGTTCAGCATTACCTGAGGAACCTGTCTTATTTATTAAACCGGAAACTGCCCTGTGTGATGTGAACCAGCCAATTGTTATTCCTAAAGAATTAGGCTCGGTTCACCATGAAGTTGAGATGGCGATTTTGATCGGTATGCCTCTTAAAAATGCGGATGAAGATAGGGTTGCTCGTGCAATTGCCGGTTATGCAGTCGCACTTGATTTAACCCTAAGGGATTTACAGGCGAAATTTAAGAAAGCAGGGCAGCCATGGGAAAAAAGCAAAGCTTTTGATGGTTCATGTCCAATTTCAGGATTTATTCCCGTTAGTGGTACCAGTGACCTGCAAAATATGTCACTGAGTTTAGAAATCAACGGCGAGATTCGTCAGTCTGGCTCGACCCGTGATATGATCACGCCTGTTTTACCGCTCATTAGCTATATGTCCCGTTTCTTTACCCTACGTCCTGGAGACGTTATCTTAACCGGCACACCGGAAGGTGTGGGGCCATTGGCTTCTGGGGATATGTTAAAGCTAACGATTAATGATAATTCACTGACCACTAGAGTCATTTAAGTATAGGATTTTGCAGTATTATGTCTCAGTTTTTCTGGCAGGTTAAAACCTTAGATGAAATGACCGATGAAGAGTGGGAATCTCTCTGTGATGGATGTGGGCAATGCTGCTTGCATAAATTAATGGATGAAGACACCGATGAGATCTATTTCACTAATGTGGCTTGCAACCAGTTAAATATTAAAACCTGTCAGTGCAGACATTATGCAGATCGTTTCAAATATGAAGCGGATTGCATAAAACTGACTCGGGATAATCTGGAAACATTCGCTTGGTTACCAAGTACCTGTGCATACCGTTTGTTAATGGAAGGAAAGCCGCTTCCTGCATGGCATCCATTGAAAACTGGTTCAAAAGCTGCAATGCATAATGAAGGTATTTCAGTTCGCCATATCGCAGTACGAGAAATTGATGTGGTAGAGTGGGAAGATCATATTATGAACCGACCAAACGACAGATAATGCATCACTAATCGACTCTTCTAAAAACCCGCTTCATTTACACTGAGCGGGTTTTTTATCCTTACGCCCTCATTAGATCCAACGCCATCAATTCGATTAAAAATGACAAATCGAACAAAAAACAACCACTCTTAATCACCTGTCAAGATTTTTTATTACAAAGAAGATATTTGTACTTTGTGGAACCTATTGAAATAGATTACTTATAAATGAGAACAAACTTGGTTTATATTTAGTAATGTTCAAATGTTAAATATTCTTTAATAAAAAGTAGAGTGATATTTAAATAATATTCAGTCAGCCTAATTCACACACATGGTGATTTTAAGTGATATTTCATAGCATATTGAAATAATATACTTTTTCTGTCTTATTTCACTCAAATATCATATTGTCATTCAAGAGCTAATTTAATGAGTCAATGTTATCTAAATAGAACTATTATTAACGTTATTGTCACGTTAGTTCACTGAAAAGATGGGTAGAATAGGTAGTGTTAAAATCGATTAGCACTTAGCTTTAAATGCTTTTTTGTTCAAAATGAAGACATAAGACAAATCAAAAACTCACAAAATGCGTTTTTAGGAATATTCCTAATATGCATTTTTTAGGCAATTTTTATAAATTTGGTCGAACTGTTATTATTGGCAAATAACCTTATATATCACTGAATTACGCAAATTCGCCAAATTTTGATACAGATCAAGTTTTTGGTTAAAAAGTACCACTTATTTAGTATTGTTAGATCAGAAATGATTATTTCCGCTTACATAGCCTCACACCCTGATACTCTTAATAAGATTAAATTGTCAAAGTCTTATTATATGACAGGAGCATTATCTTGCGGTATTTATGATTTTTTATCATAAATATTCTCCCCGCTTCTTTACTGTGTTTTTTCTATTCCCTCTACGATAGTGGTAGTCACTAAAAAATTGTTGTTATATAACTTTTTACTTTGCCCTAATGCGCAATAAAGTTATAGATAATTCTTTTACTCTCAATGAGAGTTAATTTGTGGGTTGGAATAATAATTCGATATTTAATTTTATTTATTGGCAAATGTTTCAATATGAACATGGGTTATTTTAATAAGAAAAATTTATCAATTACGTATTTTTAACACGTATAGCGTGACTCTATTTTGTAATCAAAAGACTAGAAAAAGTGTCTAAATGTAAATAAAAATACAAAATTTAACTTATATCTCAAATTTAAAATATTCACAAAAATCTTTTATATCTTATAAAATCGAAATTAAATTTTATAAATTTAAATATTTATTTTTGAATATGCTTATTCAGCCTCTAAATATGACTTATTAAGTGTAATTAATATATTGACCATTTCGATTAATAGATCATTTGCAATAGTCTATGCCTATCAAAATGTTAATAAGCTAAGGTAAAAACGATTTAATGACACATAAGTTTTTATGTATTCTTTGCTTCGAATTAGATGGTCATACAAGTTGTTGGTCAAAAACAGAATGCACTGAGCTACTTTTGATTTGTGCATTACAGGGATCTGTTAGAAGCTTTAAATATGCTGACTTCTGGCTGTATTTTAATACGGTCGAGCTCTGTTTTTGCTGTTACCCAAGACTGAATAAAAGACCTCTTAATAATTTGTATAAGCAATAAATAAAAAACTCATCTTAGGAATTGAAAATGAAAAAAGTTTTACTGACTGCTATCGCAGCAACAGTTCTTGGTTTCACAACAGCAAATGCAGCAACTTCAGTTGGCGGTGGCCAAGTTAACTTTAACGGTAAAGTTATGGATGTTTCTTGTAACGTTTCTGTTGATGGTCAAGGCAGCGATGCAACTGTGTATTTAGCACCTGTTTCTTTACAAGAAGTTAAAAACGGTGGCGCTAATACTATTCTAAAACCAAAAACTTTCGCTATCGAAATCAGTGATTGTGCACAAAGCGGCAAACCTGTTACTGATACTGCAGCCTTAGGCGTGCGTTGGACTGGTGGTAACTTAGCTGCTAATACTAACGGTAGCTTAGCTAACACTGTTGTTAATGGCGCTAAAAACATCCAATTAGCACTGTCTACTGACGGCGAAAAAACCACTAAAATTTTCCCAGGTCAAGCAAGCCAACCAAAAGCAGTTGGTGAGAAAAACGGTAGCAATACCCGTTTCACTTACTATGTTGGTTACTCAACAGCAACTCCTGACACTGTAAGCGCGGGTGAAATCCAAAGCTACGCGACTTACGAAATTACTTATAACTAATTTTTCAGTCAGTTTTTATCGACATTTTCGATAAAAGCATGAGTTAGTAAGCGGTGGGCTAACTGCCGCTTTTTGCTTTGAGGCCTACATGAAAGCCATTCTATTTAGCCTTTGCTTACTGTCGAGTATGACAGCATTTGCAAATAACATCATCGTTAACGGTACTCGTTTTGTTTATCCTAGCGATGAGAAAGAAATCACTATCCAATTAAATAATACGGCTGACCGCCCGGCTATGGCCCAGGCATGGCTTGATACAGGTGATGCATCTGAAACACCTGATACGATTAAAACGCCATTTCAACTCACGCCACCGATTTCCCGAATTGAAGCAAAAGGTGGACAAACTATCCGCATTAAGCTGATGGATAAATCCGCCTTACCACAAGACAGAGAATCCTTATGGTGGCTGAATTTGTTAGACATTCCACCAATGGTCAAAAATAAAGCAGAAGAAAATCAAAATGTGCTGCAATTGGCTATCCGTTCTCGTTTTAAATTTTTCTATCGCCCATCAGGCCTAGGTAGCCGAGAGCTTGCTCCTGAGCAACTCGTTGTTAAAGCAGATGGCAGCAAACTTAATATCGGCAACCCGTCGCCATACTTTATTACTATTACAAAAATTTCTACTGATGGTTCTAACGGATTGAATAATGAAACAATTTTTTTAGAGCCTAAAAGCCAGTCGACAGTGACACTCAAGCGAGCACTGACGTCAGGAACTAAAATTATTATTAACAATATCAACGATTACGGCTCAGATGTAGCGGTAAAAACTACCGTTAAATAGGATTTAGAATGAAGCAGAGAGAGTTAAAAAATAAATATACAAACTTACTCTCAGTGACAGGTTTAGTCACAGTCTGTGCTTTACCGTCGTTTTATGCTTGGAGTGAAGAAGATACCACGTATGAATTTAACAGTGGTTTCATTATAGGTAGCCAAGAAAACGTTGATTTTGACAGATTTAATACAACAGGGATTGGCCCAGGAAAATATTCCGTTGATGTATATACCAATGGGAGTTGGAAAGGGCGATACGACCTTGATTTCGTCGCAAAAGAAAATGGACAGTTAGGAACCTGCTATACCCCAGCCCTGTTATCTGACTTGGGTATTAATGTCGAAAAGTTTGCCCCGACGGCGAAACCCGATAGCAAAGAGTGTCTCTTTTTAACTCAGTGGAATAGTGATCCTGATGTTAGTGACACATTTCACTCATCAACATTACGAGTTGATATTTCTGTTCCTCAAATTTATGAGCAGAAATCATCTCGTGGCTATGTCTCTGAACAATTTTGGGAAACTGGAGTCCCTGCGTTGAATCTGGGGTATATGAGTAACTATTATGATAGTCGCTCAAACGGTAACAATAATGCGAGTGCTTATCTCGGATTAAATGCAGGATTAAGCTATGACGGTTGGTTATTAAAGCATATTGGAAATTTAAATTGGCAACGTAAAGAGGGTGCTAATTGGCATAGTAACCAAACCTATTTACAACGTCCTATTGTTGGATTGAAATCTAAAGCAACCGCAGGTCAGTTTTATACTGACGGGGATATGTTCGACAGTATCAGTTTATTAGGGGCTAAAATTGCCACTGACGATACAATGTATCCTGATAGCATGAGTTCTTTTGTACCTGAAATTCGAGGTGTTGCACAAAGTAATGCCCTTGTTACCGTCAAACAAAATGACGTCGTTATTTATCAAACCTCGGTTTCCCCCGGGCCATTTAACCTCAATGATGTGTACCCATCTGGTTATGGTAATGACCTTGTTGTGACTATCAAAGAGGCAGATGGAAGTGAATCTTCTTTTAGTGTGCCTTACACGTCTATGGCACAGTTACTACGTCCCGGTTATACCCGTTATCAACTGTCAGGTGGTAAATCAGATGCTAAAGGCATCAGTAACCAACCGTTCATTATGCAAGGTACTTTGCAGCACGGTTTAAATAACACGTTCACACTGTATGGTGGAATCACTGCATTTGATGACTATCAGGCTTATTTGCTAGGTGCGGGTGTGAATACGGTTATTGGTGCGGTTGCCGTCGATGTTACCCAATCAAGAACGGTATTCAATCAAAAAACGGATATGGGGCAGAGTTATCGATTTACTTTCAATAAGTTATTTTCTGATACTGACACAAACCTTGTATTAGCGGCATACCGTTATTCAACAGAAGATTATTACAGTCTTTCTAATGCGATTTACACGATTGATGCGGATAAGAAAGGAATAGATAGTTCATTAGGGCGTGAGAAAAACGGTTTTAGCTACACAATTAACCAAAATTTACCGTACGACTTAGGTAGTTTCTATTTCACTGGACGTATTTCAAGTTATTGGAACCGTAGCGGTATCGAAAAACAGTACCAATTAAATTACAACAACCAATTTGAACGCTTTTCGTATGGCATCTCATTTATGCGAGTCTATTCAGATAATACGCAAAGAACGCAAGATGACCGTGTGAGTTTAAATGTGAACTTCCCTCTCTATTTCGGGGATCGCAATTACGCTGCCATTACCTCAAACACCATCTTTAATAATGATAAATTTGGTTCTTCACAAGTGGGAGTTAATGGGTCAATTGATACAGATAATAATTGGACTTATGGTTTAAATACGTCGTTTGAAGAACATGGTAATAGTAATTTTGCACTGAATACGGGATATCAAACTTCGGTTGTGAATACGAATGCTAACTACAGCCAAGGTAATGGTTATCGTCAATATGGTGCTTCTGCTAATGGATCAATGGTGGTGCATGAGGGTGGAGTCACATTCTCGCCGAATACCTCTTCAACGATTGCATTAATAGAAGCGAAGGGGGCCGAAGGGGCTTCTGTCATGGGGTCACAGAACACCAAAATTGATAGCCATGGGTATGCGTTAGCGCCTTATGTTCGCCCTTATCGTATTAATAATGTCGACATTGACCCGAAAGGTAGCCCTGAAGATATCGTGTTTAACAGTACCACAGCGCAAGTTGTACCGTATGAAGGTAGCGTTGTAAAAGTTGTTTTTGATACGAAAGTTGAGAAAAACGCAGTGTATAGCGTCGTTCGACCGAACAGTAAAGCGCTGCCATTCGGTGCCAATGTGTTGGATCCTCAAGGGAATTACATTGGTGTTGTAGGGCAAGGTGGGACAGTCTTTATCAGTAATAATGAATCTAAACTTGCGACAGTGAAGTGGGAAGGCGGAGAGTGTTCGTTCCCATTAACGACGGAAAATAGTCAGGAGAGTCTATGTCAATGATCAAAAAATGGCGCTGGCTAATTGGTGCTGGTGTTCTCCTTGCTACTCAGTATGCATTAGCTTTCGGGTATGCAGATGTTTGTTATCGCAAGAATGTAAGACCCATAGATCTCAATATGACCTTAGGCAATGTTGTTGTTGATCCAAACCTTCCTGTTGGAGGGGTTATTATGAGAAAACAATGGCCTATGCGTACTAATGGCTATCAATCGTATTTAACATGTTATGGAACGAATACGCTTCAAGCTGAAGTGGTGATGGGTGGTCTGCGTCATTTAGGTGATGGCGTTTATCAATCCAGTATTCCAGGAATAGGTATGAAATTTGAACGAGGTGGAAACCAAGTCAATATTCTCTATCCCGGTACTCATACGATTTATGGCGGACGAAATGGCGTAAGCGTATACCTTGAAAACTCAACGTTCACATTAACGTTGATAAAAACCGCAAGAAAAACAGGTTCTGGCACAATTGCCAATGGGCAGTACACCGAATATGGTTATAAACATAATACGGATCCATTAATTCGAACGTATCTACAAGGAAATGCGATCACGATTGTATCGCCATCTTGCTTAATCAATGGTGGACGAGAACAGAATGTGACACTCGCGCCGATAAAGCGTAATCAATTGACCGCTTATCAAGCGCCTGTAGGAGATATTGATTTTGATATTACCATGGAGTGTAATGGTGGAATTACCTCTTCAGGATTAACTACATTTAATATTGATTTTCGTGGAAATGTGTCGGCGAGTGATGTTAATGGCGTACTAAGAAATGAAGAAGCTGGAACTAATGGTGCAAAGGGTGTTGGTATTCAAGTAATAGAAAGAAGTAGTAAAGCACCATTAAGTTTTACTCGTAGTTATAAAGTCGGTACGGTAGTGAATAATCAGGATGACTTATTGATTTTTCCTTTAACCGCTCGATATTTTCCTTATGAGAGAGCCATTTCGGCAGGTGATGTTCGGTCACACTTAGTTTTCAATGTCACTTACGATTAAAAATCATATTCAACTTCAATAGGAAATCGCATATTTTTAATAAAACATATGCGATTTTTTTGTTTTTAAATTAATGCTGGTCAGTGGTGTGAGGTCGGATGTTTTATTATATATATAATATGCAGCTTTAATTTTTTAAAAGAAATAAAAAAATACCCAGAAAGCTAATTTTAATCGATGAAGATTAATGGTCTACATTAGCGTTAACTGGGTATTTTTAGATAATCGAAAAAAGATTATTATGCGTGATGTTTAGATGGAATAATTACACTTTCTGCTGCGTATTGTAATTCTCTATTCGGAATGTCGAATGAATGGTCATCGTTATTATTAATTTCACTTTTATAACCGTTAAAGAACCATTCAATAGGGCACATTAAAATTTCAGAAATATCAAGCAGATGGTCAATTGGGATCTTGTTAACACCATTTTCATACCGCGATATTTGCTGCTGACTTAAATGTAACTTATTTGCTAGATTTGCACCTGACAAGCCTAGCACTTTTCTCCGGTTTTTTATTCTAAGACCAATGACACTATGAATGTCCATATGACATACTCAACTTATTATTAAGGTTATTATCAGTCGTTTTCACTATATATTATATTAAATTACAAGCTGGTTTAAAAGCTAATAATTAAAATTAACGTCAAATTAAAGTATTTAACTTTCAATGATGGTCTTTCATTTTGTGATAGTCACATTCAAAAATTCGACGTTTGTTTCTGTAGTGCCATTTTGAATATTCCGAATTAAAATAACAATAAGAATATCCCGCTAGAATTACGCGGTTAAACCTGTCTGTTTAATAAAATCAACATTTATCTTATTTGTTAGTTAATTGTTTAATATGTTAATTAGATTAGTTGAACCGTTTCATTATGAAACATTGGGGTTGATTTTGGATGGTTTTCATTTTTGTTATCCTATAATTTATTCATTTTAATTCTAAATTAAAATATAAAATCAGGAATTTAAAATGCAATGTATTACTTTTTTGTGAATTAAATTTCAATTAATTTTATTTATTTTTGTTTTTATAATTAAATATAACTAGATTTATTATATTAAATAATAAAAAAGAAATTTCTTTAGCACTACACTAAGTATAAATATCAAGTATACTTAAGTTAACTTAATTCGCTTTATCACTGAGTGTGTGAGGGTAATATGAAACTGTATATCTATGATCATTGTCCATTTTGTGTTCGCGCCAGAATGATTTTTGGCTTAAAAAAAGTTGCGGTAGAAGAAGTGATTTTGTTGGATAACGATATCGAAACCCCAACACGTATGATAGGGCGTAAAATGGTACCTATTCTAGAGAAAGAAGATGGTAGCTATTTACCTGAGAGTTTAGATATTGTGCGCTATATTGACCAATTAAGTGAGCCTCGTTTAGCCGCAGGGGAAATTAGCCCTGAAATTGATAGTTGGTATAAAGCAGTTTCGTCGACGGTATCTAAATTAGTGACACCACGTTTTACTGAATCTGAGTTTCCTGAAATAGCGACGGAAGCGGCTAAAACCGCGTATATCCAGCGTGTTAGCAAGTTTCATGGAGATGATTTATCTGTACTGCGTAAAGAAACGCACACGCTGTTGATTGAGTTAGAGCCGCATATGGATCTATTAGATGTATGGCTAGAAAAGCGTAACAAAGCACTTGTAGATATTAATGATTTTATTATCTTCCCTGTGTTGCGTAGCTTAAGTATTGTGAAAGAAATAGGTTTTAGCACCACAATTCATGACTATATGGACCGCACATCAAAAGCGACAGGAATTAATTTGTTATTCAGCCAAGCCAAATAATATTTAAGCAATACTAATATAGGAAGATAAAAAAACCGCCAAATTAAGAATGGCGGTTTTTTATTTTGCAATAAAAGCAGAATTACTGCATATAATCACTCAAGATATAAACAAGTTTATAATGGCCTTGTGTCAACGTTAAATGATCTTTGGTTAATGTTACTGTTGCACCATTTGTCAGCATACGGTTAATTAAGGTATCCCATCGTGAAAGATCTTCATCTACGCACTCTAATTCTGTTTTACTTAATGTTTTAACTTTTAGTGTTGCATTATTAATTGCACCCATTCCGTTAAAGTCATTACACATAGAGGCAGAGACAAACATTTTTTCACCGAATGAAATGGACGGTGCGGTCTGTTTTTTGGCAATGCGCTGACCATCCACTTCAGTTAAGACAAAATTATGATGCATCAGCTGCTGCTCAAGGGATTGCTGACTACTACCTGCCTTTACCTGATGGGTTTGGCAAGCTGCAAGTAACAACCCAAAGAGCGTTAGAGGGATCAATCTTTTCATGATGCGAGATCCTGCTAAGGCTTCACAACGTTCGGGCAATTTTCGCCACGACTGATTTGTTGAATATTACTCAGTGTTGTTAAGCTGATACTTGTTAAGGCTTCTTCGGTTAAAAACGCCTGATGGCCGGTAAATAATACGTTATGACAAGAAGATAATCGGCGGAAGATATCATCTTGAATTACATCATTAGATTTATCTTCAAAGAATAGATCTCTTTCATTCTCATACACATCCATACCTAATGCGCCAATTTTTTGGGATTTGAGCGCATTAATCGCGGCAGCCGAATCGACTAAAGCTCCACGGCTGGTATTGATGATCATTACGCCTGATTTCATGCGATTAAACGCGTTTTCATCCAGCAAATGGTGGTTTTCCGGTGTTAAAGGACAGTGCAGAGAGATAACATCGGATTCTCGATACAAGGTGTCTAAATCGACATATTCGGCACCCAGATCAAGGACGGCTTGGCTTGGGTATGGGTCATGAGCCAGTAGGCGCATTCCAAACCCTTTTAAAATTCGTAATGTGGCTTGACCAATTTTACCTGTACCAATAATGCCCGCAGTGCGGTTATGCATGTTAAAGCCAGTTAGGCCTTCGAGAGAAAAGTTAGCATCTCGAGTACGTTGATACGCGCGATGAATACGGCGATTCAAGCATAGCATCATGCCAACAGCATGTTCTGCAACAGCTTCAGGAGAATAAGCAGGAACGCGAACGACTTGAATTCCCAACTCATGGGCTGCATCTAAATCAACATTATTAAAGCCAGCGCAGCGTAACGCGAGAATATGCACATCGAGAGCCGCGAGCTCTTCCAGCACAGCACGGTTTGCTTCATCATTAACGAAAATGCAAACTGCGTCAGCACCGACGGCATTTTTAGCTGTCTGAACCGTTAATGGAAAATCAAAGTATTCAATATTAAAATTAAACTCTGATTGTTGGTTGACCTGTTCCATATGTTTGCGATCATACTGTTTGGTGCTATAGGAAACAATTTTCATCAGAGGAACTCCATAATTTATAGGAACCAATAAATGACAAAGTGTAGGTAAAATAAACAAACCTACAAAAATATGCGTTCAGAATAAGACAATTAGTGATGTAAATCACCTCTAAATTAAGAAAATATCTTACTGTTTACGTTTGATTTTCGTTTGCTCACTATCTTTAACAAAGACGGCCATTTTTAGTGTTAAAATAATGCCATTGTTAAGTTTTATTTTTCTTCTTTTACAGAATAGATTGGTTTTAAAGAACAAAGAACGTTAAGGAGCAGCGTGAAAATTTGCATTATTGGTATATCAGGAGCAGGGAAAACAACGCTCGCTCAAAAGTTATCGGAAGAATTTAATCTCCCTGCATATGGCTACGATGACATTTATTGGAATAAAACCCAAATGGAGTACGTTAAAAATACGCCGGAAACCATGAACTCACTGATTTCGGAGATAAAATCTAAAGAAAGGTGGATAATGGAAGGCTCTTATGACAAGCGTTTAGCGCCTTTTTTTGTCGATTGCTCATTAATCATTCGGCTCAACATTCCTTACCGAGTTTGCGCTTTTCGGATCATTAAACGCTTTTTAATATCGCAATTAAAGGGCATGCGACCAAAAGAAACCTTGATGAATACGTTAGAACTGCTGCGTTTTGCTAAACACTTTGATCAGCGATTGGATGAGTTTTTTGCAGCTAATCCGATATTTGCCGAGAAAGTGAAATTTGCACATGATACACCATCATGTTTTCGTGAAATTGCCAACTATACAGCATCACATATTCACTAAGAACTGACTGAAAATAATGAAGTAACGGAGTGAACACATAGGGTTAAGTTGTTCATTTCTGCTTTAAAAGATTAGAATATATTTATCTGAATGGAGATAGTTATTATGGAAATGACCTACATCGCAATGCAAGTCGTTGAACTGCTCGTTCCAATGCATCCTTTCGCTTTATTTTCATCCATATCATCAATGATATTTATCGCTGCTTCATGAAGATGATGCTCAGAGAATATTCATGAAACGGGCAATAAAAATACTGTTTTTCTTATTAGGGGTGAGTGTTGTGCTCCTAATCATATTATGGTCAACATTAACCCGTTGGGCGCCCATTGTTGCGAGTCATTTTTTACCGCCGCCAGTGACGCTGTCACTTTCTGAGCCACAACTTGTTAATCATCAAATTAGATTCCCGAGTGTGGGATTAAGTGCAAATAATTGTTCTCTTGTCACAGTAACGGATGCCAGAATCTCTTTTTTCCCGATTAGAGCCAAAATTGATGGGCTTGATGTTAATGCGGAATGTTTGGATAGCATCAAAACGAGTGAGGAGTCACCAAGTTCTCCTATCAATATCACCGAGATACTGGATGCACTCCCTCAATTTTCACTCGTCATTGATAAAATCACACTGCATTCTTGGGAACAATATCAAGGGAGTTTATGGTTACGCAGTACCGCTGATTCTCCACTTATGTTGGATTATCAGGGGGAAAATGTACGGGTTTCTTCTTTTGTTAATTCACAAAATCAACTGATTGTGCAGCAATTTTCGGCAACATTACCTCAGAGCACATTAGCGTTAGAAGAGTTGCAAACACTGGATCAACGTAAGCCACAAGAAGAGCCTCAACATATTGAATTAACCGCGCAATTGGCTTTACCTCTGACGACGGCTCAACTGCCCGAAACGGGAGATATCGAAGCGCAATTTAAGCTTATTGAGTTAAATAAACGCTTAAATACAAAATTGCATTGGCAGCGCGACCAAGGATTGCTGACTGTGACGGATCTTGAGCAGCAAAAAGAATTATTCCATCTTCCATGGCAGGTTTCATCATCACAAGTGATCGTAACGGATGGTCAATGGCGCTGGGATGATGCACAAGTTCCACTTCATGGTGGAATTGCATTTCAAATTGATAACTGGAATCAAGCCTTGAGTGAGTTTGTGGTTTCAGGACGTTTGAACATGTTGACTGATGCAAAAAAAGGAAAAGCTAACTTAGTTCTTACCCTTGAACCTAGCCGTATCAATCTCCTCGATGCAAATATTGATTTTAGACTCAACGGTCAAGTGAAATACGATGACATGGTGCTGGATATCAATTTGCCAGCAAAAATTGCAGGTCAGTTGGTTTCACCCACCGTTGTATTTATGCCCGGCTCATTAATGAGAGCCTATGGGCAGGTTTCACCGACAATTCTGTTACGGGAAATACGCTTACCTTTGGCGGGTACGCGTTTAAATGCCGACGGAATTTCGGGGCGCTTACAAGCGATTTTAAAAGTAAAAGAACAGTACTGGGGGGATTTTGATATTCACCTCGATGGTAGCGCGAATAAGTTTAATATTGATAAAGGTAAATGGTTCTGGAATTACTGGGGAAATGCTCAGCTACCCGCGTTAGCCGCTCGTTGGGATGTGAAAGGTAACGGTAATTGGCAAGATACACAATTAACGCTCAATAGTTTAAATACGGGATTTGACCAAATTAAATATGGTTTACTCTCCATGTCTGCTCCACGCCTTAAATTGACATCGCCACTGGTTTGGCAGAGAGACCCAGCAAAAGCTGATTTTTATGGCGCATTGCAATTAACTAGTAATCGAATGTTATTTGGTGCTGACAGCTATTTACCTAAAATTACGGCGAATGCAGAACTTAAAGGTACATCCCCAGCCAGTTTTCAGTTAAAAGGGGATTTAAGTACTAGGCAAGTAGGACCTATCGTGATATTTGGGCGCTGGGACGGTGAACGTCTGCGTGGTGAAGCACGTTGGCCAGAGCAGTCAGTGAAAGCATTTCAAACATTAATTCCGAAAGACCTAAATATTGAATTACGGGAGGGTAAACTATTTTCTCAAGCCGCTTTTTCCATGACTCCAGAAAATGGTTTTATTGCTGGTGGGCATTGGCGAGTGCAAAATACGAGCTTATGGATGAAGGATGGTGAGCTTAATGGTTTGGATTTTGTCTTGCCGTGGAAATTACATAATAGTACGTGGACATTAGGTGAAAAATCGCCCGTTGAATTACGAATAAAACATGTCTCGAACTTATTCGAATTCACCGATATCAAAGCGGATTTATCGGGAACATATCCTCCAACGGAAACGCATCCGATCCAACTGAGTAATGTTGGATTTAAAATGTTAGGTGGTGAAATTAATCTCGATTTACTTCGTTGGCCACAAAATAAACCCGCGACGATAAGTGTCCACCAAGTGGAACTTAGCGAGTTATTCACAAAACTAAAAGTCTCACAATTTGCTGTTTCTGGTCGAGTAAATGGCGAGTTGCCATTTTACCTGAATAACCCTGATTGGATTATTAAAGGGGGATGGATGGAAAATAGTGGGCCTTTGACATTACGCTTAGATACCAATTTTGTGGAGTCTATCGCCAAAGATAATATTTCAGCGGGATCGGCAATTGGTTGGCTACAATATCTTGAGATTCAACGCAGTCGTACGGATGTGAATGTTACCAACTTGGGATTACTCACCATGTCGACTATTCTTGAAGGATATAACACCAAAGAAGCCAAGAAACGTGAAGTTCACTTAAATTATCACCATCAAGAGAATATTTTTCAGTTATGGCGTAGCTTACGTTTTGGCACTGGCTTAGAAGAATGGCTTGAAAAGAATATATAGAAGAGAAAAGGACTAACGTGAAAACATTAAAATTGATCATGATGATGGCAATGGCATCGCTATTAACGGCATGTTTACGCGTAGAAGTCGCTACGCCAGATAAGCCAATTAACATCAATATGAATGTTAAGATTGAACATGAAATCCAAATTAAAGCTGACCGACAAGTCGAAGAGTTATTGAAAGAAAACAGCGATCTATTCGGTGAGGTACCTGCAAAATGATGAACTGGTTTAAAGTCGTCACGTTATGTTCCACATTAAGCATATTTTCTGCATTTGCTCTGACTGTGGAAGAAGGTAAAACTCACGGTCTGATAGGGGAAACCTTATCAGGATATTTGGCGGTAATTGACCAAAGTAGTGCAGATGCAAAGCAATTGGTTGAACATATCAATACTGAAAGAAAAAACCGATATACAGAAATTGCAGATAAAAATGGGCTTAAAACCAACGATGTCGCAAGAATGGCAGGGCAAAAATTGGTTGAACGTGCACCCGCGGGAGAATATGTACGCGGTATTAATGGGCAATGGATGCTGAAAAAATAAAAATGCGCACTATTTTTAATTTTAGATGAAATAAGTGCGCATTATTTTCGATGCTAAATTAAGAACCAGCAGTAAAGCGTTATTTAACGAGGCATACTGTTAAGCAATCAGTGAATCAATATGGTTTTTCGCATGTGATTGCGCTTTCTCTGCTGATTCAGCGCCTAACGAGGTGCCTTCCGCGAAAACAAACTCAATGTTTTTAATGCCAATGAAATTCAAAAATAGGGTGATGTAAGGCACCATGATATCCGTTGGTGTATCTTTATAAATCCCGCCTCGGCTAGTCAGAACATATGCACGCTTATTGGTTAATAGCCCCACAGCACCTTGTTCGGTATATTTAAAGGTATGACCAGATCGAGCGATAAAATCAAAGTAATGTTTCAGCTGAGAAGGCACTGAAAAATTGTACATCGGTGCGGTGATCACTAAAACATCGCTTTGTTTAATCTCATCAATGAGTTGATTTGATAGGTTTAAATGTGCTTGTTGCTGCTCAGTTTTAGTGTCAGTAGGTGCAAAAGCTGCTAAAATTTCGCCATCAATCGCAGGGATCGGCTGGTTAACTAAATCTCGAACTATAAATTCATCATCGGGATTTTTTTCTTGCCACTGTTGTACAAAATAATCAGCCATTTTATTGCTGTGTGAATAATCTGCCAAAATGCTTGATTTCAATAGTAGTACTTTACTCATTATTTTCCTCGAAACTCATGTGTCTATCTCATCAGATAATGATGATACTCGGTATGTGGCAGATTAATAGGAAGAAATTTAGAAGTCATACTTCAAAAAAACTGATGGTATTTGTATGAAATAACTAAAATCATAAAATAAACCTAAATATTATCTTTAGCCACCACATGATTATAGGTTGATGAGTGGCGTTATAATGAATTGAAAAATAAGGATTTAAGAATGGATTCCATTCTATCAGCATTACATGCTGACATTGAACAAACATCACTGCGTGATCAATGGCAACTGAAGAAACGCCTTCACGGCATCTCAAAAATACAAGATCAAAAATCTCGTATGGCAGTTATCGAAGTCATCAAAGGGGATATTGAAAAGGCAAAACAGAAGGTTGAGAAAAAACGTCTGAATATGCCGAAAATTGTTTACCCTGAAAACTTACCAGTTAGCCAAAGAAAACAAGCTATTTTTGATGCGATTAATCAGCATCAAGTGGTGATCATTGCTGGTGAAACGGGGTCAGGTAAAACCACGCAGATCCCTAAAATTTGCTTGGAGCTGGGCCGTGGCGTGAAGGGCTTTATTGGTCATACTCAGCCAAGAAGATTAGCGGCTCGCTCAGTGGCTTCGCGACTTGCACAAGAGTTAGAGTGTGAGCTAGGTACAAATGTCGGTTATAAAGTCCGCTTTAGTGACCAAGTGAGCGATACCACCCAAGTTAAATTAATGACGGATGGTATTTTACTGGCGGAATTGCAGAATGATAAATTGCTATTGCAATATGACACAATTATTATCGATGAAGCCCATGAGCGCAGTTTAAATATTGATTTTATTTTAGGTTATTTACGTCAATTATTGCCTAAGCGCCCTGATTTAAAAGTCATTATTACATCAGCGACGATTGATCCAGAGCGATTCTCTCGACACTTCGGTCATGCGCCAATTGTTGAAGTTTCAGGGCGAACATACCCAGTTGAAGTGCGTTATCGCCCAATTATGGGGGACGATAATGACAGCGAACGCGACCAAATTGACGGTATTATCGATGCAGTTAATGAGCTAGGGCGTGAAAGTGCCGGCGATATTCTGATTTTTATGAGTGGTGAGCGAGAAATTCGTGACACCGCTGATGCACTATCCAAACTACAGCTGCGCCATACGGAAGTCTTACCGCTATTTGCACGGTTATCTAACAGTGAGCAAAACCGAATTTTCCATCCTCATGGTGGTCGCCGAATTATTCTCGCAACGAACGTGGCAGAAACCTCACTGACGGTTCCGGGGATCAAGTATGTGATTGATACGGGTTATGCACGTATCAGCCGTTATAGTTATCGCACCAAGGTACAACGCTTACCGGTCGAAGCGATTTCACAAGCCTCTGCCAATCAGCGTAAAGGGCGATGTGGCCGTGTTTCGGACGGTATCTGTATCCGCTTGTATTCTGAAGAGGATTTCTTATCTCGACCGGAGTTCACCGATCCTGAAATCCTAAGAACCAACCTGGCGTCGGTCATTTTACAGATGACCTCAATCGGACTTGGGGATATTGCGGCATTTCCATTCGTTGAAGCACCGGATAAGCGTAATATTCAAGATGGTGTCAAATTACTGGAAGAGCTTGGTGGGATCCAACCTCACAAAGATGCAGATAAAGGTTATCGATTAACCGATATCGGACGCCAGCTAGCACAGCTCCCCGTTGACCCGCGTTTAGCGCGAATGGTGATTGAAGCCAGAAAGTATGGCGCGGTACGCGAAACAATGGTGATCGTTTCGGCATTATCGATTCAAGATCCCCGCGAAAGACCGCTTGATAAACAGCAAGCTTCTGATGAAAAACATCGACGTTTCCATGATAAGCAATCGGATTTTCTGGCATTTTTAAATCTGTGGGATTATTTAAAACAGCAGCAAGAAGAATTATCTAACGCACAATTTAGAAAAATGTGCCGTCAGGATTTCCTTAATTATTTGCGAATTCGCGAGTGGCAAGATCTCTACACGCAGTTGCGTCAAGTCGTGAAAGAACAAGGGTTTGCTATCAACAGTGCTCCAGCAGATTTTCGCAGTATTCATGTCTCGCTATTGGCAGGGTTGCTCTCACATATCGGCCAGAAAGACGCTGAAAAACACGAGTTTACGGGAGCGCGAAATGCGCGATTTACTATTTTCCCAGGTTCTGGTTTATTCAAAAAACCACCGAAGTGGACGATGGTTGCTGAACTGGTTGAAACATCAAAGTTGTGGGGGCGGATTGCGGCTTCGATTGATCCTGAATGGATTGAACCTCTAGCTGAGCATTTAGTGAAACACCACTATAGCGAACCCCATTGGTCAAAATCAGAAGGTGCTGTCACAGCATCGGAAAAAGTGACTTTATACGGGTTACCGATTGTTGCTTCACGCCAAGTCAATTATGGCTCTATTGATCCATTATTATGCCGCGAACTCTTTATTCGTCATGCACTGGTGGAAGGTGACTGGAATACCCGTCACGCGTTCTTTAGAGCTAACCTAAAACTGTTATCAGAAGTAGAAGATCTGGAACACAAATCACGTCGCCGTGACATTTTAGTGGATGACGAAACGCTATTTGCATTTTATGACCAGCGTATCCCGAATGATGTGATTTCCTCTCGCCATTTTGATAAATGGTGGAAGACTGTATCAAAACAGCAACCGGATTTGCTCAGTTTCGAAAAAAATATGCTGATCAAAGAAGATGCAGGAAATGTATCGGCGCTTGATTACCCGAATTATTGGCATCAAGGCGATCTTAAATTCCGTTTAAGCTACCAGTTTGAACCAGGCACTGATGCCGATGGAGTCACCGTTCATATCCCATTAGCTATTTTGAATCAGGTGCAAAATGTGGGCTTTGACTGGCAAGTACCGGGTCTGCGCCATGAATTAATCGTTGCGTTAATCAAATCATTGCCTAAACCTATCCGTCGTAATTTTGTGCCTGCACCAAACTATGCATCTGCATTTTTGGAGCGAGTTTCGACCCCAGAAGGCAGCGTGTTAGATAAACTAGAACGTGAACTGCGCCGAATGACGGGGGTTACGGTCGAGCGTGAAGCTTGGCAGTTAGACCAACTTCCAGTACATTTAAAAATGACCTACCGAGTGGTGAATGACAAAAATAAAACTGTCGCGGAAGGGCAAGATCTGGATGTCTTAAAAGATAGCCTTAAGGAAAAAGTGCAAGAAACACTGTCCGAGGTTGTGGATGATGGTATTGAACAAAGTGGCTTGCATATTTGGAGTTTCGGAGAGTTGCCACAACGTTATGAACAAAAACGCGGAGGATATTCAGTTAAAGCCTATCCAGCGTTAGTGGATGAAAAGAACAGTGTGGGGATCCGTGTTTTTGAAACCGAATTTGAACAACAGCAAGCAATGTGGGGCGGAATTCGGCGATTATTACTCTTGAATATTCCATCGCCAATCAAATATTTGCATGAAAAGCTGCCGAATAAATCCAAATTGGGGCTCTATTTTAACCCTTACGGTAAAGTGCTTGAGCTAATTGATGACTGTATCGCGTGCGGTATTGATCAGCTGATTGCAACTTATGGCGGCGCGGTATGGACTGAAGAGCAGTTCGAATCATTGAAAGAGTATGCGAGAGCGGAATTGAACGATGTGGTTGTGAATATCGCCAAGCAAGTTGAGCAAATCTTAACGGCTGTATTTGCTATCAATAAACGGTTGAAAGGCCGCGTTGATTTTTCGATGGCGCTCGCATTGTCTGATCTCAAAGCTCAAATGTCAGGATTGGTATTTAAAGGGTTTGTGACAGAGCAGGGCTGGAAGCGATTACCGGATATTTTGCGTTACTTAAACGGAATTGAACGTCGATTGGAAAAGTTAGCCATCGATCCAAATCGTGACCGTGCTCAGATGAGCAAAGTTGAACACGTACAAACCATGTGGCAGCAGTGGATGAGTAAACTAACGCCACTACAAAAGCAGTTACCGGAAGTACAGGAAGTTCGCTGGATGATTGAAGAGTTACGAGTGAGTTTATTCGCTCAACAGCTTGGAACGCCATACCCGATATCGGATAAACGGATCATTCAAACCATGGAAAGTTTAACGCAGCAACTATAGCTAGGGGTCAATGATAGCGTTAGGCTGGGATAATTTATTGTTTAATAAGATAAAAATGTGCGATGTGGTAACGGTACCGCTCGCGCATTTTTTATTGTGAAATTATTAATTACGGATAAGCTTTACTACCCAATCTCATTTTAGTTACAACATACTAATGATTTTTACCATTCCTACATTAACAACTGAGTTGTCTGCAATATATTTGCCTTGCTAGCGTGGTTTGGGGCTTATCGTTTTTTGAATTTCTGTATTAGTGAATAGTCATTCAAAAACTACATCACCAAAAGGATGATAATTGTAAAAAGCGAGGAGGTTGGTCAGGGGAAAAGAAGATAATACAAAGCGAGCTAAATTCAATACGTTAAATTTAGCTCGCGACTAAAGAGCGGGATTAAGCTAATAGGGAATATAACGCTGGCACTGAGGCTATTGCAATTCCAAATGCTAAGATTTTCTCTATTAACTTCAGTGGGGCTTTTGCTGTTTGCTGTGAACGGGCATACAGAAAAATAATGATCCCCGGCGCATACAGCACTACAGAGAGCATTAAGTTAATCAATCCAGATGCGTACAACAGCCATAATCCATAGACAGCAGCAACAAAACCAACCGCGAGCAGGGCTTTGCTATGACGTTGATAAGCAACTTTGACTAAAAAGGCACCGACTAAAAAGTAAGGAACCAAAATCATCTCTGAAGCGATAGTCAGCAGAGTATTGTAGTTACTGCCACTTAACCAAATTAGCACTAATGATAGTTGAACTGCACCGTTGGTGAACCATAACGAGGAAGATGGTGCATCATTCTTATTTAATTTATTGAAAATTTTAGGGAATGATTGGTATTGTGCGGCAATATACGGAACTTCAGCGGCCATAATTGTCCAGCTCAAATACGCGCCACAAACAGAGATAATCAAACCTGCGGCAATAATGATGTCACCGCTAGAGCCAATTAAAGAGACCATTAAAGTCGCCATCGACGGGTTTTTAATCTCAGCCAGATCGGCACGAGGCATGATCCCAAGAGATAGTAGAGTGACAAGAATATAGATAATTAATGCGGAGCTTACCGCAAAAATGGTAGCTAGACCGACATCTCGGCGGTTTTTCGCCCGAGCGGAGACGACGACCGCCCCTTCAATACCAATAAAGACCCACAGAGTGATCAGCATGGTGTCTTTTACTTGTTCCCAAACGGGAATGCCAAGGTCAATACCGCTAAAATCGGCATCAAAAATATCGAGCTTGAAGGCAAAGAATGCGAGTACGATAAATAACCCAAGAGGGACTAATTTCGCCATCGTGGCGAGTTTGTTGATCCCCGCCGCAGTTTGCACACCGCGAAGAACTAAGTAATGCACAACCCACAGTAAGATAGATTCACCGATTAGAGCTTGCCAAGTATTACCATCGCCAAACACAATGTTATCCGGTGTATCGGTGAAGAAGCTGATCGCAGCAAAGACAATCACTAAATAGGAAACGTTGGCGACAACAGCACACAACCAATAGCCCCATGCAGAACAAAAGCCAATAAACTCACCAAATCCTACTTTTGCATAAGTAAATATTCCGCCATCCAGGTCAGGACGAATTCTGGAAAGGAGTAAAAGAGAGAATGCAAGAAATAAGATCCCTACGCCCGTGATGGACCAGCCGATGATTAATGCTAATGGGCTTGCCACTTCAGCCATATTCTGAGGAAGGCTAAATACACCAGCACCAACCATTGAGCTAAGAACTAGCGCGGTGAGTGCAGTAAGGCTTAATGTATTTTTCAATGTATATCCTGGTTGTTGTGCAATCAAAAGTTAAAATCACGTTAAGATAGCAATGCTATAAATGGATTCACTGTCACAGCTTTTAAATCCAGTTGGATCACCTGCTAAATTAGAGTGTGGATTCTACGAATGAAATGCGCCAGATGCAATGGGAAAATATGCATAGAACAAGATGTTTTATTCACTTTCGCTATTTATGGTAAATAGGCTCACATTTTATAAAGTGCTAATTTGAGCTGTTCAGGAATAGGTATCAGGAAGTAGGGCAATGCAAACAAAAAAAGCCAGCTTAATATTTAAGCTGGCTTTCATAATAAAGTAGAGCTATCGACTATTTGAACAGGTCTGCACTGATGGTGACGCTGCCACCATTCGACTGCCATTCACGAGTGATATGGTAGTATTTTGCACCTTTAGCTTCTGCACGTTTGGCGATTTGATAACGAACTTCTGGGGTATTAGTGTAATAACCGGAGAAAGTAATGGAATCAAATGGAACCATCATGGCTGCTGCTGTTTTGTTCACTTCTTCAATGACATAACCACTTGGTAATGTCACGCTAGTACGACCCGGCTGGCTTGAGGACGTTTCGAAGAAACGACCAACAGCTTCGGTTGGTTCTTCTGAGCTTGCAACGCCAGGGATCAGAACTTTATCAGCAGCTTCACCACCCTGCGCTAATAACGCACGACCCGCCTCTGAATCAGCAGGAACAACTGCTTCTTCTTTTTGAATTTGGCGCTTAGGTGCATCTTTCTTATAGATATATGCGGTTGCTAAAGTGTTACCACCGTCATTCATGGCTACGTTGCGAACCACATAAAATGAGGCTGCATCTTTTTCTTTGGCTTTTTTCGCGATTGCTTCGTATAAGTCCGGTTCAGATGGGTAGAAACCACTTACAGTGACGGCATCAAAAGGCTGATACACTTTTGCGTCCGCTTTAGACATTTCTTCAACACCACCGAAAACTCGGCGAGCAGATTCTTCACGTTTTGATGCATCTTTTGCGTACACATCAGCAACAACACGCATGTTGCCACTGTCACCTATATCATCAAGGCTTTGAATGTAAAAGGCATAAGCCCCCATCTTATCAGCCCTACGGGAAACTGCATCGGATGCTTCATAGATAGCATTAAAACGCCCAGTGACGGTTATACGCTCATAAGGTTGTAATTCGGTAGCCTGTTTTGGCGTTAATTCAACAGCCGCCTGTGTAGCGGTTATACTAGTTAATGATAGCACCGCGGCTGCGATGACCGTAGTTTTCAGCTTCATACAAAATCCTTCCGCCTTGCGCAATTTATTATAAACATGCTGAATAATAGTTGTAACACATGGCGGTGATTATTACACGTAACTGCCCATGTTGTCGCACTATTTTATTTTTATAAGACACAAATAATGATTGACTAGTCAAATTTACCAGTTTTTTTAAAGTATCCAGTATTTTATTGACCTAAAACTAAGATTTCCACGGTGAATTCCATTTACTGTCTTAGAATCGTGATCAATTATGGATCAATAAGGCTAATTTCAGTAGGTTATTAGAACATTTTACATCTGTTCAACGACAAAATAGGACTTTTCCTTTTGATAAGGCAGTCATTTTTTTGGCGAATAACCTACAACATAGATTACTTCGAGCTTTAAAAAGGGAATATTATGCGAATTGGTATACCAAGAGAACGACTTGCCAATGAAGCGCGTGTTGCCGCTACACCATCAACAGTCACCCAATTGTTAAAATTGGGTTTTTCGGTGTGTGTTGAGCAAAATGCGGGACATTTAGCAAGTTTTGATGATGCAGCTTATGAGCAAGCTGGTGCAGAAATTGTCTCTCGTGAGAGCGCATTTTCTGCGGATATTGTGTTTAAAGTGAATGCACCATTGTCGGACGAAATTCCTTTATTAAAAGAAGGGGCGACTTTAGTCAGCTTTATTTGGCCGGCGCAGAACCCTGAGTTAATGGAGGCATTAAAAGCCCGTAATATCAACGTAATGGCAATGGATGCAGTGCCGCGTATCTCTAGGGCGCAATCGCTTGATGCATTGAGCTCAATGGCAAATATCGCCGGTTACCGCGCGATTGTGGAAGCAGCTCATGAGTTTGGACGCTTCTTCACCGGACAAATTACTGCTGCTGGTAAAGTACCGCCAGCAAAAGTGATGATCATCGGTGCGGGTGTGGCGGGCCTGGCTGCGATAGGTGCAGCAGGTAGCTTAGGCGCAATTGTTCGCGCATTTGATACTCGCCCTGAAGTGAAAGAGCAAGTTCAAAGTATGGGTGCTGAGTTCCTCGAATTAGATTTTAAAGAGGATGCGGGGAGTGGAGATGGTTACGCGAAAGTGATGTCTGAAGCCTTTATTAAGGCAGAAATGGCGCTATTTGCTGCACAAGCAAAAGACGTGGATATCATTGTAACGACAGCGCTTATTCCGGGTAAACCTGCGCCAAAATTGATCACCAAAGAGATGGTTGAATCAATGAAGCCAGGCAGTGTGGTGGTTGATCTTGCTGCACAAACGGGCGGTAACTGTGAGCTGACTCAAGCGGATAAATTGGTTGTCACCGATAATGGTGTCAAAATCATCGGTTACACCGATTTACCAAGCCGTTTACCAACGCAATCATCTCAGCTATATGGTACTAACCTTGTTAACTTGATGAAGCTGTTATGCAAAGAAAAAGATGGCGAAATCACGATTGATTTTGATGATTTAGTCATTCGCGGCGTTACGGTTATCAAGCAAGGCGAAATCACCTGGCCAGCACCGCCAATTCAAGTTTCAGCTCAGCCACAAGCGAAGCCGAAAGCCGTTGAAAAGGTGAAAGCGCCAGAGAAAAAGATGTCACCGGTAACCAAAATGGCGCTGATGGCACTGGCTATCATCTTGTTTGGATGGTTCGCCAACTCAGCTCCAGCCGAGTTTTTATCGCACTTTACCGTCTTTGCGCTGGCTTGTGTGGTGGGATACTACGTGGTGTGGAACGTCACCCATGCGCTGCATACCCCGTTGATGTCGGTCACTAACGCCATCTCAGGGATTATTGTTGTTGGTGCATTGCTGCAAATTGGCAGCGGTGGCTGGGTAAGTTTCTTATCCTTTATTGCGATCTTGATCGCAAGCATCAATATTTTCGGTGGGTTCACAGTAACTCAACGTATGTTAAAAATGTTTCGTAAGGGATAAGGAGTAACTTATGTTGTCAAGTGGAGTTGTGACAGCAGCCTACATCGTTGCTGCTATCCTATTTATTTTCAGCCTTGCGGGGCTATCTCGCCATGAAAGTTCTCAACGAGGGAACACATACGGCATTATCGGTATGGGGATTGCCCTGATTGCAACCATCTTAGGACCTCATAGCGCGAATGTGGGTTGGATGATTGTGGCAATGGTGATCGGTGCCGTAATTGGTATTCGTTTAGCCAAAAAAGTTGAAATGACCGAAATGCCTGAGCTGGTTGCTATTTTGCACAGCTTTGTGGGTTTGGCAGCGGTACTTGTGGGCTTCAACAGCTTTATTGCAAGTGAAGGTCATGCCAGTAGCGTGATGGAAAATATTCATTTAACGGAAGTTTTCTTGGGCATTTTCATCGGTGCGGTCACGTTTACAGGCTCAATTGTGGCTTATGGCAAACTGTCAGGAAAAATGTCATCGAAGCCGATGATGCTACCAAATCGCCATAAGCTTAACCTTGCAGCCTTAGTCGTTTCATTTATTTTGCTGGTTATTTTCGTTAAAACTGACAGCGTTGGCTTACAAGTGTTTGTCATGTTGATCATGACCGCGATTGCATTAGCCTTCGGTTGGCATTTAGTTGCCTCTATCGGTGGTGCAGATATGCCAGTGGTTGTTTCCATGCTGAACTCATATTCAGGATGGGCAGCGGCAGCGGCAGGCTTCATGCTCAGTAATGACTTACTTATCGTGACAGGGGCCTTAGTTGGTTCATCGGGTGCTATCCTTTCTTATATCATGTGTAAAGCAATGAACCGTTCGTTTATCAGTGTTATTGCTGGCGGGTTTGGTACTGATGGTTCATCAACAGGTTCTGAAGAAGAGATGGGCGAATACCGCGAAACGACAGCGGAAGAAGTGGCTGAAATGTTGAAAAACTCCACTTCAGTGATCATCACTCCGGGCTATGGTCTGGCGGTAGCTCAGGCGCAGTATCCGGTGCATGATATTACGGCAAAACTGCGTGAACGTGGTATCAATGTTCGTTTCGGTATTCACCCAGTTGCAGGGCGCTTACCGGGGCACATGAACGTACTGTTAGCGGAAGCGAAAGTTCCTTATGACATCGTATTAGAAATGGATGAAATCAATGATGATTTCGCCGAAACAGATACGGTGCTGGTTATCGGCGCGAATGATACCGTGAACCCAGCGGCACAAGAAGATCCAAACAGCCCAATTGCGGGTATGCCTGTGTTAGAAGTTTGGAAAGCAAATAATGTCGTTGTGTTTAAGCGCTCAATGAATACAGGGTATGCAGGGGTACAAAACCCACTGTTCTTTAAAGAAAATACTCAAATGTTATTTGGTGATGCGAAAGCAAGCGTGGATGCAATTTTAAAAGCGCTGTAATTGCTTATCATTGACAATATAAAATAAAACGCCCTGAATTCAGGGCGTTTTTATATCTGAATATTTTGTTTTTTATTATTAATCGAATCATGAGTAATTAAGAATGGTCATTAAAAAGATAATAGAAAAAGCTCATAAATATTTCCATTTATGAGCCTCTAAATTTGATTGTTACTGCCAGTTTAACTAATCATCTGCGGCACTAATAGGGCAGACAAAACCATCAGGTTTAATCGCTAATAAATCGCATTTTAGCTTATCAATAACATGTTCAGCAGTATTACCTAAGAATGCAGCTGAAAGCCCAGTACGACCTAATATACCGAGTACCACGACACCTGCGTGTAACTCTTCACACATGTCAGGAATGATTTTTTCAGGTAACCCTTCACGAACATGGGTGTATTTCTCATCAATCGCAAATTTCTGCCGCAGGCTTTTCATGGCTATCAGATGCTGACCGCGTAGGGCATTGTTATACAAGCTTGGGTCAAAATCAGGCAGCTCAATGGCAATGTTCATTGGCGCAATCGGGTAAGCGCTAACTAAATGAATTTCCTGCTCTTTAATAACCCGTCGCGCGAGATCTTGGGTTTTCTCAACCAATTTGATATTTAGGTCATCATGGTAAGATTCTTCATTAGAAAGATTCACTGCAACCACAACAGAACCGTGATCTGGCCAAACTTTATCTTTTACCATCCAAACAGGACACGGGCATTTTCTTAATAAATGCCAGTCTAGCGGGGTAAAAATGATGGACTCTAAGTTGTCAGTTTGATGCGCCATTTTCAGTAGAAGGTCATGTTGACCGCTGATCACTTCCTGAATGATGGCTTCATAAGGCTTGTTGTGCCAAATGACTTTAATTTCTATCTCAATACCCGCTTCTAAATAAAAATGGGCTTGCTGTTTGATCCAAGCAGCTTTTTGGCTGATCACCCCTTTGCGCATCGCATTGCGTTCTTCAGGAGAAAGCAGGGTGGTCATGTCATAAGATAGGTCGTAGATAGGCAGGAAGGCTTTTATCCGTCCGCCATTACGCTGCACGATATAAACTGCACGCCTTAATGCCGGTTGATCATCCTGATTTGGGTCGATTGCTACTAAAAGATTTTTATAGTTAGCCATGCTGACATCCTCTCAATAAACGGATAGTTCCATCTCTCTAAACTATGTTATTGGGGATAAATACGCAAGAAATGTGATTAAAAAGTAACAACGGATCACAAAGTTTGTGACCCGTTTATAGGAATACTAGCAAGAAACAGGGGATACTTTACCAGCGATATCAGTCAGTTTCGCCATATCGTCGATGGTAATATATTTACCTTTAACGCTGAGCATACCGCTTTTTTGGAAGCGGCCTAACAGACGGCTAATTGTCTCAACGGTTAAGCCAAGGTAATTACCAATATCGCCACGAGTCATGGTGAGTCTGAATTCTCTTGGTGAGAAACCACGCTCAGCAAAACGATGAGATAGGTTAAGAATAAATGCAGCTAAACGCTCTTCCGCATTTTTCTTAGATAATAAGAGGATCATTTCTTGGTCCCCTTTAATTTCACCGCTCATCAGGCGCATAATTTGCTGGCGCAGGTTAGGCATTTTGCCAGATAAATCGTCCAGCGTTTCAAATGGAATTTCACAAACCATTGAAGTTTCTAGCGCTTGAGCAAAACTTGGGTGCTGTGTATGAATAATGGTATCAAAACCAACGAGGTCGCCCGCTAAGTGGAAACCGGTAATTTGCTCATCGCCTTCTTCAGTAATGGTGTAGCTTTTAATTGTGCCAGAGCGAATAGCGTATAAAGAACGTAATTCATCGCCGGCTTTAAATAAAGCTTGGCCTTTTTGAATAGGTTTTTTACGTTCGATAATATTATCGAGTTGATCCAGTTCGTGTTCATTCAGAGTAAAAGGAATACACAGCTGACTAATACTGCAATCCTGGCAATGAATAGCACAACCACCAGACTGGATGCGACGAACAACTCTTTTTTCTGGGATCATATTAAATGCTCAATCAGGTTAAAATTATTGATATGAGTCAATTTTAGCATAAGATAATTGATCAGGTAAGGGCTATATAAGACAGAAACGAGTTATTAAATAAAAAAGCAAAGAATGCTAAATTTACCAATCTAATAGATTCAGCAGATCATGCTAATTTACGGGATATTCGCAATTTCATGATTTGACATATATTAAATACATAAATTTAATATATAAAAAGAGGAACAAAAAACTTAATAAAAACACGTTTTATTTTACGTCATTTATTAGCATTAAATTAACACAAGAATAAACAGAAAAATATCATTTTTTCCTATTAACTTATAAAAAGAGGTCATAATGAATAACAATTTGATGTCGTTGCCCCCATTAATGACAGCTGTCGACATTATTGATCCAAGCGTTTCGGATGAACTGCAGCTAATAGAAATTCCGCTCCCTAAACTCCTTCCTGGTCATTTAATCGTTAAAGTGGAAGCCTCAGGTGTTAACCGTCCTGACATTTTCCAACGCAAAGGCTCATACCCACCACCGCCAGATGCTTCACCAATCATGGGACTTGAGGTATCAGGTACAGTTGTGGCTAAAGCTGATGATGTAACAACGTGGGCGATAGGCGACCGAATTTGTGCACTTGTAGCAGGTGGTGGTTACGCAGAGTACTGCTTAGTGCATCAGGATATTGCTTTGCCATTAGGAAATTTATCCTTTGAAGAAGGGGCTGCTATCCCAGAAAACCTTTTTACTGTTTGGGCGAATATGTTCCAGATTGGGCAGTTGAAAAAAGGGGAAACAGTACTTATTCATGGTGGTACCTCGGGTATTGGTAGTGTCGCCATCATGTTAGCAAAAGCCTTTGGTGCCACGGTGATAACGACGGTTGGCTCAGAAGATAAAGCGATAGCGGCGAAATCACTTGGTGCGGATTGTGTGATTAATTACCGAACAGACGATTTTGTTAAAGTGACTCAGGAGTATACAAATCATCATGGTGTGAATATGGTCGTCGATATTATTGGTGGAGACTATGTCAGTAAAAATTACGTAGTAGCCGCAAAATTTGGACGGATTATCCAAATTGGCATGATGAAAGGAAACCCAACTCAGCTGAACATGATGCCAATGATGGTAAAACGTTTAACCCACACTGGATCGACAATGCGCTCTCGAAGCAATGAAGAGAAAGCGCAAATCGCAAAAGAGCTGCATCAGCAAGTTTGGGGAATGTTACAGAATGGTAAGATAAAACCAATAATTAACAAAATATATACATTGTGTCAGGTGGAACGTGCACATCACCATATGGAGTCAGGGGATTTGATTGGTAAAATTATTTTAGTAAACAGGTAGCTACGACCTAACTATTTTTTAATCTTTATATAATTAGATAATAATTACGTAGGGTATTATTTGTTATTTATAACAAATAATTTACATTATCAAGTCTTTTGAGCGTAAATATCTCTTTACAGATGATTAATTTTTGAATTTTTGTGCCTGTCCACAAATCCGAACAAAATTAAGATGAGTTTGTTAATGTTTTAATGAAGATGGATTATATCTATAGACAAGTTGGCTCATTAACGGCTTGTCTACTACTGAATATAGGTTAAGGATATAAGTCTAGTCATATCATTAACAAGTTGTCATTCGACACAGACATCCCCCCGTTATTGCACTTTCCAATGATAATGAGTTGAGTAACTTAATGCAGCTGGTGCCAGCCAGCTGTAGTTTGAAGGTGTAGTGATAATGAATAATTTTAAAAATAAAAGCATGAACGTAGATGCATTGTTCCTCGGACCTAAATCTGAAAATGCGGTATTTTTCAGAGAAATGATGGAATATGCGGTGACTGAGCATATGCATTGGCGTTCTGGTTATCATCCTGAAGATCCCGATTTAATTACTACCGTCGATAGATATGCACCGGAATATCGGGATACGTTATATCGCACCGAAGGTATCCTTAATCAGCTTTCCTCAAAGTTAAAAACTACGTCAGTGCCTTGGTTTTCACCGCGTTACATGGGGCATATGAACGCGGATACTTTGATGATCTCCAATCTCGCGTATGTCATGGCTATGATGTACAACCCAAATAACTGCGCACAAGAATCTTCACCGACAACGACGGTATTAGAAATCGAAGCGGGGTTAGATTTATGCGGTATGTTTGGGTATGACGTGCAAAAATCTTGGGGGCACATTACCTCGGGTGGCACAGTAGCTAACTACGAAGGGTTATGGGTCGCGAGAAACATTAAAACCTTACCTTTAGCCATGGCATCCCACCCTCAAGCCAAACAACTCTTAACGGATGTTTCAGAAAACGCGTTACTGAATATGCGTACCAGTGATGTATTGGATCTGATTGATGAGTTGAAAAAGCAAGGGTTGTTTGAAGAAATTCGCAATCTGACCTGCCGAGGCACCGGTGTTGAACAAGGTAAACTCGGTAAATTGTTAGTGCCGCAATCCAAGCATTATTCGTGGATGAAAGCGATGGATATCTTAGGGTTAGGGCAGCAAAACATTGTTCAACTTCCCGTTGATAAACGTTATCGCACGGATGTTTCGCAAATGCGTGACATTGTTTTCTCATTGATTGAAAAAGGCGAGCCTATTCTTGCAGTGGTCGCTGTTGTAGGTACCACTGAAACAGGTGCTATTGATAACGTCGCTGAAGTCATTAAATTACGCGAGGAATGTGAGCAACGCTTTGGCGTTTCATTCTATGTGCATATTGATGCGGCGTATGCAGGTTATGCCTGCGCAATGTTCCGTGATGAAAACAACCAATTCCTTGAATATGATGCGCTTATTGCTCGTTACCATGACGAAGGTGTTTTCCCGCCAGATATCGTTTGGCCAAAGCCTGATGTTTATCAGAGTTTCCGAGCTTTAAACCAAGCTGACTCCATCACAGTCGATCCGCATAAAGTCGGTTTTATCCCTTATGCTGCTGGGGCGATTTGTATGAAGGACAAACGCATTGTCGATTTGATTTCCTATCATGCTGCCTATGTGTTTGAAGAAGTGAAAGAAAGTAGTCGTAAAACCGATAAACAACAGAATGTATTACTGGGTTCATCGATTATGGAAGGCTCAAAAGCTGGTGCGACGGCAGCGGCGGTATGGGCTGCACATCGGTTAGTTCCGCTGAACTTATTGGGGTATGGCAAAGTCATTGCGGCTGGGGTAACAACCGCCAATTGGATGATTGAAAAAATCAATGCCAGCGAGCCGTTTGTGATTGATGGGCGTGAGTTTACATTGGCAGCGATGCCTGCACCGGATTTCCACATGATCAACTTTATGTTCAGGGAAACGGGAAACACCTCACTAGAGAAACAAAACCAGTTAAATAAACGTTTGTATGAACTCTGCTCTTATGCAGCAGGACGCACTTATGCAAATGATTTTTTAACGTCGTCAACATCACTAACCCATGAAGAGTACGGTGATAATCCTCAGAATCTGTGTCTAGAGGCGAATTTCAAGGAAGAGGAATGGCACAAAGTCCATTCAATTTATGTATTAAGGGCCGCAATTATGACCCATTGCCTGCGTGATAAACAGCACTTCGATAACTACTGGAATGAATTAAGAAACATCTTTGAAGACAAACTACAACAGCTCATTGATGAAGAAAATAAACGTAATCATTCCATTCAAAAAGTTAGTGTTTAATTAATTTTGTTAGGATCTCAATATGAAAAATCGCACACTTGGTAGTGTTTTTATTGTTGCAGGTACTACGATCGGCGCTGGAATGTTGGCAATGCCAATTGCAGCGGGAAGTAATGGGTTTTCAGTCAGTTTGGTGATGTTGTTTGGTCTGTGGGCGCTAATGTGCTACACCGCGTTATTGCTGGTGGAAGTTTACCAGCATGAATCCCATGAAACAGGGATAGGTAGCGTTGCTCAGCGCTATTTAGGCTCGAGTGGGAAGTTCATCACGGGTTTTAGTATGATGTTTTTAATGTATGCCTTAACCGCCGCCTATGTGACGGGAGCAGGGCAAATCATTACCTCCAATCTGAAAGGTAGTTTTGCCATTGAAATGGCAGACTGGATGGGCATTGTCGTCTTTACCATCATTGGTGGTGGGGTTGTTTGCTTTGGTACCTCATCCGTCGATTTTATTAACCGCATCTTGTTTACTGCGAAAATCGTCTTTTTAGTGATCATTCTGGCAATGATGTTCCCGCATGTGGAACAGTTAAATTTACTATCAGCACCAACCGATAAAATTTTGATCCTCGCGGCTATCCCAGTCTTCTTTACCTCATTTGGTTTCCACGGAAGTGTGCCAAGTGTTGTGAAATATATGGGCGGTGATGTCAAAAAACTGCGAATTATCTTTGTGTTAGGAAGTGCGATTCCGCTAGTTGCTTACATTTTATGGCAAATCGCTACGCTGGGCAGTATTGGCACGAATACCTTTGTGGGTATTTTAGCTGAGAATTCTGGGTTAAATGGACTATTGGAAGCCATTAAAACAGTTGCGCAGTCAGGTAAAACTGAATTCGTCGCGCAAATGTTTATGAGCCTTGCATTAGCCACATCATTCCTTGGGGTTGCGTTAGGCTTGTTTGACTTCTTAGCTGACTTGTTTAAGCGCCAAGATAATGCATCTGGGCGTATCCAAACCGGGCTGATTACCTTTTTACCTCCGCTTGTTTTCGCATTGTTTTACCCGAAAGGTTTCGTGATGGCGTTGGGTTATGCGGCAATCGCGCTGTCTATCTTAGCGTTATTACTGCCAAGTGCGATGGCTCTGAAATCTCGCCATGTTAACCCTCGCAAATACCAAGTACTTGGTGGTAAGCCAGCATTAGTGATTGTATTCCTGTGTGGTATCGCAGTTATCGGCATCCAGCTCGGTATTGTCTTCAAAGTTCTGCCGGATATTGGCTAACACTAACGAGTTATTGTTTTGATTTAGAAAGCCAGTTCTCTCGCAGAACTGGCTTTTTTCATTTACTTGGATCACTAAAAACACTTTTTGTACTCTAAGACGCTAATTTTCTCGCTATCATAATGATAATAGTTATCATTAGCACACAATGATAAAAACAGATATATCTAATTCTGGCATTATTCAGAAAACCGATTATGATATTAGATATATCGGTTTTTATTTTTTGCACATTTACTGAGAGACCAAATGGACAATCCAAAAACCCTCGATACATGTCTATGTGGGGGTAAAAGTGTTCGGCGCATGTTTAATCCAAAACAGCTGCGTATTTATATTTTGCATTTACTCGTAGATGGCGCGAATTATGGTTATGAACTGATAAAAAAAATCAGTGAGGAAACTGCTGGATTTTATTGCCCAAGCCCTGGCGTGATTTATCCGACACTGACATTACTGGAAGAACTGAATTTTATTTCAACCAGTAAAGAAACGGGTAAAGGGCGTAAATGCTTTGCTATCACGCCGGAAGGCCGCTGCTTTTTACTTTTGAAAGCGGACATTCTGGCTGAAGTTAAAATGAAGCTAAATTATGCGCAAGAGCTGAAAGCGGGTAACCAATTTGCCAATGAAATTGAGTTAGCGGTAGATAAATTCAAATCATTACTCCGGCATAAAATTGTATTACAGCAGTTATCAAAGCAAGAATCGGCTCAAGTGGTGGATATTATCAACCAAGCCGTAAAACGAATTGAGCAAGTGAATGAGGCGCTATTAGTTTCTGAAAATAACGTAGTCTCGGAAAATAATGCCGTTTTAGAGAAGAACGCAGTAGAAGGAAAATAACATGGCAAAAACCCGTCATATTATCCAAGTTAAAGAGCAAATTCATATGAAAGAGACCATGCAGCCAGAACAAGTGATGCAGCCGGAAGAAAATAAGCAAACTGAGCCAAAAGAAGAACAGGCAGATTCCGTGCCGAAGAGTAAGGTTAAATTTAAAGAGGTAGTTTGTCCTAGTGTGCCAATGTCATACTTTAAGCGAGCAAAAAAACAGAAATATTAAGTTAGATGTAACACAGGTGGCAAAACAGTTATTCATAAAATGAGAGTAAATAGGGTGATTGACCCCATTTCACCGATAAGGATTTGCGTTACTTTATTAATAATTATTTTGTCACGGTATTATTTTATCACGGTATTGTTTTGTTATTGAAGCAATGAAAAGCCCCTAGTGCACGTTGGCATCTAGGGGCTTTATTATTTTAGATCTCTAGCAAAGTTTGAATTCGCTTCATTTCCTCAATCCACTGTTGCTGAAGAAGAGGCTTCTGATGCGCAACTTTACGTTGTTTATCTGCTGCTAACTTTTCTTCCAGCTCCAACAGCTGCTCAAGTAGGTCATCTTCATGAGAATGAGGCATGACCCCTTGTGTATTTTCAGAAATTAAACGGGTTTGGCTCTCTTCCAACTCGTTCTCTGAGAAGGCGGATTGTTTCTCTATCTTCTGGTAAATTTCTTCCAGATCCAGATACTCTTCCAAGCGATTATTATGAATATACCAATAACGCTGGCAACTATTTTCAATTAACCATTTATCATGACTAACGACTAACAGCGCCCCTTCGAATTGGGAAATTTGCTCACTCAGCGCTTCCTTACCTTCAAGATCAAGGTGGTTTGTCGGTTCATCCAGCAAAATTAGCGCATATTGCGCCAAACTTAGCCCAATAAATAACAAACGCGCTCGTTCACCACCACTTAGCGTTGCCACTTTTTGCTGATGGCGAGAATAGGCAAATCCTGCACTGATCAGCGCCATTTTTCGCTGTTCATCGGTGATAGGGGCAAAATGCCGCAATGCATCGATTAAACTATCATGGTCATTCAACTGAGTTAATTGCTGATCGTAATAACCTACTGAAATCGTTGGATGGAACTTTAACTGTGTTTCATAACGCAGGTCAGCAAGGTATTGCTGCCAAATCAAACGCAGTAGCGTGGACTTTCCGCAGCCATTGGCACCCATAATGGCAATTCGGTCACCGCTTTTCACTTGCGAAAAGGGGACTGAAAACAGAAATTGTCCATCCGGCGTGGTGACTTGTGTATTATCTAACTCAAGTACTCGATCCGCAGGTATCGCTTTTCCATTCAGTAACAATTGCCATTGATAGCCTTCAGTGAGGTCTGTTTGATCCTCTTTTAAACGATCTATCTGTTTTTCCATTTGCTTCGCTTTTCGAGCAAGCCCTTCATTGTCATAAACTTTGCCCCAAATCGCTAACCGCTTGGCACTTGAAGCAATACGGTCAATTTCCTTTTGCTCGGCGTTAAAGCGATGCTCATCGGCGCGGTCGGTTTCTGCTAATGCTCGGCGTGCTTGGCTGCATGGAAGCCGATAAAAATGCAGAGTTTTATCTCGCAAAATCCACGTACTGTTTGTCACCTTATCCAACAAAGATTGGTCATGAGAAACCAACACAAAGCTACCTTTCCAACTTTGAAGGAAATTCCCTAACCAAATAAGGGTAGGTAAATCCAAATGGTTACTCGGTTCATCTAACAGCAATAAATCAGGCTGGCTGATTAACGCACGCCCTAACAGTAAACGCGTATGTTGACCGCCACTAATGGCATTTGCCGATTGCTCCCACTGATGAGGTGCAAACCCTAATTCCGTTAATAACACTTCTGCTCGCCAACGTTCAGAAACATGTTCTTGCGTGGGCAGTTTTTGCAGTAGCGCATCTATCAAGGTTAATGGGGCGACTTCCGCAGGAAGATGCTGCTCGATATACGCAGTCACACAATGATTGGAATAGGTAATTTGCCCGCTATTTGGCGATAACTGAGAGGTCAAAAGCTTCAATAAGGTACTTTTGCCGCTACCATTGTGACCAATCAAACCAATACGGTCACCTTGAAGTAAAGTGAAGCTGATATCAGACAGTAATGAGGTGGTGGAGGTATCGTAGTTTAATGATTTTACAGATAATAATGTGCTCATAGCTTACTCAATTTCTAGGCGTAAAAACGCCGGGTATCGTCGATACGACAACCCAGTAAGCTGAGAAAAGACTCTTTAGCTGCTTTGCTCAGGCAGGGTTATCGCAGTGTAACACTGTGAAAGCCTGAGCTCTGGCGATTACCAAAGAAGTGTGAGTATTCAATAAGATCACACAACAGCATAAGATTAGCCTCCTTTTTTATTTTCAATATTTCGGTTGAACAATGGGGTGGATGATAGCAAAGAAGGGGATTTTAGAGCAATAGACCCATTCATTCTGTTTATCTGTTGTTACGAATTATTGGTATAAATCATTCTTATAATGGCGTTGCTTTGATGAATAAAACTGCTGAGCGTTAGGGTTTAGCGCCATCGATGGTTAAAATTGAGCCTCAAACAACAAGAGAGATAATAATGGATATACAAATTAGAACGGCAACCCGTGAAGATGCCCCGCTGATTTTAGACATGATTATTGAGTTAGCCGTCTATGAAAAAGCGCGTCATGAAGTAAAAGCCAGTGTTGCTGATATTGAAAACTCATTGTTCGCACCAGACTCCAAAACCGAAGCGTTACTGTGTTACGTTGACGGTAAACCGGCGGGTTATGCCGTATTTTTTACCAGTTATTCAACATGGTTAGGCAATAATGGGATTTATTTAGAAGATTTGTACGTTTCACCCGAGTGCCGTGGCGCGGGGGCAGGAAAAAAACTCCTCAAGCACATTGCTCAATTGGCTTTTGAACGCCAGTGCCAGCGCTTAGAGTGGAGCGTATTAGATTGGAATCAGCCAGCCATTGATTTTTACCAAAGCATCGGTGCACAACCACAAGACGAATGGGTTCGATATCGCATGGATGCTGAAAAAATTGCGAAGTTTGCCAATTAATTTGCTAGCAAAGCAATATTAACTGCTAAAAAAACATTAACGCTTAAATAATATTTTCATCACCATGTCAAAGCCAGCAAATAACGTTGCTGGCTTTATTGTTACTTTTTTATATTCCTATCTACACTTGAAACAATCTCTTTTTTCGAGAGGGTGACTTTTTTGTGATACATAACGATTTAACCTAAGCTAAATTCTGATAAAGTTATAATAAATAATAAGATAGCATCGCAAAATGGCTGTTATATAGACTTTGTCCGTTATAAAAATAATAAAACAATAAAATGTAGATGATATTTATTTCAAGAGAAAACAGTTTTGTAATGTGACTAATTAATTTAATTATCGACCAAAAACAACTGTGGTTCACTAATTTATTCAATGAATAGAGAAGGGATGGTATGAAAATAAATAAGCGCAAAGTATCGTTTTATCTTATTTTGGTTCTGGCAATTATAGCGGCCGGATATTATTACTGGAACCAAAACTCGAGTAGTCTTCCAGAGGGTTTTGCACAAAGTAATGGCAGAATTGAAGCCACCGAGATAGATATAGCGACTAAAACAGCGGGGCGAATTGATACCATCCTTGTCAAAGAAGGGGACTTTGTCCAACAAGGGCAAGAACTCGCCCGTATGGATACCCGTGCCCTACAGGAACAACTCCATGAAGTACAAGCTCAGTTACGGCAAGCCATTAGTGCGGTTGCCACGGCAGAGTCAGGGTTAGTGCAGCGCAAAAGTGAAAAGCTGGCGGCTCAGGCAGTCGTTCGTCAACGTGAAGCGGAGCTAGATGCTGCACAAAAACGGTTAAATCGTTCTCGCGTCCTAGTGAAAACTAAAGCCGTTTCTCAACAGCAAGTGGATGACGACACAGCACAAATGCAAGGTGCAAAGGCTGCGCTTGAAGCTTCAAAGGCTCAAGTTGCTGCATCCACCGCCGCCATTGACTCTGCACAAGCGGGTATCGTCCAAGCGAAAAACCGCGTAGAAGCTGCAACGGCAACAGAAAGACGCATCACGGCTGATTTAGAAGACAGTATTCTAAAAGCACCACGTAATGGACGCATTCAATATCGAGTGGCGGAGCCAGGTGAAGTCCTTGGTGCGGGTGGTCGCGTGCTGAACATGGTGGATTTAAGTGACGTGTATATGACCTTTTTCTTGCCAACAGAACAAGCTGGCAAGGTTGCTCTTGGAAGTGAAGTTCATATTATTCTCGATGCAGCCCCAAATATTGTGATCCCAGCCAAAACCTCATTCGTTGCCAGTGTTGCACAATTTACGCCTAAAACAGTGGAAACCCAAAATGAACGCTTGAAACTAATGTTCCGCGTTCGTGCACGTATTTCTCCTGAATTGCTGGAAAAACACCTTGAATATGTCAAAACAGGTTTGCCCGGAAAAGCATACGTTCGCTTAGATGCACAAGCCGCATGGCCAGCTGATCTTGAGGTGAGATTACCACAATGATCGCTAACACAATGATCCATAAAACAAAGACCGATAAATTGATGGATGATGTGATTGTTGATTTACAGCATGTCAGCCAACATTACGGTGATAACTGTGCGTTGGATGACATCACTCTCGCAATTCCTGCTCGAAAAATGGTGGGGCTGATTGGTCCCGATGGCGTGGGCAAATCAAGCTTAATGTCACTGATTGCAGGCGCCCGTGTGATCCAGCAGGGGCAAGTCAATGTACTCAATGGGGACATGCATAACAGCGACCATCGTCGCAACGTTTGCCCTAAAATTGCTTACATGCCTCAAGGGTTAGGAAAAAACCTCTACCATACGCTTTCCGTGTACGAGAACGTGGATTTTTTCGGCAGATTATTTGGGCAATCCAATGAAGAGCGAGCGTATCGCATTCAGGATCTTCTTGAAAGTACAGGGCTAGCTCCCTTTAAAGACCGACCCGCAGGAAAGTTATCGGGAGGAATGAAGCAAAAGCTAGGGTTATGCTGTGCGTTAATTCATGACCCAGATTTATTAATTCTTGATGAACCGACAACGGGAGTTGACCCCTTATCTCGGGCACAGTTTTGGGATCTTATCGACCGCATTCGAGAACGCCAAACCAATATGAGCGTGCTGGTGGCAACGGCCTATATGGAAGAAGCGGAGCGATTTGATTGGTTGGTGGCGATGGATGATGGCAAGGTGATGGCAACTGGGCATGCTTCTGAATTAAAAGCCCAAACGGGTTGTAATGACCTCGAAGCGGCCTTTATCGCGTTATTACCCGAAGAAAAACGTGCTGGTCACCAAAAAGTGGTTATTCCTCCTCGAGATACACGAGGTGATGACGTTATCGCTATCGAAGCTCAGGATTTAACGATGCGTTTCGGTAACTTTGTGGCGGTGGATCATGTGAATTTTAAAATTCCGAAAGGGGAGATATTCGGCTTTTTAGGTTCCAACGGGTGTGGTAAATCCACCACCATGAAAATGTTAACAGGCTTATTGCAAGCCAGTGAAGGGCAAGCATGGCTCTTCGGGCAAGAGATTGATCCAAAAGATATTGAAACCCGCAAACGCGTGGGATACATGTCCCAAGCTTTCTCCTTGTACAGCGAATTAAGTGTTCAGCAAAACCTTGAATTACATGCCAAACTATTCCACATTCCCGAAGATAAAATTAACCAGCGCATTGATGAAATGTGCCAGCGTTTTGACTTGGAGGATGTGCGTGAAACGCTGCCTGATGACTTACCCCTAGGGATACGCCAACGCCTCTCTTTGGCTGTGGCGGTTATCCATCAGCCGGAAATGCTGATCCTTGATGAACCGACTTCTGGGGTTGACCCTGTCGCGCGGGATATGTTCTGGAACTTAATGGTCGATCTTTCAAGACGTGACGGTGTCACTATTTTTATCTCCACCCACTTTATGAATGAAGCGGAACGCTGCGACCGTATTTCATTGATGCATGCGGGCAAAGTACTGGATTGCGATACGCCAGAAAACCTGATCGAAAAGCGTGGATTAGATACCTTAGAAGCCACGTTTATTGCCTATTTGCAGGATGCGGTGGGCGATAAAGATACGGGCAAAGAGACCGCCCCTGAATTTCATGTGGATGCAAAACTGAAAGAGCAAGCAGCGGAAGCACTCAAAAAACGCTTCAGTTTACGACGCTTATTTAGCTATAGCATTCGTGAAGGTATGGAGTTACGGCGGGATCCTGTACGTTCCACATTAGCGTTATTAGGGACGGTGATCCTGATGTTTATCATGGGATATGGGATCAGCATGGACGTGGAAAACCTACGTTTTGCTGTGCTCGACCGAGACCAAACGGGCTTAAGCCAAGGTTATACGCTGAACTTAGCAGGTTCTCGCTATTTTATTGAGCAGCCTCCATTGCAAGATTATGAGCAGCTCGAATCAGGTATGCGCAGCGGAAAAATCACTGTGGCGATTGAAATTCCACCTAATTTTGCTCGTGATATTGCCAAAGGAAATAACGTTAAACTGGGCGTATGGATAGACGGTGCGATGCCAAACCGAGCGGAAACGGTGCGTGGTTATGTGCAAGTGATGCATTTAGCGTGGTTAAGCACGATGGCGGCGCGTCAGCCGGCAGGTGTTGCAGGAATTCCGGCTATTGATATTGAAACACGCTATCGTTATAACCCGGATGTTCGTAGCTTACCGGCGATTGTTCCCGCCGTTATTCCTCTATTATTAATGATGATCCCTGCAATGCTCAGCGCGCTCAGTGTAGTGCGTGAAAAAGAGTTGGGCTCAATTATTAACCTTTATGTCACCTCGATCACCAAATTAGAATTTCTGCTCGGTAAACAACTTCCTTATATTGTTTTAGGGATGTTCAACTTTGTTTTACTTTGCATTTTATCCGTCTATGTTTTTGGTGTGGAATTTAAAGGTAGTTTCTTGTCATTGAGTTTAGCGGCATTTTTGTATGTCACCATTGCAACGGGAATGGGGCTGCTGATTTCCTGTTTTATGAAAAGCCAAATCGCGGCCATTTTTGGGACCTCGATTATTACCTTGATCCCCGCGACACAATTTTCCGGCATGATAGACCCAGTTTCTTCCTTGGAAGGGATTGGTCGCTGGGTAGGGCAGATTTACCCAACATCCCACTTTTTGACGATCACACGGGGAACCTTCTCTAAAGGGCTTAATTTCTTTGATTTACAAGCTTCATTTATCCCGCTAGCCATCACGATCCCGATTGTGATTGGCTTGAGTGTTTATTTCCTGAAAAAGCAGGAGGCATAGGGATGTTTCGTAAAATACAGAATATTTTTAACTTAGGCGTGAAAGAATTACGAAGCTTAGGGCGTGATAAAGCGATGCTGGCGCTGATTGTGTTTGCGTTTACTGTCTCGATTTATTCATCTGCAACGGTAACGCCGGGTTCACTGCATAATGCTCCGATAGCCATTGCAGATCAGGATAAATCCCAGCTTTCAAACCGTATTATTAATAGCTTCTATGAACCGTATTTCTTACCGCCAGCGGATATTGTACCGAATGAAATAGATGGCTTACTGGATAGAGGTGCCTATACGTTTGCAATTGATATTCCACCTAACTTTCAACGGGATGTACTTGCAGGGCGCCATCCTCAATTGCAAGTTAATATCGATGCAACACGTATGAGTCAGGCTTTTTTAGGGAATAGCTACATTCAGAATATTACCTTAGGAGAAGTGAACGAATTTTTGGCGAAATACCGCAGCCAAGGGCGTTTACCGGTTGATCTTGAAGTGCGTATGCGGTTTAACCCAAACTTAACGCAATCTTGGTTTGGTTCGGTGATGGCTATCATTAACAACATTACAATGTTATCGATTGTTCTAACTGGCGCTGCACTGATCCGAGAACGTGAACATGGTACCGTCGAGCATTTAATGGTGATGCCGTTAACGCCTTTTGAAATCATGATGTCAAAGATTTGGTCGATGGGATTAGTGGTACTGATTGCCTCGGCAGTCTCACTGTTGCTGGTGGTGAAAACCTTGCTGCAAGTACCGATTGAAGGGTCGATATTGCTGTTTATGTGTGGGGTGGCGCTCAGCCTGTTTGCCACCACATCGATTGGGATTTTTATGGGGACGATTGCACGCTCAATGCCACAATTTGGTCTATTGATGATCTTAGTGTTGTTACCATTAAACATGCTTTCTGGGGGGATGACTGCCCGTGAAAGTATGCCGCAACTGGTGCAAGACATCATGCTAACCATGCCGACAACCCACTTTGTTAGCCTAGCGCAAGCCATTTTATATCGTGGTGCGGGATTCGAAATTGTGTGGCCGCAGTTTGTTATTTTAGTGGTCATTGGTAGCGTATTCTTCAGCTTTGCATTAATGCGCTTTCGCAAAACCATTGCCACAATGGCATAGTTTTATTGCATCAGCTCCCATTAAATTACCTCGAATTACTTCTCACAAAACGCTTGCAGATTTTATCGGCAAGCGTTCTAATGCTGCACCATATAAAATGCTATGCCTATCAATTTTTAATTAATGATTAGATTTTGCCTATCAAATCGATAGCAACGACTGATTGGATTAAGTCTCTGCGAAACAGTAACTTAATAGTCAACCAAACAGGAGGACATCAAATGTCATTAATTAATACTCAAATCAAACCTTTTTCTAATCAAGCTTTTAAAGACGGTAAATTTATCGAAGTAACAGAGAAAGATGTTGCGGGTAAATGGAGCGTTTTCTTCTTCTATCCAGCGGACTTCACTTTCGTTTGCCCAACTGAATTAGGCGACATTGCTGACCATTACGCTGAATTCCAAAAAATGGGCGTAGATATCTATTCTGTATCGACTGACACCCACTTTACTCACAAAGCATGGCACGAAAGCTCTGAAACCATCGGTAAAATCAAATATGCGATGATCGGCGACCCAACAGGTGCTCTGACTCGTAACTTCGAAAACATGCGTGAAAACGAAGGTCTGGCTGACCGTGGTACATTTGTTGTTGACCCACAAGGTATCATCCAAGCTATCGAAATCACTGCGGAAGGCATTGGTCGTGACGCTGCTGACTTACTGCGTAAAGTTAAAGCTGCTCAATACGTTGCAAGCCACCCAGGTGAAGTTTGCCCAGCTAAATGGAAAGAAGGTGAAGCAACACTGTCTCCATCTTTAGATTTAGTCGGCAAAATCTAATCGATAACCCTCGATAAGAATATTGCAAAATAAGCCACGTTGCAGGCGCTAAACACAATTAAGTAAAAGCCTGCAACGGGCTATTCGACGGGTATATGTACCCGATTTTATGACCAAGGGGATTACATGCTCGATAATAATTTACAGGCTCAATTAAAAGCCTATCTGGAAAGATTAACTAAACCCGTAGAGTTAGTTTCGAATTTAGATGACAGCGCAAAATCAATTGAAATAAAACAATTACTTGAACAAATTGCGTCGCTGTCTGACAAGGTGACTGTGCGTGAAGAGCACGATGTTGCACAAAGAACACCTTCATTTTTAATCACCAACCCAGGGACTAATATTGGCGTGCGTTTTGCGGGCTCACCATTAGGCCATGAATTTACCTCTTTAGTGCTTGCTCTCCTGCAAGTGGGTGGTCATCCATCTAAAGAAGCACAAGAATTGTTGGATCAAGTGAAAGGGCTGGAAGGCGACTTTAACTTTGAAACTTACTATTCATTATCTTGCCATAACTGCCCTGACGTCGTGCAGGCGCTGAACTTAATGGCGGTATTGAATCCGAACATCAGCCATACGGCGATTGATGGTGCGCTGTTCCAAAACGAAATTGATGAACGCAACATCATGGGTGTTCCTGCTGTTTTCTTAAACGGCAAAGAATTTGGTCAAGGTCGCATGACATTAAGCGAAATCGTGAGCAAGGTGGATACCAATGCTGACGCGCGTGCGGCAAAAGCGATTAGCGAACGTGACCCATTTGAAGTTCTGATCATCGGTAGTGGTCCAGCGGGTGCATCCGCTGCGGTTTATACTGCGCGTAAAGGCATTCGTACCGGTGTTATCGGTGAGCGTTTCGGTGGGCAAGTCATGGATACCGTTGATATCGAAAACTATATCTCGGTATTAAAAACTGAAGGTGCAATTTTAGCTGGCGCCCTGAAAAATCATGTGGATAGCTACAATGTGGATGTGATTGATGGTCAATCCGTCACTAAGCTTATTCCTGCTGAACAAATTGGCGGATATCACCAAATCGAAACTGCATCAGGCGGTGTGATGAAGGCGCGCAGTATTATTATTGCTACTGGCGCACGCTGGAGAAATATGGGGGTTCCGGGCGAACAAGAGTACCGCACAAAAGGAGTGACATTCTGTCCTCACTGTGATGGTCCATTGTTTAAAGGCAAACGCGTCGCGGTAATCGGTGGTGGTAACTCCGGTATCGAAGCAGCTATCGATTTAGCGGGTATCGTTGAGCATGTGACGGTATTGGAATTCGCGTCAGAATTGAAAGCGGACTCCGTGCTGCAAGCCAAAGCCCGCAGCCTGAGCAATATCGATATTATTTTGAATGCTCAAACGCTTGAAGTTAAAGGCGATGGCAGCAAGATGACTAGCTTAGAGTACAAAGACCGCACGGATGAAAGCGTGCACTCTTTGGAAGTAGCCGGTGCGTTTGTTCAAATCGGTTTATTACCAAATACCAATTGGTTAGGTGATACTGTTGCTCGCAATCGTATGGGCGAAATCGAAGTCGATGCACGTAATGAAACGAGTGTGAAGGGCGTATTCGCCGCTGGTGACTGTACAACAGTGCCTTATAAACAGATTATCATTTCCGCCGGAGAGGGTGCCAAAGCCGCATTGAGCGCATTTGACTACCTTATCCGCACAAGTACCAGAACCGCTGAATAGGAGTTTTTTACTCTAAATTCAGTGAGTTGTAGTCAAAAGGCACTCGGGGGCGAGTGCCTTTTTTTTGTGGTTCTAATAATCAAGATAAGTAAGGCAATTTCATTAATATAATTGCTAATCACTTTACCCACACATCCACAACTCTAGCCACCACTGGTAGTAATTGAGTCAATATCACACTACCCACAAACCATAAAATGATTTTATTGGCGCTGGCGGCTAAAGCTTCTTTGGTGGAATAGTTGGATTTAATTATGGCGATATTGGTTTTGACTTCATGCAGATCATTTTTCATTTTATCGATTTCTTTTTCTAAGCTATTTAACTTTGAATCCATATTATTTCCCCCATGAGATGCTCTTGGATGATGTTGTTTAAATGAATTATCGCTGTAAGAAACAAATAACATTAAAGGGACTTGTTTTTCTCGGAATTGATTCGCCATTGCGTTTCTCCTCAATCCTTTTACTGAACGTGCTCATCCATTAATTGCGTTTTGAACAAACGAACGGGCATAAAAATCGGTGTATGGGGTAGGAGGGTATTTTGATGAGGAAATAGAGTCAAAAAATAGCGTGAAGATAGTGCTGAAGTTACTCCTAAAAACGTTGAGTTGCTAGCTAAAGCCCTGTGGTTCAGGGCTCTTTATCTGTGTAGTCAGAGTCAATCAATCAGTTGTTAAATGCAGGGATTAATGAATATCTTCGTGACTACGGTACACCAAAGAAAGCTCTGGATGATGCCATAAGCTAGCAGGGGTGACGGTCGTGCGCTCCCAAGGAATGGAACCAATAAACCACAGCTTCCAGAATTTTAATTTGGCATTCGGATTTTTTGTTAATAATTCTTGGAAAGTTTCGATTTCACCAATACGAATAGATAGGGCAGATTGGTAAATGTCGAATACAAATTTGGAACAAAACTGGCGTGATGAATCGTATTTAAACCCTGTATGGTAAAACTTATTTAATCGTGGAAAAACTTGTGTCACTAACGCTTGTTTTTGTGCCTCGGTTAAATGTGTGGATAAGCGGCGCACACTGTAACGATGCTCAGATGAGCGGGCAATAAAACGGGATAATGTGGTGGTAGTCGATAAAGGAATGCGGCTTTCAGCCACTAAATAATCGTCACCATCATGACCGATGATCATGCCCACATGGTTACTCCAACACTTTGATGCAGAAGCGATTTGGCGAAAAACTTCAGTGCCGATACTGGTGAAAACAATGTCACCGATTTCCAGTTCATATGGGTAGCTTATTTTTGTCATAGACACCTCAATAGAGTGAAAAGTTACATTGAGGTCATCTTATAAGCCGTCCAATACTAGCGGCAATCGGAATTGCGGCGAATATCATTTCTGTTTAACTTGGGTATATTTTCAACAATGCTTCACTTAATAACTGAATATTCTGGATGATTTTTTGTTCAGTGTGGGCGGCATATCCAAATAGAATGGCATCATTATTTTGGCTGTTAATACAATAACGAGATAATGGTTGTGCACCAAAACCAAGGTTACGACACTGTTCTAGGATAATCTCTAAGTTATAGCCTTTTCTTACCCAACAGACGGTATGAATTCCTGAATCATTCATTTGGGCATCAAAAATATGCGGGAGATATTGATTGATGGATTGGCAAAAAGCAGTTTGGCGTTCATAACAAATTTTGCGGATCTTACGAATATGTCTCGCGTAATGACCTTCTTGAATAAACTGCGCTAAAGCGGCTTGTTCTAAATAACTACAATGACTGTCACTGTAATATTTCATCATCGTAAAAGCTTCACTCAGACTTTCTGGCACAATTAAAAATCCAAGGCGAAAACCGGGATACATCATTTTAGAAAATGTACCGGCATATATAACACGTTGATGATTATCAAGCCCTTGTAAGGCTTGAATCGGTTTGGATAGAAAACGAAATTCGCTGTTGTAATCGTCCTCAAATATCCAAGCATTGTTCTGTTGCGCCCAATCTAATAGTGCAAGACGGCGGGGTAAACTTAAAGTTGTTCCAAGTGGAAATTGATGTGATGGTGTGGTGTAAATCAGTTTGGCATCACCATGATGTGCAGCCGCGTATTCAATATTCATTCCTTCATTATCGGAAGGGATCGGTGAAATATTGGCGCCAGCGGCGGTTAAAATTGCACGAGCACTATCATAACCAGGGTCATCGAGCCAAACAGTATCGCTTTGTTTTAATAAGACTTTAGCTACTAAATTTATTGCCTGCTGGGTTCCGTTGACGATAATAATTTGCTTGTCATTGCAATGAACACCTCGGGTTGAACGCACATAATCAGCTAATAATTTTTTGAGTGGTATATAGCCATCAGGATGATTATAGTGCGTGATATCATGCTTGGATTTTCGCCAAACTCTTCCTAATAACCGCCCCCAAAGGTCATGGGGAAACTGATCAACACAACCAACGCCAATATTAAATATTGAGCGCTTATTGGTATTTGGACGTGATTGTTCCCAAAGTGGCTGAAGGTTATTCAATATGGGGTTCAGATAAAGTGCAGGATTCTCTTGTTGGGAAGCCGCCTGTTTGGTGCTGATTGGACGAACTAGCTCATCAGGAATTTGTGCAGAAACATAGGTTCCAGAGCCTTGCTTTGAATATAAATAACCTTCATCGATTAAGCGTTCAAACCCTGCAATTACCGAGTTACGAGAAATTGACATCATCTCAGCTAGAGCCCGAGTCGAAGGTAATTTTAGGCCAGCAGCAATTCGTCCATCCAATATTGCATTACGGATCGTATGGTAAACTCCTTCATTAATTCGACCCTGTTCAATTAATAACAGTGGGAACTGAGCTTGCTGCTTTCGTCTCATAAGTGGATCCTAAATAAATAACAAAAGTGTATCTTATACAGTACCAGATAGCTCTGTACTATAACCTCATTCAGTTATATGTCTACAAATGGAAGGGTTATTATGAATAATGCAGAACTACCGGTATCTATTGAGTTTGTTTCCCTTGAGCACTACCCAGAATGGTTAGTTTATTGGCTGGAATATCAAAAATTTTATCAAGTGGATTTAAGCGAAGAAATTACATTAAAAGCATGGGCTCGTTTCTTCGACGAAAAAGAACCAATGCACTGTGCTGTCGCATTAGAAGGGAGCAAAGTAGTTGGTTTTGTGAACTATCTTTACCACCGTTCCACTTGGGCAGAAAATGATTTTTGTTATTTAGAAGATCTTTATGTGACCCCTGAAGTTCGTGGCCGCCATGTAGGGAAGCAATTAATTGAGTTTGTTCAGCAACAAGCGCAGCAGAAACAGTGTGGACGTTTATATTGGCATACCCAGGAAACCAATTTACGTGGACAAAAGTTATACAATTGGGTAGCAGAAAAACCGGGTGTTATTGAATATAGAATGCCACTATAAATGAGTATTCAATAAAATGAAGACCCGCTGTTTGATAACAGCGGGATATTTGTGCTAAAAATCTTAATTGGCTAATTGTGTCCGTACTTCCATTAATGCAAAGCCCAATAAATTTAAGCCTTTCCACGTAAGCGGATTTTCAATATTCTCCGTATCTTCCGCTAAACCAATTCCCCATATTTTATCGACAGGGCTCGCTTCCACAAGGACACGCTCATTGGTTGCCAATAAGAACTGCTTTAGCGCGTCATTTTGAGAAAACTTGGCTAAATTAGCTTTTACAACAATATCAAATCGGTTTGCATCCCAAATATCTTGTTTAAAGCCACGAACTTCTCGTCCAAAGGCTTTGGCTGCTCCAGGATTCGGAGCATGGATAATTTTTTGCAGAATTTCACTATCACCAAATAAACGCGCTTTTTCTGCCATCATAAAATGTTCAGCACTGGCGAAACGGTTACCATCAACGATAAAAGGGGCGGGATACCATTGGCTAAAACAGCTTTTTGTAATTTGCTGTTGTTTGGATTGATGACCCCAGAAAAAGACATACTTAAATTTCTTACCAGTTCGGTAGAGCTTACAAAGGTTTTTTATATCCATAGGACTAACTTGAAAAATAATAATTAGATTTAATGAGAGTAACGATAAATAAATGTGTTGGCTATCGGAAAAACCTGCACTGTATTTTTGAATAAAGCTCACACTCTGGAAAGGTATCTATATGTATCGCTTTTTTTAACTAACGTTTCATTGATTTTAACGATATAGTCACATTTATCAATTCATAATGGTTTGAAAAAAAAGAATTTCTTAATCATGGAAAAGATCTTACTCGTGTTGTGGCCGTTGTTTGCTCTCATCGCAATGGGTTTTGTTTTACGTAGAACAGCACTATTTTCTGCCGATTTTTGGCCTAGCGCAGAAAAACTCAATTACTTTATTTTATTTCCTGCATTATTAATAAACAGTTTGGCGAGTGCGCCACTCAATAATCCCAAATTACCCTATCTTGCCTGCGCCATTTTTTTCATCCTTGCTGTAAGTTCACTGCTTGTCGTGATAAATAAATATTTATTTAGAATACCAATCCCACGATTTGGAGCTCACATTCAAGGAATCATTCGTTTTAATACTTATTTAGGATTGGCGATTGTTGCGGATCTTTTTGGATCAGAAGGGATTGCGATTTCAGCGGTGATTATGGCGATTTTAGTTCCCAGTTGTAATGTTATTGCGGTACTGTCGTTAAGTGCAGGAAAAAAAGTTTCATTAAAGCAGTTAGCCATGCCTATTGTGAAAAACCCATTGATTATTTCTTGTGTCGTAGGAATATTATTAAATTTATTACCGATAGGTTTACCATTTGGGTCTGATCAATTTTTAAAATTATTGGCAGCAGCCAGCTTACCTTTGGGGCTAATTTGCATTGGTGGGGCATTACAAACAGCAACGCTCAGAAAAGAGTTTAAGCCTATTATGGTTTCAACATTGTTTCGCTTGCTTGCTATGCCTATTCTAGCCTCATTTACGGCTTATTTATTTGAATTACCTACATTAGAAAGTGTGCTTTTAGTTATCTTTTTCTCCATACCTACTGCACCAACATCCTATATTTTAACTAAGCAACTTAATGGAGATAGTCAATTAATGGCGGGGATCATTACTTTCCAAACTATTTTTGCCGTTATTACATTACCGCTAGTTTTAACATTAATTACCCAATAAGATTATTTTTATATAAAAAAGCAGTATCATAATTATTGCTATGCTGCTTTTTACGATTACGTGTAGTTAGATATGCAATTATTTAACCAGTTTACAATCACGACCTTTATCGTCAGAAATACGGTTATTAACAGCATCATCTTCAGAAATAGTGGCTAAGTTTAACCCTGCTTTGCTGCTCCATAGTTGGAAGTTTTCACCAACATAGCGAGCGCCACTCGCGGCTTCTTTGCTTTTCAGTAAAATCAGTTCATCGCTGTAAAGCATCACTGCTGTATCTTGATTAGGGAAAGAAACTTTAATTTTTTGTCCATCACAGTTATAAGTTTGTGTTTTCGCTGCAAATGCAGATGAAGAAGCAGCCAAAATTGATAATGCAGCGATAGAAGAAACTAAAAGTGTTTTTTTCATTGGATTTCCTTAATACCTTTTAAGTATTTATACCAGCGTTCATAAACATTGAAACCATAAGCTACAGCGACATAGTATTACTTTTAAATATACATTGTATAAACATTTATTCACTATTTGATGAAATTTAATAATGTTCTTAATTTCGGGTTTATTCCTTTATTAAATAAAATTACAAATATCGTAGAGGATATTTTTTCTGAAGGTTAATAATTCATTTAAGGTTTAAAATAATCTATAAGCACTATCTTAAAGTTGATTTAAATACTTTTTTTTTCTAATTTTAATTAATCTTGAAATTGGTGATAGGTAAAAATAGCCAAATAACAAATAGGATAAACGAAAATTTTAACTTATTAAATTTTCAAGGATTAAATGCAATTTCTTGTGAGTGTTCGATGAATAACATACACTGAAGGCGTAAATTTTACGTCATTTGATAAGGAGTTAAGCGTGTCTTTGGAACAATGCCGAAAATATGAAAATCTTTCTATAGAAGAGACAATCGAAACACTCTCATTACTCTATTCAAATGCCATTGAAGCCTTGAGAAATGCCATTGCAACCTATGTTGATAAAGGGACATTACCGGATGTTAACGCACGAGAAAATGGGTTGTTTGCCTACCCTGAGTTGTGTGTAACTTGGGAAGGAAAGGTTGATCATTGTGAAAAAACGCGAGCTTATGCCCGTTTTGTGAAACGGGGAGATTATAGTATTACTGTGACCCAACCTGACTTGTTTCGAGCTTACCTCGTTGAGCAATTGACCATTTTTCAACAAGATTATGACGTATCTTTTGCAGTTCGTCCGTCTAAGACTGAAATTCCATATCCATTCGTGATTGATGGTTCAGATTTAATTCTTGATAGAAGTATGAGTAGCAGTTTAGCCGCTCATTTTCCTATTACAGATCTCTCTCATATCAGTGATGATATTACAGATGGTTTATATCATGTGACGGATGATATGCCATTATCCCACTTTGATGCACTACGCGTAGATTTCTCTTTAGCGCGACTAAAACATTATACGGGAACTCCACCTGAGCATGTTCAGCCTTATATTTTGTTTACCAACTATAACCGCTATGTTGATGAGTTTGTGAATTGGGCCTGTGAGCAAATTCGTGATCCAGAAAGCCGCTATATCGCGTTATCTTGTGTAGGGCATAATTATTTAACCGCTGAAAATGCCGATCCTCAATTTGCTACATCCGATTTAACATGGAAAAAATTCCAAATGCCTGCATATCATCTGATTGCACGTGATGGCGGAGGAATTACATTAGTGAATATTGGCGTTGGTCCAGCAAACGCGAAAAACATTTGCGACCATTTAGTAGTATTGCGTCCTCACACGTGGCTAATGATAGGTCACTGTGGTGGGCTGCGTGAAAGCCAAAAAATAGGTGACTATGTTCTAGCTCACGCCTATTTACGTGATGACCATATTTTAGATGATGTATTACCACCAGATATTCCTATTCCAAGTATTGCTGAAGTTCAGCGGGCGCTTTATGACGCCACTAAACAGGTAAGTAATATGCCTGGTGAACTAGTTAAACAGCGTTTACGTACGGGAACTGTGGTCACAACCGATGACCGTAACTGGGAATTAAGATTTTTTGCAACCGCACGCAGATTCAGCCTTAGTCGAGCTGTTGCTGTGGATATGGAAAGTGCCACCATTGCCGCACAAGGTTACCGTTTCCGTGTCCCATATGGCACATTACTTTGCGTGTCGGACAAGCCGATTCACGGGGAAATCAAACTGCCGGGACAAGCAAATAGTTTTTATGAAGGCGCAATATCGGAGCATCTACAAATTGGGATCCGTGCCATCGATCTGCTACGACAAGAAGGTGATAAGCTACACTCCCGAAAATTAAGAACATTCGACGAGCCGCCATTTAGATAATCTAGAGGAGGGAAATTCGTGATCCCTAAACTTGAAACAGATAGGTTAGTTTTAGCAAAGCATGAGGTTAGTGATTTTTCAGCACTTTCGCAGTTATGGGGACAACGTTCAATGGTTCAGCATATTGGCGGTGTTCCCTCAACGGAGCGCGAATCATGGATGCGTATGCTCGCGTATGGCGGACTTTGGCCTTTACTCGGGTTTGGTTATTGGGCGGTGAGAGAAAAAGCGACAGGAAATTATGTGGGAGACCTTGGGTTTGCCGATTTTCATCGCATTGTTGAACCCCACGTTAAAGGTATTCCAGAAGCGGGATGGGTGATTGCGCCTGAATATCAAGGTAAAGGTTACGCGACGGAGGCGATGCAAGCTGCATTATCTTGGTTAATCGCGGAGCAGAAACATCAAGAAAGTATCTGCTTTATAGGACCACAAAATATACCGTCATTGCGTGTTGCTGAAAAGTTAGGGTATATACAAGATAAAGAAGTGTTCATGAACGGCAGTATCTCGGTATTGTTGCGTAAACATCTTATCTAGCCTTAATTATCCCATTTTTGATAACTATCAATCCTATTCTTATTTATAGAATAGGATTGATCCTCTCAGTAGACTCTTAAAATTACTTGGTCGATTTTAAGGTCACTATGTCTAGCCACTTTCTTGCATTCGAAAAACCCATTATTGAGCTTCATGAAAAAATTGAAGCATTAAATGCCTTTAAGCAAAAGGGCCATCCATCAGAATTAAAACTTGACGAGGAGATCCAATTATTAGAAAAAAAATGCCAATCACTCACTGAGAATATTTTCTCTTCTTTAGGTGCATGGGAAATAGTGCAATTAGCACGTCATCCAATGCGTCCCTACACGCTTGATTATATTTCTCTTATATTTACTGAGTTTCAGGAATTAGCGGGGGATAGAGCATTTGCTGACGACAAAGCTTTAGTTGGTGGATTAGCACGTTTAGACGGTCGCCCAGTTATGGTAATGGGGCAACAGAAAGGGCGGGATACGAAGGAAAAAGTAAAACGTAATTTTGGAATGCCATCCCCTGAAGGTTATCGAAAAGCGCTTAGATTAATGAAAATGGCGGAGCGATTTAAACTGCCAGTTATTACATTTATTGATTCTGCAGGGGCTTATCCTGGTGTTGGCGCAGAAGAACGTGGGCAAGCAGAAGCAATTGCGCGCAATATTCAGGAAATGTCTTGCCTAACAACACCGATTATTTGTGTGATAACCGGAGAAGGTTGTTCCGGCGGTGCACTCGGGATTGGTGTGGGGGATAGAATTAATATGTTGGAATACAGTACTTATGCTGCAATATCTCCGGAAGGTTGTGCCTCTATTTTATGGAAAGATTCCCAAAAAGCGCAAGTTGCGGCTGAGGTGATGGGAATGACCGCGCCGAGACTAAAAGCGCTAGGAATTATCGACACAATTGTTCCTGAACCGTTAGGCGGAGCGCATCGAAATTATGCATTAGCTGCACAATATCTGAAGCAGCAACTTATCCAAGATTTAAACCAACTTAGTGCATTAGATAAGGATACGTTATTGGATCTACGCTACCAAAAAATAATGGAAATTGGCTACTGCTAATGTTATTAGTGGGGCATTAATGAATACTAAAATTAGGCTGTCTTATGTCTGTTGATCTTAATTTACTGAAGGTGTTTGTTGCGGTAGCCACTCAGGGAAGTTTTGCTAATGCCGCAAAATATCTTTCGATGCCAACATCAAATGTGAGTCGGCAAATTAAGCAGCTTGAAACTCAACTTAATTGCCGATTGATTGAACGGACTACACGGCAAATGCGTTTAACTGAACAAGGTACTTTATTATTAAATAAAAGCCAAAAATTGTATTTAGAATTAGATGAAACCTTGCAACAAATTAGTACCTCAAAAATATTAAGTGGCACTTTTCGGTTAACTATTCCAAGTGAATTTGGCAGTGTATTATTTGCAGATTTACTGGCTCAATTTGCGCTTACTCATCCTGACCTTGCCATCCACTGTGACACGCAGCTAGCCCCTCTGGATGTTATTGGTGATGACGTGGATTTATTACTGACTTTTCATCGTGGAGCATTGATTGATAGTAGTTATCACTCAAAATTGGTTAAGTCATGGGAAAGTGTTGTCGTTGCTGCTCCTAAATTAATTGAAAAACAAGGGATACCCAGCACCGTGGATGAACTCAGCATGATGCCCTGTATCACGAGTTTCAGTGCGTTGCAGGGGCAGCCATGGATTTTTAGCACACATGATGGTCAGTTAAAAAAAGTCAGTATAAACAGTCAGTACCGTGTTAATAGCGGTATTCTTGCCAGTGCGGCGGCACTTAATGGGTTGGGATTTGCTATTTTATCAAAAGAGGGGTGCCAAAGCGCAATTCAAACGGGAACATTGGTGGAAGTTAGTTTTGATGAGATGTATCCAGCGCCGATTGAGCTACGTGCTGTTTATGCCTCAAAACGTTCACTTTCGCCGAAAGTTGATACCTTTTTGAGTTACTTGCTGAAAAATATCTAGGCCGATATTACTATCAGCCTATTGCCATAATGCCAATAAACATTATGGTGATCCGAGTTATTTATTTCCGCGTAGGCGTAGTGTTAAGCCTTTCAATAAGTAACGTAATAGTTGGTCGCCACATTCACGATAATTTTTATGTTCTGGATTACGGAAAATAGCACTTAATTCTGGTTTTGAAACTCGGAAATCAACAGATTGGTAGATTTCCAGTAAATCAACATCTTTCAGTTCAAAGGCAACACGCAATTTCTTGAAAATAATATTGTTATTGATTCTATCTTCAACTTCAGGCGCTGGACGACTTTCATCTTTACCACGGCGATGGTAAATCAATCCGTTAAGAAAGTGACCGAGCACAAGGTCGCTACATTCAACGTAGTCTGGATCAGTATCTTTCTTTAGCCAAAGGCTCATTTCTTCTTTTGTGACTGAAAAGTCTGCAAGTTTTACGATTTCAACCATCTGAGCATCGCTCAAATCCAACATATAACGAACACTTCGTAAAACGTAATTATTTAGCATGGGGTTAATTATCCAACGGATCGATTAAAAAACAGGCTTATCTTAGCCATGAAACGTTATTATAAAGCAAAGGCGGCTACCGATGCTTTATAAATTCTTGGTTAGCCCATAAAGTAAATAAGTCCATAGAAAAAAACTAAAGTTAATCCGACAGTTATCAACATATTTTTCAGTAAAGATGCTGCCACAACGCAAAATAGAGCTCCCCAGAGATAAGGGTTATCGGGGAAACTACGTAATTCATGATTTTCTAATAAGATTACAGGAGCGCAAATTGCGGTAAGCAAACAGGGAGCAGAATAACTGAGCGCTTGGCGTACAATTAATGGTAATCGTATGGGTAATTGAGGGATCAGAAAAATATAACGTAGAGAGAAAACGACAGCCGTTAAACTGATAATTAAAATCCAGATCATTTTTCTTCCCTTAATAAACGAGAGACACCAACAGAAACAAACATTCCACCAACGCCGGCAATCACAATTGCACTACTGATTGAATACATTGATAAGGTAATTGCAGTAATTAATGAAAATAAAACACCACAGGCGGTACTTATTTTTTTAGTGAGTGGAACGACAATGGCCAATAGTGTCGCGACGACTGAGAAATCTAAATGTAATTTACTTAAATCACCCACCAAATTTGCCATCACAATGCCGCATAGGCTGGTGACTAACCACACAAGATAAAAACTAAATCCGGCACCAAATAAATAGGAAAAACTGAGGGCTTGACGCTTGGCTGCACTAATGGCGAATAGCTCATCAGTTAATAGAAAGCCAATGCTTAAACGTTGTGGTGTCGTGAAATCTTTTACGTGAGGGCGCATGGTTAGCCCATATAAAAGATGTTGTGATGTAATAAAGAAAACAGAAATCACAATTGTAATGTAGCCAGCTCCAGAATTGAGTAAACCTAGAGTGACTAACTGAGCTGCGCCTGCAAAAACCATTGCAGACATTGCGATGCTTTGCCAAAAAGAAAGCCCTGTTTCAATGGCCATGGAACCCGCAAGAACCCCCCACGGAATAACTGCAAGATTTAAGGGTAATGTATGGACAGCTCCATCCATCATTGCGCGTTGCCATGGCTTTGGTTGTTGAGACGACATCGATGTGCACCTGTATGTTGAAATGTCATTCATTGAATAAAAGTCTAAACAAAGACAATGTTGATTTAACTACAGGTATTTAGAGTAAAAATTATTATTCGATACGCTGTAGGCATCCATTGTTATATCGTGAAATGTGGAACAAATCACTATCTCTACCTACAGACTTTAAATGGTATTAAAAACTAACTTTTTATTGTTTCATGAAGTTTTGTATCGATTAAAAAAAATTTTTGGCTTGATGCTGGTTAAGTGATTTTGATTGGAGTTTAATTTCAATTTTAACTGTTAAAATCAATATAAATAGCTGGATTATTGGTAAATGACTAGACTTATATACTGTATATTAACATGTTGATGGTGATATCTTTTATTAAAAATAAAAGATGTGTATTATAGTACCCATTAAGCAAGAATGTGAATTAATTGTTATAACTTTTATTGAGTTAGCGGGTTTATTATGCTTGAAAACTTCGGTATTACAAACTTATGGACTTATCTTATCGGTGTAATTTTTATTACATTGGTACCAGGCCCTAATTCTCTATTTGTTTTAACGAGCAGCGCAAAATATGGTGTAAAAAATGGTTACAAAGCAGCACTTGGTGTATTTACTGGTGATGCATTGCTCATTTTTTTATCATTCTTAGGTGTCGCGTCTTTAGTCAAAACGTCTCCTATATTTTTTAGCGTGATCAAATATGCGGGTGCTGCCTACTTATTTTACTTAGGTATTAAAACGTTATATTCAGTATTACATAAAAAAGAATCTGCAACAGATGTCGATGGGATCATATTAGAAACAAAAGGGACTTATAAGAAAGCCGTCTTTTTAAGTTTACTAAATCCAAAAATGATCATTTTTTATGTTTCATTCTTTATTCAATTTATTGACCCAGCGTACCCAAGTGCTGGGGTGCCATTCTTCGTGCTCGGCGTGATATTAGAAGCATGCAGCATGTTTTATCTATCAATGCTGATATTTGGTGCTGTTGCAGTGACCAACATGGTAAAACACAATAAAAAATTATCTAAATTTTCAAATAGCTGTATTGGTGCCGTCTTTTTAATGTTCGGTGCAAAATTAGCATTAACAGCCTAATTTATTGATTTATAAATTTTTACTAAAGGATAGCTGGCAAATGTACCAGCTATTTTTTTGTTTTTAATTTATCTTTTCAGGTTTTTTCCTGTTTGCCTTCAGAGTGATGCCTGTCATCATGATGCTAATTTAGTCACGACTAAGTAAGCCGCTGTACAAGGAAGTATGAGTACGACCATATACAAAACCATCGAATTGATATTAATTGAGGTTGTTATGCACATTCTGGGATTATTAATCTATTTTATTCCTGCGATTTATTTCGCTGTCCATTCAATAAAGAGTAATCAAAACTCTTATTGGTTATTCATTTTATTTGTTTTCCCAATTTTGGGCTCGGTTGTTTATGCGCTGGTCATTTGGATGCCGGCTATGCGTTATTCCCGCCATGGATATAAGTTAGAAAGAGCAATTAAAAAACAATTAGCACCTAATAAAAGCATCAATCAAGCTTTAAAAGAGTATGAATTAAATCCGACCACGAATAGTTGTGTAACACTAGCAGACGCATATACCGATAAAGGTGACTATCAAAATGCGATTAAATACTATCAGGAATCATTGCAAGGAATTAATCAGTATTCACCGGATATTATGTTGAAATATGCGGATGCACTGTATGAAGCGGGGGAATACGCGCGTTGTAAAGAGACGTTAGACTTATTGTGTGAAAAAAATCCAACGTTCAACTCGAATGCAGGACATTTTTTATATGCTCGTTCTTTAGTGCGCTTAGGTTTGGTTACAGACGCTGATAATGAGTTTCGTGCCTTATTAAGTCATCGTGATCATATTGAATACAAGGTTGCTTACGCTGAGTTTTTATTTGAACAAAAACGAGTGATTGAAGCGATGCCACTAATTGATGAAGTGATTAAAACCTATTCACTTTTACCCAAAGCGGCACAAAATTATAATAAGCACTGGTATCAAACGGCTGTGAAATTAAAAAATAGTAAGTTAATAGAGTAAGTTAGCTTTCAAATACAATCATTAAAAACATCTCGTTATTGGCTCTCCATCGTTGGTATGGAGAGCCAAATTATTGTAATTATTCCTACCAGCGTTTTATATCTCTATCAGATTGAGTGACAGATGTACATTTCGCTAATAGCGGCAATGTTTTCTTTTTCAAATCATCCATCAAGCTATAAATAACGGGAACAAATAGTAAGCTGAGAATGGTTGAACTCATCAAGCCGCCGATAACAGCAACTGCCATTGGTGCTCTAAATCCCGCATCAGCTCCAGTTGTGAGTACGAGGGGGATCATCCCTGCAATCATGGCAAAGGTAGTCATAATAATAGGACGGATTCGTTCCTGACCCGCTTCGATAATAGCTTGTTGTCGATTTAAACCAGCTCGTTCTTTTTCAAGAATAAACTCCACCAAAAGTATCGAGTTTTTGGTGACTATTCCCATTAACATTAAAATACCAATAATGACAGGAAGATCTATCATTGCACCATATAACACTAAGGCGATAATGGCTCCCCCGATAGAGAATGGTAGTGCCACTAAAATCGTTATAGGTTGCATAAAATCTTTAAACAAAATAATGAGTATGGCGAATACCAGTAGTACACTGAAAAGCATTGTTGTACTAAAACGTTCAAACATATCGAGCATGAACTCCATATCACCATACTCTAATGGCTCAATACTTTTTGGTAGTGATTGATATTCAGGAAGTTCGACAACGCGTTCCAATGCTTCGCCAAGTGATAACCCATCTAAATTACCTTCAATAGACATTTTCCTAGCTCGATTTATGCGGTCAATCTGTGATGGTCCATCGCTAAAATTAATGTTAGCAACGGATTTAAGTGGCACAGTTAAATCGTTACCGCTACGAATATAGAGATTACGCAACGCGCTTACGTCATTTTTTTGATTGTCAGGTAAAACAACCTGTAACGTTAATTGTCTATCCGGTAAATTAAACTTAGCGCTGCGAGAGTTCGATTCTCCCATTGTTGCCACTCTTAATGTATTGGCGATTTCTTCTACATTAACTGCAGTTCTTCCTAAATCTTGCAGGTCAGGGGAAATAATCAGCTCTTTACGTAAAAGCGGTTTAATAACACGCACATTATTAATGCCATTTACGTTGGCAACTGCATCGCGAAGCTTATGCAATTGAATTTCTAGCTCTTTGGGATCAGCTCCTGTAAAGGTCAATGAAAATTCTTTATTTCCTTCGCTATTACTGAAGGTATAGCGTGCATCTGGAGTTTGTTGTAATAGGTGAGAAATTGAGTTTTCAAACTGTTTTTGTGACATTTCACGTTCATTTGGTTCTGTTAATGTCAGAATTATTTGGCCTTTATGCTGAGCTATTCCATCGGCGTCATCACTGATCCCCGCAATGGTATAAATTGACTTTATTTCAGTACGTGACTTCAATTGTTCAGTCATATTCCTAACCGCTTTTTGCGTTTCTTCGACAGGGGTTCCCGGCGGTAATTCCACTTCAATCTGGCTAACACTAATATCGCCTTCAGGCATAAAGCCAATAGGCAGATAAGTAATACTGGAGATTGAACCAATCAAAAATATAAATGCGAATGAAAGGGCGAGTTTGCGATGTTTCAATGTCATTACTAACAATTGAGAATATCGATTGATCCAGTTAGGTACAGAATGTTCGGTCACTTTCTTTTTTGCAGGTAATAAAACATAGGCCGCCATTAATGGCGTAACTAATCGGGCTACTAGTAACGAAGATAAAACAGCCGCGGAAACGGTAATACCAAAAGGCACAAAGTATTTACCAACAAAACCGCCAATAAAACTGACGGGTAAGAATACCGCAACAATAGTGAGTGTGATGGCGACAATGGCAAAACCTATCGCGTCTGAGGCTTTTAAAGCGGCTAAATAAGGGCGTTCGCCTCGCTCTATGTATTTTTGAATATTCTCAATTTCGACAATTGCATCATCGACCAAAATACCGATGACTAATGTCAAAGCAAGCAGTGTCATACTATTAAGTGAATAACCAAATATTGCCAATACCAAAAAGGTGGGAAGGATAGATAAAGGCAATGCAACAGCCGCGACCAAGGTAGCTCGCCAACTTTTTAAAAAGAAGAAGACAATGATAACGGTTAAAAATGCACCTTCTAATAAAGTTTGGATTGTTAAATGGTAGCTTGACTCCGTATATTTCACAGTTGATGAAACAAGCTGAATAGAAATATCAGGATGTTTCAGTTTTAATTGTGCAAGTTCATGTTCAACATTATTTGCTACCTCGGTATCACTGGAACCTTTTGCACGAAATACGGCGAAACCAACTACATCTTTACCATTTAATTGCGAAATAGTTTTGGCTGTTTTTTGACCCTGATAAATTGCAGCAATATCCCCGAGTTTAATCCACTGTTGATTACCAATAGGTAACTGAATATCGTTAATTTCATCAACGTTCTTTTTTTCACCTAAAATCCGAATAGTATGTTGTAGGTCATTATATTTAGACGAGCCACCAGCGGAATTTTGATGCACGCTTCTGAGTAATTCATTAATGCTCAGAATAGACAATTGTAATGCTGCAAGTTTATCGGTATCAGGCTCAATACGAATAACGCTATCAGCACCACCAAGGCGGCTAACTTTTTGTACTCCGTGAGCCGTAATTAACTGCTTACTGACTGTATCATCAATAAACCAAGATAAATCGGCAAGGGATTGGCTATCTGATGAAACGGCGTAACGTAATATTGCACCGCCTTCGATATCAATACGGTTAATTAATGGTTCATCAATTGTTTGCGGTAAATCACTGCGGATTTGTGCGATTTGTTCCCGAATATCATTGGTTGCAATATAGGCATCCACAGTTAAATCAAATTCAACCGTGGTGGTGGAAATGCCTTCAGTGATGGTTGATGTGATATGACGGATCCCTGGAATACCAGAAACTGCCCGTTCAACTGGTTTCGTGATAGCGTTTTCCATTTCGGTCGGGGATGAGCCATCTTGCGTAATGGTCACTGTGACTATTGGAAAATTAACTACCGGGTTTGCAGTAACAGGCAATTGATTAAAAGAAAATATACCCGCAATTGTGAGTGCTAAGAACATAACTATAGTAGGAATAGGGCGCGTGATTGCCCATGAAGATAGTTGGAGTTTCATTGACTATCCTTGACTGGGGTCACTGTATCATTTTCAGTTAAAAAGGCTTGGGCATTGGTGACAACAACGGTATCACTCGAAATAGGGGATAAAATCTCGATACGACCATCATGAATTTTTCCGGTGGCTATTTTTTGCTGCTTCACTTTATTATCAACAACAGTGAAAATAACTCGTTCACCATTATCTAATGTTCGAATGGCACTGTATGGGAGCGTAGTTTGCAGTTTTTCTGGATTGGAAATAATCGCGGTACCTGATTCTCCAGCTTGTAGATTATCTCCATTTTCGGCGAGAGAAATACGAATCTTTCCTTGTTGTGAAATAGGATCTACTTTCGGTGCTAAGTAACGTAATTTTCCTGCTATTTGATGATTGTTAGGCGCTTTTAATTGAATAAACGTCAGATTTGATAAACGTTTTAATTCTGAAATATGCGCTAACGCATCAAATTCAATTTCACCATCTTCAATGATTTTAAACAGTAACTGATTATCCGTTAACATTCCGCGAATAGCATGACGCTCACTGATCACGCCTGAAATAGGCGCAATGATCCGTGACTTATCTTGTTGGCTTTTTTCTTTCGCGAGCTGAGCTTGTAATTGACGCAGTTCTGCTTTATTAGCATCTAAAAGTGCATTAGCCGCTAAAGATTCTGATTTTGCTTTTTCAAAGTCGTTGGCAGAAATAACCCCAGTTTTAGCCAGCGGAGCTAGACGAGAAAGTTCTTTTTGCGCTTGTTCTGCCACTGCTTTTTGCTGCTTAATATAGGCTGTGGCTTTTTCAGTTTCAGCTTGTAACTGGCTTACAGATGCATTTTGGAGTGGAGATTCTAATATGGCGAGTAGTTGGTTTTTCTCAACCCATTGACCTTCTTCAACCAGTACATCAATCACCATTTGTTGTTGCAAAGGTGAGCCAATCGCAATTTCATTTTTTGCAACAAATGTTCCCGGTAAGGACAAGGTTTCCGTATAGGGTATTTGCTTAGGCGAAGTCACACTTAATCGCATGGTTTCAGAAAATGAGACCGGCGATATAAACAGCATACAAAACAGTAGGGAGGTAATACTAAAACGTTTCATAAACCCATAAATCCTAATCGTGATATTGAGGGTAAATTAATGAAATCGCCTCAGCATTACCATAAACCAAAGTTAAACCTTAATTTTCCGTTAAGGTTAGTTATTTCAATATTTAACGTGAAAAACGTTTTGAACCAGCGACACACAGAATGACTCCAAGCGTAGACATGATCATGACGCTATTAACTGTTTCATTAAGTAGCCAAGCGGAAAGTACTAATCCAATAAACGGTTGTAATAGTTGCAATTGACTGACGCCCGAAATTCCGCCTTCAGCCAGCCCTCGGTACCAAAAAAAGAAACCAATTAGCATACTAAATAGAGAGACATAACCTAGGCCCATCCATGCTTCAAATGGCACAGTAGAAAACGTGGGTGGTAAGCGCAAAATACTGAATATCACCATGATGGGTAACGCTAAAACCAACGCCCAGCAAATCACCTGCCAACTCCCTAATGATTTTGAAAGTACAGCACCTTCTGCGTAGCCCAATCCACAGACAATCACAGCAATGACCATATATAAGTCACCTTGCCATGCGTGAGTGGCTCCTTGAAGAATTGCGAAGCCGATTACAAATAAACTTCCCATGACTGAAAACAACCAAAACAATTTGCGAGGGCGCTCGCCTGCCCGTAAAACGCCGAATAAAGCGGTAGACAAAGGAAGCATCCCTAAATATACAATGGAGTGAGAGGAGCTAATGTACTGTAATGCAACAGCAGTTAAGAATGGAAAGCCAAGCACCACACCAAATGTCACGATAAGAAGAGGAATCAACTTTTGTCTTGCTGGGATTTTTTGGCGTAAAGCTATCAAAACAATCAGAGCCAAAATTCCAGCGATGGTAGCCCGTAGAATGGTCAAATAATCGGGCGAAAACCCACTGATAGCCAGTTTGGTTGCGGGAAGTGAGCCACTAAAAATAGCAACACCAATAAATCCACTGATCCAACCGCGAGTGGTATGAGAGGGATCCGTTATGGAAACGCTGCTCGATGTTAATAATTTACTTTGATTCATAATTGACCGTTATTATTAGTAATTGAGTTTTACTAAGCTAATCGACATAATCATGACAATCAAAAAATTGTCATAGGTACAATTTCATGACTCAGAATCGTTATAAGCAGTATGTTGACTTGCTTTCAGCGCAAATCATGAGTGGCGAATTGAAAGCGGGGGAGCGTTTGCCTACGCATCGCCATTTTGCGGAAAAATCGGGTATTTCCTTAGTGACAGCTTCTCGGGTATATCGAGAACTGATTGAACGGGGCTTGATCATCGGGGAAACCGGGCGAGGCACCTTTGTCCGAGATATCAATCTATTGCCCAAGTTAAGTATTGAGCAAGATGTCGCTAAAAACGCGTTAGACCTGAATTTCAGTTATCCGATTGCGAAAGAACAAACCAAACTATTACGGGAATCGTTACGGGAAATAGCGGTTGGTGGTGATCTAGAAGGGATTCTTTATTATCAACAACATACAGGGCGGGAACATGAAAGAAAAACGGTCGCTAAATACTTAAAACAGCGTGGGTTAACTCATGCAACGGCAGATACAGTGGCTTTAGTGAGTGGTGGGCAACATGGTTTAGCTACCATCATTTTAGGTATGTTCAGTCCTGGGGATATTATTGCCGTCGATGCCTTAACTTACCCGGGTTTTAAGGCTCTTGCAAAAATTTACCATTTAGAACTGATATCTGTGCCTACGGCAGAAAATGGTCCAAACTTACAAGCGTTGAATAGGCTATGCCAACAGAGAAAAATTCGAGCTTACTATGCGATGCCGACTTTGCATAATCCACTAGGCTGGGTGATGAGTTTATCGGAGCGTAAAAAGTTGGTGGATATAGCTAAACGGCACCAATTTTTCTTAATTGAAGATGGATCTTATGCCTTTTTGCAGCGACCAGCAGTTGTTCCATTAGCAACGCTGGCACCTGAAATTACATTTTATACAACAGGTTTTTCGAAGAATATTGCAACGGGATTACGTGTCGGCGCGGTACTGGCACCGCAACAATATATTGAAAACATCGAGCGTATTATCCGAATTACAACATGGAATACACCGGCAATAACCACGGCTATCCTCTGTGATTGGATTGAAAAAGGTGAGGTAGATAGCATTGAAAGGGATAAGCGACGGGATGCAAAAATACGGCAAGCAATAGTCCAGAAAATTTTTACGGATATACCCTATATTGCGCATCCTGCTAGCTATTTTGTTTGGTTACCATTACCTGATGGCGTACGCGCAGATGCAGTCGTCAGTGAATTAAAAAAGCAAAATATAGCCATTAGCAGCGCAGAGTCTTACAGCACATCAAACTCAGTACCGCAGGCGTTAAGAATAGCAATTAGTACCTTATCCCATGAAGAACTGGCGGTGGCAATAGCGGCGATTAGGGGCGTTGTATTGTACTTAATTGATTTATAAAGATGATAGGTATAAAGGAAGAAAAATAGTGGAACATATCAAACATTTTACGGCGACGGCGATGATCTGTAATTCCCGAGGGGAATTTCTATTACATGAGCACCCTAAGCTAGGTATCTGGCTACCTCCTGGAGGTCACGTTGATCCAAATGAAGAGCCACAAGATACCGTTGTTCGTGAAGTGTTTGAAGAAACAGGCTTACGGTGCCGAGTGATTGATTGCCGCTATCCGTTACACTCAAAGGTAAATGATTCAAGAAATACTCTCTCTTTACCAATTCCTTTAGCTATTTTAAAAGAATTCATCGCAGATAAGCGCCAAGGAGATCATTGGCATATCGATATGGTTTATCTCTGTGAGCTCATAGACGAAGAAATCCAATGCAATGCAGATTTTCATTGGATTTCTCTGAGTAAAATGAATGACTTAAACCTTCCTAAAGATGTGGTGGAGCTTGCCATTATGGTGAATGAACATTTTCAAAATGGTTCGGTTCATTCGAAATGAATTCAGTCATGATGAAATACTAAAAAAGAGCAAAGAGATACCCAGAATAATTAATAAGGTGCCGATAACTCTATCCATAATGAATTGATATTTTAAGATTTTATTTCTAATCAATGGTGCTGCAAAAAATAGAGCAATTAAACTAAACCAAACCCAATGTGCAAAAGAAATAAATAATCCGTAGCTGAAGTTTAGCCATTGAGAATTACCAGCTTGGATCACTTGGGTGTAGACCGAAACAACGAAAAACATCGTTTTAGGGTTGAGTGCATTGGTTAAAAAACCCATTTTAAATGCGGAAAATGAAGAGGGTGCTGATGTTGGGTTAAGGTTATCGCTGGCGTTAATGGCTGTTTTGTTTGTTAGGGATTTAAAGCCGATATACACCAAGTATGCGACGCCAAGGAGTTTGACTGCCATAAATAATGTAGGGGAACTCATAATGATCAGAGTCACGCCAAAAATGGTATACAACACATGAATTTGCACTCCAGCAGCAATACCAAGGGCACTGAGTAAACCCGTTTTGGTGCCATAGGAGTAGCTATTTCTGGTGACCATAGCGAAGTCGGGACCAGGGCTAATAACCGCCAAAATAGTGATGGTGGCAACAGCGATAATTTCATTCATAGTGAGATCCTAATGGTAATAAAAACTGACTTAATTTTTGGGTGGAAAATAGATTTGATTAATTAGATATATTGATTATCAATAGATTGTAGTTAGATAAAAAGCGATTTATTCTCAATGAAATCTGTCAGTTTTCGTTACCTATTTAATTGTGAAACTACTCATTTTATAAGCTTCTTGATTTTATAAGCCCCTTAATTTTATGAAGACATTAATTTTATGAAACTGCCTCCATTAACATCGTTACGGTTTTTTGATGTTGTTGCGCGCTATGAAAGTATTATTAAAGCCGCGCAAGAGCTGCATGTTACGCACAGTGCAATTAGCCGCCAGATAAAATTACTTGAGGAGCATCTCGGTGTTTTACTGTTTGAACGGCGTAATCGAGCTATCTTTTTAACAGAAGAAGGTAAATTGTTATTTCAAACAACAACACACTTATTCCAGCAACTTTCTGATACCGTCGAAAAAATTACGCAGCGTCCTCATAACCAAGTAGTTAGTTTATCGTGTGAGCCGACCATCGCAATGAAATGGCTGATCCCTCGTTTAACCAATTTTTATCAGCAACACCCTGAAATGACGGTGCATTTGATTGCCGCGGGTGGTCCTATTGATTTTAATAAGGCGGGGGTCGATCTTGCTCTTCGCCGTAATGACTTCACTTGGGATGACAATATTTATGCGAAGAAAATATGTGCAGAATGGATGGGTATTATCAAGAAAAATGATAGCCAACCCTATCATGAGATGAACTTACTTGTGCCAGCCTCTCGGCCAAATGTTTGGCGTACATGGCAAGCCCGTAGTGGCACCAATTTACAACATAATAAACAAGTTAATTTCGAACATTTCTACTTGTGTTTGCAGGCTGCATTAGCAGGACAGGGCGTTGCTATTGCATCGTTCCTAATGGTTGCTGATGAAATTAATACACAACAATTAATGGCCCCAGAAGGTTTCATTGAAGATGGTTCGGCATATTATTTACTTTCACCCAAAGAAATAAAAGCAGATACCCCAGCGGCCATTTTTATGGAATGGTTGGAAACAAACGTGAATCAAAGCCTGTTGTTAACTCAGCAATCGGCATAAAATTTGTATACTTTTAAGGGTTTGGTCATTTAATCACCGAACCTACTTGCGTAGTGAAGTTTTTATGCCCTAACTATTTCGCTGCGTGCTATATTTCCCAGAATCGTTTTTGATGTCTTTATGTTGGAGTAAATAATGAGCAAAATTCGGGTTGGTGTCATTTTTGGTGGTAAATCCACTGAGCATGAAGTTTCGTTGCAATCAGCTAAAAATATTATTAATGGATTAGATCGTAGTAAGTTTGATGTTTGCCTTATCGGTATTAATAAAGAAGGGCAATGGCATGAGTATGATGAAGCGAACTTCCTGTTACATGGCGATGATCCTGCTCATATCGCGTTAAATACTCCAAAGCGTAGCATTGCAATCGTTCCAGGCAAACAAAGTGAACAATTCATTTCTCTAGAAGATACTAAACCTCTCCCACAAATTGATGTGATTTTCCCAATTGTCCACGGTAACTTAGGTGAAGATGGTTCTTTGCAAGGTTTACTGCGTATGGCGAATCTGCCATTTGTTGGACCGGGTGTTCTAGGCTCATCAGCTTGCATGGATAAAGATGTCACCAAACGCCTTTTAAGGGATGCAGGGTTGCACATTGCACCGTTTATTACGCTATTGAAAAGCGGTCGTGGTGAAATTAGCTATGCTGCAACGGTTGAGAAACTGGGCTTACCATTATTTATTAAACCAGCTAACCAAGGTTCATCGGTTGGGATCAGTAAAGTTAATAATGAAAGCGAGTTTAACACGGCATTAGATTTTGCATTCTTATTCGATGTAAAAGTGCTGATTGAAAGCGCTGTAAAAGGGCGTGAAATCGAGTGTGCTGTGCTTGGAAATGAACACCCACTAGCTAGCCCATGTGGCGAAATCGTGCTGCATGACAGTTTCTATGCTTATCATACTAAATATATTGATGAAAATGGTGCGTCTGTTGTTGCTCCGGCGGATTTAGAGCAAGATGTGAGTGAAAAGATCCGTGCAATTGCACTTGAAGCTTATCAAGCCTTAAACTGTAGCGGTATGTCCCGCGTTGATGTATTTTTAACTGAAACGAATGATGTTGTGATTAATGAAATCAATACATTACCGGGTTTCACTAATATCAGTATGTATCCGAAACTGTGGCAACAAGGCGGTATGACTTATCAAGAATTGATCAGTCGTTTAATTGAACTTGGGATTGAAAAATTCCAGCAAACAGCTGCATTAAAAACAGCCTGCGATGAAATTTAATCTCTGATATTTTCCGCAATTTTTGCCGATAGCGGCCTGCTATCGGCAATATCACTATAAAGTTATCTCATTAATTCACTGTGTTTTTGTTGCACCAAACATAATTGATGTAACGGAATAACGGCTCAAATCCAAATTTTTTATATAAATCAAATCCTGCTTCTGAAGCATCTAAGAAGCAATGTTCGACTCGTTGTTGACGACAAAATGCGAGAGCATAATCAATAAGCTGAGAAGCATAGCCTTTACCCTGAAACTTAGGTTCAGTACCGATATCGTCGAAACGTGCTAATTCGCCTTCAATGGTGACCGTCATGGATGTTGCGGGCTCTCCATTGACCAATAAGACTAAATGGAATTGCGGTGCACCTTGTTGCAGGGCATCTTCGTGGTAGCGAACATACTCTTGGATCACGGTATCATGCTCTTCGGAAAGGTAGAACGCAGAAACCAATGGTTTAGCCCAAAGGGATAAATCATGGTTTGCGAGCACGATATCTACCTGATTATCAGGCAAATCAACTTCTTTTTGCTGTGACAATGTTAGTGCCATTGCAGTTGTGACGCTGTCACGTTTATAGTTAAGTGCTTCAATATCTTTGACGACTTTTGGCAACATCTCTTCAGGGATCACCAAAGTGTGATTCTTTTTCTGCGATACGAACAGGTTGTATGCTTGCATAAAAGCATGATGAGTAGAGTCGGGTTGCAGATAAATAAAATTGAACGCTGGGGAGTTTAATGGCGTTAAATAACAAATTGTATGTTGTGCAATCTGGATACTGTGCTCACAAATCGAAGTCCAAAACGTCTTTTCGATCGATTGGTAATGTCGTAAATAGTAGAGCGGTATGTTCATTAGTCAGTTACCTGATACAAAATGTGTTAGTCAAAATGGAGCAAATAATAAATCTGGCCCCATGTAAAATTTTGTTAACTTATTGGCAGTAAAGCCTTTGTGATCTATCTATTGATAATAACTAAACCTTTAAAATCAGCAACCGTTGCGGCAGTTGTCATCTTATCTTTAGCCTTAGATCCCACTCTTGTGCAACGTTTTCAGTGTCATTAATCAATATCTATAAAGTAAATTTGAAGATAAATTAAGGCGTTTCGTGCGATATGCAGATAGATTGTTATTTAATGCTATCTTACATTGCTCATTTACTCTATAAAATGTCATGTAAATTTATAAAAAGCTTTGTAACTCAATGAGATTATCTTACTAATTCATCCATTATGATAGTGGAAATAAAGAGATCGTACCTGCATAAATATGCTAAATAGAGTGACGTAAATAAGATAAATAGAGTTGTAAATGTTATATGCTTCAATGTATTGTTTTTGAAAAATAAAAGATGACTGGGGTTACGTTAAGGTAATGCAAAAATTTATATTGGTTGCCCTGTATTTAGTGGGTTATTCAGTGTTTGTAGAATCTGCTAAAAATCCTTTTGATAGGCAAATACTGAAACACGATGATAAAGAAATCCATTATTACCTACTTAAAAGTGACTCTAATCCCTCTAAAGAATTATTGGTATTAATCCAAGGCTCCGACTGTAAAAGTGTCGTTAATAACCAAAACCTGATTAAGAATTTTAGGGGAGTATTACCTAATAGTGATGTGCTTTTAGTGGAAAAAACAGGCTTAACACCAGATGTAGGGTTACATGATCCAAATTCCTTAGAAGAGAACTGCCCTGTGGAATATATGAGAAATGATTCTTATTTTGAGAGAGTGGATAACTATATTGCTGTGCTGAACCAGTTGAAAAATCAGTATCAGCATATTGTTGTATTAGGTGGTAGTGAAGGGGCGGTAGTCACGAATATTATTGCGTCTAGAGTTAATTTTATTGATGCGGCTATTTCACTAAATGGTGGCGGACAATTTTTTATTAATGATGTGATTTACAGCATTAATAAAAGTCTACCCGCTGAAGAAGCGCAAGGTGCAATAGAAGGATTTAACCAGTTTGCAGATGCAGTTTTGCATGATCATTTAGACGATGACCAGTTTCCCAGTAATCACGGACAAAATTGGTGGTATGAAGTCTTAACGATAGATAATAAAAAACTACTTCAAGGTGTTCGTAAACCCCATTTAGTGATCCAAACGCTCACCGATATTAATGTGGATGTGGAAGGTTCACAGAAAATGATGAATGAGATTAATAACCCCAATATTACCTATAAAACTTATTCCACATTAGACCACTATTTTAAAGACAGTCAGGACAATAATCAGACAGCAGTCGTTATCGCTGATATTCAGGATTGGTATACAAAATTAAATATCAAAAAATAGGTTGGGTAGATACCCAGCTAAAGAATTCTTAGTTGGGTATTTAGGGATTCTATTCTGAAATGTAGCTGTGATATTTAAAAATCGGTTTAAAACCTAGTTTTTGATAAACCGACAAACCATCGCTAGACGCTTCCAAATAACACTGCTTGATTTTATGTTGAAGACAAACCTGTAAGGCATGTTTAATCAATGCCGTGGCAAATCCTTGTCTCTGGAATTCAATATCTGTACCAATATCATCTAAGCGCGCAACGTCATTGTGTAGCGTGAGTGTTAGTGATGATACTGGGGTCTGCTGATTAAATAAGACAAAATGCATGATATTGATTTGCTTGTCTAACGCACGCTGGTGATAGCGAATATATTCATCAATGATGGATTCATCATTATCACAATCAAGTTCATTGACTACAGGAAACGCAGTAATAAGCGGTTTCGACCAGTCAGAGAGATTATGATTGCTAAGCTTTATATGATAGTCGTCTGGTAACTGATTTTCCGTTTTGAGTTCATTTCCCGTAAATTCAAAGACCATCGCTGTTGATTCACCATCATCAATAAGATCATGCTGTTGTATACAATTTGAGAACTTGGGTAATTCATCGGTGTGAACAACTAAAATATAGGGTTTTGACTGTTGTTGAAATAATGTATTTGCCGCTTCAAAGCCAGCAATAGTTGCTCCTGAATGTAAGTAAATATAATTAAAAGCGGGAGTTTTTAGCTCAGTAAAATAGGCAAACGTATTTGGCTCTACATGATGCGTCTTTAGGCAAATAGCAGACCAAAAAATATTTTCTAATGAGTAAAAACACGCTTCGTTGTGAGTCATTTCATTGTGTCCTAATAAATTAACTGAACGTTCCTAGTCTATTGAGCAAATTGAGATTGCTGTCACTATGGTACATGGGATAGCATTTGTTTAATTAAGAGAAGATTAAGGAATATCTGTGAACAATATCCCCGAAACCATTACGTTCTTTGAGCGTTTATTACCACTGGTTGTTTCCGGTGACAAAGTGATCACCATTCGTGATGAAAGTGAGAGTCATTATGTACCAGGCACCGTTGTCAAAGTCCACGCGTTAGAAACTGGCGAGTACTATACCGACATTGAAATACTTTCTGTTGAGCCACTAAACTACGATGATATTTCAGAGTATCACGCGACTCAAGAAGCGATGACATTAGAAACGTTGAAAGCTTTAATTCGTGAAATATATCCAACAGAAAATTGCCTGTATGTTATTCATTACCGATTAACAACGAAAAACACTTAATCACGATAACGGCTGTTTACTAGTTTAATGAATGCTTTTGTGGCTGGAGACGCATCACTGTAATTATTAACAGCAAAGGCAATATCCCGAATCACGTGGGGAATTAATGGCTTTACGACGATGTTGTTAATATTTTCAGGGATGGCGAGTTGAGCCACAATCGATACGGCTTCATTTCGTGCAACTAATGAAAACGTACTGAGAAGTTGGCGGGTTTTAAATTGAATTTTAGGTGTCAGCTTTTGTGCAGAAAATAGTCCCATCACAATTTTACCTGAACCGGCTTGAGTTAAGTTGAAGGGGTAATCACACAATTGTTTTAGTGTAACTCCTTCGTACTGAGTCAAAGGGTGGTTTAGCGGTAAAATTGCCACATATTGGTCGTGTTTTATGGGAAAAGTATCAAAGCGTTCGTCTGGCAAGACCACAACACCAGTATCTATGCGCTTTTCTTGCAACCATTGAGCCACGCTCTCATCGTCCCCCTCATCAACAATAATTTCAATGCTTGGGTATTGCTGACGAAAGACCTTTAGTAATGGAGGCAAAATACCCGTTGAAGAACCGGGGCCGAAAGATCCTATCCGTAAAACACCTTTCTTTAATCCATTGGATGCTAGCGCTTCTTGGCGCATTGCTTCTTGAAGGCTCAGTATATGTTGGGCGCGATTTAGCAGTGTGTTACCAATTTCGGTCAGAGTGACTTGGTTTTGTTCTCGCGTAAATAAACTGACATTGAAATCTTTTTCAAGGGATTTAATGGCATGTGAAACCGCAGATTGGGAAATATTCAAAGACATTGCCGCCAAGGTAAAACTTTTTAGCTCAGCAACACGGGTAAATATTTCCAGTTGGCTTAGTGTCATGAGTAAATACTCATTTGATTATGATCTTGGATAACAAATACCTTATCCGTATCGAATGACTGAGTCAATAAAGTACACAATATCTGATATGGATGGGGAAACATCGCGATGGAATTAAAAATAACCAAAAGGCAGGTTCAACAAAAGTCAGTCAATATTGTTGTTCTAAAAATGATATGTGTCTCGATATTATGGGGAGGAACATTCATTGCTGGTAGGATGTTACAAACCGATATATCACCATTATTTTCAGCGACGCTTCGCTTTATTTTTGCGAGTGTTGCATTGCTTATTTTGCTGAGCTGCACTCGTATTGGTTGGGTAAAAGTGAATTCGCGTCAGTTTTTTCAAATTCTCTTGTTGGGATGTAGCGGTGTATTTATCTACCAAGTCTTTTTTTTCTATGGGCTACAGCTTATTCCTGCGTCTCGAGCGGCACTGTTGGTGGCAATTAATCCTGCGATGATTGCTTTAATTTCCTATTTATTATGGCGAGAAAAAATCACGAAAATTAAAGGTGTGGGTATTGGTTGTTGTGTATTAGGGGCAACAATATTGTTATCAGCAAAAACGTCAGATGTGAGTGGGTTTTTAACAAACCAAGGTGATCTTGCCATATTAGGTTGTGTAGTGAGTTGGGGGATTTATACCGTTGCAGGTAAAAATGTTATCCGCGAAATTGGCGCTATACATACGGTTGCATATGCCGTGCTATTAGGAACTGCACTATTGGTTATCGCGTCAAGTATCATGGGGCAATTAACATTTAGCGCGATTATACACTTAACAAATACCGATGTTATGAGCCTGTTATACCTTGGAATATTAGGCTCAGCACTGGCTTATATTTGGTATTACCAAGGTGTTGATCAGTTAGGTGCCGCGGGAGCCGGGTCATTCATTGCACTTAATCCGTTGACGGCGGTAATAATAGGAACGCTGTTTTTAAATGAGGAAATTACATTCTCTGCATTATTGGGGGGGATAGTGATTATCTTCGGGTTATGGGTAACGAATAAATCGCGAGTATAAAATAGGCGCTCTATGGAAATAACTGACTCCATAGAGCGATATTTATTATTTAATGGTTTTGTTAATTTCTGAATAGGCGAAAAGGGCTTGAGCACCGCCAGTATGGACAAATAATACAGGTGTTTTTTCAGAGGAATTGTCTAAATAATCAATCAAACCCGCCATGGCTTTTCCTGTATAAACTGGGTCAAGAAGGATCCCTTCTTTTTGAGCTAATAGCGCTATTGCATCTAAACCACCGCGGTTTGGCATGCCATACATTGGTGCGAAGAAATCATCCCAAAGTGTAATGTCTGGTGTTTTTTTAATTTGCAGTAATTCTGCTAATTCAGTTTGCAGTTTTTCAACTTTTGGTGCCTGATCTTGCTGTTTACGAGAAACGGTGACACCAATGAGTTGTGAAGTAGGGAGTAATTCTTGTAAGCCAATCGCTAAGCCAGCGTGAGTTCCGGCACTGCCAGAAGCCACAATCACTTTATCAAATTCAATATTGGTCGGTTTTTGTTGAGCAATTTCAATCGCACATTGAACATAACCTAATGCGCCCAGACCGTTGGAACCACCAACAGGGACGATATAAGCATCTTGCAAGTCTAATGATTTAATTAACTCTGCCATTTGTGCTTGTGGATCGGTTAATTCGTCACACATGACGCATTGAGTACCAAATAAATCGGTCAGGAGCTTATTGCCATTATGCAGGAAATTGCTGTCTTCACTTTGAATAGGATTTTCTAATAAAGCGACACATTTCAGTCCGTACATTGCCGCTACCGCAGCAGTTTGACGAACATGGTTTGATTGAATCGCACCTGCTGTCACGATAATCTTTGCATTTTGGGCTAAGGCATCCGCCATTAAAAACTCAAGTTTACGCAGCTTATTTCCGCCCATTGCTAACGGCGTCATATCATCGCGTTTAATGTAGATTTCTCGACCATATAAACGCGATAAATTATCGAGTCGATTCAATGGGGTCGATGCTTTAAGCAAGTCAACTTTTGCGAACTGAGTTAATTTTTGTTGAAGAGACATCTAAATTCCCCTGTATTAATTGGTAAATCCTAAATAGAGATAAATGGCAAGTACGAAGCTTGCTGTTACTAATGCATAAGGCATTTGAGTGCGAATATGTTCAATATGATCACAATCAGTAGCCATAGAGGCAACAATGGCATCCGCAGAAATAGGTGAGGTCATGTCGCCGAAAATAGACCCTGATATGGCTGCGCCAATCATATATTCAATAGGCATACCGACGGATAACCCTAATTGAACACCAATCGGGATCATAATGGCAAAGGTTCCCCATGAGGTACCCGTAGCCAGCGACATAATAGCGCTAATGATAAAGATAAAGCCGATAGAGAATCCAGGTGCCATAATGCCTTGAGTGACTTCAGCAATATAAGCGCCCGTATTCAGTTCAGAAGATACATTTCCCATCAAGAAAGCTAAAATCATGATGGAGCTGATTTTTAACATGCTGGCATAGCCAATAAATAGCTCTTTAAAGAAGCTATCAATATTTAATAGCCTTCTTCCGATAAACCAACAAAAAGAAACTGCGGTACCGAACATAACGCCCCAATAAACGGACGTTGAGCCGCTCCCTTTACTGAAATCCCCATCACCTGTGATATATAAGGCCACTGGAACCATTAATACAGTAGAAAGAATAGGGATGAAAAAGTTCAAGGCTGAATGGGCATTCGGATGTTCAATAATCTCTTCCTCTTCATTTGTAAGTGAAGATTCGGCTAATTTTCCTGCCATGAAATTTTCTTGATACTTCATTTCGGCTTTTTTCATTGGTCCCCATGAAACATTGGTGAACACATAGAATAAAATGGTGACCAATGATAGCCATGCCATTAAGTTGTAGCCGATAGATTTAATTAAAATATCGAAGGGTTCACCTGAAATAAGACCTTGGGAAATTTGTACACCAATGAGTCCCATAATCACTGCACCCCAACCATTTATAATAGCTGATGAACAAACAGAAACGCAGGCGGTTTGAATAAGATATGACATTTTTTCTGGGGCAACGCCATATTGTCTGGCTAAATTCTTAGTGGATGCCCCCGCGACTAACTGGTTGATGGAACTCTCAATAAAAATTAAGGCAGTAATGACTATGGCGAGTAATTGTGTTGCCGTTCTATTCTTAATTAATTTTGTTTTATTTGTCAGTAGCTGAACTAATGCACGAACACCGCCTGTGACGACGACTAGGCGCATAATCCCACCAATCATGACCATAAAGACGATGGTACGAGTGTTGCCGGCGGAAGAAAATGTATCGATGATGCCATCCACAGTTCCGCGAATGCCGAGTAATACATTGTGGTCATTAATGACGGTAAAACCGACTAAAATACCGAGCATTAATGAAAGCATCACCTGTCGAGTGAGAATAGCTAAAAGGATAGTGACAATTGGCGTGATAATTGTCCAAATACCATAGTCGTGCATGTGTTTACCTTGGATATTTTTATTGTATGACGTGTAGTTTATAAATATCAGGAAATCATAGCATTGATGGAAGTAGGCTGTCGGATATTTTCATTATATTGCCGTAGATTGTTACAAAATCCATGCTGAAAGTCAGATAAACTGCAAGATTATGGTATTGAAGGGTACGCTATCTTTTTGAGATAGCGTAGTAAGGGTTATTAAGCTTGTGATTGCCACTGCTGATAAGTGATGCGACTAATTTCTTCAGTCTTTGTCTCGCCAATAAGCTCAATAAATTGTGGGGCTAATGTTGTGTAATATTGGAAACCACATTTTTCTTGAGCAATTTTAGATTGTTGATTACCTTGGAAATAACCGCACCATAGATTATCCAGTTTGAGATTTTTAAATCCATGTCGCATGATTTCTCGGATAGCTTCAGGAATGAGCCCTTTTCCCCAAAATGGTACGCCTATCCAATAACTCACTTCCGCATCGTTATCCCCAATTGGAAAATTACTCTCTTTTCCGATAGATAAACCAATCAAGCCAATGGCTTTGTTATCTTCTTTTAGCGCAACGGCAAACACACCATCGCGCATAAAAATGGATTGAATAATTTTCGCACTTTCTTCGACGCTCTGGTGAGGTGGCCAGCCTGCAATAGGGCCGATACGTTCATCTTTTGCATAATGATAAAGGTCTGCCGCATCAGTAATATGCCAAGGGCGTAAAATCAGCCTTTGTGTATATAAAATCATGTTATTTTCTCTTTATTGCATTGATATTATGCCACCTATTTTAGGTATTTATTTGTTTTTTTTAATAGTTTAACCTCGGTATTTTGGGTACTTATGAAAACTGACATTTTAAAGAAACTAGGTAGAATAGGTTAATAAAGCTAATGGCATGAATGAAATGTGAGTGTGTTGAACATGAAAGAGTTGCAGCAGCATCAATCTGTATGGGAAGGGGTAGTCAGCATCGGCTCGACGACACTGGATGAATTGCAAAATACAGTATTGTCTCCAGACTATGTGACGCTATGTATTTGTAGGCAAGGAGCTGGGATTTTCAATATTAATTTTAAGCGCTATGCCTTACGCAAAAATGAGCTCTTTGTTTTGTATAATGACACTTTTGTTACGTTACAGAAGCGTTCTCGGAATTTTATTGTAGATTACATCCATATTGATAAGACGTTTGCCACAGATATTGCATTTGTTTTACCTAATTCATTGTTTGCCTATTTTAATTTTCAACCACGTTTATCAATGTCATCGGCACAATCCACACTATTTTCACATTGGTATCAGCTATTTTTATATTACCACCAAGAACGCGCAGAGTATGGGAAATTACAATTACGGCAACATTTACAAAATCTATTTTTAGAAATTGCTAATCAGGTCAATCATGCACAATCCCATTTTTCAGATGAACGTAGCCGTAAATCACAATTATGTTGGCAATTTTGGACATTAATAACCCAGCATTGTAAACAGCAAAGAGAGGTTAAGTTCTATGCGAATCAACTTTCGATTACACCGTTTTATTTATCGCAAATTGTGAAGGACTTCTTCAACGATCCGCCCAAGGCACTGATTGATAGACAAGTGGTTTTAGAGATTAAAGCTCTGTTAGAGAGAGGAACGTTCACCATTCAGGGTATTGCGGATGAATTAAATTTTGAAGACACCTCGTATTTATGCCGCTATTTTAAGCGGCATACTGGTGCAACATTAAGTGAGTTTAGAAAAAGAGTGAATAAGAATTAACTCGGGTCGATTTTTGTCGAATGTTTTTTAATAAAATCAATAAAGCAGCGTAGCCTTGGAGAAACAGCTTGGTTGCGATAATAGACAGCATTAATCGGCTGTTTCATTGTTATCGTTTTTTGTTCTAGCACCTTCACGAGTCCGCCATTGGCAAAGGCATCTAAGCTTACAAAGTCGGAAGAAGAGAGAATGCCAGTTCCTTGCAGCGCTAAATGATGTAGCACTTCGCCACTGGCGCAGGCGATATGGGGGGGTAATTTTGAGTAAGCTGCCATCGGCGTTTTCGAGTGGCCAATAATTTAATGACTCTGGCGTTGTGAAACCGAGCAAACAATGCTTATGGAGATCCTCTATCGTTTCCGGTATTCCATATTTTTCTAAGTAAGCGGGGCTAGCAACTAGCCTTTTCTGGGTATAACCCAATAGTGTTGCACTGAGTGAAGAATCCTTTAACGTGCCAATTCTAAACGCGACATCCGTTTTTTTCTCTAATAGGTTTGTCACACCTTCATAGTTATTTATTTCTAACTCAACTTGGGGATATCGTTCATAAAATAGAGGGATCAACGGAGCAATTACATGGGTTAAAAACGGGGTAGAAGCATCAATGCGTAGCTTACCTGATGGAATCGATTGGCGAGCGGATAGCAAATCTTCGGCTTCTTGAGCTAGTCGGACTATTTCTCGCGCTTTTTGCAAAAATGCAGCACCTTCATCACTAAGTTTGATGGCGCGAGTGGTTCGGTAAAGTAGCGTGGTTTTGACTTTCTCTTCTAAACGCAATAATGCACGACTCACGGTGGATATCGTCATGCATTGCTGGTCGGCTGCTGCTGTAATAGAGCCGTAATCGACTACGCTGATAAATGTTTGGAGCTCTTCTAATGTGATTTTCATTATTGCATTTCCCGCAAAAGTTATTCTCACCATAATGGGTTTTTCAACCGCTTTCAATATGGAAGAATTGCCGCCGGTCAATTGATATTGGTTTATAAGGCATAAAAATGAGAATAAACACAGCATTGCTCGCGTTATCTGTTGGAGCATTCGCCATTGGTATTACCGAGTTTTCTCCGATGGGAATGCTTCCCTATATCGCTGAAAACCTGAATGAAAGCATTCCTTCTGTCGGTGCGATTGTGGTGATTTATGCGCTGGGAGTGATGATTGGAGCGCCAATCATGACGCTATTATTAGTGAGTAAGCGCCCAAAAGTTGCGTTGGTTTTTTTAATGGCTATTTTCACGGTGGGGAATTTATTATCGGGTTTAGCGCCTAACTTGGTGACGCTGTCACTTTCAAGGTTAATTACTAGCCTAAATCACGGGGCATTTTTTGGTTTAGGTGCCATTGTTGCGGCCAGTGTGGTTCCTGCTGGTAAACAAGCGAGTGCGATTGCGGCAATGTTTATGGGGCTGACCATTGCGGGTATTGGTGGCGTTCCATTAGTCACTAAAATAACGCAATTAATCGGCTGGCGTGAGGCATTCTATTTAATTTCGGGTATTGGATTGCTCACGATCGCCAGTTTAATTTTTGCGATTCCTGCACGTTTACAAGGTAGCCAGGTTAACGTTAAAAATGAATTGCGTATTTTAAAGCGCCCATTAGTGATGTTAGGTATGTTATCGACGGTACTCGGAGCAAGTGCAATGTTTACCTTGTATACGTTTATAACACCAATGTTAATGAATTTTATTCAGGCTTCAGATCAGACAATTACAATGATGTTAATGGTCATTGGCCTTGGTTTTAGTATCGGTAATTATCTTGGTGGTTATTTTGCGGATAAAAACTTATATCCAACTTTATTAACCTTGTTTGTATTATCTGCAATAAGCATGGTGATGTTTCCAATAATTGCGACAAATATCGCTGGAGCTACCGTTGGTTTATTATTCTGGAGTATTGTTAGCTTTGCACTCGTCCCACCCATTCAAATTTTAGTGATGAATGCGGCTGTTGGCGCGCAAGCGCTAGCATCCTCCGTGAATATTGGTGCATTTAATTTGGGAAATGCCATTGGAGCGGCTGTCGGTGCGGCGATTTTATCCCATGGCTACAGCTACACGACGATGAGTTTTATGGGCGCATTATTGGCGATAGTCGGGTTTATAGTGATTTTGCTGATTGTACGCCGGAAAAATAGCGAAACACAAACGCAGGACGTAATGTGTAGCGCGAATTAAAAAGCAAGGTTTGGAGTGTTCGACATATAATAACCAGAGATACTGATCACGGTGAAATCAGTAAAGGGCTAAATATATGTCGACGAAAAATCAATGGGCCACAGATGAGCAGCGCTGGAATGCACTGAAACTACGCGATAAAGCTGCAGATGGTTATTTTGTGTATGGTGTGAAAACATCGAAACTTTATAACCATCCATCCGCTGCGGGGCGATTACCGAAGAGAGATAATGTGCTGTTTTTTGATAATGAGCAGCAAGCGATAGCGCAGGGTTTTCAGTCGGGAAAACGTCGTCGTCACGAAATGTCACAGCAAGCTCAGTTTTATCAAGAAAAAATTGAGCTTGCTTGTCGGTATATTGAGCAAAACACCCAGAAATATACATTGGCTGAGTTAGCTGATTATGTCGGAATAAGCCCGTTTCATTTTCATCGATTATTTAAATTACAAACTGGATTAACGCCTAAAGCCTATCGCGATGCTTATCTTCATCAGAAAGTACAAGCACAATTACAGGAAAATGAACGGATCACTGACGCTATTTATAATGCGGGTTTTCATTCGAACAGTCGTTTTTATGAAACAGCAAATTCGCGATTGGGCATGACGCCGACAGCGTGGAAATTAGGTGGTGAAGGAAGCAAAATCTATTTTGCTCTGGCCGTTTGCTCGCTAGGAAATGTACTGGTTGCACAAAGTCCGATAGGCATTTGTGCAATTTTATTCGGAGATGACCCTGAACAATTGCTAAATAACTTACAGGATAAATTTCCCCATGCTCAGTTGATTGGTGGAAATAAAGCATTCGACCAAGTGGTTTCTAAAGTTATTGGGTTTATTGAAGCCCCAGAAATAGGTTTTGATCTTCCTTTGGATATTCGAGGAACTGCATTTCAGCAACGAGTGTGGCAAGTGTTAAGGAATATTCCTGTTGGGAAAACGGTGAGTTATCGTGAAATCGCAGAAAAGATGGGAACACCTAAATCGTTTAGAGCAGTGGCGAATGCATGTGGTGCAAACATGCTAGCTGTAGTGATTCCATGCCATCGAGTAGTGAGAACGGATGGTGGATTATCGGGATATCGCTGGGGGATCGACCGAAAGCGGGCATTATTACTAAAAGAATCTGCAAAAAAATAATAAGGTCTATTTTGAAATAGAATAAGGCTGCGCCAATATCTCTATTGCCGCAGCAATTTTCAATATAAATATCATATATATTCTCTAATTAGATAGTTTTGAATTTACAATTATCGTTTTCTATTTATTATAGTGCGCGGTTTCTGTTTTATATCCTTCGAAAATTAATTTAATTAAGGTCGATTTAATTTTTTTAAATAAACTCTTAGATTTTTTGATTTTTATATTTCTCATATTTTTTCCTTGTAAATAATGAGATTACCCATCGAAAGATGAATGTAATTGGTTGTGTTAATATAAATTTTGGGTATGGTTTGCCCTTTATATTTTTTTCATATTCCATAAATAAAATCCTATTGCTGTATTTTGTTTATTTAGCTTCGCATGAGAAATTGACTTAAAAAAGTGACAGATTGGCTTTTTTGTAAAATACAGATCATCTCAGCGAAATCTGTATTACATTACAGATACGGGATTCGATTTTAAGGAAATGAGTGCGATGCTCTATAAACAAATAGCCCAAATGCTGCAGAGTAAAATCCATCGAGGAGAGTTTCTTGGTGGGGAGAAAATGCCGTCGGTACGTGATATTAGTCGCTGCCATGATGTGAGCATTACCACGGCTCAACTGGCTTATCGTGAACTGGAACGGTGTCAGCTCATTTATGCAGTACCGAAATCGGGTTATTTTGTGATCCCTGAAAAGGCCACAGCACCATTGCCTAAAGTGGCTAACTATATTCAAAAGCCTGTTCATATTGATAAATGGAACCCGACGATGGACTTCCTGCGTGTTGAAGAGCGTGCAGGAGTCACATCATTATCGTGTGCGGTACCTAATATTGCAGATAAAACCTTAGAGCCATTATGGCAAGAAATGAATATGGTGGCGCGGCGTCGTAATCCGTTAACACTTGAGTATGATAGCTTGCAAGGGTTAGCCGCGCTCAGAGAGCAAATCTATCATGTATCTGATTATCGTCAGTCATTTACCCCTGATGATCTTGTGACAACTACCAGTGCCCATCAGTCGATTTCTATTGCAATTCAAGCATGTACCCAAGCCAATGATGTGGTTGCTGTTGAATCACCGACGTTTCCCGGATTATTGCAAACGCTTTATGGGCTGGGCCGTAAAATCATCGAAATTCCCGTTGATCCCCAAACAGGGATTAACTTGGAGAGGTTAGAAGAAGCTTTCCAATGTTGGCAGGTCAAAGCGGTGGTGGTCACGCCGACATGCAATAACCCGATGGGCAGTATTATGCCGGAAAAAAATAAACAAAGGTTGCTTGAGATGACTAATCGATATCAAGGTACGATTATCGAGAATGATTGTTTAGCGCCTCTTGCATATGCTTATCCGCGTCCGTCAACGATCCAATCTCTGGATACCGAAGGTCATGTGATTCTGTGCAGTTCATTTTCTAAAACCGTTGCACCGGGAACACGGACGGGGTGGATAATCCCCGGTAAATACAAAGAGAAAGTTATGCATTTAAAATACTTATCGCATTGTTCTGGCGAAGTTTTTATGCAGCAAGTGATGAGTAATTTCTTAAAAGAAGGGCACTATTTTTTGCATTTACGCCGAATGCGTCAGCAATATCGTGAATTACAATGTCAATATCGGGAATTAGTTGAAACGCATTTTCCTGCTAATACTCGAATTTCAAGGCCTCAAGGTGGATTTTCATTATGGGTCGAGCATCCGGCAGCAGATACTGCGAAATTGATGGAGATTTTACATCGCAATAAAGTGACGGTATTGACGGGAACCCACTTTGCTACAGGCGATTGCTACCCAAACCACCTGCGTATTAATTATGCTTTAGAGTTGATCCCAAGACGGCGTAACGCGATAAAAATTCTCGGAGAAACCTTAAAAATGAGTCTGTTGAAATAGGGCATTGAAACAGAAAAAAGAAACCCGCTAATAATAGCTATTAGCGGGTAATTAAACATAAGGAACATTATTTATACAGCAAACTACGTTTACCGCAGTTTATATTGCCAATGCGAGGGTTTGTTTATTTTTAATTCGCATGCCATTAAGCATACTTAACCATGCCAGCACTGTCACTACCATTAAGATAATAAAGATAAAATACGGAGGAAGTTCAGTCAGAACGAACCCCGTCATCATAGGGTTAAATGCCCCGCCAAGTAGCCCCAGCGCTTGAGCAGAAAAATAGCTGGATTTCATGCCTTCAGGGGCAATGCTATCAATTAGCATATATTCCCCTGGTGCGTAAATAAGTTCGCCCAATGTGAAGATAAATGAACCTAACGCCCATAAATAGAGATTATCCCCAGATCCCATAAATACCGCTAATCCCCCTAGAAAGAATACGCTACCAATGGTCATTAAGCGTCTTAAGTTATCCGGCGTAATACGTTTACCTACCGTGTATTGCAAAGTGACAACGACGACGGCGTTGACAGGTAAAATCACACCAATTACTGCTTGTGCAAAATCACTGTTAGCAACGGTGATTACATATTGGGAGATCCACGTGGTAAAAGAGCCGAAAACGAGTGAGCCGAGAAAAGTGGAGAGAATAAACCAAGCCAATGCACGGTCGTGGAGCATTGCTTTAGGGTTCCACACTCGCGGTTGACCATCAACATGGCTAGCAGGTTTGGTGCTTTGAACAAATCGCTGAATAAAAAAGATAGGGGCGGCTGCGGAGACTGCCGCTAGCCAAAATGGTAAATTAATGCTGTACATTAATAACCATGTGCCCATTGGGGGCCCGACCGTCCAACCGATATTGATAAAGGTGTAGTTGAGGGAAAATACTTTAGTTTTTAAGGATAATGACAAAGTATCTGCAAAATAGCCTTTTAATACAGTCGAAAAAACAGAATAAGAGCAGTTAATTAGTGAGAAAAATATAATCACCAATAGTGCATTGTTCATCAGCGGAATTGCAATAAATCCACAAATAAACGCTATCACCGCAATAAGCATGCAGCGTTTTTTATCGACTTTATCCGCCAGCATGCCAAATCCCATACTGAATAGCACGCCGACCGTTAAGGCAATAGTCATAGCAACACCGACGATATCGATCGCCATATGGTATTGGCGTGTCAGATAAATCGCCATAAATGGTAATGTGGCGCCGCGCCCGATGGTTAATAGCAGCGAAGACGCGAGCAGGGCAGTATTCGAGATATTGGATTTAGAAAACATGGCTCACGACCTAGGAGTACATTGTTGTTATAAAAATGGTTGTTATAAAAACGATTGTTACAAAAATGTTTTATATAATTTTATTATATAAAATACATAAAATTGCGGCACCAAGAAACGGGTTATTAGGGCGGGAAATCAAAACAATATTTTGATCATGCTATTGTGCCATTGCCAACCAATTATCTGGCTAAAGATAGCGGCGACGCAGATAGTAGAGTTATCTGCTATCAGCTTAACTGCATAAAAAATCAATTAATTATTGATTCATCATCCTATTTAATCGGCATATAAATTAAGAGTCGGTTGCCTTTCTCAATATCAAAAGTCATCGTTTTTGGTGCGCGGCGTTATTGTTGAAATGGTTGGTCGCGGAAGTGAACTTAAAACCCTGTTCGAGTCATTAAAAAAGAGCGCAAGGGAATGCGCTCTTTTGATAATACACGGTCATTATAATGAAGCGAGATAAATTCGACGGCTCACTTCAGGGGTAATATCACGGTGTTCCCCGAGTGTCACCATGCTATGCGCCACGAGGCTCTCAACTAAAGGCTCTACGATATCTTGGTTGAGCTGATAATCTTTAAAGCGTGTTTTCACTTGCATTGATTCGAAAAAGTCTCTTGTTAATTCAATGGCTTTGAGTGCTTTTTCTTTTTCGCTGCCTTCACGGATATCCCAGACGCGTTCTGCATACTGCGCCATTTTCGCTTGTTTCTGAGGCAGTTTTTCTTCCATTAAGGAAGGCAGGATAATGGCTAAGGTTTGGGCATGATCTAAACCGTAGAGAACGGTGATTTCATGACCTAACATGTGGGTTGCCCAGTCTTGCGGTACGCCAACACCAATTAAACCATTTAACGCTAACGTTGCGGTCCACATTAAATTGGCGCGCACATCGTAATTGGTTGGATTTGCTAAGGCTTTCGGACCAATATCGATCAAGGTTCTCAGTAGACCTTCAGCAAATGCGTCTTGAACATTGGCATTTACAGGGTAGGTGAGGTACTGCTCGATAACGTGTACGAACGCATCCACAACCCCATTGCTGATTTGACGAGGTGGTAATGAGTAGGTTTTAACCGGGTCTAAAATAGAAAATTGAGGGAAAACTTTGTCACTCATAAAGGCTAATTTGGCGTGTAATTCTTCACGCGTGATCACAGAGCCTTTGTTCATTTCAGAGCCAGTAGCAGGGAGGGTTAACACCGTACCAAAAGGTAATGCGTGTTCAATAGTGGCACCGCCGCTGGTCACCACTTCCCATTTATCTCCTGCGTAATTGACTGCCGCCGCGATAAATTTAGTACCATCAATGACGGAGCCACCGCCAACAGCCAGTAAAAAATCATAACCTTCGTGTTCAATTTGCGCGACAGCTTTGATTAAGGTTTCATAGCGAGGGTTGGCTTCAATCCCACCAAAATAGCCAATCTGGCGATTTTTCAATGCACTCGCAACTTCATCGAGGGTGCCATTCTTGCGAGCACTTTCACCGCCAAATAGCACGAGGACTTTTGCATTCGCGGGAACCAATCGGTTCAATTCACTTATTTTACCTTCACCAAAAACAATGCGCGTTGGGTTGTAAAACTCAAAATTATTCATATACAAACCTTTGGTTGGGAATGGTAGGGGATGTCATTTGGCATCGGTTAGGGTTAAAAATGTTGAGATTACTCTAGTATACACTCGAAACTATTCAAAGGATGATCAAAATGTTTGGTTGGAGCGTTGTTTATTTATCGCTGAATTTTCAATTCATTATCCGTTTTTGGGGCAAGTAATTTCCAAGTGATAGCACTTAATGCTTATGATTTATTTGACTTCAGTATCATTGCGATCAATATTTAATTCATTCAAATGAATTAAATATAATATAAACGAGGAAATTATGATGAATTCAATGATACCAGCTTCATTTACCCTTAAAGAGCGTGATAGACGATGGGGTTTGGCTCGTAAAATTATGAAGGAGCATGATTTGGAAGTTTTGATGGTGTATGGCGATAGGGAGTCCGCCGCACCTGCACCATTTTGTATCGATCATTATTTTACCAATGACAGACTAGGATCTGTGGTGCTGTTCCATCAAGATAAAGCACCAATAGTGGTAACATTTGCGCCGATGATGGTGGCTGACCATATGCAGGCGTCTATACGCAATGATATGCAATGGATTTCACCTGAGCAGATTATGGTGGGAAAAACAGGGCGCAATATCGGCAATATTTTGATTCAGTTAGGGGTATCACCGAATGCTCAGATAGGCGTCATTGGGCTTGAACCATATCCGCCGTTCTATTTTGATGGTGCGATGCCGTTTAATACGCTGTCAGGTATTAAAGAGCAATTACCGAATGTAAATTTTGTGCCTGTTTATAAAGCCTTTTTCCAATTAGCCTCGGTCAAAAGTGATGAGGAAATCGCGCACATCAAACATGCAGCCATGATTGGTGAAGCCATGAGTGAGGCGATGCGCAAAACAGCTATTCCCGGAAATACCGAAGCGGATATTGCTGCGGCAGTGACTTCAACGTGTTTATCGATGGGTGGGTTTACCGCAGAAATTTTGATGGGGTCAGGTCCTGAATATATTGGTTGGGGACAACCAGCATGGCAGTACCGTTCGCAAAAACCGAGGAAAATACAATATGGAGATATTGTATTAACTGAAATTTTTGCACTGTATGGGATGTATGAAACTCAGCATCAAGCTGCGGTAGCGGTGGGGAAAATACATCCGAATATTGAGCGAGCTGCGCAAGTTTCGCGAGAATGTTATGAGATAGGTGTAGAGAATCTCAAAGAAGGCATTACCTTTGGGGAGTTGGTGGACAAAATGGAACAACCATTATTAAAGGCAAAAGGTTGGCATGTTCATCCGCTTATTCATAGCATTAATCCTTATGGTCCAATTGGTTTTGGTACGGCTCCCGGAATCGAAATATTACCGTTAGCTCAAAAATATGGACATATAAGCCGACTGCCTAATCCTGGGCGTGAATTAATCTTAAAAGCAGGAATGACATTTGCGTTTGAACCCAATTGTGCCTTTGATTATCATTTATGTAATTTAGGCGGTACCGTTATTGTGGGAAAAGATAAGGGGATAGAATTAAATAATAATTCGACGCATTTAATGCGTGCCGACGTATAATGTTACTCATTTAATGTAATTAGGGTTTCAGCTGCATATGACAGAAATAAACAAAAACACACTCTCTTCGGAGCTGACGAAAGAAAAATTAATCAATGAAGGCATCAAACAGTTTGCTCTTTATGGTATTAATGGCGTGAGAACTCGTCAACTGGCTGAAAGTGCTGGAGTTAACCAATCTGCCATCCCTTATCATATGGGAGGAAAGATGGGGGTCTATGCAGCTGTTATCCATAAAATTGCGGCAGATCTTGCCCAAATGAGCAATGTGAGCATATTTGATGTGCAGTTTGAGCAATTAAAATCACGGGCAAGTCATGAGGTAATAGAGGTTGAATCATTACTCCGACTATTAATAAAAGGGCTAGGGTTGGCGTTGCTGTCACCGGAACATGAGTATTATTCAATATTAATCTTAAGAGAGCAGTTAGAACCTACAGAAAATGCAGATATTATCTTTAAAGAGTTTATCGAGCCTTTTCATTCTCGCTTAACTTCACTTGTCCAATTTATTACGGATAAAGATCAAGCAACGGCGATTATTTCAGCACATGCTTTAATTGGGCAAGTTTTGGGATTTGTGATTGCGAAAAAATCACTATTAAAACGCTTGAATCAAAAAAATCTTGATAAAGATTTATTGGACAAAATCCTAGAGCAAGTGAGTGTCTTTGCGTGTAATGCCGTCATATCTCGTTAATTTTTAATTTATGTCATGTTAATTTTAAGCCGTTGCATTAAGATGATAGAAAGTTATTAAGCTTAATCATCAAAGGTAAACGAATAGATTATGCGGCGGTTCATTCAGTTAGATCTTCCTCCAGAACCTGTTATTAATGAAAAGTGTGTCCATAAGCGCTTGAAAAATAGTGTTTGTGACAACTGTGCGAGCAGCTGTCCTGTGGGGGCGATTTCTTTTGGTTTTATGGATGCGAAAATTGATAATGAACTGTGTTATCAATGCGGTAACTGCCTGTTTACCTGTCCAGTCGATGCCATTGAAAATATTCAACCTCATGAACGAACCTACCAAAATGGCTTTTTGGTTATCAGCCATGATGAGCCACTTGCTAGCCCTGAAGAACTGATTGTTTGGCATCGTCAATATGCCATTCGAGGTATGCAAATTCCCGAACCGTTGGTGGACAAATGGTTGCCAGCCTTAGCCGCATTAAATTTAAAACTGGAAGCATTACAAGAGCCTATTTGGAGTTTGACCATCACCAAACCTGCGGAAGTGGATAGTGGGCGGCGTAGAATGCTTTTTCGTCAAAAATTAGATAGTCAGCCATTAGATAGTGGCAAGGTTAAAACGGGATTAAATGCCAGAAAACAGTTTTATCCTGAAGATAGCTGGTTCCATATTGCATTAGATACGGCGAGTTGCATTTTATGTGGCGCATGCGCGAAAGTGTGTGATGAGCAGGCGATAGAGCTTGAAGATCATCAATTTAGTTTAGACGATAAGCGTTGTACCGGCTGTATGAGCTGCCAAGTGGTCTGTTTCCCAAAATCAATTCAAGTTCACCCTCACGTAGCAAAAAATAGCGAACCACAGCATTTCCATTATTTTGAAGGGACATGCCAAAAATGCCAATTACCTTTTTCGGCATGGACTTCGGAAGAAACCCTGTGCCCAATTTGCGCACAACATAAACAGCAAGGCTGGCTATAAATAAACGCCTTTATTCAGGCGCTTATTTACAAACTTAACTTTATTAATTAACTTCACTATCTCGCATATTCTCAATAATCATTTCAGCAATTTGAGGGTTTAATGCGGCTGGCGTATCGTGCCCCATACCTTCAATCACTTCTAATTTTGCCGTTTCAATATTATCAAAAATATCCTGACCTGAAGTGACGGGGAATAATGGGTCAACAGAGCCGTGAATTACCAGCGTTGGGGCAGTGATGGCACCGAGGAGAGGTCTTAAATCACCCGTTACTGCAACGGCAGCTAGCTGACGTTTAGTACCTTCAGGAGAGTAGTTACGCTGGAATGCTTGCGTAATATAGTCACGGCAATTTTCTTCATCAAACGGTACGCATGTTGAGCTAATACGGCGGTAAAATGCGAGTTGCCCAGCAATGTAGCCTTCAAAATCCTGTTTAGGATCTACGCTAGGAGACATGAGCATTTTCATGACATCCGGCTCGCTTTGCGGTAATTGCGGATTGCCAGTTGATGACATAATTGGACAAAGTGAAAGAGTGCGGTTCGCAACTTTTGATGCTACTACTTGCGCTATCATTCCGCCCATTGAACGCCCTACAATATGGGCTTTTTCGATGGATAAGGCATCTAACAAGGCGATAATATCATTGGCCATTTCAAATAAGGTGTAGGGAACATCGACATGCTCGCCGTTTTGTAATCGCTCAGCCATTTCTCCGATATTCAGTGGCGGGTAATTATCTAAATGTGGCGATAAGCCCGCATCACGGTTATCGGGACGGATAATATAAAAGCCTGCATCTGCAATTTGTTGGCAAAATTCTGATGTCCAACTAATGTTATGTCCACCTAACCCTGCAATAAGTACGACAGCAGGATGTTCTGACTGACCAAAGGTATCGTAATACAGTGTTAATGGTGCTGTTTTTGTCATTTTATTTCCCTATTTTTGGTGATAGCTATTTATGCAATAACTCAGCAAGAAAGGCTAGCGCTAAAAAAAACAATCGTTACTAATTTAAACGCCATTTACTTTAGTTATTAATAATAAATCGACTTTGTTAGAGAATTTAGCGAGCTTTTTTCTGGTAATCATTGATCCCTAACAGCGCAAGCGCAGCTACAAATGACAATACCGCGACATGTAAATTGCCAATTAACCCATACAGTGAGACGAAAGCACCACCAAGCGCAGAGCCTAAGGCGATTCCGCTATTAAAAAAGGCAATATACAGGGAGCTTGTGGCTTCAATATTATGGGCGCTGTAACGCATCATCCAAGTCATTAAAGTGACAGATACGCCACCATAAGCAATTCCCCAAAGTACCATGATGGATAATGCCATCCATACACTCATTGGAAAGAATATATATGCTCCTAAACTTAAGATAAGACCGCTGGCTATCATCACGACCGTAAAATTTAGGTGTTTGTTGGCGGTGAGCCCAAATAGGAAGTTACCTACGATACCTGCCAACCCGTAAATCAGTAATAAACCCCCTAAAAGGTCGACTGAAATCAAATCATTATTGGATAGCAGCGCACGAATATAGGTAAATGCCATAAAATGCCCGGATACAATAAGCAGCGTTATTAGCAGCCCATTGATAATGATGGGACGCTTAATTTCAGTGATAAACGTTTTGAATGTGGGAGACGTCATCGCGGGAAGAGAAGGTAATTGCGTGAGTAAAGAGAGGAAAAGTAGCAATGAAATAAAGGACATTGAAGCAAATGCGACACGCCAGCCTAGCCATTCGCCCATTAAAACGCCGAAAGGTACGCCCAATACAGACGCTGCTGCCACGCCACCAAAAACTAACGACGTTGCTAGCGCGACAGAGGGGGCTACCACTAAGCGAGGCACTAACCCGCCTGCTAATGCCCAAATAATGCCAATACAAACGCCAACAAAAAGACGACTGATCAAGAGTAGCCAATAATACGGTGTTAAAGCCGCCACTAAGTTACAAAGGGTTAGTAAAAGCGCCCCAATCAATAACAGTGTTTTGCGGTCAACAGAACGCGTAAATAACACAATCAGCGGTGAGCTGATGGCGGCGCTGATAGCAGGAAGTGTCATTAAGAAACCGGTGGTTGCTAAAGAAACAGAAAAATCTTCCACAATCGGCGTTAATAGCCCTACAGGGATCATCTCGGTTGTCACCACACTGAAGGTCGCCAACATGAGCGTCAGGATGGCTCCCCATCGCTGTTGAAAAGTTGCATTGGCTTCAATCGTTATTGTATTCATCATATAAAGTTCCAAATAATTACGGTCAGTAAATAGTTTCAAGCGTGAATTGATCTTATCTGGGACATTATTGATAATAAATATCACTGCTGTGGCTTCATTGGGGATAAATCGTGTCTAATTCAGCATCATTACTGATGGATAACTTGTTCGACTTGAAAGTCTTTGTGGATGTGGTTGAAACAGGAAGCTTCACGCATTCTGCGGAAAGACTGGGTATTTCGCGTTCAGCCGTCGGGAAATGTGTCGCGCGATTAGAAAACCGAATACAAATTCGCTTATTGCATCGCACAACGCGAAGTCTTCGCTTAAGTGATGAAGGGCAAACGGTGTATGAAGGGGCGCTCAAAATTTTACACGAAGTCGCCAATATCGAAAATGAACTGAGTCAGGGACAACAACAACCGAAAGGGTTATTGCGCATTACGGCTCCGGTCATATTTGGACGTTTGTACATCATGCCTATTGTCAAAGAATATGTACGGCGATGGCCTAATGTGGAGGTAGATGTTCATTTCTCGGATGACTATAGCGATATTGTCGGGGAAGGGTTTGACCTCGCCATTCGTATTGGGGGAAATGATGATAACCGGCTGATCCGTAAAGTCTTAGCGCCACATCGAATGGTTACTTGTGCATCTCCTGCCTATTTACAACGATATGGTACTCCGCAGAGCATTTCAGAGTTAGTAAAGCACCAAAAGTTGGCGTTTAAACATCGGGGCAGTGTGGTTTCGTGGCAATTTCATACCCCTCAGGGAAAGCAACTATTACCCGTATCAGGGCGCCTGACGTTGAATGACACTCAGGCAATTCTAGATGCCAGCATTGAAGGCGAAGGAATTTGCCAGTTAGGGGTTTTCTTAGTGGGAACTGCTATTCAGCAAGGGCGACTACTACCGATATTGAGTGAATTTTCTCGCCAAGAATCATCGATTTGCGCTTTATATCCGACAAAACGTTATTTGCCGCTCAAAGTGAGCTACTTCCTAACGTTGATCGATGAATGCTGGCAAGGAAAAGCAATTTGGGATTTTTAACTGTCTTTTTTGGCATATAAATAGACCGAAGCTCGAGAAACCCCAAGGTGTTGCGCGATGGTATCCATGGATTTTTTAATATCAAGAAGACCTTCTTTGCGTAAAATCTCGATTAAGGCAACTCGGTCATCCGCCTTCAAGGTACGTGGAGTGGCGGCGATAGAAGCGGCGTATTGATCGATGCGAGTACGAATAGCTTCGCTGCCGTTGGGTTCTAGATGCTCTTTGACGGGGCTGCATCCCACCTCTGTAAATTGTGACAGCATACTTTGCATACTGCGAAACTGGGTCATATCTAAATTGAGGCACAATGCAGCAACGTATTGCCCAGTTTCATCTTTGATACCGATTGATGTGCTCTTGGCTGGGCGTCCATCTGGAAATTGATTGGCATAATTGGCGATGATATTGGGGAAATCGGCGGATTCAATACGGGCGAGACCCAATTCAGTTGTCGGTTGACCTTCTTTGCGCCCAGAGAGGTTGTTATGAATCGAAATAATCGAATGTTCGGGGTTTTTCAGATCATGAACCACTACTTCACAGAAAGGGGCGAAGGTCTCACTTAACCCTTGTGCTATGGCTTCAATTTGTGCCAATAAACTGTTTTCTTGTGGCTTTGCCATAACTCTACCCCTTCATCTATTTTGGATATCTCTTTAAATATTAAACTATTTTTTTCAATTCTAATAGAGAAGGGGCATAAATTGCTTAAGCTAACATTAATTCTGCGAAGCGTTTAATGTCCACATTTCCGCCGCTAATAATAATCCCAATACGTTTGCCGCGCAGCTGTTCTTTCATTTTCAAGGCGGCAGCGAAAGAAAGGCAACCTGTCGGCTCCACAATTATTTTCATACGCTCAGCATAGAACTTCATGCGATCAACTAATTGCGCATCGGTCACAGTTAAAAGGTCATCCACATTTTGTTTGATTAGCTCAAAAGTGTAGTTCCCCACATGTTGAGTTTGTGCACCATCTGCAATAGTTTTTGGCGTATCAATGTGCACAATTTTTCCACTACGGAAAGATTGCTGCGCATCATTACCGGCTTCAGGTTCAACGCCATACACTTTGCAATTCGGCGATAATGCGCGCGCTGCGAGTGCACATCCAGAGAGCAACCCACCACCACCTAAGCAAACAAAGAGGGCATCCAGCTCGCCAACTTCCTCAAACAGCTCTTTAGCCGCAGTACCTTGACCCGCAATAATATCCACATGGTCGTAAGGTGGGATGATGGTCAATCCCTCTTTTTCGGCAAGATCGCGACAAAGTTGCTCTCTATCTTGGGTATAGCGGTCAAATCTAATCACTTTAGCGCCATAGCCTTGAGTGGCGGCAACTTTGACTTCTGGAGAATCAATCGGCATCAAAATGGTGGCTGGAATATTCAACATTTGTGCCGCCAGCGCGATACCTTGAGCATGGTTTCCTGATGAAAATGCGATTACTCCTGCTTTTTTTTGCGCTGGAGTAAGTTGTGAAAGAGCATTTAACGCGCCGCGAAATTTAAATGCCCCCATACGTTGGAAATTTTCACATTTAAAGAATAACTCAGCGCCAAACTCTTTGTTGACTGTCGTGGACGTCATCACTGGTGTTTTGTGAGCAATACCTGCAATGCGCTGTGCTGCGGCTTCGACATCTTGATAGGTCGGTAATGTTAATTCAGACATGATATACCCCATTATTAAATGGCTCATTGGTAATAACTTGATTTTTATAACAACGCGTTCGCCGCGACAGCGGTTGCTTCAATTTCGATCCCTGCACCAAAATGCAGTTCACTAACACCCGCAACGGCGCGAGCAGGACGAAACTCGCCAATCCAATTGGCATAAATTTGATTAAAAACCGGCCAATTGTCCATATCCGAGATATAAACCCGAACCTGAACCAATTGTTGCCGACCGACACCACTGGCAGATAAGCAAGCCTCTAAATTTGCTAATACCTGTTCTGCTTGCTGAGTAAAGGGTGCGTCCGCATGAACATTTCCTTGGCTATCTGTGGGTAATTGCCCCGATACAAACACGAAACCATTCGCTGTGACTGTGTGTGAATAGTGCCCTCTTGGTGGAACCAGCTGGGAAGCATTAGTGTATACGATATCTGTGTAAGCGGTATTTTGGCTCATTGATTTTCCTCATTCGGAAATTTAACTTATACAATAAGTCTAATATTAGATTATATGTTTAGTCAATGGCTTTTTTGCTGTTTAAATGAACTAAAAATTTTCGTCAACTTGCCGATGATATCTGGGCAGATCAAGCTAAAAATGAGAAAGATTGTTATAGACAGCATTTTGCTCACAACGTCATACATTACTGATCAATCTTCCATAAATAGGCGGTATTTGAAGCAAGTGTTGGGAAAATAGCGGGGGAATAATTAAATTATTGGTATTTAATTCCAGATGAATAATTAAGCAATAAAGTTAAATAATCAGGAATAAGAATAATCAAATTGAGATGAACAACTAAAAATGATAAGAAGTTGTTATATAACTACATTTAGGAAATTAACATGGCTAAAATTACCTTTGACCTTCTGGCTATTTATGGCGAAAAAGGGGAAACCGCAGGATTACAATATTTACAAGAATCCCTGCTTCCTTTTGCCGCATTTGAAGAAAGCTTACCCAAATCGCTCTTTGATTATGTCATTGAGGGTAAATCCCCTGAAATTCTCATGAAGCTGGGGCAGTTGGACAAAGAAAAAGCCACAATTTTGTTAGACAAACCGGGAACGGTCGATTGGTGGTGGGGAAGTCACAGTTTTGATGCCGGCTCGTATAGCAAAGTGATCCGTCAAGGTAAAAATGCTCGCCATAAACTGTATTCTAAAGTAGGTGATGATATTACGCCCGCGCAGATCGCGCGTTTTGCTAAAGTACTCGCGTCCGCCTGCCAAGAGGTGAATATCAAAATTCTGACGCCAGAATTGCCTTCTTGGATGCTGTATTTACTGTGTGATGCATTTGTAACCACCTTTGAAAATTCACGCCATGCTAAATATGAACATCGTAAACATTGGAATTACGAGCTGCTCAGTCAGTTAGTGGAGAATGAAGCCGAACAACCGGGTAACACCGTGCTATACGGCATTTTTGATAGACAAAATCTGTCGGATTATCACTACGAAAATATGGCGTTATTATTCGCTATCCCAGGTTTAAAAGAATATTTAATTGCTGAGCAAGACTTTATTCGCCAAAGCCTACTGAGCAATTTATCCGCTTGTGGTCAGATCCAATTGATCGACACGCTGAGAAAAGACGAAGCGCTGTATAGTGTGTTTGCCGATATTTTAGTGCTATTGGCAACCAGTTCACTGAAAACCGTGCGTTCAGCAGCTGAGCCAGTGATGTCTATTCTGCCGGAAGAAGCGGTTAAAACCCACTTAACCAAAGTGCTGCTTGAAGGAACGCCAAAACAACGTACGCAAGCGGCGGATCTGTTCGCCCGTATTGGTAAAGATCGAGATATTCTTGAAGCAGCGTTGAAAGTGGAGACCAACAAAACCGTCCTCAAGAGCATTGAAAGTGCGATTTCTCGCTTTGATGTGATGGATTGTGCGAGTGAAGTGGAAGAGGTCGAAATTCCAGAGATTATCCCGATGGAAGATACGCCACTACCAGAAAGCGCAGTCGATATTTTGGTATCTAACTTCCGTGAAATGCTGCAAAAAGCCAAAGAAAATGCTGAGCGCGAACGGGAAGAAAACAAACAAGAAAAGCATAAATACACGTGGTCACAACGCCATTACAAAGAGTTCAGTCAACACAGTGAAGACGAATGTGCTGGCTTATTAGCTAAACTAAACTCGGGTGTCGGAGTGATTACCGATCATGAATACAATGTCATTAAGCACAAAGAGCGCATTAATAATTTACCGGAATTCACGCTATTCCACGCGTTGCGTTTGCTGAGTCATAACCGCTCTGATGTTGAGCATTTTTCTCACTATCAACTCACTCGTGAAGTTCCCGTTCGCATCTTATCGCAACTCGATTTACGTCAATTAGAAAAAGGGCTTGAGCAGTGCCATTTTAAAAATGCGAGTCGCTTAATTGCTGACTTATGCCTGCGTTCATACAGTGATGGATTAGGGCTATTTAGAGCGCCGGAACAAATTTGGCCGTTCTTTATGCAGTACCCCGATTTCTTAAGTGAAGCGCTGGGGCTTATCCCGCAGCACCAAGGGCATCGTTATTACCAAGAGTATGATGCGTCTAATGCGGTAACCATTTTAGGTAAATACCCGACCATTCCGGCACGATTCATTCCTCGTATTATGGAGTTGGCGCTGGGTGAAAACAAAACTCACCGTTTAAGTGCTCAAAAATTGCTGGAAACCTTACCAAGCATTCACGTTAATGCGGCAGAAGGCCTTGATTCTGGTAAACAAGAGATCCGCGTTACTGCTATCGAATGGTTAGCTCGCTTAAAACATCCAGATTCACTAAAACCGCTGTACGCGTTGCTGAAAAAAGAGAAACGTGAAGTTGTAAGAGCCGCATTATTAACGGCATTAGAGCAATTTGGCGAAGATATTTCCGGTTACTTGGCACCGAAAGTTTTGTTGGCGGAAGCGCAAAAAGGCTTAAAAGCCAAAGCACCCGCGAGCATGGCATGGTTTGATTTGGACGCCATTCCAGCCATGACCTGGCAAGATAATAAAAAGGTGGATGCGGACATCATCCGCTGGTGGATCATTCTGGCGGTGAAATTAAAAATGCCGGCGGGTAATGGGCTATTACAGCGCTATATCAGCTTATTATCATTAGACAGCCAGCGTAAGTTAGGTAGCTTTATTCTCAACAGCTTTATTAGCCAAGATGTGGCGGGACCATCACTGGAAGCGGCGATGGCGGAAGCACAAAGAGATGCGCCATCACGCTTGAAAAACTATCAAGATTGGCTAAAACGCTGGCCTGAATACTATGCCAAGTATGAAAACTTCACCCTTGAGCAGACCATCAACGAGATCAAAAACGAAGTATTAGGTCGTTATTTGGGCTCGGCAATCAGTGAAAAAGGGATGCTTGCGCTGATTTGTGGTGTGGAGGGACATGTTGCCGTAACCATGCTGCGTAACTATATGCGTGACCATTACCAGCGCCGTGCCCAAATTGAAGCGATGATTGACGCGATTGCCGTCAGTAACGATCCGCTGATCATTCAGCTTTTATTATCATTATCGCGCCGTTATCGCACCGCATCAGTCCAAGAAAAAGCCCGCGGACTGGTGGCTGATATCGCACAACGTAACGGTTGGAGCGCGGATGAACTGGCAGACAGAACTATTCCAACTGCGGGTATGGATGAAACGGGGACTTTAGTACTGGAATATGGGGATCGCACGTTTACTGCCAAGCTCGATGCTCAGCAAAAACTGGTGCTATTTAACCCTGAAGGTAAAGAGATCAAAGCGCTGCCGGCGGCACGTAAAACCGACAACGAAGAGATGATTAAAGAGTCGAAAAAACTCCTAACATCCAGCAAAAAAGAGCTTAAGCAAGTTATTGAATTACAGACTGCGCGTCTGTATGAAGCGATGTGTGCAGAACGTTTGTGGAGCACGGCGGATTGGCAGGAATACATTCAAAATCACCCAGTGATGCGTGGTCTGATTGAACGACTGGTTTGGTTAGAAGTGAAAGATGACCAAGTGATCAACCAATTCCGTCCATCCGATGATGGTTGCTTGTTGAACCTTGATGACGATGAAGTCGAATTGAGCGCAGATTCCAGCATCAAGCTCGCTCATGCGGCGTTATTATCAGACGCTGATCGTAAAGCGTGGATTGCTCATTTTAAAGATTACAAAGTCAAATTCCTATTCTCGCAGATGGATCACACCATTCCAGATCTGGCGTTAACGCTCACGGAAATCGAAGATAGAAAAGGCTGGCTAACGGATACCTTCACCCTACGTGGCGTGTTAACCAAAATGGGTTATCAGCGCGGCCAAGCGGAAGACGGCGGAAGCTTCTGTCATTACTTCAAATATTTCTCCAGCCTAGATTGCTATGTGTATATGGAATTCAGTGGTAGCTATGTCCCAGAAGAAAATATCCCTGCGGTGTTGTACTCCTTGAGTTTTGACCAAGCACAAAAAAGCTCGTGGGATAGAGGCTATGTGGAACTGAAAAACGTGCCGCCGATCCTGTTAGCCGAAAGCTATGCTGACTACCTGAAAGTCGCGGATGCCTGTAGCGGTTTTGACCCTGAATGGGAAAAGAAAACCCCGTGGTAATCATTGATTAATCGACGCATAAATTTAGGAAACCAACATGGCTAAGGCGAAACAAGTAACAGAAGGCGTTCTGCGTGAAAGCGCAGAAGTGCGCTTTGCGGATGAATTAGAACGATTAACCCAAGCGGATAAAGGCAACCCTAAACCACAAGGTTGGCTACGTTCCCCGCGGGCGGTACGTCAATTTATTCTTGGGAATGAGGCACTGCAAATTACCCCTAAATTTTTTGGTGACGATGCGCTGGTTGATCGCGCCATTGTGACCTTACTGGGTAAACAAGGGTTAATGCTGGTGGGGGAGCCTGGTACGGCGAAATCCATGCTGTCCGAGTTATTAGCGGCGGCGATTAGTGGTGACTCAGGTTTAACCATTCAAGGCACGGCGGGTACCACAGAAGACCATATTAAATATTCGTGGAACTACGCGCTGCTACTGGCGGAAGGTCCTACAGAAAAAGCCTTAGTGAGTTCACCGCTCTACCAAGGAATGCAACAAGGTAAAATTGTGCGCTTTGAAGAGATCACTCGCTGCCCACCTGAAATTCAGGATGTGCTGGTTAGCATGATGTCAGAAAAGCAAATGATGATCCCTGAGATGAAAGATAATGCACGGATCAGCGCCAAGTCAGGCTTTAACTTGATTGGTACTGCCAACTTACGTGACCGCGGTGTGCATGAAATGTCATCGGCACTTAAGCGTCGATTTAATTTCGAAACCGTCAAACCCATTCAAGATCCGGCATTTGAAATTGAACTGATCAACAAACAACTGACTGTTGAGCTTGGCGAGCTGGATGGCAAAGTGACTGTCCCAACGGACGTGATCGAATTATTAGTCACGACTTTTCAAGAATTACGTTCAGGTAATACCAAAGATGGTGGGAATATCAAAACCCCAGATGCGGTGATGTCTACGGCAGAAGCAGTTAATATCGCCTATGCCTGTGCATTGGAAGCTCACTATTTGGGGAATGGCACACTGAACGCAGGCGCTGTGGCGCGCCAGTTGATTGGTGTGGTACTCAAAGATAATGCGGATGATATCAAACGGATGCGTTATTACATTGATAATGTTGCCCGTGAACGTGCGAAACAGAGCGAAGCATGGAAAGCCTTTTTCGATGCATCTCGTGAATTCTGGCAATAATATCCGTCGTCGCAGTGTGGTGGTAAATACATCACCACACTGTCCCTATGAGAGACATCATCGGTGAGTTTATCAAACATCACATTGCCAGAACGGCTACAGCAGGCGCTTGAACAGTGGAAAATACTGGATGAGCAACAGCTCTATTTTGCGCCCGTTCGTCACCATAGTCCCGCCTGTGCTTATAGCGTATTGAGCTTAATTGAGCAGGTTAAGCCTGACTATGTGCTGATAGAAGGTCCTGACAGTTTTAACCCATTAATCGCGGGGTTATTGGATGTCGATACACGTCCGCCCGTGGCGATTATGGGGCAGACTACCCTGAAAAGTGCGCCTACTGAATCAGATGAAAGTGACGCTGTCACGCGATCGGCGTATTTCCCATTTTGTGAATATTCCCCTGAGTGGCAAGCGTTACGCGTAGGGCAGCAGCATCAAGCTCAACTGCGTTTTATTGATTTGCCGTGGACAGCACAGGTGGAACTTGATCTGGAAGGCGAAAGCCAGCATCAAAGCCTGCAACGGGAACGCTACCTTGCCCATAGCTTATTTATTGCTCAGTTAGCGAAAAAGTGTGGGTGCCGTGATCATGATGAACTGTGGGAACATTTGTTTGAGTTGCGCCCATTAACGTCGGTTGCCAATTGGGCTGATTTCTTCCGCGATACCTTTATTTGGTGTGCCTTGGCGCGTTTAGATTACGAGCCAGAAGTACTGGCTTCGGAGGGTTCAACTCAGCGTGAAGCCCATATGCAAGCGCACATTCAAACCATTAAAGCGGCAGAGCCAAACGCGAAAATTGTGGTCGTGACGGGCGGGTTTCATACCTTGGCACTGCTTGAAGGGCTTGGTAAAGCGGCGTCGCAGCAATTTAAACTCTCTTCCGAGCAACAAAAGCAATTTATGGCTCAGCAAAAGTTGGCAGACCGTGACAGCGCTTGGCTTATCCGTTATAGCTTTGACCGGCTTGATGCGTTAAATGGTTATGCCTCCGGCATGCCTTCGCCAGCCTTTTATCAAAAAGTGTGGGAAGGGTTGCTGGCACAACGCACTGATCAAGCTCAGCAAAAAATGACTGCTACCGCGGCTTATCGAAATCAGCTTGGTATTCAATTTTTGGCTTACGTGGCTGAAGTGTTACGGGAAAAGCAATTTGATGCAGCGCCAGGGTTTTTATCTGTTAAGCTCGCCGCAGAGCAAAGTCTGAGACTTGCCGTATTTCGTGGGCACACGGGCGCGGGTCGCTATGATCTATTGGATGGGCTGCAAAGTGCGTTTATCAAAGGCAGTTTAGATGAAAGCCAAGATGAACTGTGGCAGCAAATCAAAACCTGTTTTTCTGGTTTTACCTTGGGGCAGATTCCTAAAGGAACCATCACACCGCCATTGGTTTCTGAAACCTATTCATTGGCGAAAGGCTTTCGCTTCAAATTGGACGATACTTTAGCCAAAGTCAGCCGCTTAGATGTATACCGTAATAAGCAGCACCGTTTACGCAGCCGTTTTCTGCATCTTTTGAGTTTTTTAGAAATCCACTTCGCCAAACCGCTTTCTGGTCCCAATTTTTTTTCGGGCAACCAGCTGGATTTACTGTTTGAAGAGTGGCAATACGCGTGGACGCCAAATGTGGAAGGGGAGCTGATCGCGCTTTCTGAAAAAGGCACGCAATTAAAAGCCATTGCACTGAATAAAATTTTGGCGATGGAAAAGCAACTTGAAGAGCAAGGTGTCAGCCGTTCCAGCCAAAGCGCGGTGACATTGCTAATGCAAGCGGCATTGATTGGGCTTCATCAGCGCATTCCAACGTTATTTACGTTATTAGATAGCTATATTCAGCAAGATAGTCAGTTTGAATCATTGGTGACCTGTGGTCATAAACTGGTACACCTATGGCGCGGGCGTAGTTTCTTTGACCTCGAAGATGAAACGGGCATCAAACAGCGGATTGATAAAGTACTCTCCCAGGCCTTTTTCTGCTTAGATCAGGTGGCTCAAGGGGATGAACAGCAACAAGAACACTATTTTAATGCGCTGCTGTCTTGTCGTGAATTAATCACCTTTATGCCTGAAATTAGCTGCGATATGGATTATTCCGCAGAATTTTATGCACAATTGAGCCGGTTGGATGGGCGCCTTAATCACGCACCGCTAATTAAAGGGGCGGTGGATGCTATTCGTTATCTTGGTGGTCAAATTGATGAATCGGTACTGACCGAGGAAATTCAGCGAACGTTCAGTTTAGGTAGCGACCCGGAACTGGCTATCGGTTATTTCATTGGCATTATGCGTACCGCACCGGAATTGGTTGTGCGTTTACCCCTATTAATTGAGTTACTCAATGGACTGTTGAGTGAGTGGGATGATGGACGTTTCTTGCAAGTATTGCCGGATCTGCGCTTTGCGTTTAGCCAATTAACCCCGAAACAAAATGCGCAAATGGCGCGGGTGGTCGCGCAAAAATTATCGATGGATACCCAAGATTTAACTCTCCATCAGACACAATTCAATCAGCAACAATTACTCCAAGCCATGGAACTCGAACAAAAAATTCAGCTTCAGCTTGAAAACCAAGGGTTAACTGAGTGGTTTTCGTTGCAAAATGAGGGGCTATCTCATGGATAAGCAGCCAGAAGATGCGCAATTAACCGAAGAACAACTTCAATTAGCAAAACGCTGGCGCCTTATTTTAGGCCAATATGCGGATGGCGCTCTGGGGCAAGCGGCGCTAAATGGCGATGAGCTCAAAATCGAACGGTCATTGGATTTTTTATATCGACGTGAATATCAACGTCGCGGTTTACGCCAAGAAGGCGGACGTCATGGCTCGCTAGATGCGTCCCAATTAACGGCGGTTAACTGGCTGAACCAAGCCCGTAAATTGTTCCCGAACAGCACCTTTGAGCGAATGCAGTCGCAGGCATTAGAGCGTTATGAAATTAGTAGTTTATTAAAAAGCCCGCAAGCCTTGAATGCAATGGAGCCCACCAAAGCCTTAGCTAAATCGTTATTAAGTTTACGCGGTAAAATGAGTGAAGAGATGCGGGATGCGGTGAAGAATATTATTCGCAAAGTGGTGGATGATATTTTAAGCCAGATGCGAAACCAATTTCGCCAAGCGTTAACAGGGCGTCGTAACCGCTTTAAGCGATCGCTACTCCCTAATAGCCGTAATTTTGATTGGCGAGCCACCATTGCCGCGAATTTAAAGAATTATGATCAACAAAATCAGCGCCTAGTGATTAAAACCCCGTATTTTAACTCCCGCCAGCAACAGCATTTGCCGTGGGATGTGATTTTGTGCGTCGACCAAAGTGGCTCGATGGCGAGTTCGATTATGTATGCGGCGGTGTGCGCCAGTATTTTAGCGGCATTACCGACAGTACGTGTCTCTTTGGTGGTGTTTGATACCCAAGTGGTGGATCTCAGTCATTTAGCCCACGATCCGGTGGAAGCATTAATGACCGTGCAGCTCGGCGGGGGAACCGATATCGCGAAAGCGATGCATTATTGTGAAAGCTTGATCCGCAACCCGAAACGCACGGTGATTTCGTTGATCAGCGACTTTGAAGAAGGCGGGGCATTGAATAATCTGCTCAATTGCACCGAGCGCTTGAATAGCCAGCAAGTGAAATTGTTGGGATTAGCCGCTTTAGATGATGATGCATTGCCGGTTTATGATACGGAAATTGCCCAGAAGCTGGCGGATCGCGGTATGAGTGTGGCGGCGTTAACCCCAGAGCATTTCGCTCACTGGCTGGCTGAGGTGATGCAATGAGTTGGAAAACCGTTTATTTACATTATGATGACGACGCATTGGCCGTATTTGCCAACATCGGGTTGCTGCGCCGCGCCCGTAAGGATCTGGAAAGTGGTAAAGTTTCTCCGGTTTGTTTAGCGGATGGAACTTTTACCAGCGATGGTCAGCAAGTCACGTTAGATCCTCAAGGGGTGCAAAAAGCTAGCTGCGATTGTTCGGCCTCGGGTTGCTGCAAACATATTCTGGCCGCGGTGCTTTGGGTACAAACAAACAGCGATGAACAATCGATTGATTCTATAGAAGATAGTTCAGAATCTGTCGATATTGAACCGCTATTACCTGAGTTGTTAGCATTCGATGTTCCCGCATTAATCAAGCAAAACAGTAAGCCAGATTGCCGCTTGGCAGTGAAGATCTTACAGGATTGGCAAGATCATGCAGTGATCTTGGATGACCAATCGAATCAGCTGAAAATCACGATCCCCAATTATGATGAGCCAATTATCTATATTCGGGGGAATGGCTTTCAAGGGATGCTGTCGTCATTACCGGAGAAGCAGCAAAAAGCCCTCCATTTGGCAGCGGTCGCTAAGGTATTTCTTCAGCATAACCAGTCGTGGAGTTGGCCTGATGATCTGATGCCTAACCGCGAGGTCACGCTAGCATTGAGCGACGATGAGCAAACGGTGATTGCGACTATCCAGCGTTTTATTCACGATATGCTGCGTCAGGGGCTTTCTCATATAAGCCAAAGCAGTGCTGCGCAATTACATTTATTGAATATGTCGGCGCGTGCGGAAGGTTTACCTCGCTTAGCCAATTATTTAAAGCGTTTAAGCTATCAAGTGAAATTATTAGCCCAGCGCCATTTCACGATAGATGAAGGGCAAGTATTGCGGTTTATCGCGCAGATCAGAGGCTATCTTTACCAATTAACTCACGCCAGCGACGATAAAATTGCGCAATTGCGCGCTTTTGGTCGTCGTCAATATGACAGTAAAACGGACATTCTCTCTTTGATCCCAATCCATGCCGAGTGGTGGCAAACTCAAAGTGGCGCCATTGGGGGAACGTTTAGTTTTTGGGATAACCAAGAGAAAAAAGTGGTGCAGTGTAGCCAAGCACGCGCCAATACCCTCGACTCGAATTTCACCCGTCACAGTGTCTGGCAAACGCTAGCCATTTGGAAACAAACGGCAGATAACCTGATGCGCAGTGGTTTTGAATTGCACAATCCACGCTTATCCGATGAGGGCAAACTTGCGGCTAGCGGCGATAGTTATGCAATCAGTCGCAGTGCAGTTAGCCAAGCGCCGCACATTTCATTCGATGATTACCAAGCATTGAAAAGTGAGCTGGGATTTGAGGATTGGAAAGCGGCAACGACCTATTTCAATGCGCTCACCGATGATGCTCAGTTTGAGCCTGCTGTGCTACATATCGATAGCTACGAACCGCTACATTGGAATGAAATCGAGCAGTGTGTCAGTTGGACTGTGCTGGATGGAAACCGGAATCGGGCATTTTTGCGATTAAATTGGCAAGGCACAGAAAATCACAAAATTGAAGAACTGCGTTTTATCACTCAGAAAGGTTGGGAAATTAGTGCGGTATCCGTTCAAGTAAGCGTCTCTCAGCAACAATTACAACTAACTCCGAAAACACTCTGGTTGAAAAAAGAGCAGGGTATTGAGCTGTTTTACCTCGATTTTGAATCAGTACCTCGTAAAAAACAGTCTTCCAAGTTTATGACGTCGATTGCTGAATATATGGCGAAAAAGCAGCAAGACCGCACAGCATTTGCGCCAGTGCCAACACTGGCACAGCAGATTACCCGTCCAATCTTGGCGGTATTGGAAACGCAAAGCTGTACAGGGCGCGCACAGTTATCCGCGAGTCAAATTGACGAGTTAAACTTTGTGGTCAGGACATTGCACGACTTGGGGATGTTATGGTTTGCTAAGCAACTGGTGCATTACGTAAAAAAGGAAAATCAAACCGCCGAAAATTTACTGCGCTTGGTGTATCTTTGCGACCAATTTGAGCGTTCGCAAAAATTGATGCCTTTTGAGTTGAATAGCTAATTTAGCTCGTAAAAATAGAGAGGGGAAAGGAATTCCCCTCTCTACATTTTATGATTCTAAATGGTTTAGAAACGTCCGTAGTAGCTGATTCAGCGCTTGTTGCTCTTCATTTGACAGTGATGCCACTAAACGAGATTGGTTTTCGGTATGGGCTGTCACTACGCGATTGATCAAATCCAACCCTTCAGTTGTTAAGCTCACCAAAAAACCGCGCCCATCATCAGGATTGGCATGACGCGCCACATAACCGGCTTTCTCTAGCTGATCGATGCGATTGGTCATGGTACCGGATGTCACCATCAAGGTAGCAAGCATATCGCTGGGTGACAGTGTATAAGGGGAACCCGCACGGCGCAAAGTGGCGAGTACGTCAAAACTTGATCGGTTTAGACCAAATTTGGCAAATACCTTTTCCATTTCACGGGTCAGGTGATGGGCAACGTTACCTAAGCGACCAATCAGCCCCATGGCGCTGATATCAAGATCGGGGCGTTCACGTTCCCATTGTTGAGTGATTTTATCTATTCTATCCATAGGCAAATCATACAATAATCTATCTTGACGTCAAGGTAGTTTGAATTTATCTTGACCTCAAGATAAATCAACGTGAGCGTATTCATGAATAGATATTGGGCTCTATTTTTAACGGCATTAGCACCGATAGTTTGGGGAAGTACCTACTTGGTGACGACGGAAATGTTACCTGCGGGTATGCCGTTGACGTTAGCTATGCTCCGAGCCTTACCCGCAGGATTGCTACTTTTACTATTTTTACGCAAATTGCCTCAGGGGATTTGGTGGGGACGAGTACTGATTCTCGGCATTTTAAATTTTTCGCTATTTTGGTGGCTGTTGTTTATCTCCGCATACCGTTTACCGGGAGGTGTGGCGGCAACGGTGGGGGCGATTCAACCGCTGATTGTGTTATTCCTTAGCCGTTGGCTATTAAGCAGTTCGCTATCGAGTATTTCGATATTTGCCGCACTGAGCGGTATTTTCGGGGTAGCTATTTTATTATTGACGCCAAGTGCCGCGTTAGATTTAACCGGGATTATTGCGGGCTTAGCCGGGGCGTTCTCTATGGCGGCAGGAACGGTATTAAGCCGTCGTTGGCAGCCTCCAGTCTCAGCATTAACCTTTACCTCGTGGCAATTAACCGCAGGCGGGTTAGTCTTACTGCCGTTTGCGCTGTTACTTGAACCTGCGTTACCTTCTTTGAGTTTATTAAATATCGCAGGTCTGAGTTATTTAACTTTGATCGGTGGCGCACTGACTTATGCATTATGGTTTCGTGGCCTCGCTATCTTAGGACCCAGTTCAGTAGCATCGCTGGGATTCTTAAGCCCGATGAGCGCCGTTATCCTAGGATGGCTGTGGCTTGATCAACAACTCAGCTCATTACAGTTACTCGGCATGTTGGTGATTTTACTCAGCGTCTGGGGTAGCCAAAAAGCAGAGCGTAAATTAGCATTGAAAAGGCAGCAACAAGTCGCTTAAATGGTCAGGGTGTCTTATATAGGTAGACACCCATTTTACTGAGTGGTGACTATGTTATTTCCTGATGAAGAGAATATGATTGAGATTGCGCCAGACGCTTATCTCCTTAAAGGTTTTTTGCTTGGGCAAGGGGAGCTGTTATTAGCTGCATTGCATGAAGTGATTGCTCAAGCACCTTTGCGTCATATGGAAACCCCTGGCGGATACGCTATGTCTGTGGCAATGACCAATTGCGGTGATTGGGGCTGGGTTACGGATAATAAAGGCTACCGATATTCCTCTGTCGATCCGATGACTCTGCAGCCATGGCCCATGATGCCCGCATTATTTAAACAGTTGGCGATAAATGCCGCTGAAAAAGCTGGCTTTTCTCATTTTGATCCTGGTGCCTGCTTAATTAACCGCTATGGTGTGGGGGCTAAAATGTCGCTGCATCAAGATAAAGATGAAGCGGATTTCTCCCAGCCGATCGTCTCCTTTTCACTAGGATTGCCCACTATCTTTGATTTTGGCGGAGATACGCGAGAACATCCGCGTCAAGCTATCCCATTAGAACATGGGGACGTCTTGGTCTGGGGCGGACGTTCACGGCTCAATTACCATGGGGTACGACAAATCAAATCAGGCGTTCATCCTCAACTTGGGGCTTACCGTTTTAATCTGACATTTCGTCGCTCACAGCTTATGAAGTGACTCGTTTCTGCAAGCCAAAAAATATCATTGAATATTGAATAATATCCGCATATAACTGTTGGCTTGTTTTTAACTTAACGGTAGGTTGCCAATGTACAGCTTTATTAATGATTATAATGAAATAGCGCACCCAGCAGTGATGGAAGAACTCAATAGCTTAGCGGGTAAGCGTTTTGAAGGATATGGTACCGATACGTTATGTGCCAGTGTGGCTGAGCAAGTGAAACAGCGCATTGGACGCCCAGATGCAGATATCCATTTCTTTAATGGTGGTACGATCACCAATTTAACGACCATCTCTCATATATTAAGACCTCATCAGGCTGCTATTGCGGTAGATTCAGGGCATATCGCGGTGCATGAGACGGGGGCAATTGAAGCCACAGGGCATAAAGTTTTCACTGTTCCTTCAGCATCGGGTAAATTAACGCCAGCGCTGATTGAGCAAGTTTTGGCGCATCATACCGATGAACACTGTGTGCAGCCAAAATTGGTGTATATCAGTAACTCGACAGAGATTGGTACGGTATACCGTAAAGATGAGCTGGTTGCGCTGCGTAAAGTGTGTGATGAGCATGGTTTATGGCTGTTTATGGATGGTGCACGTTTAGCCTCTGGCTTAATGTCCCATGCGAGCGACGTAACGATTGAAGATATCGCTCAGTTGACGGATGTTTTTTATATCGGTGGCACTAAGATTGGTGCATTGACCGGTGAAATCCTGGTAATTTTAAACCCAAGCTTGAAATCTGATTTCCGCTTTAGCATCAAGCAAAAAGGGGGATTGCAGGCGAAAGGTTGGTTATTAGCGGCACAATTTAACGCACTGTTTAAAGATGACCTTTATTTCAAATTGGGTAAGCATCTCAATGATATGGCGATGCATTTAGCGGCATTCTTTACGCGACAAGGTTTTGAGTTCTTAGCGCCAGTTGAATCAAACCAAGTGTTTGTGGTGCTACCGGATGATTTAGCGAAGAAATTGTTGGAACATTACGTTTTAAGCAGTATGCCAGCGCCTGAAGCGGGTAAAACTTGTGTGCGTCTGTGTACTTCATGGTCCACAAGCGAACAAGATGTTGAAAAATTTATAAGCGTATTTAAGTCACTGCGTTAATTGCGTCATGAGTAAGCCCACTATATGGGCTTACTGTTATCAGCGATTATTTAGCAGGGAGTTTTAGTCCATTCAGTAGCATATCAATGCTAGCAATACTCTGTTTTAGCCGAATTTCACTCTTATCTTGCGCTATCCAGTAGGCCGCTTCGGATAAGCCTCCATTCAGTAACGCGGCGAGGGCGCGAGGCTCTACGTTGGCAATAACATTATCTTCTACCAGCTTGGCGATGATTTTTTCAATAGCGTCCGCACATTGTAAGTTAGATTTTGCAATGGCTTCTCCTAATACCGCTTTAGCATCTCGCAAAATAATTTGCTGATATTCAGGCTCTAGCGCCATTTCTAAATAGGCATGACAGCGTTGTTGAAAGCTTGACCACAGGTCATCGCTGTTGTCCGTAATTGTCTGTAAACGTTGGTTCATTTCAGCATCTATTTGTTCGACAACAGCCAAGAATAATCCTTGTTTGTCCCCAAAATGGTGATATAGCGCGCCGCGAGTCAATTCAACACTGGCAGTTAAATCATCCATTGATGTGTCTGCATAGCCTAAACGGCAGAAGAAATCCCGTGCCGTCGCCAGTAATAGGGCGCGAGTTTGTTCCATTTGGGCTTGTGTTCGTCTTGCCATAAAACCTCTTACATACATTGCGTATGATTATTTACATTCATCTCGTATCAATATATCATTTTTATACATACACACCGTATATATATTGAATTTTTATCATGGAGATACTGCATGCTGAGTCGATACCAACAACTTTTTCACGCTTCAGGAAGCATCCAATTCGCCTTAGCAGGGCTTTTGGCTCGCTTAGCGTTACCCATGATGGGGATTGGGATTATTACCATGCTGTCAATGTTGCAAGGAAGTTATGCACTGGCAGGTGGCGTTTCAGCCACTTTTGTGCTGACTTATGCCTTATTATCGCCGCAGATTTCTCGCCAAGTGGATAGCCATGGTCAGTTTCGCGTATTGCCGTTAGTGACTTTTATTAGTGTTCTGGGCATGGGGCTAATCGTGGCGTCTACGTGGTTAGGGCTCTCTTATATTTGGTTATTTTTAGGAGCATTTCTGTCGGGCTTTATGCCGAGTATGTCGGCGATGATCCGCGCGAGATGGTCGCAGATCTACAAAGGGGATCCGCTACTGCAAACGGCGTACTCGTTGGAAACTGTATTCGATGATTTGACATTTATTGCGGGACCTCCCTTATCCGTCGGGCTGACAGTGGTTCTGTTCCCACAAGCGGGAATTATGATTGCGGGTATTTTATTGCTGGTGGGAGTCTTGCTCTTAGTTTCTCAACGTAAAACAGAACCTGCCTTAGTCGATAAGCACCAGATGATGAGCGCGAAGGCGTCTATTTTGCGCCTGCCAAGTTTACAACTGTTGATTATTCTCATGATTTCGCTGGGCGTGATTGTGGGGACAGTGGATATTTTGAGTGTGACGCTGGCACAGATACAAGGGCAGCCGGCGATGGCGAGTTTAGTGTTATCACTGTATGCCATTGGTTCTTGTGTGATGGGGGTGGTATTTGGAGGGATGCGTTTATCAATGCCTTTGCCGCGTATGTTGCTAATCAGCGGGGTTCTGACATTGCTGTCGATTATTCCGTTGCTGTGGGTCGGGGGAATTTGGTCGCTGTCGATGGTGATGTTTATATCTGGGCTATTTTTTGCACCAACGATGATTATCGGTATGTCGCTGGTGGAAAATATTGTTCCCGATCACCGTTTAACGGAAGGAATGACATGGCTACTTGCGGGACTCAATATTGGCGTGGCATTTGGGGCGATGCTCTCAGGTAAAATGGTGGATGAGCTTGGAATTTATGCAGGATATTGGGTTGCTATTGCTGGCGGTATTTTGGTGGTGGTGTGCTCACTCATGAGTTACGGGCTATTGATGCGACAAGAAACGGCAGTTTGTTCCTCTTAAAAGACCGCGTCATGCTATTATGCTCACCATTAATTTTTAAAAGATGAAATAGATAGGTTATATGTCAATGATGGTGATTTGGGTGGATGCGGATGCATGCCCTAAAGTGATTAAAGAAGTGTTATATCGCGCGGCTGATAGAGAAAAAGTGCAAATTACATTTGTGGCGAACCAGCGTTTATCGGTTCCGCCTTCGATGTTTTTAAAAACTCTGCAAGTTCCCGCTGGGTTTGATGTTGCAGATAATGAGATTGTTTTACGCGCACAAGCCGGCGATTTAGTGATTACTGCTGATATTCCGTTGGCAGCGGAAGTCATGGAAAAGGGCGCGGTGGCGTTGAACCCTCGAGGTGAACGTTACAGTGAAGCCACCATTCGTGAAAGACTGACAATTAGAGACTTTATGGACACGATGCGAGCTAGCGGCGTGCAAACTGGGGGGCCTGCTAGCTTAAACCAACGTGATCGCCAACAATTTGCAAATGAGTTAGATAAGTGGCTGCTGCAACGTCGAAAATCGTTGGGATAGTGTTTTTAGTTCATTCGCATACGGTGGATTTTCAATAACCTGACGTAGGTTGCACCTCGATGGGTTATCCCTGTCTATAATAAAAAAATCCTCCGCTAATGTGAGACACCATGATGGATCCACTACACAGCATTCTGATTACCTTGTTTTTGTTTGTTTTGACCTTTTTTAACCCTGGTGCCAACTTATTTACGGTGGTTCAGACAACGTTAAGTTCAGGAAAAAAAGCCGGATTAATTTGTGGTTATGGGGTTGTACTGGGGGATGCGATTTATTCAGGGTTAGGGCTATTTGGGCTGGTGGCATTAATGACACAGTTTGAGTCGTTATTTTCCCTGATTAAGATTTTGGGTGGATTATATTTATTTTATTACGCGATCAGTGTCTTTCGAAATAAAACGCAACTGTCTCTTGCCACCGAAAAAAATACAGAAAATTTTCCAACAGGCGTTTATTTTCGTCGAGGGTTAATTGCTGACTTATCTAACCCACAAACTGTTCTATTTTTCATGAGTATTTTCTCTACTACGATTTCACCCTCAACACCGCTGTGGACTAAGCTTGTGATTTGGCTAGGAATTGTGGTGGCTTCTCTAATTTGGCGTATTATATTATGCCAGACATTTTCATTATCTTCTGTAAGACGAACATATTCCCGTATCCATAAAGTGATAGGCAAAGTGGTCGGATTGATTTTAGGCGGGTTAGCTTCTAAATTAATTTACCAAGGTATTACTGAGATTGCCTTTAAAAAATAAGCCTCACTGAAAGGACCATAAATGGGAATAACTGCATTGTATTTGGCGGCTGTGCTGACATGGATTGTTGCACTATTGCATTTTGCGTGTCTGGTTTGGGGTGCAGCTGGATTTAAGTGGCTCGGAGCAGGGGAACGGATCGTTAAACAGGCTCAAGAAGGGCATTGGTATCCACCATTTACGGCGATTTTTGTCGGCACGGTATTAACCATTTGGGGATTGTACGCATTCAGTGCAGCTCAAGGTTCTTTTTCTTTACCCTTTACTCAATCCATTCTAATTGCCATTGCTGCTGTATTTTTAATTAGAGCGGCGATATTTCCACTGATCAAAAGCCGCTTTAAAGGCAATAGCGACCTATTTTGGTATGTCAGTTCCGGGTGCAGCTTGATATTGGGGGCACTATTTTTAGTGGGTGCACTGTTACGCTAAACAGGAGGTACGTTAAACAGGCTTGGAAATGGTCAATAAGGTGACAGCGTCACCTTATTTTAATATTGAAGGATACGTGTAACATTATTGAGCGGTGGATTTTACCCACTCAGTGACTTCCTCAAATGTTCCTTTGAAAACAATTCGATCCTGTTTCTTGCTTAACTGATAGCGGTACATCGGATCATAATATTCATGAAGAAGTGGTGTAAGCCATGAGAAATGAACGTCTGTTTTTTCCGTTTTACGTTGAGCAATCAGCGCATCATCAAGGAGTTTAGTTAGTTCAATCGCTCGCTGGGAACCTAAACGTTTACGAATAGCATGTAGACCATGATGTAGATATTCGCTGTAGGCATTCCAACCTTGTTCTTCACCAAATGCGGCAAGAAAATCGTGGGTCATTCGGTCAAAATATTCCTCTTTTAACCTTTCCATACGGCGCTCAATGGGGTCTTCAACCACCGCAATTGTTGCTGTTTCCATTGCTTGGCGTAGTGAATCTGGAAGGCTGTTCACGCCAATGGCTCGACCTTCATCTTCAAGCACCCACCGGTTGTGATTAGGAGCTTTTTTTAACATAGAAACCGCTAAATGGTTTTCAAACGTCGCCTGTGAAAATTGGGCTTCTAAAGTACGCCCAAAGGAAGAGCCTCGATGGTGGGCAATACCTTCTAGATCAATACTATCTTCAAGGCTTTGAACTAATAGTGTTTTGCCATTTCCAGTGCAACCGCCAATCAATATTACTGGGCGTTGAGCGAGTTCGTTAATTGCATCGATGGCAGTTTGGCGTAAATTTTTATAACCCCCATTAATAAGCGGATATTCAATGCCCGCTTCTTTTAACCATTGTTGAGCAATATGGGAGCGCATTCCGCCGCGAGCGCAGCAAAGATAGCCTTCTGGGTTTTGTTGACACGCAGTTTTCCACGCATTAATTCGATTTTCACGTAATTCACCCGAGACTAATTGATGCCCTAACTCGACCGCTTTGTCGGAGCCTTTTTGTTTATAACAGATCCCGACGGTGGTACGTTCATCGTCATTCATTAAGGGTAAATTGAGTGCCGATGGCATAGCGCCTTGTTGAAATTCAACGGGGGCACGAACATCAATGATTGGGGTGTCAGAAGCGAGGATCTGGCGAATTTCAGGTGTGGAGAGCGCTAATTCCATAATAAATAAAATGATTCATATCAATTCGGATTTCGATAAGGGCTACTATACTCCTAAATAGGGATGATGGCACCTTATCTGGGACGAAAAGAGAACGGAGTGCTATATTGGAAGTCGTCTTTCAACTTTCGAAGGAGTAATGACATGAAAACCCTAACACTGCAAGAGATGACTGAAACGCAAAGAATGCGGGTGAGGCAACGGCTGGCTCAAGAACGTAAAAGTTTAGGGCGCGAGTTGACCAATTCAGAAGAAAGCAAAGTCAAAAAATTGATCATTACCGAAATCTCGGCTGAAGTTGAAAAAGAAGCCAAAGCCTTAAGAACCCAAAAGAAAAAAGAGCGCGTAACAGGGAGCAATGCGACCTACAACTGGTCATCTAACAACCATACTCGCGGTTATCGCTAACAAAATTTTCTCATTAAATTCAAGATCAACACCAAAAAGCACCTATTAATAGGTGCTTTTTTTATGCCATGAAAAAACGCAGTGTTTTGACTATTACAAGCGTATACTGATTATTAGCATTCATATAATTGCAATTTAAATAATATCAGTGAGCTGTAATAGGAGTCTGATCATGACAGAAGAACATGAACCGTTTGGCACTTTACTTGGCTACGCCCCCGGTGGTGTTGCAATTTACTCTTCCAATTACAGTTCCATTCCCGATTTAGGTGAACGGGATGATATCTCTTTTCGCAGTTATATCAATAATGAATACATGGGATATAAATGGCAATGCGTTGAATTTGCTCGTCGTTTTCTTTATCTCAATTATGGCGTGGTGTTTACCGATGTCAGCATGGCGTATGAAATTTTCGCATTACGTTTTTTGCGCCATGTAGTGGATGACGGCATTTTGCCATTGCGCGCGTATCAAAATGGCAGCCAAATGAAACCCACCGCAGGAAGCTTACTGATTTGGGCGGAGGGGGGGGAATTTGAGCATACTGGGCATGTTGCGATTATTACCCAAGTTTTTGATAACAAAGTTCGAGTTGTTGAGCAAAATGTTCTACACCATAAACTCCCTGCGGGTCAGCAGTGGACTCGAGAGCTACCGCTAAACACTGATAATGGAAGTTATACGTTGTCTGATACATTCACCGATACCACGATCCTCGGTTGGATGATACAAACGGATAATAACCAGTATGCCTATAAAGAACCTGAAATTAATCCGCAATTGATGGAACTGCACGCGGCTCAGTTAGATAGCCAAGTTAACTTCAATCAACGCTGGTTAGATGAATCTAACCCGATTGAATTAGCCTATGTGAAGGCTAACCATGGGCATAAATTGAGTGCCAACCCCCACGAATATTTCACGATTTCCAGTACTGCCGAAAATCAGCTAATGCAGGCAACAAATGAAGTTCATTTGATGTATTTGCATGCGACTGAAAAAGTCCTCAAAGATGACAACTTACTGAAACTTTTCAATATCCCCGAAATTCTCTGGCCGCGTTTACGTTTATCATGGCAAAACCGCCGTCATGATATGGTGACGGGTCGCCTTGATTTTTGTATGGACCATCGTGGATTGAAAGTTTATGAATACAATGCGGATTCAGCTTCTTGCCATACTGAAACAGGGTTAATTATTGATAAATGGTCAAAAGTAGGCGGCATCAACGCGGGCTGGAATCCTGGTGAAAGACTGCAAGAGTTACTTACGGATACATGGAAACACACCACTGCAAAACCGTTTATTCACATTATGCAAGATAGAGATAGTGAGGAGGATTATCACGCTCTGTTTATGGCTCAATCCATTAAAGCGGCGGGATTTGAATGTAAAATTATCCATGGTTTGGATGAGTTAGTCTGGAATGAAACGGGTCAAGTGGTGGATGGTGAAGGGCAGGTGCTTCAATGTGTATGGAAAACATGGGCATGGGAAACTGCTCTGGAGCAGTTACGCCAAGAGAGTGAAAGTGACCTTTCTGGTTTACCTATCCGAACCGGTCATCCACATCATAATGATGTCCGGCTGATTGATGTGCTGTTGCGTCCAGAAATTCGTGTTTTTGAACCGTTATGGACAGTGATCCCTGGGAATAAATCAATTCTGCCGATTCTATGGTCACTGTTCCCGCATCATCCATATTTATTGGATACTGATTTTGAGATTAACGATGAGCTACGCCAAACGGGGTATGCAGTGAAGCCTATCGCGGGGCGCTGTGGTAATAATATTGGGCTAGTTGATCATCAAGACGATATTCTGGATGAAACTTGTGGACAATTTGCCCATCAAGAGAATGTTTATCAGCAATTATGGTGTTTACCGAAAGTGGCAGAACGTTATATTCAGGTCTGTACATTTACGGTAGGTGGGCATTATGGTGGTGCATGTTTACGTTCTGACCCTTCTTTAGTCATTAAGAAGGATAGCGATATAGAACCGCTTTGGGCGCTTGACGACGATGACTACCTGAAGCAAAATCAGTAAAAATAAGAGTAAAATCAAAGAAATGGCGCTATCTTTAATACTGAAAGATAGCGCCACTTTCGAGATCTAGATTAGAACTGGTACACTAAGCCCAGACCTAAGACATTATCCGTATTGATGTTGTGATCACGAGTAAACTCATTTTTATTCAATAAGTTAATTTTGTAATCAACGACAGCGGACATGTTGTTGTTGAACTCATAAGCTGCGCCAACAGCTACATATTTAACTAAATCTTTGCTGCCATATTCGCCGAGATCTTTCCCTTTAGATTGGTTGTAGCCAATTGAAGGGGTTAAGCCGAAATCTAAGGTATAAGTCGCAACAACTTCTAAGTTTTCTGTTTTATTGGCAACAGCTTCAGCATCATCTTCGCCATAGCGAGTTGCATTCAGTGCTTGGCCATACATCGCTGCGATGTAAAGGTCTTCCCACTCAAATTTACCCCCGACGTTCCACACTTGCGCGCGTTCACCTTTTGCTCCAATAGCGCCGTCACGCTGGCTTGGTGTACGACTTGAGTTTGCATAGCTGCCCCCTAAGGTGACGCCGTAACCTAATTCATAAGCGGTGGATAAACCATAACCATCACCGTTATTTTTTAGTGCATCTTCACCAGAGGATTTATTTTGATCGCCATTCTTGCCTTGGTATTGCAGGGCGAAGCTTAAGCCATCAACATAGCCGAACATATTATTATTGCGATAAGTTAATAAGTTACGGTTACGTCCCATCATGAAATTATCTTCTTGATCCATGGTGTCCGCGCCCCAAAGTGGGAGAACATCAGTCCATGCATTGATATCGTAGTTCACACCATAATTACGACCGTAATCCAAAGAACCAAAATCAGCGAATTTTAAACCGGCATAAGCTAAACGGTTTTGGTTTTCATGATCACTTTCAGATTTATTGGTTGGAGTTTCCCATTCAAAACGACCATAACCTGTGAGTTGATCGTTGATTTGCGTATCACCACGGAATCCTAAACGAACGCGTGAATCATCACCATCTTCACCACTTTTTGAATCGGCAATATAGTGGCGAACATCAATTTGTCCATAGACATCAAATTTGTTGCCATCTTTGTTATAAACTTCTGCCGCGTTAGCTGCGCCTGCGAATGCCAGAGTTGTGATAAGTATTGCTAATTTATTGTATTTCATATAAAAATCCTTTAAATCACGTGTAAAACAGTTGATTTTGTTCATGGATGGGAAATAAACCGCGTATATTATCAACGTAAGGTATCAATTCAGGCAATATATAATTAAATGAGAATCATTCAATGAGTGGATTGCACTGAACTAAATATAATTACTCGCAAATTATTTCGTAAAATCGCTATTTGGGAAGTGCGAATGGAAGGCGGAGGTTTCAGGATAATCGTATAGTGAACTGGAACGGCAACATTTAGAATGTGATGCATACCAAATGATCATAGAAGGATAATAATTGATGCCATGGACGTTTTCTCATCCTGCGGTTGTGTTTCCTATTAAGCATTCTTTCTTGGGAAAATGGCTAAGTTTGTCTGCGATGATCCTTGGGAGTTTGAGCCCAGACTTATTATATTCGTTTGGATTGTATCGATTAGCATCAGAAGCCCATCGTATTGTGGGATGGCTATCTATTGGATTACCTCTTTGCTTTATTATTTATGTCATTATTCTGAAGCTGGCTTCGCCATTATCAACCGTTATACCTTTTGCGATTAAAAAAACGCAGGGTTGGTCTATCCGAAATATTTGTATTCTCGCTATATCTTTCTTTATTGGCGCATTAACGCACATTGTTTGGGATTCTTTTACGCATGATACAGGCACGATGGTGCGGTCATGGTCATTTTTACAGTTCAACCTCACCATGACGGATAAACAAGAAATTGCTATTTATAAAATTTTGCAGCATTCCGGATCATTATTAGGTTTGCTCTATTTAAGTTATCAATATTGGCGATATCATCGAAAACAGCCAAAAATACAGCAGCACATTGATAACCAAAAACTCAAAAAAATAATGGGGATAGGTGTTGTTTCCGCGCTATTCGCGCTACCTATTGCCTATTATCTCACACCGAAATTACCCAATTTTCACTTTAACCGCTTCGTTTATTTAGAACTTACCATGATGGTGCCATTTTTCTTTGGTGGTTTAGTTACTTATGGGATTTGGACATTTTACCGTCAATGCCGCTTACGTTAAAATATTCAAGATTTTTGCAATTTCAACATTTCAGCACATTGCCGCCTCTTGTAACTTTTGTGCAATTGGACAGCATAACTGGAGATGTTGGGGGTTAAAACCACGCTGAAATAACCAGACCCATTCGCCATGACTATCGAGAATTAAACCTGCATCTCGATAACCGACTTGGTAAAAAAAGGGCAGATATTTGGCTAGCATGGCATTGATAGGGACCTGAATATAAATACGCCGCTCATAGGGTAGATGCGCGAGTTCATTGATGACCCCACCTGTTATTTGATGCAGTGTTACGTTTATGCGCTCCCCGCTATCACACACCTCAATGGGAAAAATGTGAAGGTTTGGCATAGCAAATGGCGGTTTATTACCGAATGGCGCGCTCAGTAATGCCAGTGTATTTGGCTGAGTTCTCATCGAACTGAGTGTTGGTACGGGTTTTGGCTGCAAAGTTTGTACGCCCACAACAACACTTTCAAATGACCCTGATTCAAAGGGGGAGCCGACATAATCCCGCAATAATGCGGTGGTATGAAACCCTAAATTTTTTGCCAATAGCTGTGAACCTAAATGGCTGCATACCATTTTAATGGTCAGTGTTGTTAATTGCTGCCGGCGAGCCTCTTCATAAAGGTACATACCAAGCTGGAATGCCACGCCACGATGCCGGGCAGCAGGATGGGTAACAATCATCGCCAATTCTGCATTAGTGGTAACGCTAGCGTCTCGTTTTAAGGCTGCATGACCGATGATTTTGTTATTTTTTATAGCCACAGCACTGCACCAAATGCGTTGTTTATTGCGCCGAGTGATCATCGCGGGGATATAAAGCTCGGGATAAACGTAGCGGTCTGCGTATACATCACGAAAAAGCGCGCTGATATCATTAGCATCTGTTGCGTAAAAATTTCGGATATTCATTATTTATTTTTCTTCTAAACGTATGTTCGGTTATCGATAATTCGCTGTAATTTACCTGTTCGAATATTGCAAATAAGCTCATCCTGTTGACACCATTCAATAACCCAATGTAGTTGGTCACTTTCGAGTTGCTTCACGGCATGGCTATATTTTTTTTGGATTGTATGACCAAGAGTTTTGGCGTGATTATCATCGCCCAAAAAAGCAATACGTAGTGTTAATTGGTCATAATAACCATGATGTTCTACTAGCATTTGCCACTGTTGCTCGCCAAGTAGTTCGCTAATTAAAGCGTCAATCTCATCAGGGTAAATCGTGGAGTGGCCAACACGAATACGATGCCCAAAGCTACTTCGTCCATGTAAAAAGAACCGACGAGCTGGCTGTCCCTTTGGTTCAGACCAAGCAGCAGTATCGCCAGTTGGATAGCGGATCAACGGCATAAGCTGACGGGTTAAGTTTGTGATAACTAGCATGCCGGTGCGGCCTTCATCCTCAATTTGTTCGCCAGTGACCTCATCAATAATTTCAACGATAGTTTCAGGTTCAAAAACTCGATGCTCTCCAATTTGACATTGAGCGTCACTCTGACCTATTAGTCCCGAATCAACCCCCGCACAGCCGATAGAGGCAATACGGGCACAAGGAAATGCGCGTTGAAGTAACAATGATTGTTCGGCAAATAGGCTTTCTCCTCCAAATAGAAGCAGGGAAATCTCCAATAAGGGTTGGTGTTGTTGGGTAGCTTTTGCTGCTAGTTGTAATAACGTTGCAGGAACTCCCGCGAGAACATTGATTTTATGTTGGCGAATTTGAGTAAATAAGCCTTGAGGATCGATTGTGCCGCTAAATGGATATTCACATAGGGGAATATCTGCATGGAATAGGGCTTGATGGATAAATAAGAAACTTGAATAAAGATCCCCAGCGAAAAATAGATTTCCAACCCGATCGCCAGATTGTAATTGGTTTGACAGGCTACGGCTAAAGCGGGTCACAAAGGCATACCATTCGTTATGGGTATAAAGCGATAATTTACAGGCTCCAGTGGTGCCGCCTGTTTTAAATACCAAACCATGAGTAAATGGAGCCGTTAAGACAGGCCAACTGGCTAGGTCATGGTTCCCAGCCCAATATCCAGCAGAATTGATGAGGGGTAAATCACAAAGCTGCCAGCCATGTTTGGGGATCTTCCGGTAATGCTTCGCATAGTAAGGTGAGTGCTGACGAGCAAATTCAATTAGCTGTTCAAGCGATAAGATAGTGGCGTCATTGATGTATGTTTTCATTTGTCGACCCCCAATCCTGTATTTATGAAAACTATATTCATGAGTGCTATGTTTCTGAACGCTTAACATTTATCGTTTATCAATGACTAATAGCGTTTTACCACTTTGAGGATTGCACTCAAATGTGTTTGATGGGCAACGGATGACTTCAAATTCAAGTAACGCTGCATCAAGTATCATGAGTAACACCGGGTCACTCTTAAGCCGATTTTGTACTTCTATTGTGTCACCATCAGCGAAAACACGCATCCGGTCTAATTGGCTAAGGGGGCTATGATTTAAGATGAACTGTATTGGAACGTCTGCCAGTCGAGCTAGCTGCTGTATTGGGATAAATGCACTGCCTATGCGGATCAGGTTGTCATGACGGTCTAGAAGTTCAAAGCGAGGCGTGAGTGCGCCACAAGGGCAGGCGCCTTTCACCCAACGCCCAAGATCACCAATGTCGTAGCGAGTGACCCGATGTCCATCTCGGTTGCGAGAAGTAAAAAGTAAACGACCGACTTCTCCTGATTTAACGGGAATATCACTGGTCATTTCGACTATCTCTAACCACTGAATATCAGCCATTAAATGAAATACACCGTCTTTGCTTGCCTTACAGGCATGGCCTAATGTACCAGCATCGGTGGAACCATAGAGCGCAGAGCGAATAGTTTGGATACCGAAGCTATGCCAAAAATCACGTTGGGCAGGGCTTATTGGCTCACCACCGGTCAATATTTTTCGAATGCCGCCATAGCGGCGTAATGGTACTGCTTGTTGCGTAAATAGCTGAGAAAGCGTGCTTGGCATGCCGATAAGTGTATTAACTTGCTGACTCACGATCATTTCGGCAATTTCGCCATAGTCATCATTTTGGGGACCTCCCATTGGAAGATGGGTCACGTTAGCTTTATCGAGGATGGTGAAAAAACTGAGTAAACCACCGTATAAATTTCCTGAGTAGAGTAAATTCAGTACGTTATCATTGGCGGGGTCAAGACCTGCGGCGAAGATACCATCTGCGGCAGCTTGCATTTGAAGGTGATAGTCACGATAAGTAAAGCCGGATAACTTAGGAGTGCCAGTGCTGCCACCACTGCGGAAAAATAATTTAGCGCTAGGCTGTATCGTGTTTTCAGTGAATGATAATTTGTCCATAATGGGTTGTTCTGTACGTAAATTAGGTTCATCGAGTGGGAGGTCAAGGGTGGCTAAACCGGATAAACTATTATCATCGAGGGTTACACTAACTCGCCGAGTGAGTCGATTTAATGCAAACACTCCATCATGGGGCTCCCCGTTATAACCTGAATGAATGCACCCAGGTGTGGTGATGCGATTAACCCCAGCAGCCAGCAATTGCTGACTCAGATTCGCTGTATCATTTGTCGTTGAAATCAGAGCACAGGTTTGCAAGTAAGTACGCCATGGGCGTAAGGTTTCAATCAGTTTATGGCGAGGCAAGGGGCGTAATAAGAGCGTTCTATATAGTGGTGATGGCTCAAATTCAATGGTATTTTTTAACCAAATACGCCAATTATCCCCACTCCAGCAGAGGTTTTGTGCATCTGCAAATACGTTGTCTAATTCGTTAAAGGCGTTTGCAGTGGTAATATCCGCCGCGGATGTGATGTCTGGTTGTTGAAATGGCCAGTAATGACAACGTCGATGCATTGCCTGTGCTAGATTATTTCCCACGTCGATGAGTGTTGGTAAGGATTCAGTATCGACGAAGATACTCTGTGGGCTCGAACATGATAGCTGATTAAATCGACAAACTTCATCCGCAAGTTGATCCAAATTTTTGTCAGTAATGCCATTTGGGATTAACCAAGAAAAACTGATTTTATGACCCCAAGGGAGCCAACGGCAATTCGGCGAAAGTTGTTCTTTTATACTTGTTAGTGTTTTATCCGCCCCCCATGCAGAAACGCCATCAACCTGCTTTATTAATTGGGGAAGGTTTTCTATTGCCACAGGTAAGATGGCGACATAGTTCTTCAATACATGGGTTTCGTCACACGCCAGAAATGCGTGTAATAATTCGAAAGTTATCCCTTGTTGACGGGAGCTTGTACGCAACCAGTTAATATTACCCACTAACAAACTTTCGATTATGGCTAAAAAAGGAAGAGATGTGGCATTTGCGGGTGTGATATGCAATACGACTCCCAACGGTCGCCAACTTTCAAAATGAGGTTGAGATAAATGGGGACGGCGTAAAGAGAATGGTGAACGCCCTAATTCATGTTCGAGTTTAAAACGTAATGCGGTGGGATGACAAAATTGTTTGATTTCGTTTCTTAGTACCTCATCAATTTTAGGTAAAAAATTAGGGTCTTTTAATCGGGTGATAAAACGTTCCGCACAGGTCAATAGGGCTTCGAGAGGTAAAGGTTGCCCCAATGTGCTTGGCAGCATTTCAGTGAGTAAACTCAAGGACTGATTGGGATTGAAATCGGGGTAATGTTTTCCATAAATGAGGAACATATTATTTTCCTTGGTGTAGTTCTGAGGCGGCTAATGCGCAACTCCGTGTTTTATGTTGAGTTGCACGACCAAGCAGTTGAAACCAGTCAGTTCCTAGACCACATCCACATTCAGCACCTCGATGTAGGATCGCTAAATCGCTCATCAAAATGCTATGGGCTGGGCAGGAGGTTATATAGGGGGAAACCAATTGTAAGAAACCGCTTTTGCCATACCCTTTTATTTCAAAAGAGTAGGTATCTCGCACCCACGCTTTAGCATAGACAGGAAGGTGAAAATGGTGATGAATACATTCGATATAGGGAACACCATGCTCAATGGCACCATAACCATCTCGGCAACGTTCGTTGATGATCCCTAATTGTTTGGTCAGTCTTTGGTAGAGCGTAGTTTTAGGAATTTTTTGTTCTGCATATGTTTTCCAACCGCCGCCAAAAAGTGTTAATGAGTCGGGAGGTAATGTTAGCGGAGGCAATTGCATATCTTGCATCATTTCAAGTACAAACCAGATAAAAGCAGGGAAACCAAGTATACGTACAGGGGCATCATCAAGGGAAAAACGCTGTAATGCTTGGATCACGCCTAGCGGGTCAAATTGATGACCTTTTCCCGTATGTCGTAAGGCATAAACAACCTGTTTAATTGGCGCATATTTGCATAAATATTGATCAGTATACGTTGTGCCTAGGGTAATTGAATCGACGGGCTCATAACTGAGTAATAGGTAGTTACACGGTGTTTTCGGTGTAACCCAGTCATAATATTGGAATATATGATCAACCATGTTCAGCAAGGCGTTAATACTACGTTCATCAAAACGCATCCGGCTTTTTTGCCCCATAGTACCCGACGATGTTAGCTCTAACGCATCATTGCCTGTGTGGCTAACCAAAAGATTATGTTTGAAATAGTTGGCAAAGATTGGCGGTAAGTCTCCCCATGAATTGATTTGCGGGTTTTCCGGGGAAATATGATGTTTAATCAGCCATTGGGCATATTTGGGGGTGTTTTTTATATGGAAAAAAACGAGTTCCTGCATAGCGTGATGGAATAATAATTCGCTTGCCGCCGTACAATTATAAGGTTGATTTAGTTTGCATAATTCATCGACAGTAGGGACAGATATCATAAGATATTCCTTTAGCCCAAGGAGTAATTAAATAAGAAAAAGGTGTTAAAAAAGTCTAGATTGCAACAGCAATCTAATATTACGAGTGATAATAAACAGATGGAAAAAAAACAAAATTATTAAGATTGTTACACCGTAATAGTAAAATAGAAGTCTTGTGCGGGAGGTTAGAGTACAGCTTCAAGGTTAACGTTTTTGATGGGTACTAAAGGAAATGGCAGTAATAAAACGCCGTATACTGCCAGTAATTCATGTGGTTAGTTGGCGGTTTGGTTATTGAGGCTATCTCGCAGTAATATCATCGCGATAATAATGCCAATTCCTACCGCTAATCCCATAATATTAACTGAATTCCAACCCATAAAGTAAAAAGCGAAGCCTGCACTTAAGCTTCCTAAGGCACCAAAACTGAAAATGAGAAAATCTGTAGCGCCTTGAATTTTGGCTCTTTCATGTTCATGGTAAGTTCTTGGAAGTAGCTGTGTGGTGCTAATTAAAATAAAGTTCCACGCTAATCCGACTAATGTCATGGTGATTAAAAAGTGTGTGTAGCTCGAGCCAGTGAAACCAATAATGTTGGCTATAGCTAAACATATTGCCCCCATCCAAACGAATATTTTCACCCCAAAACGGCTAATCAGATGCCCAGTAAAGAATGAAGGGGCGAACATGCCTAATATGTGACATTGAAAGACAAAAGTGATGGCTGCAAAATCAAATCCTTGAGCTTTCATCGCTAATGGGAATGTCCCCACCATATAAACGACAAGGGCATAACCGATAGCACTGACAATGGCAATTAGCATTAATAATGGCTGAGAATAGAGCCGTAAATAAGAGCGACTTACCCATGAATTAGCGGTTTTGGCTTGAATTTGATGCGGTTTTAATGGCAAAAAGAGTAACAGAATAAATGCAAGAATATAGATAATCGTCAGAGCACCAAAGGTTCCAATAAATGGATAGTTTTCAATTAAGGTTCGAGTTGAAACAGCAAGTGTTGGACCAATCAATACGGCAATAATACCGCCACTCATGGTTAATCCAATGGCTTTTGAACGTAATGCAACCGGCGTTTCTTCTAATACAGCAAATCGGTACTGTTGTGCCGTACCAATAGCAATACCCGTAAAGAAAGTGCCAATAGAGAAAAGTAATAAATTCTGGCTATAAATACCGATTATGGCAAATAGTGCGCCAGCTAATCCGCCAACGTTTCCAAGAATGAACCCAGCACGACGGCCAAACTGCATCATAAAATGCGCCATCGGAACAGAAGTCAGAATTAATCCAATATATTGAGCAAGAAGAGGGATTGTCGAATAGGCAGGATCGGCAGAAAGCTGAGATCCGACTAAAACGGCAACCGACAATACAAGTGCATTACCGGTTGTAAATAGGGCTAATGCGGCGGCAAGCCAAAAAACTGAACGAGGCATAATCATTCCTTATTGCTCATAAAAATCAACAATAGTAGAGGGAGAAAACGAATATGCCGGATGATAAAACTTCAAGTTGACTTTAAGTCAAGCGATGTTTTTGGTCAGTTTTGCGATATTTTGTTTTAAGCTTACAGATAAAATTTTCTGAAATTTAGGGCATTGCAAGTGATTTTCCGACGGACATTGTTCAATATGTTGTAACCCTTGCTTAAGTTTCTGCAACTCTTGGATTTTTTGGTCAATCTCATCTATTTTTTCCCGCAAAATAGGGCGTTCAATTCCTTTTTCTGGCATACGATTTAGCATGTTTGCTATTTCATCCAGTGAAAACTGAGCTTGTTTAGCAAGAATAATGAGTGAGAACTTCAGGGGCATATAGCCGAGTTAAACCTTTTCGGCCAATAGGTTGAATCAACCCTTTGATTTCATAGAAACGAATAGTTGCAGAGGTAAGACCCGTAAGTTCGGATACTTGGCTGATAGAGAGTGTTTTCATAATAATTTTGCGCTCTATATAAATAACGTTTATCCGCTAACTTATCACCTAACTATTCTGAATTGAATTATGGTTGATGACTTATTTACATTAAGAATGGTTAACTCAGTTCATTTGAAGAAAAATGGTGTTTTTTAGTCATAGGAAATAGTAAAGATGAAGGAAATATATGATTAATGCTGGACTAAAGATTATTATTACTGGTGGCCCCGGTGCAGGTAAAAGTGCAATTATTGAAAATTTAATAGCAAAAAAATACTCTTGTTTACCGGAATCGGGTAGAGCCATTATTCAAGATCAAGTCTGTATTGGTGGTAACGCATTGCCATGGCTTGATAGACAAGCATTTGCTGAAATGATGCTTTGCTGGGAATTGCGATCATGGCATTTGGCTGATTATCATAATGAAATCTGTTTTTTTGACCGGGGGCTGCCTGATATTGAGGGCTATTTGAATTTATGTTCAATTCCAATTCCCAAGCATATAGAACGAGCAATAAATACGTTTCAGTATAATAAAAACGTATTTATCACACCGCCATGGCAAGAAATATATGTGCAAGATACGGAAAGAAAACAAACATTTGATGAAGCAGTGATGACCTACCATGCGATGGTGACGACATATAAAAAATATAACTATGAATTAATCGAGATCCCTTGTTTACCCGTTAAAGACCGAGTTAATTTTATTCTTTCTTATGTGAATCAATGAGATGAATAAAAAAATTCTTGTTAGCGCTTGTTTAATGGGACATAACATTCGTTACAATGGAACAGAATAGGTACATTTAGTGGAAAAACCATTCAAGGAATGGGGGTTGCAACTACGTTATTATCTCAATCAGGGGTTTCTGTATTTTCTCACTCCAAGATTGATGAGTTAGTGCAGTTGTTAGATAGCTCAGAAAGATGACAATACTAGAAATAGCTGCTAAATTATCTATTCATGCATCTATTCATTTATCTATTCATTAAGTGGTTAATACCATGACTAATCGATCTGAGATGATACATCAATTGCTCCGTAATGGGCCAAAAACAGCAAGGCAACTAGCTGATATTATTAATGTTAGCCAGCCAACTTTGTCTCGAGCGCTAAAAGCTTTAGGTGACGATATTATCCGGATTGGCGCTGCATCCTCTATTCAATATGCATTGCGTGATACGTTTCGAGGGTTTAATTCTGCTCCTATTTATCGCATCACAGAAGAGGGTACATTACGATCTCTAGGTCAGCTAATTCCGGTTTATCCAGATGGATTCGTTATGGAGCAAGTTGACGGAGTATGCCTTCATAGTGATGGTTTACCATGGTGGCTATTTGATATGCGCCCACAAGGATACCTTGGTCGAGCTTATGCATCCGCCTATTCAACGCAACTTGGAATATCACCAAATCCAGATCGCTGGTCAGACTCCGATATTATAAGAGCCTTGCTCGCTCACGGGCATGATGCAGTAGGAAACTTATTAATTGGGGAGCAGGCAAGAAACCAATTTCTGAACATGCAGGCACCGACTCCTGTTGATCGAGCTACTGTGTATCCAACATTAGCGCGAGCGGTTAGCTCGGGAGAGGCTCCAGGATCATCCGCAGGCGGTGAGCAACCTAAGTTTTGTACCTACACTGAACGAGGTCATGTCATTGTAAAATTTACGGCGCAAGATGATAACCCAATCAGTGAACGTTGGCGTGATTTGTTACAAGCGGAGCACCTTGCTTTAAAGGCACTAGGAGTAGAAACAGAGGTATTTGATTTTGAAGGACAACGCTTCCTTGAAATTCCTCGATTCGATCGTGTTGGTTTACTCGGTCGTCGAGGGCTTTTTTCTTTACAAGCTCTGGATGCAGAATTTGTAGGGCGGGCAAGGGAGCCTTGGCCTGTATTGGTCAATGAATTAGTGAAGCAAAAACATGTACATCCCGATGCTATTACCAGTACAGCACGGCTTTGGGCATTTGGTATGCTCATCGGCAATACCGATATGCATCATGGTAATTTATCGTTTATTAGTAGTCATGGCCGCCCATACCATCTTGCACCAGCTTACGATATCTTACCGATGGGATTTGCGCCTAAGTCGGGTGGTGAAATCGTTAATACTCTTAGGCCAGTTACATTACTTGAAGGGATCCGTGGAGAAACTTGGCGGGAAGCGTTGGAATTAGCTGAGACGTTTTTTACTTTAGCCAATGATTGCCAATGTTTTTCTGAAAACTTTGCTTTATGCTTACAAACGTTACGCGGTCACATCGATGAGGCCACTTCCCGGATATCGCGCCTTGCTGATGAGTTTTGATGCTAAAACTTAGTCTAAGCATGGGGCATAAACATTTTCGGAGCGATTATGCGTTTTGATATGGTTGATTTACGTTTATTTGTAAATACCCACAAGGCCGGGAGTATTACAGCAGGGGCCAATTTATCTAATTTAAGTTTGCAATCAGCCAGTGAACGTATTCGGGGCATGGAAAGTGAACTTGGTGTTTTATTATTGACGCGCTCTTCGTCGGGAATAAAGCTGACAAATGCAGGATTGGCATTATTGAATCACGCGAATCAAGTGCTCTTGCAAATCGACCATATGCGTAGTGAATTGCGTCAATACAGCCAAGGTTTACGGGGGTATATTGACCTGTTATGCAACTCTTCGGCACAAGCTGGTTTTCTTCCCCAAAAATTAGCGGACTATCTACAGAAATATCCTAAGATTAGCGTTGGGATCCGTGAAATGCCGAGTGAGAAAATCATCAATAGCCTTAATAATCAAATGGCAAATTTAGGCATTGTTGCAAATCCATCGTCATTATATGACTTAGAATTTAAATTTTTATGTGATGACCATTTAGTTATTTTCGCACCACCATCCAATGGTTTTAATGATCACGGCATTTCTTCATTAAACCAAATTGGAAACCGTGATTTTATTGGGGTTTCTCAAGGTAATGCATTACAGGATTATATTGATCATCATGCACTAAGCGAAGGAGTTTCATTTAATTACCGAATGCGTTTAGCAACAATGGACGCAGTGATGCAATTGGTGAGTGAAGGGCTTGGCTATGCCATTTTACCGAGACAAGTCATATCACGCTTTATCGGAATATATCCAGGAAATATCACTCCTTTATCTGATGAATGGGCAAAGCGCAAATTATACATTTGCGCCCGAAGGTTTGATGAATTACCGAGTTATATGGATGAGTTTGTTAAGTTCTTACTTGAATAACATGTAAATGCCTAAAGCGATCAATCCTAAGAAGAAACAACGCCTGAATATTTTTTCACTGATCAAATTTCTACAATATTGCCCCACATACATGCCAATAATCGCCGGAATAAGTACAATTGACGATGTGTAATAATCTATAGTTTCACTATTATTCTCTCTGATTAATAATATGGCCAACGCAATTGTTGACGCGGTAAACGCGAGTCCTAAAGTTTGTATTAATTCATTTTTATTAAGATTTAGCGATTGTAAGTAAGGAACGGCAGGGATCACAAAAACCCCCGTGGCTGCGGTAATAACGCCAGTAATATAGCCAATCAGTGGGGATAACCATCGTTCATTTTTACCCGATGTTGACGATTTAGGGAGGAACATGGCCACTAAGCCATAGATGATTAATATCAGACCTAATGCAGGAAATACCCACTCTGATGCTGAGCTCAATTTTGGTAATGGGCTATAAACAGTGCCAATAAAAATAGCGATAATAAATAAGTAAAATCGTCGAATTAAGTTTAAAAACTTACCACCGATCATAAGCTGCCATATATTAGTGACGAAAGATGGAATAATTAGAATGCTTGCTGCAACAGCAGGTTCCATGACCGCTGTTAACAAACCCATAGATAATGTTGGCAAGCCTAGCCCAATGACTCCTTTAACAAATCCTGCTAAAAAGAAGATCAATAGAATTAACGCCATATTGAATTTACCTTTGAATTGATAAGTATTGCTTAAAGGGTAATCAATTAAATAAAAACAACCTATATGGATTATCTTCAGGAGGGCTTCGGAAAATACAGAGCAGGGTTTTCAGCAAGTTACAGCGATTATAGCCATCAATACACCATTTAAATCAAGCTATAAGTTTTTCTATAGGCTACTAAAAATTATCATCATTTGTGAACCATAGAGAAGAAAATATAATCATGATTAAAAATAAGACCCTACATAAATTAAATTTCAACTTATGCTGAAATAAACTCATTATATAAATATTGACCATCAAAGGTTTACTATGACTTTACGATTTAAAACATTTGCCGCATTCATTTTAAGCATGCCTCTTGTATCCTCTGCATTTGCTTTGACTTTACAGGATCAAGTTAAGCAATACGAAAAAGAGGGTTGGAAGGTTGGTTTGTCAATTATATTCCCAGATGATAAAACGATTTCTATAAATGGAAATCAACGTTTTCCTTTAGATAGTACAGTTAAATCAATTGCTTGTGCCAATGTTCTGGCAAAGGTTGATGCAAAGAAACTTTCATTAAATCATTCGATGATAGTGACTGAAAAAAATATTGTGACATATTCACCAGTTGCTAAAGATTATATGAATAAGCCATTTACGCTTGAACAAGCTTGCAAAGCGGCCAATGAATACAGTGATAATACTGCCGCTAATTTTGCTATTTTTTCGGGTGGGGGACCAGAAGCTCTGACGGCATTTATGAGAGCAATAGGAGATACGGTTACTCGTTCTGACCGATATGAGCCAGAATTGACAGTCAATCCTGAGGGTGATTTGCGAGACACAACGACTCCTGATGCAATGAGCAAGAGTATTAAGAAAATTTTGACTGGCGAAGTTCTTAGTCATTCATCAAAAGAACAATTGAAAGAATGGATGGTCAATAATAAAGTCGCTGATAATATGCTTAGAGCTTCACTTCCTAAAGGATGGAAAATCGCAGATAGATCAGGTGCAAGTGACTATGGTGTCAGAGGGATAACGTCGATGGTCTGGTCAAATAATCATGATCCTGTTTTCATCAGCATCTATGTAAGAAAAGCGGATACTTCTTTGGATGAACGCTCAGAAGTGATTCGTATTTTAGGTTCTCATATATTTGACGAATACCTTAGTCACTAAAAAGTAGTAAAAGGTTGGGGTTCTATGGAAGAACCCCGATCTGTCTATATATTCTATTTAACATAATATGCATTATGCGAACTTAGGTATAAAATAAAGAAATCCAGCATTCTGGCTGGTTAATCGTGTTGGTTTGTTTATCGCTGAAACTGTCTTTTATCTACGACCAATTAAGCTCTTCAGTAGTTGCTTCATGTCTTCCCGCTAAAGTTCTGTGAGATTTAATTTAACTTTGACGATTGTTTGGTTCTTGAATTCTGATTCCCCCAAAAGTTATCGACCTACGTTTGACGCCAAACAAAAATATAAGGGCATATTACTTCTATAATGACTGGCTTATTTACTTATATAGATGTGGTCACATGGCTAACAAACTGAATCTTAACTGGCCTGAATTTCTAGAAAAATACTGGCAGAAAAAACCCGTTGTATTGAAAAATGCATTTCCTGGTTTTGTCGACCCTATCACTCCAGATGAACTGGCCGGTTTGGCGATGGAACCGGAAGTTGACAGTCGCCTAGTCAGCTTCATTGATGACAAATGGGAAGCGAGCCACGGTCCGTTTGAAGACTATAGCGAATTAGGCGAAAAAGGATGGTCACTGCTAGTACAAGCCGTCAACCATTGGCATATGCCTGCCGCTGAACTGGTAAAACCGTTCCGCGTGCTGCCTGAATGGCGTCTTGATGACTTGATGATCTCCTATTCAGTGCCTGGTGGTGGTGTTGGGCCACATATTGATAACTATGATGTTTTTATCATCCAAGGAATGGGACGCCGCCGCTGGCGAGTGGGTGACGCCCTTCCCATGCGTCAGTTTTGCGCACATCCGGCATTATTACATGTTGACCCATTTGAGCCGATTATTGATGTAGAAATGGCAGCGGGCGATATTCTGTATATTCCGCCGGGATTCCCTCACGATGGCTTCACCTTCGAAGATACCATGAACTATTCTGTCGGCTTCCGTGGTCCTACTGGGCGCGATTTGCTGAGCAGTTTTGCTGACTATGCACTGGAACAGGATTTGGGTGGAATAAACTATGGCGATCCTGACCTGAAAGTCAGTAAAAATGCGGGAACCATGGAGCCTCATGAGGTTGAACGCTTACGCGCTATGATGATTGAAATGATCAATAAGCCCGGTGATTTTGAACAGTGGTTAGGTCGTTTTGCAACCACTCCACGCCATGAGTTGGATATTGCCCCTGCTGAACCGCCATATCAGCCGGAAGAAGTACTGAGTGCTTTGAATGCAGGTGAAAAATTGATACGACTAAGCGGGCTACGAGTCATGCGCATCGGCGATCATTTCTTTGTTAATTCAGATGGTTGGAATACCACAGAAATAAAAGGTGCGGACGCATTGTGCCAGCTTACGGAAATTGGAATAAATGAACTCGATGAAGCACTGGATAACCCAATTTTTGTCGCTGAGTTGACCGAATTTATCAATCAGGGATATTGGTATTTCGAAGAATAAGTTACTTTAGCCTAATAAGATAAAACACCTGGTGATGGGTGTTTTATCTCATTTTCCATTACTCGTCATAAACTCAATAAACTTTTTTGTTTTCAACGGAATATAACGGGCATATGGATAAATTAAGATAAACGGACGAGTTGTTCCCGCATACTCTTGCAGAACTTCTACTAGCTCACCGCGTTGTAATTCTTGCTCGACAGTAAATCGATATACCTGCATAAGACCAGCCCCATTTTTCACTAATGTCAGTGTGGCCAAAAAATCCTGCTGGCATAACAAACGCCCTGTCGTCTCTACTTTTACAACATTCCCTTGTGAACGAAATGTCCACGGTATTTTTCTACCACTACTGGGTAAGGAATATTGAATACATTCATGATGCATAAGGTCAGAAAGAGCATGAGGTGTGGAATGCTGCTGCAAATATGAAGGTGCAGCCACAATGATGAGTTCAGCATCCTCAAGGCGACGGGCAATTAATCCTGAATCATGTAACTCACTTCCTCTGATAGCAACATCATAGTTATCCTCTGAAAAATCAATATTTTCATTGCTGACTTCCAGATTTATTTTCAATTGCGGATACCGAGAACAGAACTGATTTAATCGAGGGAGTAATCGGTAATGCGCATAGAGTGTTGGAACACTAATACGGAGTATCCCAACTGGTATCTGATGTTCCCCAGAGATTTTGCTTTCGGCCTCAATGAGTTGATTTAACGCATTTCTACAATCCAAGTAATATTGCTGCCCCGTGTCGGTTGTTCGCATACTGCGTGTCGTTCTAACAAATAATCGGGCTTGCAATCTTTTTTCAAGTCGACCAACAGAACGACTGACTGCAGCTGGAGTAACGCCAGCTGCATTAGCCGCCGCTGTAAAACTACCGGTTTCTACGGTAAGGCAGAATAATTCGATACTGCCCATTTGCATATCATCAAAATAGCGTTGCATAGCCACCTGAAAGATTAGTTACATAATGTATAAACTATAATAACACTGCGATTATTTTTCAATTTTAAGTAATGAATTATTGTTATAGGCAACATCAATACAACAACGCCAACTTCTGTAATCAGTCGATGGCACGACAGAGAACAATAAAATGCCCTATATCAATATCAAAGTGACAGATGAAGGTGTCACCGACGATCAAAAAAAACGCTTAATTGAAGGTGCGACCACCCTGCTCAATCAGGTACTTGGAAAACCGAGGTCGTCTGTTTTTGTCGTAATTGATGAAGTCAAAACCGACAACTGGGGAGTTGGCGGGGAGATCGTAACCGATCTTAGAGAAAACGAAAATTCACGATAAGTTGGAGATAAAAGCATGAAAGCTGCAGTCATTCATCAATTTGGTGGCCCTGAAGAAATAAAATATGAAGATCTGAATATGCCTCTAGCGGGTCTAGGTGAAGTCCTCGTTAAAACACTGGCAATTGGCACTAACCGACTTGACCACTATGTTCGTTTAGGTGAAATTTCACCCGATATCACCTTTCCCCATGTTTTAGGTTCCGATGCGGTAGGTCAGGTTATAAATTGGGGCGAAGACGTCACTGGATTTAATGTCGGTGACCGCGTGATCTCAATGCCAGGTTATCCATTGGATCCGTCAGAAGCACATATTCGCCCAGTGACAGTTGCCAGTAGTTACGCTATTCCCGGGGTTCACACTCAGGGAACCTATGCTGAATATATTGTCGTACCTGCGCAGTGGCTATTGATTGATAATACGGACTTACCCGTTGAGCAAATCGCTGCACTTCCGGTGCCACTACTTATTGCTATTCGTTCTGTGGAAATTGTTGGTGAAGTTAAAGCCGGAGATACCGTTCTGGTGCAGGCGGGTGCGTCAAGTACAGGGTTGATGAGCATTCAGGTGGCGAAAGCGCTTGGGGCGCGCGTGGTCACAACGGTACAGAATTCAAACTCGGTTGAAACAGTCAAAGAATTTGGCGCCGATTTTATTATTAACACCTCTGAACAGGATTTTGTTTCTGCCATCCAAAAATGGACTGAAGGAAAAGGTGTTGACGTTGCAATTGATAACTTAGGTGGCGACATTCTTCAAAAAACAATCAACGTAGTGCGCCCAGAAGGCATTATTGTCTCAATGGGTTTTATGGCAGGTACGCAAGCGACAATCGATGTTCGTAATTTTTTCTTCACTCAAAAACAGCTACGAGGAACATTGGTTGGCGATATAGAAGATTTTTCAAGATGGCTTCCTGCTATTAAAAAAGGGCTAATCAGACCATTGATTGACAGTACGTTGCCGTTATCTCAGGCAGCTTATGCTCATGAGCGAATTGCAAACAACCAGGCACGTGGCGCAATTATACTTATTCCTTAATATTATTCGCTCTCAGCCACCGACCGCTATAAAAAAGTCGGTGGTTCAATTCTTATCTATCCTCAGAAATCAAAACCTCTTTTTTTAAAAGATAATCAAAACATCAGCCAACCATTCTGATTGCTCTTTATAAATAGAATCTTACTTTAAGCTTATTCTGTTATCTCAACGGATTAAATTCCAATATGATTAAAAACTATCAACAAAACTAATTTATCCAGCTAATGGAGTATCAATATGTTTGTCACTCGCAAATTCACCAAAGGAATTTTATTTGTATCGGCGTTAGCGTCATGGCAAGCATTTGCTGAATCAGCGCCGCTTTTGCACCCTCTTAAACTCAATCAAGCCACGATTTTTTTACGCGGTGCCGAGTTAACGAATAGCGCCACTGTTAATTTACCGCAAGGCGAAAGTAAACTGGTTTTTACCAATGTTGCTAACCACCTTGATCAAAAAAGCCTTTCTATTAGCTTAGATAATGAAGATGTTTTGATTCGCTCAATTGATGTGCAAACCATTGCAGTGGAACCTGTCTACACAGGTGAAGTGGCAAATTTAAAAACGCAAATAGACGCGATAACTAAGCAAATTTCAGAACTTAATATCAAAATAAAAGTGGGTGATGACCAACTTGCTTTACTGAAAGACCAGCGCTTTTTTGGTGAAACGACGACATTATCCCTTGAGCAGTCCGCATCCAAATTGGAATTTATTCGCAAGCAAATGTCTGCGATATTGAGTGAAAACTTAGCGTATCAGCAGCAGATTGATGAATTGACAGAGAAACAAGCATTATTGCAGACAAAATTTGAAGGCATTCTTCCCGATAATATTGGTGAACAGACGCAAATTGTGTTGACGGTTGATGCTCCCAAAAATTTGAGTACTAACATGCAAATCTCGTATGTCACTCCCGATGCCGGTTGGTCTCCAAGTTATGATATTCGCGCTAAAGATATTGATAAACCAGTCAGTATTACCTACAAAGCTGATGTTATTCAAAATACTGGCATGGACTGGGACAAAGTTAAACTTACCCTTTCCTCTGCCAATCCAACGCGTAATATCACCCCGCCATTTTTAACGCCATGGTTATTGTCTGTTTATGACCAATATAATCAAGGCTATATGAGCGGAAAAATGTCCGCAACCATGGATATGGAGGTAGCAGCACCTGCGCCAGTAGCGGAACTCTCAGCAGTAAAAAAACGCAGCCCTGGAATGGCAAACTATGTGTCGACCAACACCAATGGCGTGAATCTCAGTTATAACATCGACTTGCCTTTTAGCTTAGCCTCTACCCCTAAAGCAAAATCCATTACCATTAAGCAAGCGGATGTTGATGCTAAATATCGTTATACATCAACGCCAAAAATGGCTGAAGAAGTCTATTTGCAAGCACAAATTGATGACTGGGATACACTGAACTTACTGAATGGTCCTGCAAATATTTACTTTATGAACAGCTATGTGGGTGATTTTTATGTGAATTCAGGGCAATTAACTGAGACTCTCGATATTCCATTCGGGGTGGATGATAACATTCAAATTTCTCGTGTGAATAATGCAGGTATGCGTAAAAAACCGACCTTTATGGGCTCCTCGGTTGAGCAAAAAGAAAGCTTCTTAATTAAAGTACGTAATACGCGGAAAAATGACATTAAACTGTCTGTTTATGACCAACTCCCGACGAGCCGAGATGCCGATATTAAAGTGCTCAACCCTGAATTTAAAGGCGGAAAATTAGATGAAACAGAGAATAAAATTGAATGGGATTTAACGCTTAAACCTCAAGAGACCGTCGAGTTACCGCTAAGTTATACGCTGAAATACCCTAAAAATAAGCAGATTAATGGATTATAACTCACTAAATAAGTTAATTATTTTACTGGTGTAAAAGAACTAAATAAGGGGCTTGGAAGCCCCTTAATAATAAGGTTAGAATGATTCAAAACAAACAACGATAACAACCTGAGGTACCTAATGATTATTCTAGTAACCGGCGCAACATCAGGATTTGGTGAAGCTATTGCTCGCAAATTTATTCAGCATAACTTCACTGTGATTGGAACAGGACGTAGAACTGAAAGATTAAATGCATTACACCAAGAATTGGGTGACAAATTTTATCCATTAACTCTGGATGTACAAGACCGAAAAGCGATTCAACACGCTGTAGCTAATTTGCCCTCCCACTTAAAAAATATCGACCTTTTAGTGAATAATGCGGGGCTTGCTTTAGGTTTAGAGCCTGCATTTAATGCTAATCCGGATGACTGGGAAACTATGATCAACACAAATACCAAAGGCTTAGTCAATATGACTTATGAAGTGCTGCAAGGTATGGTGGAAAAAAATCACGGACACATTATCAATATTGGCTCTACCGCGGCATCTTGGCCATATAAAGGTGGCAACGTTTACGGTGCAACCAAGGCATTTGTAAAACAATTTTCCTTAGGATTACGTGCAGATTTAGTGGGCAAAAAAATCCGTGTGACCGATATTGAGCCAGGGTTAGTCGGTGGAACTGAGTTTTCAAATGTCCGCTTTAAAGGTGATGATGAAAAAGTCACGAACACCTATAAAGGCGCGGATGCCCTCACTGCTGAAGATATTGCGGAAACTGTTTACTGGGTGGCAACACTTCCGGCTCATATGAACGTTAATACACTGGAATTAATGCCGGTGTGCCAAACATTTGCTGGCTTAACCGTACATAAACAATAATAAATTTTCGTACTATTCTATAAAGACGGCATTATTGTTTATTAGCTATACTCTGGTTATAGAGCGAGTATTGAAACGAAAGGAAATTACATGAGCACGTCACAAAAATTTATCAAAAATGGTCTGGCTGCAATCTGCTTCTGCCTCCCTTTGATGTGGGTTAATGCGGCGCAAGCAGCTAATACATCATGCGCTGCGGGTAGCACTTGTGTTTCTGTCGGCAATGGTAGTAATGATCCGTTGAATAAGGAACAGGCGCGACAAGATAAAGAACAGTGGGATGAGACTAAAATGCTGCGTTCTAAAGTTAACCGTCGCACTGAAAAAGAGTTTGATAAAATTGACGCCGCATTTGATGCTAAAGATAAATGTGAGAAAAGTTTGAATCTTAATGCGTATTGGGAGCCAAATACTCAACGTTGTCTTGATGTTAACTCAGGTCGTCCAATTATCAATCCATAGTTGAAAATAGACTATATCGATAAAACAAAGGGCGCTATTTGCGCCCTTTTGCTTAGATAATAAATTAAAATCTCTATAAAGATTAAAATGCAGGAACCGAAACAAATTCTTGCAGTTTTTCACCATCTAAATAATGTCCCAACTCTTTTTCTTCAGGACGCAATAAATAAGGAATTTCACCCAATAATGGCGCATTAATATGTTGTTGCATTCGCTGGATAATTTGAGCGTAATGTGCCAAGCCTGGGTTGATTCTATTGGCTAACCAACCGACTAACGGTAAACCATCCGCTCGAATAGCTTCAGCTGTCAATAATGCATGATTGACACACCCATGCTGAATTCCGACGACTAAGATCACGCCAACAGATTGTTTTTTCAACCAATCAGCATAAAAAGTATTATCATCGAGAAGATAACGCCATCCACCATTACCTTCGATAACAACTATGTCACTTTGCTCGTGAAGGTGATCTAATCCTTTATTGATTTTATTAAAATCAATACTGTTTTCATGGCTGTAATTATCACCAAGTCGGACAGGGTTAACTTCATCATACGAGACTAGATCTTGCGAAACACGATGAATAAGAAGTGCATCCTTATTGCGCTTCCCTTCAGGTGTATCGATACATTGATCTGCAATAGGTTTGTACCCTACTGCTTTAATACCTTGATTATTAAGTGCTTGTAATATTGCTAGTGTCGATACCGTCTTCCCGACATCTGTATCTGTCCCGGTAATAAATAGATTGTTCATGGTTGTTCTATCCTGAAGTGACAGACTAAAGTCAGCAAAATGCTATAAAAATGATATGAATTCAGTTTATGGGAATGGGGAAATGATAAGTTTGCGTTAGCTCAATTTTGTGTAAGATAATGAGAAGTTTATCAAATTGTATTAGCCTTGCAGTAATTGCAACAACAGTGAGCCATCATAAAGTGCATTTTGAATTAATGCCGTTTCACTTTCGTTAATTGAAATTGTTGATTTCTCAAACATTAATTTATTACTGTAAAGTGGATTCCCATATAATGAGATAAAATATTGTAGGCGAGTAAACCAATAATTTTGCTCATCAGTTAAAGGCGAATTAATTAAAATTAATTCGGTTCCAAATAAATTAATCATCATAGCTAATGGATAAGCGAGTCGTTTGGCTGTTATATCGAGTAATAAAATACATAATGGATCATTTTCTATTGCACCTCGACTAATTGTATCAATATCGACGCTCTCTTTATGCAAAATAGATTCAGGATAATCTGCAAGTAATTCGCTTGCTTGCTGAATAATTGAAGGAATGGATACCTTAGTTTCTAAGCAGCTCTTTCCTCCACAATAGCAAGATTGTGGTCTTTCTGAATCAGTTGGAGTATGTGCAAATAATATAGGCTGACGTGTTATTGAATCCAGCGAATAGCCGTGATTCAGCACTGCGATATTAACCACTTCTTGAATCTGTAAATAAATAATATTTTTTTGTGCTCGAGATTCTGAATGTTTGAGGTGGTCGCCGATAGCTAGAGCATTAACAGGCGGGTGAAGATAGACGGGTAGCCCTGTTTTTTCTGTGAGCATTTCGCCGATAGCCAGTTGGTGGACATGGTAGTCAGGCAACCTATAAATAACTCCAGAATAAGAGTCTAAGAGACCATCTAATAAGATACTGATCGCCGTAACTCTTTCTAAGTAAGACGCGGTTTCTTCGAAAAATAGACTAATCAGTTCCGATAACCGATCACTAAATTGTTGATTACCTTTTACATCAAAAGGATAGCATTGCTCCGTGAGGGTTTTAGCATTAATTTCTTTTAACGAAATAATAGCGTGTTGCTGTTCAATTCGAATGGCTAAAAATTGCCAACCTTCACTTTCAATGACTAACCCAACGGCTGGGCGCCCTCTTAACCCTAATACTGGAAATTCACGTTCTTGTATCAAGTGAGCATCCATCAATTCACGGGTAATTTTGGTGATACTCGCCGGAGCCAATTGAGACTGTTTTGATAACGCAATACGGGAAATAGGACCATGCTGTGCAATAATTCGGTACACAAGCCCTGTATTTAATTGCTTTATTTGGTCGGTATTCCCCGTTTGGTTTATCATCTTAACACTCAGAAATCGTTATAAATTATGATAGATTATGCCTGATATAAATGAAAACTCGGCTACATTTACATATAAAACGTGATGCAAATCTCGTTAATCATTTCAAATCTTACGCTTTATATGCTCACAATACTTATATACCCACAATATTGTGCAGCAGTAATTCAGTCAGTTTTTTAGCCGCAGCAGGTGGCGTTCGTCGAGTATTGTAGACCAACCAGACTTCTGAAGTAGCTTGAATATTCGCGAGTTTTAGATACCTCACACCGTCAATCTTCATTCGTGTAAAGGATTCAGTGATGATGGATATTCCCATTCCAGCAGATACCAAACCTAGAATGGTCATAGCTTCTCCTGCTTCTTGGGAAATTGTAGGAACCACTCCTTCGGAAGCTAATAATTGGTTAATCTCATCATACAGTGCCGTCCCTACTTCCCGCTCAAAGAAAACTAACGGATAAGCGGCTAGTTGCTTAATGTCGACACCACTTTCTTCAAAAGCCAGTAAAGGATGCCCTTCATAAACCGCAACCATAAAAGGCTCTCTAAACAATAATTGATAGTCCAATTGTTCAGGCAATATTGTATTGCGCATGATGCCAATGTCTATGCGCCCGGTCACTAAAGGCGGGATTTGCTGCTTCGTATTCATTTGATGCATATGAATAGAAACATCAGGATATGCTTCTCGGTATTGGCGTAGGCTCATGGTGACTTTGTGCATGAATGGCGTTGTTGACGTAAAACCAATAGATAATTCGCCCAGTTCCCCTTTTTCCATCCGAGCCGCTTTGGTCGCAGCGGCATCGACCTGCCCTAAAATTTGGTAGGCTTCCTTGAGAAACATGGCGCCAGCTGGGGTTAAGGCGACATTGCGGTTATTTCGCTCTAATAATTTGGCATTCACCATTTCTTCAAGCGCCTGTATTTGCTGGCTTAGTGGCGGTTGAGACATGTGCAAGCGCTCAGCTGCACGTCCAAAATGTAGCTCTTCGGCAACCGCAATAAAATAACGTAGGTGGCGTAATTCTATGTTCATTAGATTGATATTTTAAATGTATCATTGTGTATTATTAATATATTAGACAAAAAAATAGAAAGTTTCTATTCTTTGATCGAAATCAAGTCCGTTTAGTCGTCAAGGAATTTACATGGAACAGCAGTCAAATAGCCTCTCAACGAGCCAATCTCTCCAAGGAAAACAAACCAAAACCTTGACCAATACAGAGCCGAAAAAACATTATATTCAACGGGACGATGCTCTGTACCTGCGTGTCACTCTGTCATTTTTTACTGTAGGTTTTGCAACATTTGCGTTGCTGTACTTTGTACAACCTATTTTGCCAATGCTGTCAGCGGATTTTAATATTTCCCCAGCGACGGCCAGTTTATCACTCTCTTTAAGTACAGGATTAATGGCATTGGGATTGCTGATCACTGGTCCTATTTCCGATGCAATTGGTCGTAAAAATGTGATGGTCATTTCCCTGACTTGTGCGGCACTTTTTACATTAATGAGCTCGATAATGGAGAGTTGGCAAGGGATTTTGATCGCTCGTGCATTAGTGGGATTATCACTTAGCGGTGTCGCCGCTGTCGCCATGACCTATTTGAGCGAAGAAATTCACCCAAGCTATGTTGCACTTTCGATGGGCTTATATATCAGTGGTAACTCTATCGGGGGAATGAGTGGGCGTTTAATGACCGGTGTCATTGCCGACTATTATTCATGGCGCGTTGCGGTGGTTATTTTAGGCTCATTGGCGTTGTTGGCCGCGATTGGATTCTGGCGCTTATTACCACCATCCCAACACTTTCGCGCGAGTTCTCTGAAACCTAGAAACCTTTGGGTTAACTTACACTTACATCTACGCGATACGGGATTACCTTGGTTATTTATTGAGGGCTTTATCTTGATGGGTGGTTTCGTCACCATGTATAACTACATTGGATACCGCTTACTTGAATCGCCTTATAATTTTAGTCAGTCTGTCGTAGGATTCTTATCTATTATTTATTTAACAGGAACTTATAGCGCGACTAAAACAGGAAGTTTGACCCAGAAACATGGTTTTGGGCGAATTTTAATTGCTGCCATTGCGATGATGTTAATTGGCGTAATTTTGACGTTACACAGTAATATCTGGGTCATTTTATTAGGCATGACAGTATTGACCACTGGATTCTTTGCCGGGCATTCCGTTGCAAGTAGCTGGGTTGGACGTCGCGCTAAACGGGCAAGAGGACAAGCATCTTCCCTCTATTTGTTTAGCTATTATGCGGGTTCCAGTATTGCCGGTACATTGGGTGGCTTTTTCTGGTCGGCATATGGTTGGAATGGCGTGGCATTATTTATTGCGGCTCTTCTACTGGCCGGTGTAGGTATCGCTTATAAGTTAAAAACAAAATGTTAGTGGCTTATAAATTACCGAATAATCCAATAAGTTAACTGCTACCAAAGGTTAGAATTCACATCCTCATCATAGTTAATAGAAAATATATAAATTAATCAATGATGAGGATCTTCAATGAAAAAATTATTATTATTTCCTTTATTACTCTGCTATAGCTACTTTGCCCTGCCTCATGGCTATATCGAGTATCCTGCAAGCCGAGCTTACCTGTGTAAATTACAAACCAATAAAAACTGTGGCGCTATTCAGTACGAACCTCAATCTGTTGAAGGATTGAAAGGATTCCCTCAAAAAGGACCGGTTGATGGTAAAATTGCCAGTGCGGGTGTTGCGGCTTTTTCATCTATCGATGTTCAGAATCCTTTTCGCTGGACGCGCATGTTAATAGAAACACCTGATTTTGATTTTTTCTGGCGATTAACGGCGATCCACAAAACGACGAAATGGGAATATTTTATTACACGAAAAGATTGGAACCCAAGTGAACCATTAACCCGATCCCAGTTTGAATTAACGCCATTCTGTAAATACGAAAAAGTAGAGACGCCGCCGAGTTTAGTGCAGCACAATTGCAAGCTCCCTCAAAATTACCAAGGCTACCATATTGTTTTGGGGGTTTGGACCATTAATGATACGGGCAATGCATTTTATCAAGTGATTGATATAGAGATAGATTATAAGCAATAACAGCAAGAAAAAACCATGATGGGATAGTACAATACCCTACTGCGCTATCCCTTAATTTCCTGATTAAGCCTGTTGATAAACTGAGATGTTAATGTTAGTTTTGTTTTATAATCACAAAGAATGTTGTAACTAAATATAAGGTTGAATACATCAAATGTCCAAACAACAGTTAATTAGCTCATTCAACCTATTAGAGTCGAATATTAATCTGCTATGCCAATTGCTTCAGGCGCAAAAAGGTGTCAATGCGGCTGTATTTAGTTTACCGGAAACCCTTAAAGGGGACGAAAACAATGAAATCAATTCTATCTTTGTGGATAAACATACGGGAAACGATGCAATAGCCCAAACAATAGAGCTATTTAAGCTTTTGTTTATTCATAAAAAATCAGAATTAGTTAGCAACAAAACAGCGATACGTTTACCAGGAGCGATTTGTTTAGCACCCTCTTACGCTGAATATAAACAATTTCAGCAGTTAATTTCCGATATCAACCAGTTAAAAATAGACATTAAGCAAATAGTGACCAATGTCGATGAGGCTCATCGGTTTGAATTTATAAGAGAAAGTTTGCATGGGCTACTTACACTGAATACCTATCGAACATTCACCGCTGTTGTCGATCCTGATACTATTCGTTTTGGGTGGGCAAATAAGAAAGTGATCAACAAAGTGACTCAAGAAGAGATGCTCAACCGTTTACAAGCCAGTCTAGAAAGCGGAAGAACACCGGCTCATTTACAGCGCGAACATTGGCAGCTGCAGTTAGAAACTGAGATCCAGTTAATTCGCTCCCTTCCCCATGATTGCATTCTAAAAACACAGCGTCCGGTTAAAGTTCAACCTATCGCCCGAGTTTGGGACAAAGAAACTCAAAAGCAAACACAATATCCTTGTGCGACGCCGATATTGGTTTTTGCTGTCGATAAAACATTGAGTGACATAAAGTTGGGTGAGCTGGCGGATTATCATCAAGACAGTATCGCATTGCGTAATCGCCCAAAAGCAAAGCCTGTTGAATTACTGATACCACGCTTAAATCTGTATATAGAGCGATAAAAAAAGCCCCTGCTCTATTTCTAGTACAGGGGCTGAAAACCTTATCTTAGATAAAGATAAAGATAATTACGACTTCATGCTACCAACCATATCTTCTGGACGAACCCACTCATCAAATTGCGCTTCAGTTAAGTAGTTCAATTTCAGAGCTGATTCTTTCAAAGTCAGACCTTCTTTGTGCGCTTTTTTCGCAATTTCAGCTGCTTTGTCGTAGCCGATATGGGTATTTAGCGCAGTCACTAGCATCAGAGATTCGTGCAGTAATTTCTCGATACGCTCACGGTTTGGTTCGATACCTTCCGCACAGTGTTCGTTGAAGCTACGCATACCATCAGCTAATAAGCGGATAGATTGTAAGAAATTATCGATAACCATTGGACGGAACACGTTCAATTCAAAGTTACCAGAAGCTCCACCAATGTTCACTGCAACATCGTTACCCATCACTTGAGCGCATAACATAGTTAATGCTTCGCACTGAGTTGGGTTCACTTTGCCTGGCATGATTGAGCTGCCTGGTTCGTTTTCAGGAATCGAAATTTCGCCGATACCACAACGAGGACCCGATGCTAACCATCTAACATCGTTAGCAATCTTCATTAAAGAAGCAGCTAAGCCTTTTAATGCACCGTGTGCGTGAACTAATGCATCACATGTTGCTAATGCTTCAAATTTGTTCGGTGAAGTCACAAACGGTTGACCCGTTAATTCTGCAATTTTCTTCGCAACACGAACCGCATATTCAGGGTGAGTATTTAAGCCTGTACCGACCGCAGTACCACCTAACGCAAGCTCGCAAACATGTGGCACTGCGTTTTCAATATGTTTTTCATTATGGGCTAACATAGCGGCCCAACCTGAAATTTCCTGACCCAATGTTAATGGTGTTGCATCTTGTAAATGCGTACGACCGATCTTAACAATGTCTTTGAATTCTTTTGCTTTCGCATCGAGGGTTTTATGCAGAACTTTCAGTTCTGGCAGCAAATGTTCACGCATCGCGACAACGGCCGCCACGTGCATTGCTGTTGGGAAGACGTCGTTAGAGCTTTGGCTCTTGTTAACATCGTCATTTGGGTGGATCAGACGGTCGTTACCGCGCTGTCCCCCGAGGATTTCGCTACCGCGGTTAGCAAGTACCTCATTCATGTTCATGTTACTTTGAGTACCAGAACCAGTTTGCCAGATAGCGAGGGGAAATTCTGTTGGATGCTTGCCAGCAAGGACTTCGTCTGCCGCAGCGATAATCGCATCACCGCGATCTTTTGGCAGTAAACCTAAATCCATGTTCACGCTTGCAGCCGCTTTTTTAGTGACAGCTAATGCGTGGATCAGAGCAACAGGCATTTTCTCTACAGAGATACGGAAATGTTCTAAAGAACGCTGCGTTTGCGCGCCCCACAAGTGGTCAGCAGGTACTTCAATTGGTCCCATTGAGTCTTTTTCAATGCGAGTGGCTGCCATTACTAGCTCCTTAGGTACATATTCAGAATAATTAATTTTAGAATCATCTGCTTGCAGGTAAGCAAATAACCGAGCAGTATAATGCCACAAATTGAATTTCAATTATGAGACTTGGTCGAGCTTATTGTGCTGTAGTAAAAAGGAAATTAGTTGATTTTTGCAAAAAGAGAGTTTTGATATGCTAAAAATGATAAACCAAATCCAACACTATGATTGGGGAAGTAAAACTGCCCTCAATGAGCTGTATGGCTATCCTAATCCGGATAATTTACCTATGGCTGAACTTTGGATGGGCGCTCACCCCAAAGCCAGTTCTGAGGTCATATCCCCTTTAACACATCAGAAAATCTCGTTAAATAGCTTCATTAAAGAAAATCCAGAGAAAATACTGAGCAAACATATCGCCGAGCGCTTTGGCCGATTGCCTTATTTATTTAAAGTATTGTGTGCTGCTCGGCCTCTCTCTGTTCAAGTTCATCCAAATAAGCATGATGCAGAAATAGGATTTGCTAAAGAAAATGTGCAAGGGATCCCTTTAGATTCTCCTATACGTAATTATAAAGATGATAATCATAAACCAGAGCTGATTTATGCATTAACGCCTTTTAAAGCAATGAATGCATTTCGTCCTATAGATGAAATTGTCGAATTATTTAGCTTTATTGCAGCCGCTCACCCTGAAATTCAACTTTTCGTTCAAGCACCAAGTGAAGAACGACTTAAAAAATTATTTGCACAGATTCTTAATCTGACAGGCGAACAAAAAGATCTTGCTATAGGGGTATTAAAAGCTGCATTAAATAGCAAACAAGGTGAGCCTTGGAATTCAATTAAACAAATGGTGAACTTATATCCAGAAGATAATGGTTTATTTACACCTTTAATGCTAAATATCGTTGAATTACAACCAGGTGACGCCATGTTCTTAGCCGCTAGAACCCCTCACGCCTATTTAGAAGGTGTCGGGTTAGAAGTGATGGCTAATTCAGATAACGTTTTACGGGCTGGATTGACCAGTAAACATATCGATGTTAAAGAACTGGTTGATAATATTGATTTTAAATCAATTAAAGCTGAAGATTTGTTCAACATTCCCGAAAAATCTGGAAATGTCTGGAAATATAAGATCCCAGTAGAAGATTTTTCATTTAATATATATTCTATTGACTGCTCTGGGTTATCCATAACTAACCATGTTGCTTCAATTTTGTTTTGTATTGAAGGTAAGTTAGTATTGCGATCAGGTAATCAAGAAATAAACATGAATTCTGGTGAATCTGTTTTCTTACCTGCTTATGAGGATAACATTTCTATTAAAGGAAATGGTCAATTAGCCCGAGTATTTAATTTTTAGGTCGTATTCTGTATTTAGCCGTTGGTACACACAGCCAAACGGGTAATAAAACTTATATTATTTTTACATAAGTACGTTTTGTACGTACTGAAAGGATGGATGTTGATAATGAAAAAGTCATTAGTTGCGGTAGGTGTTATCGTTGCTCTGGGCGCAGTATGGACTGGCGCATCATGGTACACAGGTTCAAAAGTTGAAGCTGAACTGAATAAAGTGATTACGAATTCCAATGCGTTTATCACCGCTAACAATCCAAGTGCTGATGTTGTCTTCAAATTAGAGAACTACAAACGTGGTGTTTTCTCTTCTCAAGCTGACATCGTCATTACTTCAACCACTTCTGCTGACGAAAACATCGTCTTTAAAGCGGATATCTCGCACGGTCCACTGCCATTATCTCAAGTGGCTAAATTCAACCTGATGCCAAAATTGGGCGCAGTGAATGTTGAATTAGCGAACACTAAAGCGACTAAAGAGCTGTTTGAAGCGACTAAAGGCAAGCCATTCATGCATGGTTCTGCGGTTATCGGCTACAGCAAAAATGTGGATTCTAGCATTGAGCTGATCCCACTTGAGTACACTAAAGATGATGGTAAGTTCTCTTTCAGTGGCGCTAAATTTGATATCGCAACCGGTTCTGACTTAAGCACCGTTGATGCATCTTTAGTGACTGATAGCTTAGTCATTAGCAGCACCAAGGAAGAAGGCTCTATCACCATGAAAGGCCTGAAGCTGGTTTCTAACGTCACGAAATCTCAGCACGGCTTCTATACTGGTACTCAATCTTTCGTGATCGCAGATACCGATGTTAGCATCCCTGAAACTAAGTTCTCGTTCAAAAACTTAGACGTTTCAAGTGATACATCTATCAACGGTGATGATGTTAAAGGTAATATTTCTTACAAAATCAGCGATGTAAAAGCGTTAGAGCAAAACTTAGGCTCTGGTGAGCTGACGGTTGCTATCGAGAAATTAGATGCGAAAGCATTAGGCAAGTTTGTGGAGCAATACAACCAAGCATTGGCTGATGGCTTAGCAACAGGCAACCCTGGTGAAGTTAGCGAAAAAATCGCAATGCAGATGATGACCACGACTCTGCCAGAGCTGATGAAAAGCAAGCCTGTATTCACAATGAGCCCGTTCTACTGGAAAAACGACGCTGGTCAAAGTTCTATCGACCTGAGCATCACATTCAACAAGTGGAATCAAGACGAAATCACTGCGTTAGCAATGCAAAACAAAGTGGATGAAGCGTTCAAACAACTGATCACTTCTTTCGACTTCAGCATGAAACTGAACAAGCCAATGATCATTGAGTCAATGACTCAAGCGATGATCTTAGATGGTGGCGTAGCAGTATCAGCAGAAGACAAGAAAGCGGTTCAAGAACAAGTTTCTGAAGAGTTCGCAGGCGTTCAACAAATGCTGACTGCGGATATGTTCTCTAACCCGTTCGAAGAAATGTTCATGACGGATGAACAACGTGCAGAAAAAGCGAAAGAGAAAAAACACCCTTGGATGATCGACAGCGAAAACGATTTAACCATGACTGTTAAATTCTCTGGTAACGATCTGACCTTCAACGACGACAAATATACCTTAGCTGAATTCTTAACTAAGATGAAAATGATGCCGGGCGCAGAAGATGAAATGGGTTACGAAGAAGAAGCTCAACCAGCTGATGGTGCAGAAGTTGCAGAACCTGCAATTGAAGCAGAACAACCAGCAGAAGCGCCAGCTGCACAGTAATTGATTCTTAAGATAATTTTCCCTTAAGATAAATCAAGTAAACGCCAGTCACACAGACTGGCGTTTTTCTTTTTATCACCCTCTTTTTCATTGATTTTTACTCAATTACAGACAAAATGGAGGCAGTATATCTATAAGGATCATTTATTGTGATAAACAAACAACTCCCACTCACGGATTTACATCGCCACCTTGATGGCAACATTCGCCCAGAAACCATTCTTTCCCTTGCACAACAACATCACATTCAGCTTCCAGCCGATGAAATTGAAGCATTACGCCCTCACGTTCAAATTATGGGACAAGAAGCCGATTTAGTGGGTTTTCTGACTAAACTGGATTGGGGTGTTGCTGTCCTCGCAGATTTAGATGCTTGTAAGCGCGTCGCATTTGAAAACGTGGAAGATGCGTTCAACGCTGGTATCGACTATGCTGAGTTGCGTTTCTCCCCTTACTATATGGCCATGAAGCACCAGCTTCCTGTTGAGGGTGTTGTTGGCGCAGTTATTGATGGTATTGCCGCTGGTTGTCGCCAATATGATATTCAAGTGAACCTGATTGGTATTTTAAGCCGTACATTTGGGCAACAAGCTTGTGCCATAGAATTAGACGGTCTTCTTGCTCATCGAGATAAACTATGTGCTCTCGATTTAGCTGGCGATGAGCTAGGATTCCCTGGCGTCCTATTTGAAGAACATTTTACCAAGGCGCGTAATACTGGACTCAATATCACTGTTCATGCGGGTGAGGCCGCAGGCGCAGCTAGTATTTGGCATGCGATCAAGCATTTAGGTGCTCAGCGTATTGGCCATGGCGTAAAAGCCATTGAAGATCCTGAACTTATTGAATTTTTAGCAAAAAATAACATTGGTATTGAAAGCTGTTTAACTTCAAATATTCAAACCAGCACCGTCCCTTCACTGGCTCATCACCCATTGAAAACGTTTTTATCCCACGGTGTATTAGCATCCATTAATACCGATGACCCTGCTGTTCAAGGTATCGAGCTACCTTACGAATATAATGTTGCTGCATCGCAAGCCGGCCTAACACAAGCTGAAATTGAGCAAGCACAACGTAATGGCTTAACGATGGCTTTCCTTTCCGACAGCGAAAAAGCCGCGTTAATGCGTAAAGCGGCCAGCCGATAATCCCGTTATAACCCCCCTCCGTTATAACTACCAATAGGGCAGATCCCGTTTCTGCCCTATTTGACCTTTCGATATTTCAAGTTATCTCTGCTGCTAATCTGTTTTATAGTATTAAACCCTTTAGTATGTTGTAACTAAACTGGCATGTAGATAAAGGCAGCAATGGCTGCCTTATCGTGTTAATTACTGTTTTTCTAATCGTTTGGCATATTTCTGGGCTATCACTGCACACACCATTAATTGAATTTGATGGAAAATCATTAATGGCAGCAAAATAATCCCCACTGTTGCCGCTGGAAATAAAACGTTCGCCATCGGCACGCCGTTCGCTAAACTCTTTTTCGAACCACAGAACAGGATGGTAATTTCATCTTCCTTGCTAAATCCAAGAAGGCGCGCTGACATCACGTTAATCACCATCACCACCACTAACACGACGCAAGAAACTAATGTAATGATAAACAATGAATAAGCATCGATAGTTTGCCAGATGCCCTCCACTACCGCTTCACTGAACGCCACGTAAACTACCAGGAGAATCGATGAGCGGTCAGTGGTATTAACCAATCTTTTATGGCGATTAATCCAGTTAGCAATTAACGGGCGGCACAAATGCCCAACAATAAACGGCACCATTAATTGCAACATAATTGAGCCAATCGCGTTCAGAGTGTCCATGGCTTGGCTGCCGTCGGTATCCATTAGTACCCCCACCAAAACAGGTGAGAGGAAAACCCCTAAAATACTGGATGCCGAAGCGCTACAAATCGCGGCAGCAACGTTGCCCCCTGCTACTGAGGTAAATGCAATCGCTGACTGCACGGTTGCTGGCAATGCACATAAATAGAGAAAACCCATATACACCGTCGGTGACATCCAATGAGGCACCATGAAACGTAACGCAATACCAATAATGGGAAAGAGAATAAAAGTGCTAGCAAATACCAGTAAATGAAGCCGCCAGTGCCCCATCCCTGCAACAATAGATTCTCTGGATAACTTAGCTCCATGCATAAAGAACAGTAGCGCAATTGCCGCTGTAGTTAAGTGCTGAAAAACGGTTTTGACTTCCCCTTCACAAGGAAAAATACTGGCGATAACCACTACGCCAATCATAATCAACAGAAAAGAGTCTATTTTAAGTTTTGCTAATAAATTCATTCGATTTTCCACAAATAAAAAGCCAGGTTTCACACTGGCAATATGTTGCTGACAAAGAGGGATAAAAGCGTGGTTTTTCCCTCTTTGTGTTATCAGGCGAAAATCAATGAATTGATTTTCCTCGTTAATTATTGCAACCAAAAATAGCCATTTTCAAACCAATTAGGTCTGAAAATCGTCTAAAGCCAGGTTTCACACTGGCTTTATCTTCAACGTTGAACCTTAGAAAATATTTTCGATGGTACGTTTTTCTTTTGCTGATTGGATACCGGCTTCAATCAGTTTCATAATATCGATGGCTTCACTTGGTGTTACTGGATTTGGCTTACCGAGACGGATAGCGTCATGAATAGCTTCATAATAGCCGCCATAGTTGCCTTTTTCATTGTTCCACGGCTTCGTCACCATTTCATCACCTTGTGACAGGGTCACAACTCCATGATTCGGATCTTCCCCCCAATGCTCTCCTTGCGGAATCGCGCCGCTTTTTAACGCATCTTCTTGAGTATCCAGACCATATTTCACGTAACTGCCCTTCATTCCGTGAATGGTATAGATTGGCATTGGCGCAGCGGCAAGCGTCGTTGAATGAAGAATCACTTTTTTATCTGCGTAATCCAGCATTGCATGGAAATAATCCACCGCTTCCGCGCCTGGTCGAATAATACCAAGATCCACCGTAATCGCTTTTGGTTTGCCAAAATATTGCAGGACTTGGTCAATAACATGCGGTCCTAAATCGTACCAAATACCTGCTCCCGGAATATTGGCTTCACGCCAGCGTTGTCTAACCACAGGACGAAAACGGTCAAAATGAGATTCATAATATTTAATCTCACCTAAACAACCATCTTGTAGGATTTTTTTCACGGTGCGATAACCTGAATCCCAGCGACGATTATGATAAACCGACAACAATTTACCTGCTTTTTCAGCGCGTTGTTGTAAATCTTCGGCTTCTTTAACGTCGAGCGTAAAGGGTTTATCGACCACCACATGCTTACCCGCCGCTAGCGCTTTACAGGCTAATGGATAGTGAGTGTCATTCGGGGTTGGAATCACCACCAGTTCAATTTCATCATCCGCGAACAGTTCTTCCGGTGTCCCCACCACCTTAACATTAGGATGGTCGGCATGAACTTTGCTCGCATCGCTACTGGAGATTGTGGTTAATTCAAACTCCTCTAACATGGCTAAAAATGGGGCATGGAAAGTTTTGCTGGCATAACCGTACCCGACAATCCCAACTTTAATTGGCTTGGACATGTTGACCTCACATTAGTGGCATATTTTGCTATTTTAAAAAAGTACCATCAGAATGAATCAATTAGCAAATAAATCTATGATAGGATTATTATTTATCTGTATTATTTAATGATAAGGGATCCCTTATTTATGACTTCTGTTTATAACGCAGACCGCATTACTGGCTGGCTATTAGTCCCTGCAAGCTATTTACTGCTGACATTATTTGCTGCTTGCAGCATGACCGTGATGTACTGCATTAAGTTTTATGAGATAGTGACCACCGTTGAAAGCTGGAGTAGTTTCATTACTCCTCAGTGGTATTTATCATTTGCTATTAGCCTCGCTATGTCACTGTTTAGCGTGCATATGGCGCAATTGATGTTTAAACGTTCTCGCCACTTTCCCCGTCGTTTTACTATCTGGTTATTAGCATTAATGTTAATCGGGCTAAAAACCTTCGCTTTTTCCCCGATTGATGACCAGGCAGCCTTACAAATCCTCGCGTGGCCACTCTTAGGAGCTGCTTTTTTCGTCCCGTATATGAAAGTTTCTAAACGCGTGAAAATGACTTTCACACAAGATCGATAAGCATCACAAAAATAGCTTTGATATCATAGCCTCCGTTAAACTGACTGCGGTCAGTTTTTGGGCTTTTTTCTCTCTTCAGGCTATGACATGACCGACTATCTTCTACTTTTTATTGGGACAGTGTTAGTCAACAACTTTGTCCTCGTTAAATTCTTGGGATTATGCCCATTTATGGGTGTATCAAAAAAACTAGAAACTGCCATTGGGATGGGGTTTGCGACAACGTTTGTTATGACTCTCGCCTCTATTTCTTCGTGGCTAATCGATACGTTAATCTTAATCCCACTGGATCTAGTCTATCTGCGCACACTGAGCTTTATCCTTGTGATTGCTGTCGTGGTGCAATTTACCGAAATGGTTGTGAGAAAAACCAGCCCAACGTTATACCGCTTATTGGGGATCTTTTTACCGCTGATCACCACTAACTGCGCGGTTCTTGGGGTGGCCTTATTAAATATCAACCAATCCCATAATTTCTTGCAATCTGCGGTCTATGGCTTTAGCGCCGCCGTCGGATTCTCTTTTGTGATGGTACTTTTCGCGGCTATTCGCGAGCGTTTGGCTGTCGCAAATGTCCCAGCACCTTTTAAAGGTTCGTCAATTGGCCTGATCACGGCAGGGTTAATGTCCCTCGCATTTATGGGCTTTAGTGGTTTGGTGAAATTCTAATGATGTCTTTGTGGATTGCGATTGGCATATTAGCCGTTTTCGGGCTGATCTTTGGTCTGATCTTAGGTTATGCCTCATTACGTTTTAAAGTTGAAGAAGACCCTATTGTTGAAAAACTGGATGCGATTTTACCGCAAAGCCAGTGTGGTCAATGCAGTTATCCGGGGTGCCGCCCCTATGCAGAAGCCGTCGCCAATAACGGTGAGATGATTAACAAATGCGCCCCTGGTGGCGAGCAAGTGATGCTCAAAATAGCCGAGTTAATGAACGTAGATCCTCAGCCGATTGATGGCGATGAAGAGGCACAAAATCCCGTTCGTAAAGTGGCGGTCATCGATGAAGAAAACTGTATTGGTTGCACCAAATGTATTCAAGCTTGCCCTGTGGATGCCATTGTGGGCGCCACTCGCGCTATGCATACCGTGATTGAAGATTTGTGTACAGGCTGTGACCTGTGTGTAGCCCCTTGCCCTACGGATTGTATTGAAATGGTACCGGTTAAAACCACAACCGCTAACTGGAAATGGGATTTAAACACCATTCCTGTTAAAAACATTACGGATGTACCTCTTTCTTCAGTTAAAGAGGGTTCCCATGCTTAATTTATTTAAGTGGTTGAAAAAAGATAATGTTTGGGACTTCGATGGTGGCATTCACCCGCCAGAGATGAAACTGCAATCCAGCCAAACGCCTATGCGAGTGGCTTCCGTCCCTGACGAATTGATTATTCCGCTACAACAGCATTTAGGACCTGAGGGTGAACTGATTGTTAAGGTTGGTGACACCGTCCTTAAAGGGCAGCCGCTTACCAAAGGCTCCGGTCGTACCGTACCTGTCCACGCCTCAACATCAGGAACCATTGTTGCCATTGAGCCAATGGTGACTGCGCACCCTTCAGGGTTAAAAGAGCTGTGTGTCAAAATTAAATCGGATGGTTTAGATACTTGGGCACCTTTGCAGCCCGAGCCTAATTTCCAACAACTTTCACGTGCCGATTTACTCAATAAGATTGAACAAGCGGGTATCGCCGGTCTTGGTGGTGCAGGCTTCCCGACAGCATCCAAGCTAGCGGGCGGTAAAGATGCCATTAAAACATTGATTATCAATGCTGCTGAGTGCGAGCCATACATCACCGCAGATGACCGCTTAATGCAAGAACATGCCCAAGAAGTCATTGAAGGTTGCCGCGTTTTACAACATTTACTCAATCCAGACCAAGTACTTATTGGTATTGAAGATAATAAACCCGAAGCTATCAAGGCATTAAAACGTGCGCTGACGCCTATAGATTCACAGATTTTTGTACGCGTGATCCCAACCAAATACCCATCAGGTGGCGCGAAACAGCTCACAAAAATCTTAACCGGAAAGGAAGTCCCTTCTGGCGCACGTTCTTCCCAAATTGGCGTGTTAATGCAGAACGTCGGTACCGCTGTTGCCATTAAACGCGCGGTGATTGATGGTCAACCACTGATTGAACGTGTCGTAACAGTGACAGGCGAAGCGATTAAACAGCCTGGTAACTTCTGGGCGCGTTTAGGCACTCCCGTTAAGCATCTGCTTCAACAATCTGGTTTTGAACCTGAAAGTGAACAAATGGTGATTATGGGAGGCCCATTAATGGGCTTTACGCTGCCGGATCTGAATGTGCCAGTGGTGAAAATCTGTAACTGTTTATTGGTTCCTACCCAAGAAGAAATGGGTGAAAAGCCAGTCGAAGAAGCCTGCATTCGTTGCGGTTTATGTGTTGATGCCTGCCCTGCGGGATTACTGCCCCAGCAATTATATTGGTTCAGTAAAGGCAACGAACACGAAAAAGCGCAAAAGCATAATCTGTTTGACTGCATTGAGTGTGGCGCTTGCGCTTATGTTTGCCCAAGTAATATTCCGTTGGTGCAATATTATCGCCAAGAAAAAGCTGAAATTCGCGAGATAGACCAAGAGGAACGTCGTTCCGCAGAAGCAAAACTGCGCTTTGAAGCCAAACAACAGCGAATGGAACGCGAAAAACTTGCCCGTGAAGAGCGCCATAAAAAAGCGGCTGTTCAAGTGGATACTGCGGATAAAGATGCAGTTAATGCGGCGCTGGCTCGTGTTAAAGCGAAGAAAGCCTCAACCTCTGAACCAATAAAAATTATTTCGGGCGAATTGCCGGATAATAGTGCCGTTATTGCAGCAAGAGAAGCGCGTAAAGCCCAAGCTCGAGCTAAGCAAGCGCAAAAAGTCGCGGAACAAACTCAATCTGATAACTTAGTTATTGCAGACGGCGCTGAGGGTGATGACCCACGCAAAGCTGCCGTCGCTGCCGCAATTGCTCGTGCAAAAGCGAAAAAAGCGGCTGCGCAACAGACTTCAGAGCCCGTTGTTGAAGCTTCAGCTGAAGCCGCTGAGGAAGTCGACCCACGCAAAGCTGCCGTCGCTGCCGCAATTGCTCGTGCAAAAGCGAAAAAAGCGGCTGCGCAACAGACTTCAGAGCCCGTTGTTGAAGCTTCAGCTGAAGCCGCTGAGGAAGTCGATCCGCGTAAAGCTGCCGTCGCTGCTGCCATCGCTCGTGCAAAAGCCAAAAAAGCGGCTGCGCAACAGACTTCAGAGCCTGTTGTTGAAGCGCCAGTTGAAGCCGTAGAGGAAGTCGATCCGCGCAAAGCTGCCGTTGCTGCCGCGATTGCTCGTGCAAAAGCCAAAAAAGCGGCTGCACAACAGACTTCAGAGCCTATTGTTGAAGCTTCAGCTGAAGCAGCTGAGGAAGTCGATCCGCGCAAAGCTGCCGTTGCTGCTGCCATTGCTCGAGCGAAAGCGAAAAAAGCGGCTGTACAACAGACTTCAGAGCCTGTTGTTGAAGCACCGGTTGAAGCCACTGAGGAAGTCGACCCGCGCAAAGCTGCCGTTGTCGCTGCGATTGCCCGAGTTAAGGCAAAGAAAGCCGCTGCTCAGCGATCTACAGAACCTCAATCAAACGAACAAACCACCACAGAGTAAGTGATAAACAGATGAAATTTAGACCGCTTGATAGCAAAGCACGCCGTTTAAAAATTGCTAGCGCCCCATTTACTCATGATAACCAAAGCACCAGCCAGGTCATGTTTTGGGTTCTGCTTGCCGCTATCCCCGGCATTGCAGTGCAAACCTATTTTTTTGGTGTTGGAACCTTATACCAAATCGCCATTGCGATGGTCACCGCCGCAGTAACGGAAGCCATATCCATCCGCTTACGCCAGCAGCCAGTGTTACCTGTTTTGAAAGATAATTCCGCGATTGTTACCGCGTTATTACTCGGTGTGAGCTTACCGCCATTATCACCTTGGTGGCTGATTGTATTGGGCACTGTATTTGCCATTATTATTGCTAAGCAATGCTACGGCGGCTTGGGGCAAAATCCATTTAACCCTGCGATGGTCGGTTATGTGGTATTGCTGATTTCATTCCCAGTGCAAATGACCAACTGGTTGCCGCCTCAAGAATTGCAACAGCTGCATATTTCAGGCTTTGATAGCTTGATGGTGATCTTTAGTGGGCATACCTCGACGGGAATAACGTTGGATCAATTACGTACCGGCATTGATGGTATGAGCCAAGCGACTCCGTTAGATAGCTTTAAAACGGGCTTACTCACCCATTCTATTTCCGATGTACTACAGCAACCAATCCTGCAAGGCTCTTTAGCCGGTATCGGTTGGCAGTGGGTGAACCTTGCCTATCTGGCAGGCGGATTAATTATGCTAAGCCGTCGCATTATTAGCTGGCATATTCCCGTGGCATTTATTGGAACACTCACCCTGCTCGCTGTGGTTAGTTGGTTAATTGATGATAGCCGCTACTCCCCGCCATTAATTCAATTATTGTCAGGGGCAACTATGTTGGGTGCATTCTTTATTGCGACTGACCCAGTTACTGCTTCAACTACACCAAAAGGACGGATTATTTTTGGTGTATTAATTGGCTTTTTAGTATGGGTGATCCGCGTTTACGGTGGGTATCCTGATGCCATCGCCTTTGCTGTCTTACTTGCCAATATCACCGTACCGTTAATCGACCACTATACGCAGCCTCGCGCGTATGGACATAAGTAAGGAGCCAGCATGTTAAATACAATGCGCCGTCATGGCACAATCTTGGCTCTGTTCGCGGCGGGTACAACTGCACTGAGCGCCGCTGTATATACGCTAACGAAAGATATCATTGCGGAACAAGCCGCTATCGTGCAGAAGAAATTACTCGACCAAGTAGTGCCTGAATCCTTATATGACAATGAGCTCGCCAAAGAGTGCTATCTAGTCACCAATGAAGCTATACTGGGAAATAAACTCCCTCGACATCTGTATATTGCCCGTAAGGATGGTCAGCCTGTTGCTGCGGCTTTAGAAAGCACGGCTCCCGATGGATATTCCGGTGCGATCCACTTGTTAGTTGGTGCAGATTTTAAAGGCAATGTTTTGGGTGTACGCGTCACAGAACACCATGAAACACCAGGGCTTGGGGATAAAATTGAAACCCGCATTTCTGATTGGATCACCCATTTTACGGGCAAAAAGTTAGAGTCTGCGCAAGACCCTCATTGGGCAGTGAAAAAAGATGGTGGTGATTTTGATCAATTTACAGGCGCCACAATCACGCCTCGTGCAGTTGTCAATGCCACAAAACGTACCGCGGCATTTATCCAAACGGTACCTGAAGAATTAGCGAATTACCCAATTTGTGGGGATGAATAATGAGTAGCGAAACTAAAGAATTATTTGCACAAGGGTTATGGAAGAATAACTCTGCATTAGTACAACTACTGGGTTTATGCCCATTATTAGCTGTATCATCAACAGCGACTAACGCATTAGGTTTGGGGCTAGCAACAACCCTCGTTCTCGTCTGCACTAACGTAGCAGTATCCGCATTTCGTCGCTGGGTTCCTGCTGAAATCCGTATTCCTATTTATGTGATGATTATCGCCTCCGTGGTGAGCGCCGTACAAATGCTGATCAACGCGTATGCGTTTGGTTTGTATGAATCGCTGGGGATCTTTATTCCGCTGATTGTCACAAACTGTATCGTCATTGGACGCGCTGAAGCTTATGCTTCTCGCAACACAGTGCCTTTATCTGCCGTCGATGGTCTGGCGATGGGATTAGGAGCAACAGCCGCACTGTTTGTACTGGGTGCTATACGTGAAATTCTTGGTAACGGCACCTTGTTCGATGGCGCTGATCTACTGCTAGGTTCATGGGCAAAATCGTTACGGATAGAAGTCTTACACCTTGACTCACCCTTTTTACTCGCTATGCTGCCACCGGGCGCGTTTATTGGCTTAGCCTTAATGCTAGCTGGTAAATACCTTATTGATGAAAAAATGAAAAAGCGCGCGGCGCTAAAATCAGGTCAACAACCTGCTCGTGAATACCAAAAAGAACAAGGTTGTGGCACTCATATTTCTTAAATTTGAAGCTTTGTGAGCAATGAATAAAACTAAACGAATCGAAATTCTCACTCGCCTGCGCGATAACAATCCTCATCCGACAACGGAGCTAGAATTTAGCTCCCCTTTTGAATTACTGATTTCAGTGCTGCTGTCTGCGCAAGCCACCGATGTCAGCGTCAACAAAGCGACGGCAAAACTTTATCCTGTCGCCAATACGCCAGAGCAAATGGTCGCTCTCGGCGTTGATGGCATCAAAGAGTATATTAAAACCATTGGGTTATTTAATACCAAAGCCGAAAGCGTCTATAAAACCTGCCAGATCCTGATTGAAAAACATCATAGCCAAGTCCCTGAAAACCGCGAGGCATTAGAAGCTTTGCCAGGTGTTGGACGTAAAACGGCAAACGTTGTCCTCAATACCGCCTTTGGCTGGCCAACCATTGCCGTTGATACCCATATCTTCCGCGTGTGTAATCGCACCAAGTTTGCTCCCGGCAAAGATGTTGTGGAAGTCGAGGAAAAACTATTAAAAGTGGTTCCTGCTGAATTTAAAGTCGACTGCCACCACTGGTTTATTCTCCATGGTCGTTATACCTGTATCGCCCGCAAACCTCGCTGCGGATCTTGCATCATTGAAGATCTTTGCGAGTTTAAAGATAAAATTTACCCTGAAAATTAATCAACTTAGCCCAAGATGCGAATTTCCATACAGTTATAAAGTCATTCGCATTTTTTTCTTGCTCTAAGACTTTGTCTTACGCAACAATAGAGCCAAACTCAACATCAAATAAACGGTAAGTATGTTTCAAGACAACCCATTATTAGCGCAACTCAAACAAACGTTGCATGCCAAAACACCTCGCGTCGAAGGTCTGGTAAAAAGCACTGAAAAAGGCTTTGGCTTTTTAGAAGTCGATGGACAAAAAAGCTATTTCATTCCACCGCCGCAAATGAAAAAAGTGATGCACGGAGATAGAATTTCTGCCGCTGTTCATACGGATAAAGACCGTGAATTTGCCGAGCCTGAAGAGCTTATCGAGCCATTCCTTAACCGTTTTGTTGGTAAAATTCAGAAGAAAGATAACGACAATCGCCTGTTCGTTATTCCTGATCACCCACTGCTAAAAGATGCTATCTCCTGTCGCCCAATCAATGGTATCACTCATGAATTTAAGCAAGGTGACTGGGTTGTCGCAGAAATGCGTCGCCATCCATTAAAAGGCGACAAAGGTTTCTACGCGGAAATTACAGAATATATTACCTTCGGTGATGACCATTTCGCACCGTGGTGGGTAACGTTACGCCGTCACCAATTAGATCGCGCTGAGCCTGCAATGGTGGAAAGTGAGCGTGATGATGAAGGCTTAGAACGTGTTGATTTAACTGACCTTCACTTTGTCACCATCGACAGTGCAAGCACTGAAGATATGGATGATGCGCTGTATATCGAAAAAACCGCTGAAGGCAACCTGAAACTGTATATCGCGATTGCCGACCCAACCAGTTATATCAAAGAAGGTAGTGAGTTGGATAAACTGGCATTAGCCCGTTCATTCACTAACTACCTACCAGGCTTCAACATTCCAATGTTGCCTCGCCAACTGTCTGATGATTTATGTTCACTGCGTCCTAATGCTCGTCGCCCTGCTCTGGTTTGCGTTACGCAGATCCTGCAAGACGGTGCCATTGATAGCAATATTGAGTTTTTCAGTGCGTGGGTTGAATCGAAAACTAAGTTAGTTTATGACGAAGTTTCTGATTGGTTAGAAGAAGCTGGTTCTTGGAAACCACAGTCTGACGCTGATACTCAGCAAATCCTGCTATTAAAAGAGATGGCTGATAAGCGCTTACAGTGGCGCCATAATAATGCCTTAGTCTTCAAAGATAGACCGGATTACCGTTTTGTTTTAGACGAAAATGGCAACGTGGTGGATATCGTCTCAGAAAGCCGTCGTACTGCAAATCGCATTGTTGAAGAAGCGATGATCACCGCTAACTTATGTGCGGCTAACGTGCTGAAAAACAAATTAGGTTTCGGTGTATTTAACGTCCATATGGGCTTTGAACCTCTGCAAATCGAACAAGTGGTTCAGACCTTGAAAGATAATGGCATCGAAGCAAAAGGCGAAGAGCTATTAACCCTTGAAGGTTTCCGTCAATTACGTCGCCTCTTGGATTCACAGCCGACTCAATTCTTAGATAGTCGTATTCGTCGCTTCCAAACTTTTGCGGAAGTGAAAGCGGATCCGGGTCCTCACTTTGGTCTAGGCTTTGACGCGTATGCCACATGGACATCGCCAATTCGTAAATACACCGATATCGTCAACCACCGTTTGCTGAAATCGATTATTGCGGGCGCTCCAACACCCGAAAAACCAAGCGAAGAGTTATCCCTTAAGCTGGCAGAACGCCGCCGTGCTAACCGTATGGCTGAGCGCGATGTGGGTGATTGGTTATATTCCCGCTATCTGAAACCGTTTGAGGGCACTGATACTAAGTTCCCTGCGGAAATTATCGATATTACTCGCGGTGGTGTGCGTGTACGTTTAGTGGATAACGGCGCCGTTGCCTTTATTCCTGCACCATTCCTGCACAGTGTTCGTGATGAAATTCAGTGCAGCCAAGAGACTGGCAGTGTGTTGATCAAAGGCGAAAAAGCCTATCAATTAAACGATATTATTGATGTCAATATCGCCGAAGTGCGTATGGAAACCCGTAATATCGTGGCTCGCCCAGCCGCGTAGTCATTCTCCATTTCGTATCAAAAAGGCCATCACCTTAAGTGATGGCCTTTTTTCGTTTGGTCAAAATACATTCAATATGAATAGGTTAGCATTTAATGTTAAACATCCGACACTTCTTGACATTTCTTTCTGATTATTCCGATCCGCCTATCCTTTTTTCATGATATTTTATTTTGGCTATATGCTGATACGTAATTATCATTATAAAAAATAAGTTGGAGTAAACATCATGAAACGCATCCTCTCTTTTGTCATTATCGCAACGGTGGCACTGGGTCTCAGTGCTTGTTCAAATATGTCAAAACAGAATAAAAACACAGCGATTGGAGCGACTGTCGGTGCTGTTGGAGGCGCAATATTAACGGATGGAAGCGCACTGGGCACAGTAGGCGGCGCGGCTATCGGCGGGATTATTGGACATCAAGTGAAGAAGTAAATTTAACACACACTTTAATGACAAATGGGGGAATAATTTCCCCCATTTTTATTAGGATGGTTATTTTTTAAATATTGCTAATCAACCACCGGCCAATTTAACTTGGTAGCCTTTAGCTTCAAGTAATTGTTTCAGCAAGTCACGCTTATCACCTTGGATTTCGATATCACCATCTTTTACTGCACCGCCGCAACCGCATTTTTTCTTCAATTCAGCGGCCAGCTTTGTCAATTCCGCATCATCCAGATCTAAGCCCGTCACAACGCAAACCCCCTTGCCTTTACGACCGGATGTTTCACGGCGAATACGCACGATACCATCGCCTTTTGGACGCTCGGCTTTCGGTTTTTCTTCCTCAATGCGTCCTATATCTGTGCTATAGACGAGACGGCTGTTAGCGTCACTCATGCGATATCCTTAATGGATTGGTTAATTTGTTGTAGGGTCAGCGCTGGGTCTTCACTACGGGTGATCGGACGCCCAATTACCATATAATCGACACCTACTTCAATCGCTTGTTGTGGGGTCATAATACGACGCTGGTCACCCACTTCGCTGCCTACAGGACGAATACCTGGCGTGACTAACTTGAATTCTTGCCCGCATACTGCTTTTAGCGCTTTTGCTTCGTGTGCTGAGCACACGACACCATCAAGACCACACTGCTTAGTTAACAGCGCTAAACGCTCAGCATGCTCTGCCGGCGTTAAATTAATACCAACACCCGCTAAATCCGATGCATCCATACTGGTTAATACGGTCACAGCCGTTAATAAAGGAGCATCTTTACCGTAACTTTCAAGAGCTTGGCGTGCCGCCTCCATCATTCGTGCGCCGCCGCTAGCGTGAACATTCACCATCCAAACGCCCATTTCTGCCGCTGCGGAAACTGCACGAGCAACCGTATTCGGAATATCATGGAATTTAAGATCCAGAAAAACATCAAAACCACGGTCATGGAGTGACTTAACAAATTGAGGACCATTAAATGTGAACATTTCTTTGCCCACTTTCAAGCGACAGTCGCGCGGGTCAATCCTATCAACAAATGCGAGTGCGGCATCTGCAGTTTCATAGTCTAGAGCCACAATGATAGGCGAGTCAGTGTTTACGCGAACGAGGTTCTCAGTTGAGGAGATCATTTCATAGCCTTTATTGAGTATTGTCAGAAATTAAAAGTGACGCTGTCACTGACCATCCAGCCCGCGAATTGGCTTGATGGTGTCCCAAGAGCGACAAGATGGACAGTGCCAATAGAGCGAACGGGAGGTAAAACCACATTTGTGGCAACGGTAATCCGGTTTAGTACGAATTTGCTCACCCACCATTTTACGCAGCAAAATCAAGCTCTCTTTGGCTCGACCTTCTTCCGCTTCCGCCAGATGGTAATCCATCAAACGGTAGAATAAGCGCATGGTTGGATGACGTTGAATTTGGTCATTGATATAGCTAGCAGCCGCTTCATGATTCTGCTTTTCAACAATAATATCGGCGAGATAAAGCTCGGCAATTGCCCCTGTATTTCCATCAACACATTGACGCAAATAGGTTTCCCAGCCTTCCGCCAGCCCAGTGTGTCGATAGCATTCGTACAGCATTGGCAGCGTTTCAGAAACCAGTTCTCTATCTTGATGATAAACCTGCACTAAGGAAGAAATCGCTTTATCATAATTGCCTTGCTCGATAAAAATACGCCCTTTCATAATCGAAACGCGTGCGCAGTTTTTGTCAGCTTGCTCGCCTTTATTTAATAGGCTTAAGGCTTCGTCGATATCATCACTCGCCAATTCTTGAGTCGCCAACTCACAGTAGAAATGGGCGATTTGTTCCCGTAACTCTTCAGAGCCTAATTTCACCAGCTTGGTTGCCGTTTCAATCGCTTTACCCCAGTCACTGGTTAACTGATAAATCGATAACAAAGATTGCAGCGCACTCTGTTTAAAATCCACTTCATCGGTTAATTGCTGGAACATGTTTTCGGCACGGTCATACACACCCGCGGCCATATAATCACGACCAAGCTGTTGAGTGGCTAATAAACGTTGTTCAAAAGAAAGCGCGGCACTTTCCACCAGCGACTGGTGAATACGAATCGCGCGTTCAACTTCGCCACGAGAACGGAATAAGTTACCGAGAGTTAAGTGAGCTTCAAAGGCGGAGCTATCTTCCGTTTTGAGCATTTCGAGGAATAAATCAACGGCTTTATCTTGTTGATTAGATAATAGGAAGTTCACGCCTGTCACGTAGTCACGGGACAAGCGATTTGCATGCTGCTGCTTATCTTGCTGAGCACTTCTGCGCCCCATGTACCAGCCATATGCAGCGGCAACAGGTAGCAACAGAAAAAGCAACTCGAACATTGAGGATTATTCCTTGTTCTGAGCTGTCACTAATTCGGTTGAGTCAGAAATAGTTTTCTCTCCAGCACCTAATTGTGATTCTAAACGTCTAATTTTACGACGTGCATTCTTAAGGCTAACAATGGTACGCAAATAGAACACCGCACACACCAGCCACCCCAGCATAAAACCGACACCAAACAAGGTTGCAAGTAAGGAAGATAAAGAAAAATCCCCTTTTGCAATCAGGTAGTTAAATGTAATAACCTGATCATTGCTTGAACCTAGCGTAATCGACACAATAAAAACGGCGACCGCTAGTAATAAAATCAGAAAATATTTCACATTTTTTCCCGTTATCAGTTCTTATCGTTCCAAAACATATCTCTGATAAGGTAGCATTTTCAGCGCATTCAGACAAAGTAAATTATTCGCCTGCCAAGAGTATTCGCTCTAAAAACCGCCCTTTTTCATCATGATAATCCGATTAGCGTTAAATTCATTTCTCTAAGAATCGAGATTGATATATCCAGTAACCTAACAACGCGAAAAGCGCACTCATCAACGTGGAGGCAATAATATCAAGGGGCCAATGCATTCCTAGTAGCATACGGCTTAATCCGATGCCCTGCGCCCAGCATAATATGATGATTCCCAATGCATATTGACGTTGTTGCCAAAACAGCGCAATTAATAGCAATGCCCATCCCGCAGCAAAAAACATATGACCTGAAGGAAATGAGTAGCCCGTTTCTGCCTGCCAATGTTTACGCTGCCATTTAGGAATAAGCGTATTCGACTTCACGGTATTTTTAATTAAATCCGCTCGCGCCCCACGTTTTAAATCATAAAATTCCTGATGGGGAATTTGATAGGTTTTCTCCAGCCACACCACATAGGGACGCGGTTCTTGGAAGGTGCTTTTCATTAAGGATTTCACCCCTTGCGCACCGAGAATACATAATGCGATAACCACCAGCAACTTTAGCCATTGATTCCGCTTATGACGAAAGACGATTAACGTTAAAAGAGTTAAAAATACAAACGTCACATAGCTATAAGGTAATCCCGCGCTATCCGTCAACCAAAGTAGCCATTTCATCGATGGCTGATGCTCAGGAGTCCACTGCCAGCCTGTGGCTATCATAACTATCGGCGGTAACAGCAAAAAAATGACACTTATTGCGATAAGGTAGGCACTCTTTCTCATCTAGAATATTCCTTACGTTTTAATTATTTCCTAATTAACAAATTTTACATAGCCTGCAAATATCTCTGTTATAGTAGTATAGCGTCGGCTGTGTGCAAAGAATACCGGACTCTATATGCAAACGTCATATAGCATCGATATATTTAACTTTAGTGACCATATTACTTTAGTACCATATCGATTTACGTGTTTAATTCAGCAAGAGTTACTTTAACTAATGAAAGAAAATATGCAGCTAAAACGTATTGCCGAAGCCAAACTACCTACCCCTTTCGGTGAATTCCTAATGGTAGGGTTTGAAGAAATCGCAACAGGTCGTGACCACGTCGCGCTGATTTTTGGTGATATTACAGGCGCAACGCCAGTACTCAGTCGAATTCATTCCGAATGCTTAACTGGCGATGCATTATTTAGTTTACGTTGTGACTGTGGTTTTCAATTAGAAGCTGCGCTCAAGCAAATTAGTGAAGAAGGCCGAGGGGTACTGCTGTATCACCGCCAAGAAGGTCGTAATATTGGGTTACTGAACAAAATCCGTGCTTATGCATTGCAAGACCAAGGATTAGATACCGTTGAAGCTAACCTAAAATTAGGATTTAAAGCCGACGAACGTGATTTTACCCTGTGTTCTGATATGTATAAATTATTAGGTATTAATGAAGTTCGCTTACTGACTAATAACCCGAAAAAAATTGATATTATGCGTGAAGCGGGTATCAACGTCGTTGAACGTGTGCCATTAATTGTTGGACGAAATCCTAGCAATGAACATTATTTAGATGTGAAAGCACAAAAAATGGGTCATATGTTATTTAAGCACCAATAATTATCCTTCTCAATCAGGAAGAGTGTCCCTTGCTCTTCCTATTATTCTTGCCTTAATTCCCATTTTCATCATAACAATCGAATCCATAACATTTGACGAGTGCTATATTCACATTCTTTTTATAAGGTTTATACTGTTCGCAACTTAATACCATTCATAATTAAATACATCGGAAAATAAGAGTGGAACATTCCCACATAATAATCCGAATGGGAAATGTCTATTTTTCGTCTACCAAGGAGATAGTGTGAATAACCTGCATTCCATCCAGCGCATGAGAAGACTGCGTAAAAGTGAACAATTCCGCGACCTATTCCAAGAAACCCACCTCTCCATCAATGACTTATGCTTGCCTATTTTCGTTGAAGAAGGCTTAGACGATTACGCACCGATTGCGAGTATGCCTGGCGTTGTGCGTATTCCAGAAAAACGCTTAGCCTATGAAATTGAGCGTATTGCAAAAGCCGGCATTAAATCTGTTATGACCTTCGGTGTGTCTCATCACTTAGATGAAAATGGTAGCGATGCATGGCAAGACAATGGTCTGGTGGCTCGTATGTCTCGTATCTGTAAAGAGACCGTCCCAGAAATGATTGTGATGTCGGATACTTGTTTTTGCGAATATACGTCTCACGGCCACTGCGGTGTGATGCACGGTGATGTGGTTGATAACGACCAAACTATCCATAATTTAGGTCTGCAAGCCGTTGCTGCTGCGCGTGCCGGTGCTGACTTTATCGCCCCTTCCGCTGCAATGGATGGGCAAGTTGCCGCAATCCGCCATGCACTTGATGAAGCAGGATTTACCGATACAGCGATTATGTCTTACTCCACGAAATTCGCATCAGCTCTATACGGCCCATTCCATGATGCAGCAGGTTCATGTTTAAAAGGTGACCGTAAGACTTACCAAATGAACCCAATGAACCGCCGTGAAGCGCTGCACGAGTCGCTGATTGATATGCAAGAAGGCGCAGATGCGCTGATGGTAAAACCCGCGGGTGCTTACTTAGATATTATCCGTGACCTACGTGAGTGTACCCAATTGCCTATTGGTGCGTATCAAGTCAGTGGTGAATACGCCATGATCAAATTTGCCGCGCAAGCAGGTGCAATTGATGAAACTCGCGTCACGTTAGAAAGCTTAGGGTCCATTAAACGCGCTGGAGCAGATTTAATCTTTACTTATTTCGCACTGCAATTAGCTGAAAATAAGATCCTGTAGTCTCTCTTTAAGATAACAAAACGCCGATACTGGATATAAATACAGTATCGGCGTTTTTGTTCATTTCCGCTCATTTATTCAACGATATGAAGGTTAACTCGCCTTTTTCTGTTGGAATTCTAGCTGCTCGGATAGCCGGTCTGCATACATTTTTGCTGTTTCTGGGGTCAGTAGCCCTGCAATCAGGAGATCTTTTTTACCATTTGCAAGGTCAGCAACGACGCCCCATGTTTCGATATCCATAGCTTCACAATCAAGTTCGTGATCGGTGACAGGCAAAATATCAAAGAAATCTTTTAGTGGTGCAATAGAAATTGCGGTGTACTCGGCATTCAAGCCTAATGGGAATTCTTTATCTGCATATAATCTTAAATCATGGACTTCGGTTTCTGGGGTTCTCATGACAACTGAATAAAGATTCGGAATATGTTCTAAAATGTCACGAACTTCATCATTCGCACCCGCACAATGTGAAGTGCTTAATAGAATGTCTGCCGCCCATAATGCACCCTTGAAAAAATCAGTTTCATTGATATTTGCCATATTGATTTCCTTTACGCTATTTTCGATAAATGCGGTCACTTCATTCCATCAAACTACTGAGCTTTTTCTGAATACTGACTATCACAATAACTGAGAAACTGGCTAAAAAACTTGAGAAATAACAATATTAAGCGTTAATAAAGAAAAAACGCCCACAAGAAATCTTGTAGGCGCCATAAACGGAGATTAATTGAGCATTTGGCGGATCACATAATGCAAAATCCCACCGTGTCGGTAATATTCCATTTCCGTCGCAGTATCGATGCGGCAACGAGTATTCACTTCTTTCACTGTGCCATCACCATACGTAATTTTTACGGTGATACTTTGGCTTGGAGTCAGAGACTGTAAACCAGTAACATCAATACGCTCATCGCCTTTTAAACCCAGGGTTTTACGGGTTTCTCCACCTGTAAATTCTAATGGAATAACCCCCATCCCAATTAAGTTAGAGCGGTGAATACGTTCATAGGATTCGGCGATCACCACACGAACACCCAGTAAATTGGTGCCTTTTGCCGCCCAGTCACGGCTAGAGCCTGAACCATATTCTTTACCCGCAATAATGGCTAACGGGCGTTTTTGTTGCTGATACAACATCGCCGCATCAAAGATAGCCATCTGTTTGCCTGTTGGAATATGTAAGGTATAGCCGCCTTCCACCCCCGGTACCATTTCATTACGAATACGAATATTGGCAAACGTACCGCGCATCATGACTTCATGATTACCACGGCGAGAACCGTAAGAGTTAAAATCTGCAACCGCCACACCGTGTTCTTGGAGATAACGCCCCGCTGGACTTTCTTTCTTAATATTCCCCGCTGGAGAAATATGGTCAGTGGTTACCGAATCCCCGAGAATAGCGAGAATGTTTGCCCCGTGAATATCCGCAACGGGCTTAGGTTGCGCAGGCATATTTTCAAAGAATGGCGGATGGCGAATATAGGTTGAATCCCCTTGCCAATGGTAGGTTGAGGAGCTTTCAACATCCAGCGCACGCCAAGCTTCATCCCCTTCAAAGACCGCGTTATATTCTTTATGAAACATGTCAGTTTTGACTTTCTCCACCGCACTGGCAATTTCCGCACTGGATGGCCAAATATCTTTCAAGTAGACAGGCTGACCCTGTTGATCCACACCTAATGGGTCAGTTTTTAAATTAACGTGCATATTGCCAGCCAATGCATAGGCAACGACGAGTGGCGGTGATGCCAGCCAGTTGGTTTTTACCAACGGATGAATGCGCCCTTCGAAGTTACGGTTACCTGAAAGCACCGCCCCAACCGTCAGATCATGTTGCTTAATTGCCTCTTCAATCGGTGCAGGTAACGGACCAGAGTTACCAATACAGGTAGTACAACCATACCCCACAAGGTTAAAGCCCAGTTTGTCCAGATAAGGTGTTAATCCCGCTAATGCCAGGTAATCAGTCACGACCTTAGAGCCCGGTGCGAGAGAAGACTTAACCCATGGCTGACGAGAAAGCCCTTTTTCTATCGCTTTTTTCGCCAGTAACCCTGCCGCCATTAATACACTAGGGTTAGAGGTGTTGGTACAGGATGTGATAGCGGCGATCACTACCGCGCCATCGGTAAGGTCGAATTCCTGCCCTTGAAAGTTCACGCGAGGATGCGCATGTTTATCTTGCTTATTCAGCTCTAAATCCACTGCGCCTTGGAATGCTTTCGGAACTTGGCTCAGTTCAACGCGGTCTTGTGGGCGTTTAGGTCCTGCTAGGCTGGATTCTACCGTGCCCATATCCAGTGCTAAGGTACTGGTGAAAATCGGTTCATCCCCTGGGTGACGCCATAAACCTTGTTGCTTGCTATAGGCTTCCACCAGCGCGATTTCATCGTCTTCACGCCCTGTCAGTTTCATATACGCAAGGGTAATTTCGTCTATCGGGAAGAAGCCGCAGGTTGCTCCATATTCTGGTGACATATTGGCAATGGTCGCGCGATCGGCTAATGGCAGGTCAGCTAATCCATCCCCATAGAACTCAACAAATTTACCCACCACACCATGCTTACGTAGCATCTGAGTGACGGTTAACACCAAGTCTGTCGCGGTGATCCCTTCGGCTAATTTACCGGTTAGCTTGAAGCCCACCACATCGGGGATCAGCATAGAAACAGGTTGCCCCAGCATCGCGGCTTCCGCTTCAATTCCGCCAACACCCCAGCCTAATACCCCCAAACCGTTGATCATGGTGGTGTGGGAGTCCGTTCCAACCAAAGTATCGGGGTAAGCAACTAATTTTCCGTCAATCTCTTCATGCCAAATCGCTTTACCGAGGTATTCAAGGTTAACTTGGTGGCAAATCCCCGTTCCCGGCGGTACCACCCTAAAGCGGTTAAACGCTTTTTGTCCCCAACGTAAAAATAGGTAGCGTTCGTGGTTACGCTTCATTTCAATTTCGACGTTATCATCAAACGCTTGGGAATTACCAAACTCATCGACCATCACTGAGTGATCGATGACTAAGTCAACGGGAGATAAAGGGTTAACTTGGTTGACGTTGCCACCAAGGGATTTAACCGCTTCACGCATAGCGGCGAGATCGACAACCGCAGGAACACCAGTAAAGTCTTGCATCAGCACCCGCGCGGGGCGATAAGCAATTTCTCTGTCCGCATGTGCGTTTTTTTGCCAATCGATGATGGCTTGGAGATCGGCGTCAACGACGGATTTACCGTCGATATGACGCAGTAGGTTTTCGAGTAGAACTTTGAGGGATTTAGGAAGTCTCGCCCCGCTGCCTAATTGTTTCTCTGCAAGGGCAAGACTGAAGTAATTATACTGTTTGTTACCGACATTCAGTGTTGCTGCACTGTTTGTTTTTAAACTCAACGACATAACTCCTCCTTGGCGTTTTTATCACCTTATTTTTTTACGCAGTATTATTAATCATAGTCCTCATAATCATTTCCTCTATAGATTTTGTGCCAATTAAAGAATAGGAAGCTCAATTTCTTTGAAAAATTCTTCGATATCTTCGTTGTTACGCAAGGCAATGGCTTTATCCACCACATCACGTGTGAGATGCGGGGCAAAACGCCAAATAAAATCATACATATAGCTGCGCAGGAAACTGGTACGTTTAAAACCGATTTTCGTGGTGCTGTAACTAAATTTATCGCGCATATCGATAACCACGAGATCTTTATCCACCTCAGGATCCACCGCCATGCTGGCGATAATGCCAATCCCTAAACCGAGCTTCACATAGGTCTTGATCACATCCGCATCCGTGGCAGTGAAAATAATTTTGGGCTCTAAGCCTACTTTTTGGAATGCAACATCCAACTCTGAACGCCCAGTAAACCCGTGGGTGTAAGTCACAATTTGATATTCGGCAATATCTTCAATCGTAACGTTCTTTTTCTCGGTCAGTGGGTGCCCTTTCGGTACTACTACACAACGATTCCAGTGGTAGCACGGCAACATGATAAGGTCACTGTACAGATGGAGCGCTTCTGTCGCGATAGCAAAATCACTATTCCCTTTGCAAACTTCTTCAGCGATTTGGGTTGGAGATCCTTGCTGCATATGCAAGGAAACATGAGGATAACGCTCAATAAAGGTTTTGATTACAGGCGGTAAGGCATAGCGAGCTTGGGTATGCGTCGTGGCAATTTTTAAGCTACCGCGATCAGGAATGGTATGCTCACCGGCAACAGAACGGATAGCTTCAATTTTGGAGAGCACTTCACGGGAAATGCGCACAACTTCCTCACCAGCTGGAGTCACGTGAGTCAAATGCTTACCACTACGCGCAAAAATTTGAATGCCTAGTTCATCTTCCAGCATTCTGACTTGCTTACTGATCCCCGGTTGGGAAGTAAATAACCCTTCTGCTGTTGATGAAACATTCAGGTCGTGATTAACCACTTCAACAATATATCGCAGTTGCTGTAACTTCATACTCACTCCACCTCTTACAGGAAATCATTTTTGCTATAGCTAAAAAACATTACATATAACAAAAAGTAATATTGTTTAATTTATATATAACCAATATAACATCAAACTAATGAGAATAAACAGTATGATGATATTATTTCATCTTGCTGTGAAAAAAAGACGGCGCCCAAGTAAGGTATTGCAAAGTCAGATTATTTTTTTCTTCGACTATGCTTGAATAATTAGCATGCGAATTTTATTTCCATTTTTGCGGTGAGCATCCTATTTAGACTACAGAGAGGTTATCTAGATGCGTATAAAAGTTTTAGCCATGATGGTCGGTTTATCAACCCTATCCTTTGCGCCTCACTTATTAGCGAAAGAGCTATCTTACGGTCAGCAAAAAATCGTGTTATCAGACACCATCGTGCCGGGTAATGACTTTTACCAATATGTTAACCATGATTGGATTAATAAGGCGAAAATCCCAACGGGCATGCCACGAATTAACTCTTTCGTGGATTTGTATTTAAGTACCGAAAAGCAGACTCAAGCTATTATCGATGAATTAAAGCAAGCTCCAGAAAGCAGCTTGGATCATAATCAGAAAAATATTCGTAACTTATATTTGAGCTATTTAGATGAAGCTAGCATTGAAAAAGCGGGTTTAACGCCAATCAAATCCGATTTAGCGGCTATTGCAAAAGCCAAAGATCATAATGATATTAGCCGTCTGATGACGCTGCCGGGTTATACCTCCGTGCTCTCTTATTGGGTAGATTTAGACGCCAAGGCGCCAGATACCTATATTCTGTATCTTGGTCAAGGTGGACTTGGGTTACCTAATCGTAATTACTACCTTGACGATACCCCGCAAATGAAAGAGATCCGCAAAAACTACATTGCGTATATTGCGACAATCTTGAAATTAGCTGGCGAAAAAGACGTTAAGAAAAAAGCGCAACAGATCTTCGACCTTGAAAAATCCATTGCTGAAGTGCATTGGAGCCCAGAAGCTCGCCGTGACACCATCAAAAATTATCACCCTATGACCCTCGCTGAAATGAAGAAATTTACCGATGGCTTTGCGTGGGATAGTTTTATTCAGCACTGGAAGTTAACCGATCAGCAACTGGCGAAAGTGGTGGTTGAGAACGATACGGCGGTAGAAAAAACGGCACAGATTTTTGCCAAGACCCCGGTTTCAGTCCTGAAAGATTACCTAACGTTCCAGTACGTGAACGATCATGCAAGTTATTTAAACAAAACCTTATCTGACGCACGCTTTGATTTTTACTCGAAAAAACTCAATGGCGTTGAAAAACAGCGGACTCGTCAAGAACGCGCTCTTCAAACAGTCAATTCACTGCAAGGTGAGCCTCTCGGACAGATTTATGTAGAGAAATATTTCAATCCACAATCTAAAGAGAAAATTCAAGATTTGGTCAGTTATGTGCGCGGTACCTTTAATGCACGTCTGAAAGATAATGATTGGATGGATGAGCAAACTCGCCAAGAAGCACTGAAAAAGCTAGAGCAGTTTACGGTAAAAGTCGGCTACCCTGATAAATGGAATGATTTTAGTACCATTAATTTGAAACCGAACACATTGATGGATAACTTTAAGCAAGTGGAAGCATGGTCATATAACGATGCCATGAGCAAAATTGGTCAGCCTGTTCGCAAATGGGAATGGGGCATGACACCACAAACCATCAATGCATATTTCAATCCAGTACAAAATGAAATTGTGTTCCCTGCCGCTATTTTGCAAGCTCCATTCTTCGACCCAAATGTGGATCCTGCTTATAACTACGGTGCGATTGGTGCAGTAATTGGTCATGAAATGGGTCACGGTTTTGATGATCAAGGCAGCTTATATGATGGTACAGGTCAGCTACGCAATTGGTGGAGCGATAGTGCCAAAGCGCATTTTAAAGAGAAAACTGCCAAGTTGGTGGATCAATATAATGGCTTTGCTGTCGATGGTCAAAAAGTGAATGGTGAATTAACTCTCGGTGAGAATATTGGTGATTTAGGCGGTTTAAATATCGCGCTAAGCGCTTATAAGCAATTTGCTAAAGAGAACTACCCAAATGGCGAGCCTCCGATTATTGATGGTATGACTGGCTTGCAGCGTTTCTTTATTTCATGGGCCAGAACCTGGCAAGAGTTGTCAAATAAGGAATCCGAGCGCAATAAAATCCTCACTGATCCACACAGCCCAAATCAGTTCCGCGCCAATGGTGTTGTCCGTAATATTGATGATTGGTACACCACCTTCGGCGTCGATAAGGATAACGCCCTGTACCTCGCACCGGAGAAACGAATTAAGATTTGGTGATTGGTTAAATCGGTAAGATAACGTTGAAAAGCCTCTTGTGTAAGAGGCTTTTTCTGTTTGAGTCTTTTTATGACCGATAGCATCGCTGTTTCTTCTAAATAATTCGCGTTAGAACAAGGCGGCTAACGCGGATATCTCGGGGGAGCATACACAAGTATGTGACCCGAGTAGCCAAGTGACGCCAACGCAGTTATCACACGAATTATACCCCAGAAACTTCCTTCTAAATCATTTGTGCTGTAGCAAGGCGGCAAATGAGCTAACCCCTAGGAACATACACAAGTATGTGCCTAGGGTTAGTAAGTGTAGCCAACACAGATACGGTGCGAATTATACCCCAGAAACTTCCTTCTAAATAATTCGTGCTGTAGCAAGGCGGCAAATGAGCTAATCCCCTAGGAACATACACAAGTATGTGACTAGGGTTAGTGAGTGTAGCCAACACAGCTACGGTGCGAATTATGACGAAGGAATGATGCCGCAAGCCATTCTTGCCCCACCACCGCCCAACGCTTCTGGATGATCGGAATAATTATCCCCACCCGCATGCACCATCAGTGCGCGGTTTTGGACATCTTTCAGGGATTTTAATTTTGGCGCTAGCACGCTGTAGGTAGCATTACCTTGGCTATCAACCACTAAGCCCGGTAAATCTCCGAGGTGACCTGTTTTGTCATAAGGCCCTTTGTGAACCCCTGTTTTAGCTGGATCTAGATGTCCACCCGCTTTTAATGCGGGTACAGTTTTACCGTCTTTTTCACCCGCTTCGCAACTTGGGTTTTCATGCACATGGAAACCATGCACACCACCTGCTTGCAAACCAGATAGTTTTGGCGTGAAGAGTAATCCGTATTCAGTTTCAGAAATCACCACTTCACCAATGGTTTTTCCCTCGCCTTTAGCTGTTGCTTCTTTCAGCTCTACCGTAGTTTGTGCCGCATACGCTGCACCAGTTGTGAATAGTGCCGCTAACAAACATAATTTGAACTTCATACTGCCTCCAGTCATTCATCGTGATTATTATCCTTAAGCTAAACGTTAGCATAATAAATGAATGAAAATGGGCGATTACTGCTTTTGTTATGTGAGAGCTATCGAATTATGAACAAAAAAAGAGCCCTAAGGGCTCTTTTATAATGATTGCAGCTTTAGCGTTGAAGATCTAAACAGAATTCCAAACTATTATTCTAAATAGTTCGCGTTAGAACAAGGCGGTGGCTAGCACCAGAGTCATCCTGAATATAATCAATAGATTTATTCAAAATAATTTGTGCTGTAGCAAGGCAGCAATCGAGCTAATCCCTAGGAGCATACACAAGTATGTGACTAGGGTTAGCGAGTGCAGCCAACGCCGCTACGGTGCAAAGTATGAAGAATAAAAACTATTCTTTGGGTTTCCATTGCCCATCAACATAAAAAGCACTCCACCCCGTCGCTTTACCATCTTTCTCGGACGAAACATATTGCTGTTTTGTCTTGCGGCTAAAACGAACCACTGTTGGGTTGCCCTCTTCGTCTTGTGCTGGTGCTTCCGCTAAGTACGCCAATTTTGCCGGTAATCTGTCTTTAAATCGTTGTAGTTCTGCCACTAATGGCGCACGTGTTTCCCTTGATTTCGGGAAGGTGTTTGCGGCAAGGAATACGCCAGCTGCACCATCACGTAACACAAAATAAGCATCCGATTTTTCACACGGTAATTCTGGTAGTGGTACTGGGTCTTCTTTCGGTGGTGCAATTTCACCACTTTTTAAGATCTTGCGGGTATTTTTACACTCTTCGTTGGTGCAACCCATGTATTTCCCAAAACGTCCCATTTTCAGGTGCATTTCAGAACCACATTTATCACACTCAATCACCGGACCATCGTAACCCTTGATGCGGAACTCGCCTTCTTCGATTTCATAGCCTTCACATGCTGGATTGTTACCACACACATGTAATTTACGACCATTATCAATCAGGTAGCTGTCCATCGCAGTGCCACATTTTGGACAACGACGTTTTGCTCTTAAGGCGTTAGTTTCTGCATCGTCACCTTCGAGGATGTTCAATACTTCATCTTCAGGGATCAGATTGATGGTTTTCTTGCAGCGCTCTTTTGGTGGCAGTGCATAGCCCGAGCAGCCTAAGAATACCCCAGTAGATGCGGTACGAATTCCCATATGACGTTCACAGTCAGGACAGATAATCGAGGTGATCACCATTGGGTTGGTACGCATACCGCCTTCTTCCGGATCTTTTTCTGCAACATCAAGCTGTTTGCTGAAATCGGAGAAAAATTCATCCAACACCGCTTTCCACTCTGCTTCATGATTCGCAACGTGGTCCAGCTGGTTTTCCATGCGAGCAGTGAAGTCGTAGTTCATCAGATCGTTGAAGTTTTCTTCTAAACGGTCTGTAACGATTTCACCCATTTTTTCCGCATAGAAACGGCGGTTTTCCACTTTAACGTAGCCACGATCTTGGATCGTTGAAATGATTGCCGCATACGTTGATGGGCGACCAATACCACGTTTTTCTAATTCTTTAACCAAAGAAGCTTCACTAAAACGCGCTGGTGGCTTAGTAAAGTGCTGGCTTGGTAGTAATTCCAGCAATGATAATTCAGCACCCACTTGAATCGCAGGTAATGTTTTATCTTCGTCATTTTTACGCAATGCTGGCATGACTCTTGTCCAACCATCAAAACGTAACGTACGACCTTTGGCTTTTAATTCGAAATCTCCCGCTTTCACCGTTAATGTGGTGGAGTCGTATTTTGCTGGTGTCATTTGACACGCAACAAATTGATTCCAAATTAACTGGTAGAGGCGCTTAGCGTCGTTTTCCATGTCTTTCAGTGAATCAGGTAATACATCAACACTGGATGGGCGAATAGCTTCGTGCGCTTCTTGGGAGTTATCTTTACTGGTGTAAACGTTGGCATCTTTTGGTAAATACTGTGCGCCAAAGTTATCAGAAATATAACCACGAACCATGTTCACTGCATCTTGGCTCAAGTTCGTTGAGTCCGTACGCATATAAGTGATGTAACCCGCTTCATATAAGCGCTGAGCCATCATCATGGTTTTCTTCACACCAAAACTTAAGCGAGTGCTCGCCGCTTGTTGGAGTGTCGACGTGATAAACGGTGCGCTTGGTTTACTGGACGTTGGTTTATCTTCACGATCAATCACTTGATAACGTGCATTTTCCAGTAATTTAACCGCAGCTTCCGTTTGGACTTTATTGACAGGTTTAAAAGCTTTTCCCGCTTGGGAAGTCACTTCTAAACGCAAGTTAACGGCGTTTTTATCCGCTAAATCCGCATGGAGTTCCCAATATTCTTCAGGAACAAACGCTTTAATTTCACGTTCACGCTCAACGATAAGTCTTACTGCGACGGACTGTACGCGTCCAGCAGATAATCCGCGCGCCACTTTTTTCCATAATAATGGAGAGACCATATAACCCATGACACGGTCCATAAAGCGACGAGTTTGTTGGGCATTAACACGGTCGATATTCAATTCGCCAGGGCTTTCAAATGCTTGAGTAATTGCATTTTTAGTGATTTCGTTAAACACCACTCGGCTAAAACGAGAATCATCACCACCGATCACTTCGCGTAAATGCCACGCAATAGCTTCCCCTTCGCGGTCAAGGTCCGTCGCGAGGTAGACGTGGTCAGCATCTTCGGCTAACGCTTTTAATTCAGAAACCACTTTTTCCTTACCCGGCAGAATTTGATAATTCGCTTTCCAACCATGATAAGGGTCGATCCCCATGCGTTTAACTAACGCTTCTTGCGGATCCTTTTTAACTTTCTTTGTTTTGTCGGTCTTTGCTTTATCGGTAGATGAGCCTGTACTCTTTGGTGAGCCGGATTGTGAACCAGAGCCGCTTTTCGGCAGATCACGAATGTGACCAACGCTGCTTTTTACAACGTAGCCACTGCCAAGATACTTATTGATCGTTTTGGCTTTTGCCGGGGACTCCACTATAACAAGAGCTTTACCCATATTTACCTTTACCTACTATCAACGAAGGCGCATTTTTCTATTCAAATGCGCAAAATGAGAATCTCTTTTTTATATTGCGACAGAATCACAATATATCAATATTTTTTCGCACAATAATTTGTAACGAAACGAATTTTATCCATCAGTCACATTATTTTGTAAAGCATACAAATTGCTCTAGTTGACTGATTTTAACCACATAATGCAGTTTAGCCGCATTGAAAAACACACACTGTACCTGATAAAATGCTAGAAGCAACCAATTATTTTTTCAAGAGAGGCATTCTATGAACAATGAGATTCAAACTATTTCAAAGCAAGAACTGCTTGAAAAAGCCAACGAAATCATCAAAAACCACGATGAGTACCTTGATGGCATGTTCGTGGATAATGTCGAGCAACATCGTGGTGTTTTAGTTTTTAAAGGCGAGTTCTTCCTTGATGAAAACGGAATACCATCCTTAAAAAGTCCAGCGGCTTTTAATATGTATAAGCATTTGGCGCACCTCTTTTCTGATAAGTACCGACTGCAAGAATCAGAATAGATATAAAAAAATACCGGCTTTTATCGCCGGTATTTTTAAGGGTAGTCCAACTTAAATATTGTGTCATGAATATTCAGTGAACATTATGGCTTTTTTATAAAAGCGGCTTTTGTCCACGCTGCCACCAGCGTAATAATAGCTTATCCGCACTCTCTGCCGCGCTACTGGTAAAACGCTCGACCATTTTCTTACTCATCACAAAACGGATGCTGATAATTTCTTTGGTTTCGATTGCGTTAATGATCAAATCATCACTAACACCAATTTGGTCAACGAGCCCTTTCTCTAGCGCTTGCGTTCCATACCAATACTCGCCTGTTGCCACCGCTGCAATATCAAGGGATGGGCGATTTTGATGAACAAAATCTTTAAATAGTTCGTGAGTTGAATTCAGATCTTCAACAAATTTCTTACGCCCCTGCTCTGTATTTTCACCGAGCATTGTCAGTGTACGTTTATATTCCCCTGCGGTGTGCAGCTCCACATCCACATCGTGCTTTTTCAATAATCGGTGAATATTGGGAACCTGAGCGACAACACCAATAGAGCCTATAATAGAAAACGGTGCCGCAACGATTTTATTCGCAATACACGCCATCATATAGCCGCCGCTTGCCGCAACCTTATCAACTGCAATTGTTAGCGGAATATTTTTCTCTTTCAATCGCATCAACTGAGAAGCGGCTAAGCCATAGCCATGGACTAAACCACCAGGGCTTTCTAAACGTAATAAAACTTCATCTTGCTGATCCGCAACTGCAAGAATTGCACTGATTTCCTCACGTAAAGAGCTAACTTCACGAGCATCCATACTGCCTTTAAAGTCTAAGACATATAAGCAAGGCTTTTTGACGGCAGTTTGCCCCATTTTCGCCCCAGCCTTTTCATTTTTAGACTTGGCTTTTTCCTGCTTTTTAAATGCCTTTGACCACGCTTTTTGCTCAGAATCATTCATTTTGATCTGCTGCATTTGACGTTGGCGTTCACGGTAATTTTCGCCTAGGTCAGTAATTTTTAATGCGCCTTTACTTCCTTGACGTCTCATACCTACGCCAAATACAAATACTGCAATCACAGCAATCGCGACCACAATGGTAACCACTTTTGCTAAAAACAGTCCATACAAAGAGAAATACTCCACAAGTTGATCCTTCTAATATTTAACGCTAATAAAAAAATGATCGCATGATTGTTCATAAACAACCAGTAAAAAAACTGTTATCAATAACCACAGACATGAAACAAATGTGGTAAATTGCCCTCCCGTGCAATCTACGCGATGATAACCTTCAACGCGGCTCAAGACGATAGGAAAAATTATGCTTCATTATCAGCCTAGACAAGATCTTTTAAATGGTAAAACTATCTTAATTACCGGTGCTACTGACGGGATTGGTCAAGAAGCAGCATTAACGTATGCACGCTTTGGCGCCTCCATCATTTTATTAGGCCGTAACTCGCAAAAATTAGAGGCGGTTAAACAACAAATTATTAATTCTACCGGTGCATCCGTAGAAACCTATGTGATTGATTTACTGACTGCAACAGAGGCAACTTGCCAAGCTATCGCTGACGATATTGCCAAACAACACCCTTACTTGGATGGCGTATTACATAGCGCAGGTTTGCTAGGAAATATCGCACCAATCAGTGAACAACCGACTCAGCTCTGGCATGACGTCATGCAAGTTAACGTCAATGCCGGCTTTATGCTCACACAAGCATTACTTCCTTTATTAGAAAAAGCCCCACACGCATCGCTGATTTTCACCAGTTCAAGTGTCGGTAAACAAGGACGCGCTAATTGGGGCGTTTATGCCGTTTCAAAATTTGCGACTGAAGGTTTAATGCAAGTCTTAGCCGATGAGTATCAAGGCACTGGATTACGTATTAACTGTATTAACCCTGGGCGCACTCGTACCGCTATGCGTGCAGGTGCGGCACCCGGTGAAGATCCAATGACCCTAAAAACACCTGCCGATATCATGCCGACTTATCTATACTTAATGGGTGATGATAGCGCCGAGCAAACAGGAACCAGCGTAGACGCTCAGCCTAATTTAAAACCGATTAAAGCTTAAACTCGACCGAAACGGAGCAAGCTATGAGCCAAGACCGACACGAAGAACGCCAACAACGTTTAAAGCAAAAAGTGGATGAGCGAATTGAAGCAGCCCAGCTGGAGCGCGGGATCCTGATTGTCTTCACTGGCAATGGAAAAGGAAAAACGACGGCAGCATTTGGCACCGCTTGTCGTGCTGTCGGTCATGGCAAAAAAGTAGCCGTTGTCCAGTTTATTAAAGGTGGCTGGGATAATGGCGAACGCAATCTTTTAGAGCCTCACGGCGTCCCCTTTTATGTGATGTCCACCGGGTTTACTTGGGAAACGCAAAACAAGCAGACTGACACACAAGCTTGCCTTGAAACTTGGCAACATGCAGTGGAATTATTGCAAGACCCTCAATATGACTTGGTGATCCTCGACGAGCTGACCTACATGATCAGTTACCATTATCTTCCTCTTGCTGAAGTAATGAATGCATTAAGTTGCCGTCCTGAAAATCAATCCGTCATTATTACAGGTCGTGGGTGCCACCGTGATCTATTAGAGTTTGCTGATACGGTGACAGAAATGCGCCCTGTTAAACATGCTTTTGATGCAGGGATCAAAGCGCAAAAAGGAATTGACTGGTAGCCTTTGGTAACATGCGAGTTAGCTGCCACCAGCTATTTCGGTGTTACATCCAGTTTTAAAACCCCAGCACTAAAAATGGCGGCAGTTTGTGATAAGAATTGCAAATATTTTTGTCGCTCCTCAAGGCAATTATCCCCTGTCTCCCATTGGCTATAGCGCTCCGCCATATTCGATACGGCTACATGGTATTGATTATAAAAGTTCTGTTTTTTTTCTGGGTCAGCGGATCCTCGATACGCTTGAATCAGCGTATTCACCTTCACCGCATACTGCTGAATTTGCTGATCTTCAAAAGCAGGGAGTGTGACTGGATAGTCAAATGTTAAACTTACCGTATTGTTTTGCACTGGCTCATTTTGACGCACAACCAGTTGTGTCATTTGTTTATCATCCGACGAAATCGCCGTAATGAGTTCTGAATAAGAAAAACATTTTGTTTTTATTTTGCTGACTGTTGTTAGCGAATTTAATTCATCAGGGATCCGCGTTCCGACCGGGTAATCACAGTTGAATACGTTATTATCAATAATGATATCATCACTACTCTCAACTCTTCCTTTCACTTGGTAATCACCAACAGTTAATTCCTGTATAGTTTGATTATGAACAGAAGGAATTCCATTATTACCGTATACAAAGCTGTAAGAATAATAAAGATGCTTTTGAGGATTTAATATCCCTCCTTTATTACCTGGGTAAATCATAAAATAAATGTGCTGACCTTCTTCGGTTGTCATAGAATGTAATCCCTGCTTTAAATACAGACTACCCACTGATGCTTTCGGGATCACCATCAGTTTATTATCAATAAAGAAAGAATAATTTTCCGATGAGTCATTACTAAAAAAGAACCGCCCACTTTCAGATATATGTGGTTGATAAACATCACAACTTGTTATGCTGAAACTCAATAGTGCTATATATTTCATCGACTTTGCACATAACATAAACATTAAAACCTTTTATTTTTTCATAATGATAAAAATAGTTTAGATAGAAGAGTTGTACAATATAAAAGCCTCATAATGTGACAGATACCTTATAAACTCCATATTGGCGTATTTTAAGTTTTAAATATCTAAATAACAAAGAAATAAAAGTAATAAGTGGAATAACACAACCTTTTTTAACTTTATCATTTTCTAGTCAAAAAAAGACGCCTAGTAAATAATAATTTAAGATTGGGATGACTTATTTATATTATTCGAAAATAAAATTCAGAATGAATCGATTTTTAGAAAAATCAAAGTTGAATGAATTATTGAAATGACCAAACAGAATGACAGAACATTTCGCTATTCTATTAAATTGAAATAAAAAAAGGCTATGGTAATTACCATAACCTTCATTTTAAATCATTCGAATAACGTTAAAACGATTAGATTCGAGTGCGGCGCTTAGCCGTTGGGCGTGAAGTTTGGCGTTTCGCTGCTGGGCGAGATGCCACTTGAGTGTGACGTTTCACCGCACGGCGAATTTGGTTAGCTTTGATGCGGCGCTGATCGCGCTCAACAGACACTTTACTTTCTGTTTCAACATCCAGTTCAACTAACTCTCTTAAATAGTTAGTTTGCTCTAAACCTAATTCAGTCCAACCACCACGTGGTAAACCTTTTGGTAAATCAATATCTCCGTAGCGAACACGGATCAGGCGGCTCACTTGCACACCAACAGATTCCCATAAACGACGAACTTCACGGTTACGACCTTCGGTTAAAGTGACGTTATACCATTGGTTCATTCCTTCACCACCGCGATACGACACAGTCTTAAAGGATGCCGGACCATCTTCTAATTGCACGCCAGTGGTTAACTGACGAATTTTTGCATCCGTGATTTCACCAAATACACGTACTGCGTATTCGCGTTCCACTTCACGGCTTGGGTGCATTAAGCGGTTAGCTAATTCACCATCGGTTGTGAATAACAATAAACCACTGGTGTTCACATCTAGACGCCCTACAGCAATCCAACGAGCCCCAGTCAGTTTTGGTAAACGGTTAAATACCGTTGGACGACCTTCAGGATCATGGCGCGTGCACAATTCCCCTTCCGGTTTGTAGTATGCCATCACGCGGCAAATTTCTTTTTCTGGCTCTTTTATCGCTAAGACACGACCATCAAGACGAATTTTTGTGGAGGCTTTGACTTCAACACGATCACCCAATGTTGCCATTTTGCCATCAACACTAATGCAGCCTTCTTTCAATAGGCCTTCGATTTCTCGGCGGGAACCATGCCCTGAACGGGCAAGAATTTTTTGTAGCTTTTCAGTTTGTTGCGGTTTAGAACTCATGAGATCCTCAGCTGTCGCCTTCACAGGCGTCAAATAGCTTCTTGCGCTATTAAAACAAGCCTCGCTCAATTAACAAGTCTTGTGTCATCGGCAAAAAGTGATGAATTTGAAAACCTGCGCATTATACACAGGTTTATTGTGATCCCCTATGACTAATCGTCTTCCCTGAAAGAATGAATTTTCAAGGAAGATTGGCTTATTCAAATGGGGTTGGGTCGCCAGTTCCGACACGAGCGACAACTGGAGTGTCATCAGTAAAATCAATTACCGTGGTTGGTTTTTGCCCGATGTAACCACCGTGGATCACTAAATCCACTTGTTTATCCAGTAAATCGCGGATTTCTTCTGGATCAGATTGAGTAAAATCATCGCCCGGTAAAATCAAACTGGTGGACATAAGTGGCTCCCCCACGGCTTCCAGTAAATCGCGGGCAATTGGGTTTGATGGTACACGTAACCCAATAGTTTTACGCTTTTCGTTCATCAAACGACGAGGCACTTCTTTGGTGGCTTTTAAAATAAAGGTGTAATTACCCGGCGTATTGTTTTTGATTAAACGAAATACGGTGTTATCCACATGGGCATAATTTGAGATTTCGGATAGATCACGGCACATCAAGGTAAAGTTATGGTTCGCATCCAATTTTCGGATACGACAAATACGCTCTAGGGCATTTTTATCTTCTAAACGACAACCAATGGCATAACCTGAATCTGTCGGGTAGACGACAACACCGCCTTTATTCAGGATCTCAACACTTTGGCTAATTAGCCTTGCCTGAGGGTTGTCCGGATGGATATAAAAAAACTGGCTCATAGTGACCTCTATAGTTGAGTATCGACAGCATCATCCGGTGAACGACCTAAAAATGGCACTATCTATCTATTCTTACAAAACAAAACGGCGCTTACAAAACAAAACGGTCACAGTAATATCTTTATCAAATAATATTGTGACTCAACAAAATAATTCATATACAGACTATTTTACACCCAAACCGTGATCCATCAACGAATTAGGTAATATTCTTACAAACTAAGAGGTTTTAGCTTTCCATCAATTCACTTTATCCCAGAGGGTCCAAACCGCTTGCTCATCATCAGGAAGCCATAAATTCCGTCCTAACTCAATCCACGAACAAGGGCGATGGAAATCTGACCCAACAGAAGTTTTCAAGTTAGCCTCTTGTGCCAACTCTCCTAAAAATCGCTTCTCATTTGCCGGCTGCTGGCAATGAGAAATTTCCATCGCATCCCCTTGGCAAGCTTTAAAGTGATCGATCAGGCGTCTTAGCCATTTATTCGATAATTGATATTTTGATGGATGCGCCAGCACCGCGACACCGCCAGATTGATGAATAGCATCCACAGCTTCTTGAATGCTGCACCACTGCGCGGGCACATAGCCGGTTTTCCCTTTCGCCAGATAGCGCTTAAACACATTATTGATGGTTTTCTCTTTGCCAATTTTGACAATGTACTGTGCAAAATGCGCGCGAGTAACCTGGCTGCCACCTGAAATCGCTTGGGCATTTTCCCACGCATCCTCAATCCCTGCCTTTTGCAAGCGACGACCTATCTCAATCCCACGGTCTAGGCGGCGTTGTGATTGCTGCGAGAGTAACGTTTCCATCGTAGGATGGCTCGGTGAAAAATTCAGCCCAACAATATGAATTTCAATATTTTCCCACAGGGTGGATATTTCAACCCCGTTAACTAATGTTAATGGACGTGGATTGTCAGCAAGATACGCTTTGGCAGCAATTAAGCCATCACAAGTATCATGATCCGTAATTGATAAAATATTCACACCCATTGCTATCGCACGTTCGACTAACTCAGCGGGAGGCAATTCTCCATCTGATGCATTCGTATGGCTATGTAAGTCATAGCGAGTCACTATTGGCGTCGAATCTTGCGACATATTGTTACCTTCTCCCTTTTCGACTTAACGAAAATTAAAAATAAATACAAACAGCTATTGACATCAACCGCGCGATCCAGTTTACTAGTACGCAAGATTTGTTGTATTCAAAAGAATTAGTATGCAAAAGCATTTAAAACTTAATTTGTTTATCCAGTGAGGCATGTATGACTGTTTTCAATTTATCAAATCGTTGGTGGCGCGACTTCCCAAATTGGGCGGAAGCCGCACGCGCATAAATTGTTAATGCCTCAGTGCCGAACCCGCCCTCAACCAGCGGGTTTTTTTACGTCTAAAATTAGCTTAAGGCAGCAAAATGAACAAACAAAACACCACATTAGCACATTTTAATCATCTGGATAGCCCAATTAACTATCAACCGGATCCTACGTTGTTATTTAATCACCTGTGCCAGAATAAAGCCGCTACCATGCTGCTAGAGTCGGCTGAAGTCAACAACAAAGCCAATTTACAAAGCTTATTAATCATCGACAGTGCATTACGCATCCGTGCATTTGGTCAACGAGTTGAAATTGAAGCGTTAACTGAAAATGGTCAAGCTCTATTACCTTTAATTAATTTACAATTAGCCGAGAAAGCGATTTCTCGCGATTTAACCGCAAACCATCTGACCGTCATCTTTGCTCAACCAGAAAGCCAATTAGATGAAGATAGCCGTTTAAAAAGTGCTTCATGCTTGGATGTATTACGCGCATTGCCAGCAATTGCACAAGCCCATTTCCCAAGACCAGAAATCCTGTTTATGGGCGGATTATTCTCCTATGACTTAGTGGCAAATTTTGAAGCATTACCGGAAGTGACTGCCACAAACCAATGCCCAGATTTCTGCTTTTTCGTTGCAGAACACTATTTAGTGATAGACCATCAAAACCAAGCAGCGCGTTTAAAAAGCCTGTTATTTACCGCAGACACCCACATTGTTGCGCAAGTACAGCAGCGTCACAGCGAAATTATCGTTGCGTGCCGCCCTTACTTACCAGCATTACCTCTGGGTGAACAAGACAACTTCAGCGTTACTATCAATAAAAATGATGAAGAATATGGACGTGTCGTCAATACCTTAAAAGAAGCTATCTACCGCGGTGATATTTTCCAAGTCGTCCCATCACGCAAATTCAGTATGCCATGTGCTCAACCGCTGATTGCCTATCAAAAACTTAAGGCGCAAAACCCAAGTCCGTACATGTTCTATATGCAAGACAACGATTTTACCCTGTTTGGCGCTTCACCAGAGAGCGCCTTGAAATACAGCAAACAAACTCGCGTGGTGGAAATCTACCCAATTGCAGGTACCCGCCCTCGTGGACGCAATGCGCAAGGAAACATCGACTTAGATTTAGATAGTCGCATTGAATTAGCCATGCGTACCGATGAAAAAGAGCTGGCAGAACACATTATGTTAGTAGACTTAGCACGTAATGATTTAGCGCGAATTTGTGAAGCAGGCAGCCGCTATGTTGCCAACCTGACAAAAGTTGACCGCTACTCTTTTGTCATGCACTTAGTTTCCCATGTTGTGGGAACTTTACGCAGCGATTTAGATGTTTTCCATGCGTATCAAGCATGTATGAATATGGGGACATTAACAGGCGCGCCGAAAGTCAAAGCGATGCAACTGATCGCGGAATGTGAAAAAGAGCGCAGAGGCTCCTACGGCGGCGCAGTGGGTTACTTTAATGGTAAAGGCGACTTTGATACCTGCATCGTTATTCGTTCTGCATATGTCGAAAACGGCATTGCTACCGTTCAAGCTGGCGGCGGCGTTGTCCTCGACTCATCTCCACAAGGTGAAGCCGACGAAACTCGTAATAAAGCCCGCGCAGTGATCCGCGCTATTGCCCAAGCCCACCAAGTTGAGGAGTTATTTTAATGGCTAATATCTTACTACTCGATAACGTCGACTCCTTCACCTACAACTTGGTCGACCAATTACGCGCCAGCGGTCATCACGTAGTGATCTACCGCAACACCGTTAATGCGGCGCATGTTTTATCCGTACTGAATCAGCTCGATGATGCGATTTTAGTCCTTTCACCGGGTCCAGGAAAGCCAAGTGACGCGGGCTGTATGCCGGAAGTACTTAAATCAGTAATAGGCACCATTCCAGTGATTGGCATCTGCTTAGGGCATCAAGCCATCGTTGAAGCTTATGGTGGAACGGTTTCCCCTGCGGGTGAAATTTTACATGGCAAAGCATCAATGGCAACCCACGATGAACAAGCTATGTTTACAGGCTTAGAAAACCCTATTTCAGTGGCACGTTATCACTCTTTAGTGGGTAGCCAAATCCCTGAATCATTAACGATTTGCGCACAATCCAATGGCATGGTCATGGCGGTACGCAATGATGAACAGCGAGTGTGTGGATTCCAGTTTCCCCCCGAATCCATCTTAACCACCCAAGGAAAATTGTTGTTAGAAAATACGGTGGCATGGGCGCTTTCTTCCCCCAACAAAACAACATCACATTCGCACTAATGGGACACAGAGAGCCAATCATGCAAAACATTTACGATAAATTATTTAAGGCGCAAGCGTTAACTCAACAAGAGAGCCAATATTTATTTAACGCAATTATTCAAGGTGAACTCACTGAGCCCCAACTTGCTGCCGTCTTGATCAGCATGAAAATGCGTGGCGAACAACCACAAGAAATTGCCGGTGCTGCATTGGCATGCTTAGAAAATGCCCAACCTTTCCCACGCCCTGACTATCAATTCAGTGATATTGTCGGCACAGGAGGAGATGGTGCAAACAGTATTAATATCTCCACTGCCAGCGCATTTGTGGCGGCAGAATGTGGGATAAAAGTCGCAAAACATGGCAACCGCAGCGTTTCCAGCCGCTCAGGCTCATCGGACTTGCTCGCCGCCTTTGGCATTGCCTTAGATTTAAGCGCTCAAAGCGCCCGCGATGCATTAGACGAGTTAGGCTTATGTTTCTTATTTGCGCCGCAATATCACAGTGGATTCCGCCATGCCGCCCCAGTACGTAGTCAATTAAAAACCCGTACTTTATTTAATGTACTGGGTCCATTAATTAACCCAGCTCGCCCACCGTTAGCCTTAGTGGGCGTCTATCAGGATTCATTGGTTGAACCGGTAGCAAAAACCATGCAAATGCTTGGGTTTACCCGTGCAGCTGTGGTACATAGTGGAGGGATGGATGAAGTTTCACTTCATGCACCAACCCATGTTGCCGAATTAAAAAATGGTGAAATTCAGCAATATACTCTGACAGCTGAAGATTTTGGCTTAGCACCTTATCAATTGAAAGATTTGGAAGGCGGCACCCCAGATGAAAACCGTTTTCTGCTGACGCAATTATTACAAGGTCATGGTCAAGCGGCTCATGAGGCGGCTGTCGCCGCAAACGTCGCCATGTTGCTACGTATTAATGGTTACGAAGATTTAAAAGAAAACAGCGAGCACGCACTCAATATTATTCGTAGCGGCAAAGCATTTGACCGCGTTCTGGCACTAGCTGCAAGGGAGCACTAAGATGAAAGGCACGGTATTACAAAAGATTGTAGATGATAAATTTGCCTATTTAGCGGAGCGCAAACAACGTCAACCGCTGGCAAGTTTTCAATCTGAAGTGCAACCTGCGCAACGAAATTTTTACTCAGCTCTACAAGCGAAGCGCCCAGTATTTATTTTAGAGTGCAAAAAAGCCTCTCCATCGAAGGGGCTTATCCGTGAAGATTTCGACCCCGCGGTGATTGCGGGCATGTATGCCCCTTATGCTTCTGCAATTTCAGTCTTGACTGACGAAAAATATTTCCAAGGTAAGATGGATTACCTGACGATTGTTAGCAACACAGTAAAACAACCTGTTCTGTGCAAAGATTTTATCGTTGATCCTTATCAGATTTACCTTGCTCGCTATTACCAAGCGGATGCTATTTTACTCATGCTGTCCGTATTGAATGATGAACAATACCTTGCCCTTGCCGATGTAGCACACCAACTGAACATGGGCGTTCTCACTGAGGTAAGCAACGATGAAGAACTGGAACGTGCGATAACATTGAAAGCTAAAGTGGTTGGGATCAACAACCGCGACCTACGCGATATGTCTATCGATTTAAATCGTACGCGTCAACTCGCGCCGCGTTTACCGGCAGGAACCGTGGTGATCAGCGAGTCAGGTATTCTTCAACATCAACATATTCAAAGCCTTGCGGATGTCGCTAACGGCTTCTTAATTGGTAGCGCCTTGATGGAGCAAGAGGACTTACCAAAAGCACTGCGTAACCTGCTGATTGGTGAGCATAAAGTGTGTGGCTTAACCCGTGAGCAAGATGCTAAAGCCGCATTTGCTGCAGGCGCCAATTTTGGTGGACTGATTTTTGCTGAAAAATCCCCTCGTAAAGTGACGCTGTCACAAGCAAAGCAGATTATTCATGCTGCACCACTTAAATTTGTGGGGGTTTTCCATAATCAATCCGCGGATTTTGTGGCGCATATTGCCCAACAATTGGCGTTACATGCGGTTCAGCTCCATGGTGATGAAGATAATACCTACATGGCACAATTACGTGAAATGCTGCCAGCACATTGCCATATATGGAAAGCGCTGAATATGGCTGATAGTCAAATCGCCGATTATGACCCTACGTTAATTGATTTGCTGCTATTAGATAACGGCGCTGGCGGTACAGGAAAAACCTTTGATTGGTCATCAATACCAACAAATAGCGGTCACAAGCTAATGGTGGCTGGTGGGCTTACCCTTGAAAACTGCCAACAAGCCGCGCAACTCGTCTGCAATGGGCTTGATTTTAACTCTGGCATTGAAATCGAACCGGGTATTAAATCCGAACAAAAATTAAACCAAGTCTTTGATGCATTGAAATCAGCCCGCATGGCGATTTAGCTCAAAGCCATATTAATCATACTGAACATATAAACTTAAAATGGATAATAAATAATGAGCAAATTAGATCCCTATTTCGGTGAGTTTGGTGGGCAATATGTCCCAGAAATTTTGATCCCAGCATTGAACCAGCTAGAAGATGCCTTTATTGACGCACAAAATGATCCTGCGTTCTTAACGGAATTCCATGATCTACTTAAAAATTATGCAGGTCGTCCAACCGCATTAACCCTGTGCCGCAACCTGACGGCGGGTACCAAAACGAAGCTTTATTTAAAGCGCGAAGATTTACTCCACGGTGGCGCACACAAAACCAACCAGGTGTTGGGTCAAGCATTGCTCGCCAAACGTATGGGTAAAAATGAAATTATCGCTGAAACTGGCGCGGGTCAGCATGGTGTTGCTACCGCCCTTGCTTGCGCCTTATTAAATATGAAGTGCCGCATCTACATGGGTGCAAAAGACGTTGAGCGTCAATCTCCAAACGTGTTTCGTATGAAGCTAATGGGCGCCGAAGTGATCCCTGTACATAGCGGCTCTGCAACCTTAAAAGATGCTTGTAATGAAGCGCTAAGAGACTGGTCTGGCAGTTATGAAACCGCACACTATTTATTAGGGACTGCGGCAGGCCCTCACCCATATCCGACTATTGTACGTGAATTTCAACGCATGATCGGTGATGAAGCAAAACAGCAAATTTTAGATAAAGAAGGTCGCCTACCGGATGCGGTGATCGCCTGTATCGGTGGTGGTTCCAACGCTATCGGTCTGTTCGCTTCGTTTATTCCTGAAGAAAACGTCGGGTTAATTGGTGTTGAGCCTGCCGGTCACGGTATTGAATCAGGGCAACATGGTGCACCGTTAAAACATGGTCGTGTTGGGATTTATTTCGGTATGAAATCCCCTATGATGCAAACCTCTGAAGGGCAGATTGAAGAATCTTACTCCATTTCAGCAGGGTTAGATTTCCCATCAGTGGGGCCTCAACATGCGCACTTAAACAGTATTGGTCGTGCTGAATATGTTTCGATTACCGATGATGAAGCGCTAAACGCCTTTAAATTACTGTCACGCAAAGAAGGGATTATTCCTGCATTAGAGTCATCTCATGCATTAGCGTATGCCCTCAAAATGGCAGAGCAAAATCCAAATAAAGAGCAGTTGTTAATTGTCAATTTATCCGGTCGTGGTGATAAAGACATTTTTACGGTACATGATATTTTGACCAGCAAAGGGGAAATCTAATGACGCGTTATACTCAACTTTTTCAGCGTTTAAACCAACAAAACCAAGGCGCTTTTGTTCCCTTTGTCACGTTAGGTGACCCTGATGCCGAGCTTTCTTTAAAAATTGTCGATGCATTAATTGCAGGAGGTGCGGATGCCTTAGAGATTGGCATCCCCTTCTCTGACCCTTTAGCGGATGGTCCCACAATTCAAAATGCCAATTTACGTGCCTTTAAAAGCGAGATCACACCGACGTTATGCTTCGAGTTATTAGCGCGTATTCGAGCCAAACACCCCGATATGCCGATAGGATTATTGGTTTATGCTAATTTAGTTTTCACCAATGGGATCGACTATTTTTATCAACGTTGCCAACAAGCTGGCGTAGATTCCGTTTTAGTTGCCGATGTGCCAATGCGTGAATCAAAGCCGTTCCGTGAATCAGCCATCACCCACGGCATCGCCCCAATCTTTATTTGTCCACCAAATGGGGATGACGCACTGCTAAAAGAGATTGGAGAACATAGCCAAGGTTATACGTATTTACTCTCTCGCGCAGGCGTCACTGGTACAGAACAGCGAGCGCAAATGCCATTAACTCATTTAGTGAGCAAATTAACCCAATATGGCGCAGCACCTGCACTTCAAGGATTTGGTATTTCGGAGCCTGCTCAAGTGACTGAAGCGATTCGTAATGGCGCTGCGGGGGCAATATCGGGTTCTGCTGTGGTAAAAATCATTGAAAATAACCTACAACAACCACAAGAAATGCTCAGTAAATTAACGACGTTTGTGGCAAATATGAAAGCCGCCACACAAAAATAGTACCTTAATTTATTTTCTTCATTGTGTCAGAAAGCCATCAATAATTTGATGGCTTTTTTCATTTCAAATAGCCGTTAATGCATTCAATGGTTTCTGTCAAATTTCCACTTTGCGGATAATATTTAAAATATATTAGGTAAAGTTACTCAGGCTAATTTAGTTTAAATATCCATCTTGATATTTAATTATAAAATTAAATTTTCACTCTGATTATTGGTCTTTTTTGATATTGTGAATTTAATGTTAAATAAAATATAAATGATTTAACATTGAGTTTTCTGCTTATTATATTCTTTATTCTCTAAAAACGAAAAATCCGGGAATAAATTCCCGGATTTCTTTACTGCTTTCTAATCCATTAGCGAGCAAGAATAAACTTGCCTAAGTCCTTAAGAAATTAGAAGCGGTAACCCACACCAAACATAAATACAAATGGGTCTAAACGTGTATCAACTTTAACGCGGTCTTCACCAGCTTTGAATTTAACTTCAGTATCGATATCCATCCACCACACAGAGGCATTTAACATCCAGTTATCAGTCAGGTTATAGTCCATACCAGCTTGCGCTGCAAAGCCCCATGAACTGGACAGGTCTAAATCACTTAAACCTGGGCCAAAGTTTTTACCTTTACTATTAAATTTCTCATCAAAGAAGAACGTATAGTTGAGACCTGCACCTAAATAAGGACGCAGTTTATCTTCTTTGCTACCAAAATAGTACTGCGCCATCAGTGTTGGTGGTAAATGTTTTACAGATGCAATTGTACCCAAATCACCTAAACTAACTTTATGTTCGAAAGGCGTTGCTGCTAATAACTCCACACCAATATTATCGGTGATCATATAACCGAAAGTTAAACCTAATTGGGTATTATTATTTGCATCAAATTTACCTAAGCCTAATACATCTTCAGAGTTCGCATTTGGTCTTACAGTAGCTGTACCTGCACGGAATAAAAAGTCGCCAGCTTCATGAGCAAATGAAGCCGCTGGAGCTAAAGTTGCAGCAGCCAATACAAGCGCAGTGAGTTTTTTCATTGTCAATCCCATTCCTATGTTTATTATTTAGCAAAAATATAGCCTATTCTTAAATTTAATATTCAAATCAAGATCACATCTTTTGCTAATTTATATATTTCTTAATAAAGCTGAGTTTATTATTCCATTACTGGTTTTTTCTATTTTGATTTGAATCAATTTTCATGAGATAACTATTAAAATAAAAAATGATTTTATATTAATGGCTAATTAAATCACGATTTAAATATATATTTAAAATACACCTTTAAGATTATTCTTTATTAATAGTGATACACTCATTTATGGTGTAGCACACTTATTTAGGCTAACTCCCAGACTTTTCTTATCTTTCTCTACCTATACGTCCGATACTCAGTTACAATCACCGTCAAATTTTTATTCTGTTTGTAGATAGGAGCAGTTACATGTCCATTTCGGCCAACTCACTCTTTCGTGACAGCATCAACTTTTTTAAAAACCAGTTGAATGGCCTCTTCACCATTGTGTTAATCGCCACCGCAATCAGCGTGATTGTCTACGCAATGTTAATTCCTAATGAACGGATGATTGGCGTGTTACTTGAAGCGCAGAACCAGCTACTTGATGCGGGCAATGCTGGGTTACAGAATTGGGTACTGAACTTACCTGAAGATGAGAAAAACAGCATTCTACGTGTGTCTATGGGCTTGATTTTATCCGTCGCATTGGGAAGCTTGGTCCTGATGTGCGGCGTGCTCTCTTATATCGCCAATTTATCTCGCGGTGAAGCTGTGAACGGGACTCAAGCATTAGTTTCATCATTACCTAAAGCCCCTGCGATGTTCCTGCTGCTGATTATCTGTTCCCTATTAATTCAGCTTGGTATCACCTTGATGGTACTTCCTGGTCTGATTTTGGCGATTGGCTTTTCTCTTGCCCCTGCCATTTTAATGAATGAAAAAGTGAATCCGTTTAATGCCATGGGCAGAAGCTGGAAGTTGGCATTTGCCAACTGGCGTATCGCTGCCCCAATGATTTTAATTTGGATGGCAACGCAAATGTTAGTCAGCATGCTGTTAAGCAGCCTGCAACTAAATCACATTGTGGTCAATGGTATTTCATTCCTGATCAACAACATGATTGCCGCTTTTGCCTTAATTTACTTTTTCCGTTTATATATGCTGAGCAGCAAAAACGCATAAATAGAAACAGATTTAATGATCAAAAAGGGCGTCTCTTCAAAGTGACGCCCTTTTGTTTTTCATCCTATCGATACCATTACTCTGACAACTTACTATTGACGGTTCCTTCCTCGCTCTCCTTGCGTTCTTCAACACTTTTTTGCTGAATATGCTGCTTACTCTGGATCAAGCGGATAGCGAAATAGATATCTGGCACCACCAGTAAATCATCATCAGAACGACTAATTTTATTTTGTGATAACCAACGGTTTAGAGATGTCCGTCGTCCTGCTAGCACCAGCGTGACCCCTTTCGCTTTTAATGACGTCACGAGCTCGTTAAGTGCCGAAAATACACTCACATCGTTATGGGTAAAGCTGACCGCTGCATCGACAATGACCCACGCCGGACGTTTACGTTCGCTATCTATATGCTTATTTAACCGATCTTTAAAATAGTTCACATTGAAATAGGTCAGCGGTGAGTTAAAACGATAAATCAGCACGCCTTCAACCGCCTGAATATCATTATCCGGGTTCATTGAGTGCAACATACCCTGCTCGTCAACACCCAATAACTGATCTGTCGGGCGGAATATCACCCGCAAAAATTGCAGCAAACCTAACAACACGGCAAAGCCCACTCCGCTGATCAAGCCGACCACTAACACCGCACATAAAGTAAAAACGCATAAGAAAAAGGCTTGTCGGTTACGTTTACGCATGGCATAAATGCTGCGAAAGCTGATCAGTGAAAATGTCGAGACCACCAGCACCATACCTAATGCGGGCATCGGAATATAACCCAGCAGATCTATTGAAAATAGCAATACCACCAAAATAGTGAGCGCAGCAATGACCGATACCATCTGTGTTTTACCGCCCATCATATCGTTCACAGCAGTTCGGCTACTGGCCGCACTCACAGCAAACCCTTGAGATAATGCAGAAGCGATATTCGCCATGCCTAAGGCTCGTAGCTCTTGATCAGCATCCACGGTATAACCATTTTTGCTAGCAAAGCTCCGCGCCGTCATCATAAAGCTCACAAAGCTGATGACTGCCAAGTTTAAGGATGGCGTCACCAAATCCCGCAATAAGCCGGGGTTAAAATCAGGAGCCGCTATCGAGGGTAACCCATTACCAAGATTACCGACGGTGCTAATGCCATATTGCTCAAGATTGAAAACAATGCTGGCGCTCGTTGCCAAGACCATCGCAATTAACAGTGATGGCCACTTACTGCGTATCCGTTTGATAACCATCGTCACAGTAAGTGTTAACACCGCCACCGCTAATGTCGGAATATGGGTTTCAGGTAGCGCAAGCGGTAATGCCACTAAACGCTCAATAAACCCGGAAGGAAGGGAATCAATACCGAAAATTTTACCTAGTTGACTGACAATAATAGTTAGTGCGACCCCATTTAATAACCCTTGTAAAATCGGCCCTGATAAAAAATCCGCAAACATCCCCAGACGAAAACGTGCCGCAATCAAGCACCATATTCCCGTCATTAAACTCATTACAATAATTAATTGCCAACGGGTATTCTCATCCCCCATCGCCAAGGGCGCAACGGCAGCGGCGATCACCGCACAAGTTGCCGCATCCGGTCCAATGATTAATTGTTTAGAGGTTCCAAACAATGCATACATCAGCATTGGTAAAATACAAGCATATAGCCCGACAATGGCATTGATCCCCATGAGTTCAGCATAAGCAATTGCCACAGGCAGCGCCACGGCGGCGACCGACAACCCCGCTTTCACATCCGGTCCCAAGTTCGCCAACTGATATTGGCTAAAGGTTTGTAAACCGGGCATCAGATTAAATAATCGCGCCTTTATCATGGGAAAAAATCTCTAAAAATTAATCAGTTAATTTCTTGTGTAGACTATTTATATCCGAACTATTAAAGTTTATCTAGGACTAAGTCAAATAAGGGTAAAATAGTGCAAATTTGATTGGTTTGCAGGCTTAACTCTTGGTAAAAAAGAGCAAACTTTTAACAATCTGCGCAAAATCAGTTAAACTACGCCACTATGTTTAAGTTGACTCCGTTTGAATTGACTATATTTAAGCTGACTATATTCACGTTAAGGATCTGAATCCACTGTTATGAAACAACTTATTGATTTTATTCCTTTGGTTATCTTTTTTCTCTTTTATAAGCAATACGACATTTATGTTGCTAGTCAGTCATTACTGATAACCACCCCAATTTCCTTACTGGTCACTTACTTCATTTATAAAAAAGTGGAAAGAGTGGCAAAAATCACCTGTGCGATTGTGATGGTATTTGCAGGGTTAACGGTGTTATTTCACAGCGCTGACTTTATCAAATGGAAAGTCACCATTATTTATGCTCTGTTTGGTATTGCTCTATTTGCGAGCCAATGGTTTACAGAAAAACCGCTCATCCAAAGAATGCTGGGTAGCAATCAAGAAATTAAATTAGCGGATAGCTATTGGTTAAAATTAAATACCGCTTGGGGTATTTTCTTTATTGCTTGCGCTGTTATTAATATTTACGTGGCATATTGGATGGCTGAGAGTGTTTGGGTCAACTTTAAAGTGTTTGGATTGACGGCTGGCACCTTAATTTTCACGATCCTTAGCGTGGTATATATTTTCAAACACATGACTAAAGAACCTCAGGCGGAAAAGCCAAAAGAGTAATTTATTTCTTCGAAATATTATGATGATAAATAAGCTGCGCACTTTCGCAGCTTTTTTATGCCTATCACAGTGATTTGTTACAATTATCTGTGACTGGATGTACTCTAGCGGTTTACTATACTTATGTTTGTTTGCTATAAATGAGCAACAAAATCATAGTGTTTAATTCCTTTTAATAAAGAGTTTGATATGCAATTACCTAACGGTGAACTCGTTTTACGTACTTTGGCAATGCCTTCAGATACCAATGCGAATGGCGATATTTTTGGTGGCTGGCTAATGTCTCAAATGGATATTGGCGGCGCGATTTTAGCAAAAGAAATTGCTCTGGGTCGCGTAGTAACAGTGGCAGTCAATGGCATAAAATTTCAAAAACCAGTTGCTGTTGGTGATGTTGTTTGTTGTTATGCTCGCTGCTTAAAAACAGGGAAAAGCTCCGTCACTATCAATATTGAAGTGTGGGTGAAAAAAGTGGCAACCCATCCTGTAGGTCAGCGTTATCAAGCTACTGACGCGGTATTTACTTATGTGGCGGTCAATGATGACAATACGCCTCGTGCATTACCTGAAGATAAGCAACACTTCGAATTAGAAAGTTCGCAGCCTCAAGCTTAATCATTCATATACAGTAAGGGCGCTTCATAAGCGCCCTTTTTTGATCCCGATATTTCCTAGCATTTAAGCTTGGCTTACTGTGCCATCTACTTTGAAGTAAATTTCAGTGGTATAACCTTTCGCTGGTAGCTTTTCATATTTCCAACGGTTCATTGCACGCTTCACATCGCGCTCAAACATCCCTTTAGGTGAAGCTTCAACAAACTCAATATTTTGCACTCGCCCATCTTCATCGATGTCATAGCGTACTTTCACATAACCATTTTTTCCTAAGCGACGAGCGCGGTCTGGATATTCAGGCGCTTGTTTACTTAATGCTTTTGGACCACGCTGACCAGTGGATTGGTTAGATGCTGTTGCATTATTTTTGACGTTAGTATCAGTTCCGCGCGTGCTGGTGACTTCTTTTGGTGTAGTATCTGTATTTGTGGATGGCGTTTTGTTCATCGCCAGTTGTTTTTCAACAGGTTTAACTGGCTCCTGTACTTTTTTCGGCTCTTTTTTAGGTTCTTTTTTCGGTTCAGGTTTCTTTTTTACTTCTGGTTTTTTCTGCGGTAAGACTATCGCTGGTTCAACAATAGGCTCGGGTTCAATGATAGGTTCAGGTTCAACCACAGGCTCTGGCTCTGCCTGTGTTTCAGCTGGTGGAGTGGCTGCTGGTTCAGCAAAAGAAAGCATTGCTATCGAGATTGGCTCCTCAGGTTGAGGAAATTTCGGTTGATTAAAAATCCATGCCATTGCCAAGCCCGCATGAATTGATAATGAAACAGCAATGATCACTAACAGTCTGATACCACGCATATGCAATTTTTACCCTACACCGTTTACTTATTGAATATGGCTAATAGTTTAAATGCAAATAGCAATCATATTCAATAAGGTTTAGCGAACAAAGTTAAAAATGTGAGTATAAACGTGAATACCCTTACTCAATCCACTGTGTAAATAACAGGGAATGACGGCGTTTATAGATGTCCATTTTGCGGAGCGAATAAATGTGCATATTGCGGCGAGAGTGTCTTTCTAACCAACGGCGACGGCGGCGAACGACTTGTCTTAGCATTCTCCAGCGACCCACTTCTTGCCTACTGCGTCTCATCTTTTTAATCCTTATCAGGTGTATGTTCGTAACAGCGAAATATTATATGCCTTTGCTCACGAGAACCAAGTGGAAGTTATCAAAGTGTTGATGAAATTTACCCCGTAAAAGAGAGGTAGATTCATTGAATTTGTCATTAATTGCACTTTTATCTATTTAACTCAGTTTTTATTCAGAACTTTTACTAAATTCTGGTATGTTTATTCTTAGTCTATATTTAATAAGACATATTTTCTTTTTTCGACTCTTTTTCTCTCTGTCAGTGAGGCTTGTTATCCATTATGGCAACCGTCTACACCTTAATGAGTTGGTTACTGTTTTTCCTGTATTGGTTAATTGTTGCTGGGGTTACTGTTCGTATCCTCGTCACACGTCGCCCCGTCACTTCGGCGATGACATGGTTACTGATCATTTATATCCTGCCTCTGGTGGGGATCATCGCGTATGCCGCATTTGGTGAACTCCATTTAGGTCGACGTCGTATCGATAAAGCCCATCAAATGTGGCCATCGGTTGCCACTTGGCTGGAAAATCTACGTCTCTCCAAACATATTTTTGCTAATGATAACAGCCCCGTTGCGGAGCCATTATTCCAACTGTGTGAGAAACGCCAAGGCATTGCAGGCGTCAAAGGCAACCGTATTCAATTACTGACCACCAGCGAAGACTCACTAAAAGCCATTGCCAATGATATTAATAATGCCAAGAACTCTATCGAGATGGTGTTCTATATTTGGCAGCCAGGTGGGCTTGTCGATGAAGTCACCGAAGCCCTTCTCAATGCGGCAAAACGTGGTGTTAAATGCCGCATTATGGTGGACTCCGCAGGAAGCTGGCATTTTTTCCGCAGTGATTATCCCGATAAAATGCGTGCCGCAGGGATTGAGTTTGTCGAATCTCTAAAAGTAAACCTTATGCGTTTTTTCCTGCGCCGTATGGATTTACGTCAGCATCGCAAAATCGTTGTGATTGATAACTATATTTCTTACACCGGCAGTATGAACATGGTGGATCCTCGCTACTTTAAACAAGATGCGGGGGTCGGTGAGTGGGTAGATATTTTAGTCCGTATGGAAGGCCCTGTGAGTACCACATTAGGGATTGTTTACGCCTTTGACTGGGAGATGGAAACCGGACAACGCATTTTACCGCCACCACCAGATAGCAATATCATGCCGTTCGAGCAAGATAACGGACATACCACCCAAATGATTGCATCAGGTCCTGGGTTCCCTGAAGAACTTATTCAGCAATCATTAATGACGGCGATGTTCTCAGCTCGTAAGCAGCTGATCATGACTACCCCATACTTTGTCCCAAGTGATGATTTACTGCATGCAATTTGTACCGCAGCGATGCGCGGCGTTGATGTCAGTATCATCATGCCACGCCATAATGATTCTTTCTTGGTTCGCTGGGCAAGCCGCTCTTTTTACACAGAATTACTAGAAGCTGGCGTAAAAATCTATCAGTTTGAAGATGGATTACTGCACACCAAGAGTGTCTGTGTTGATGGGGAATTAAGCTTAGTCGGTTCAGTGAACTTAGATATGCGCAGTTTATGGCTGAACTTTGAAATCACAGTCGTGATAGACGATAAAAGTTTTGGTAGCGATCTGACGCTGGTTCAGTATGATTATATGGCTCGCTCTACACGTTTAGATATTGAAGAATGGGAACAACGCCCGTTCTGGAATCGTGTGATTGAGCGTCTGTGCTATTTCTTTAGCCCATTATTATGATAATAGCTGTGATCAAATAGCTATTATCACCATTGCTTAACCGTTAGGAAAACGTCATGAGCCAGAACCCAAGTATTAACTTAATCGATGAAGATGAAATCATTGAAATTGCCTATGACCTTTTCCTTGAAGGTGCGATGGATAACTTAGAGCCTGCCGACCAAGTGATTTTCGCGTTACAGTTCGAAGAGTGTGGCGCGGCTGAAATTGTGCCATTTAGTCAAGATTGGCATATTCTTGCCACCCAAGGATTACCTTTAGCGCAAATGAGTGAAGTGGTGATCGGGCTTGCTAAAAGCCCAGAGGATGAAATTGACGATATCTTTGCACGAATTCTTATCAGCCGTAACCCTAAGCACCCTTTCCAACATATCGAATGGAAACAGTAATCCAAAATAAAAGATGGGGGAAATATTCCCCCATCTTTTATTAAACTTTATTCTGCTAAATCCAACTGTAAATGATGCTTCTTAATATAGTGACGTAGATTATTGCGAATATAGTCACTCTTATCTAATGGGTATTTTTCCCACGCCGCCACAATATACGGTTCCACCCCGTCGACAAACTCAGGGGAACGCGCGACAGCTTGGATCGCGGTTAATGCAACTTCACTCTTATCCGCAATCATATATTCAAAGTAATTAGTGACCTTTTGGCTAAAATTTACATCATGGGAAGCCGCATATAACGCACTGACGGCAATCTGACCATCCGCATGATTAAATAAGTGTTGGAAATCTTCCACTTTGACCGCTTGCAAGTCCTTGAGGATATATCCTGCAAAGCTCACCGTGTCTGCGTGTTCGCACTGTGCTAATTTGGCTAAAATAGCCGATTGAAACTTTGCTAAATCGGATTTTTGATACCAATAAATCAGCTGCAATCCACGATTGATTTGCACTGAATTTTGGCTTTCAAGCGTTTGGGCTAAATAGTCCGATGAAGCATCAACGGAGTATTTTGCTAATACTTCCAACGCCTTCACATGGTAAACGTTGAGTGTTTCGTTATCTAATATACGAGTGAGTTGCTCAATGCCCTTTTCCGATAATGACGGTAACTTTTTCAGTCCTTCTAGTGCTGCCAGCTTCGTCTTTTCATTATCGTCATGATGAAATAGGTTGAATAACGCAGTTTCATTGCCGCCCATTCGATGCCCAAACCAGCCTGTATCGTATTGCTGAATAATTTCATCCAGCCAGCGCTCATACCAATCCAAAAAGTGGCTTTCATAAGCAAACTGATACGGTGTTGGTGAGTCACACCATTCGTGGGTATAAACCAGTCGCCCAGCATGTTTTCCCGTCACCACCAGCAGAATGTCATATGTACAGCCGCAAGTCCCAAGGTAAAACAACCCTTGGTGAAGCAAGCTTTCCCGTGAGTCGTACTCTTCATCACTGCAATCTTCCGCTAAGTGGCTGAGTGTTTGCCACTCTTTATCGCTCATGGTTGGGCTAAGCACGCAAGGTAATGCCACCGAATCATAACGATTTTCGCTGTCTTCAAAACGTTCTACGCCGTAATAAGGACCTGCGCCACCATCGCCCAATTGCGTCATAAACTGCACATATTCTTGGGGTAAATTCACCCCAATTCGGCGCTGCCACTGCGCTATCTGTGCCATATCCAAAGGTGGGTTGAGCTGATAATGGTGGCTGTCCGCTCCGAACAACTCTTCATCGCTGTCCATTTGCTTAGCAAGGGGGAGTTTTTGTTGTATACATTGAATTTGGTCATCCGCATAACGCTGGTTGATGGCTTGCCATGTCTGATGTATTTGATGGATCTGCTGCAAGTGGTCACTCATTAATGGTTACTGTCCTATCAAGTTTTAATTATTTATTTTTAGCCTTTAATATCATAGCTAACTGATTATTTTAAGTAGCAATTGGGTTTGAATTCTCTGAAAATTGTTTCGCATAAAAAAGGCTCCGCTTTATAAATGATAAAGGGAGCCTTAATACAACAATAAAACGCAAATCTTACCAATTACAGTGGATCAATTTTCAAACAAGATACTGCGTGCTTGAAACTTCCTTCGAGTAATGGGCGGGTTTTGGCGCATTCTGCATCAGCACTTGGGCAGCGTGTTCTGAATACACAGCCTGAAGGCGGATTAATGGGCGATGGCAATTCCCCTTCAAGAAGCTCAATTTGCTTATTTTTTTCCTTATCTGGATCCGGTACTGGCACCGCAGACATCAATGCGCGCGTATAAGGGTGCAGCGGGTTGTTATACACTTCATCATAAGTCCCCAGCTCCACTGCATGTCCTAAATACATCACTAATACGCGGTCAGAAATGTGTTTTACCACCGCAAGATCGTGGGCAATAAAGATTAAGGAAAGTTTCATTTCCCGCTGAAGTTCTTGCAGTAAGTTCACCACTTGCGCTTGAATGGAGACATCCAGTGCAGACACAGGCTCATCACAAATCACCAATTTCGGCTCTAAAATCAGCGCCCGTGCAATCCCAATGCGCTGACATTGACCACCAGAGAATTCATGAGGATAACGATTGATCAGGTTCGGCAATAAGCCAACTCGCATCATCATTTTCTTTACTTTTTCAGTAACTTCTTTTTGTGGCATCTTCGGATGATAAGTTTTTAGTGGCTCCGCGATAATATCTCCAATCGTCATCCGTGGGTTTAAGGATGCCAGTGGATCTTGGAAAATCATTTGGATATCGCTACGCACATTACGCCACTGCTTGTCGTTCATGGTGAGCAAGTTTTGTCCTAACCATGTCACCGTGCCGCTAGTGGATTTAACCAAACCAATTAATGCACGCGCAAATGTGGATTTACCACAGCCAGATTCCCCCACCACGCCCAAGGTTTCCCCTTCGTATAAACGCAGTGTCACTCCATCGACGGCTTTTAAACTTTTATCCGGCTGCCAGAACCATTGTTGTTTATCTCTAATGGAAAAATGCACTTTTAAGTCATTGACTTCCAGCAGCACCTGCCTATTTTCTTGGCTCATACTAATTCCTCCACAGGCTTAAAGCAGGCACGTAAACGAGATTGTGCAAAACTGGATAATTGAGGCTCTTGCTCTACACAGTGTTGGTTTGCATATTGGCAACGCGGCGAGAACGGACACCCTTTTGGTAAGCGTAATAAGTTTGGCGGATTGCCTGGAATGGTGGCTAAGTTATCGTCATCACCATCTAAGCGTGGCACTGCTGCTAATAAACCCAGAGAATACGGATGAGATGGCTGATAGAAAATATCTCGTGCGCTGCCATACTCCATCGTGCGCCCCGCGTACATCACGAGTACCTTGTCACACACACCGGCGACAACCCCTAAGTCATGGGTAATTAAGATGATCGCGGTATCAAATTCCTGCTTCAGTTCATTCAGCAAGGTCATGATCTGCGCTTGTACCGTGACGTCCAATGCGGTTGTCGGTTCATCGGCGATCAGCAATTTTGGTTGGCACAGTAGCGCCATCGCAATCATCACACGCTGGCGCATACCACCAGAAAACTCATGCGGATACATATTCATACGTTTACGGGCTTCCGGCATTTTTACCGCATCCAGCATGCGTACAGATTCTTCAAAAGCCTCTTTCTTGCTCATCCCTTTGTGCAGCATCAACACTTCAGATAACTGCGTACCGATTTTCAGGTATGGATTGAGGGAGGTCATAGGGTCTTGGAAAATCATGGAGATCTCTTCCGCACGCATGCGGTTAAGCTCTTTCTCCTTGAGGTTTAAAATCTCACGTCCATTAAACATGGCAGAGCCACCTACACGACCATTTTTTGCCAGTAACCCCATCAAAGCAAAAGCAGTTTGGGATTTACCCGAACCGGATTCCCCCACAATTCCCAGTGTTTCCCCTGCACTCAATTCAAAATTGAGTTTATTCACCGCGGTCACATCCCCATCTTGGGTAGCAAATGTGACGTTTAAATCCTGCACTGATAATAAAGGGCTTTTGCGTGTTGAATGTTCCATAAATTAGCCCCTTAGCGATCTTTCGGGTCGAGAGCATCACGTAAGCCATCGCCGATAAAGTTGAAACAAAACAGCGTGATAACTAAGAATCCTGCGGGGATCAGCAGTAACCACGGTGTGACTTCCATAGAGTTAGCGCCATCACTGAGTAAAGCACCCCAGCTACTGAGCGGCTCTTGAGTTCCTAAGCCAAGGAAGCTTAAAAATGATTCAAACAGAATCATACTTGGGACTAATAATGATGCGTAAACCACCACCACCCCCAGTACGTTAGGGACGATATGACGCAAGATAATGTGACGCGTGCTGACACCACAAACTAATGCCGCTTCAATAAACTCTTTGCGTTTTAATCCTAATGTTTGTCCACGCACGATACGCGCCATATCCAGCCATGACACCATCCCAATGGCGACAAATATCAGCAGGATGTTGGTACCGAATAAAGTCACTAACAAAATAACGAAAAACATGAACGGGAAGGAGTTTAAAATCTCCAGTAAGCGCATCATGATAGAGTCAACTTTACCGCCCACATAACCTGCCAGTGAGCCATATAAGGTTCCGACCACCACCGCGACTAATGCTGCCGCAACGCCAACCATTAAGGAAATTCGTCCACCAATTGCCACACGCACAAGTAAATCGCGCCCAGAAGCATCGGTACCAAAATAATGTCCGGTCGCCCAATCAGGTGGCGTTGACATCATTTCCCAGTCGGTATCGTCATATAAAAATGGCGATAACATCGGGGCAAAAATCACAAACATCGTAATACAAAACAGCACACACAGGCTGACAATCGCCGCACGGTTATGCATAAAGCGTCGTCTTGCATCTTGCCAAAGGCTGCGCCCTTCAATATCTAATTGCTCAGAAAAGTTTTCCAGAGCTTCACTATTTTTGTTGTTTAGTAACATAGTGTTTCTCCGGTCTTAGTAACGAATTTTCGGGTCGATGACGGCGTACAGCACATCGACGATAGCATTAAAGGCAATGGTCAATACCCCAACTAAAATCGTTAAGCTAAGCACTAACGAGTAATCACGGTTTAATGCGCCATTGACGAACAACTGTCCAATTCCCGGTAAGCCGAAAATGGTCTCAATCACCATGGAACCCGTGATGATCCCCACGAATGCAGGTCCCATATATGAGAGCACTGGCAGTAATGCAGGTTTTAACGCATGGCGGAAAATAATGGTACGCAGCGGTAATCCTTTTGCGCGCGCAGTACGAATAAAGTTTGAGTGCATGATCTCAATCATCGAACCACGGGTAATACGCGAAATACTGGCGATATACGCCAAAGAGAGTGCCACCATCGGTAAAATCATGTGCGTGACGTTACCACCATCCCAACCTCCACCGGGGAGCCATTTCAAGTGAATGGCAAAAATCAGCACCAAAAGTGGTGCCACAACAAAGCTTGGGATGACAACCCCCGTCATGGCAAATCCCATGACTGTAAAGTCCCATTTGGTATTTTGATTTAATGCGGCAATCACCCCCGCAGTAACACCAAATAACACGGCAACCACAAAGGCTGTGGCGCCTAATTTTGCAGACACGGGAAAGGCTTTCGCAACTAAATCGTTGACGCTATAGTCTTTATATTTGAAAGAAGGACCGAAATCCCCTTGAGAAAGTTGGAATAAGTAGCTGAAATACTGCTTATACATTGGGTCATTAAGGTGATATTTCGCCTCAATGTTAGCCATGACTTCGGGTGGAAGCTTACGTTCACCAGTAAACGGGCTGCCCGGTGCGAGTCTCATCATAAAAAATGAGATGGTAATAAGAATAAATAAAGTCGGAATTGCTTCAAGCAAACGACGCAAAATAAATTTAAACATTGCCCTTTCCTACTTCTATTGCCATTAAGGCTAATGGCTGGCCCTCAAGGAGCCAGCCTGTTGTGATTAGTGCTTGATGATATACAGATCTTTAGTATGTAAATTATCTAATGGATCTTTACCCGTATATCCACCCACGTATGGCTTCACTAAGCGGGTGTTCACATAGTAGTAGAGAGGCACGATACCAGAGTCTTTATCTAAGAGCTTTTCGGCTTGTTGGTACAACTCAGCACGCTCTTCGTCCGTTTTCACCTGAAGTGTTTTCTTCATGATGGCATCGAAATCTTTGTTTTTATAATGCACGGTATTGTTACTGCTATAAGAAAGCAGCATGTTTAAGAAGGATGACGGTTCGTTATAATCCGCACACCAGCCCGCACGCGCCACATCATAGTTACCTTGGTGACGACTATCTAAGAAGGTTTTCCACTCTTGGTTTTCCAGTTTCACGTCAGCGCCAATGTTTTTCTTCCACATGGATGATGCAGCGATCGCGATACGTTTATGTAAATCTGACGTGTTATACAGTAAATTGAATTTCAGTGGATTTGATTTGTTGTAACCCGCTTCTTCCAGCAACTGTTTGGCTTTTTCATTACGCTGCTCTTGGGTCATATTGGCATACCAATCTGGTTTTTCTGTCTTCATGCCGCTGGTAAACGGTGGTGTGAAGCCATAAGCCGGAATATCACCTTGCGCTTTCACTTTGTAAGTGATGACATCTCTGTCCATTGAAAGTTTTAATGCTTCACGAACACGCGGGTCATTAAACGGCGGTTTTTCGTTATTAATTTCGTAATAATAGATACAGAGATACGGATTTACACGCAGCTCTTTTGGCATATTTTCTTGTAGTGACTTAAATTGTTCGATCGGTAAATTGCTATAGGTCATATCAATTTCACCACTGCGGTAACGGTTAACATCCGTGACCTCAGAGGAGATAGGCAGGAAAGTCACTTGGTCAATCACGGTGTTTGCGTTATCCCAATAAGTTGGGCTACGTTCTAAAACAATACGTTCGTTAACTGTCCAATCTTTTAATTTATAGGCGCCATTACCCACAAAATTGGCTGGTTGAGTCCACTTAGCACCATATTTTTCGATTGTTTTTTTATTCACTGGCGACATCGAGGAGTGTGCCAATAATTTTGGAATATAAGGGACGGCTTCACTCAAACTAATCACTAAAGTTTTATCATCCAGCGCTTTAATGCCCAGCTCTTCTGGCTTTTTCTTACCGGCAATGACGTCATCAATATTTTTGATATGTGCATACTGCAAATAACTCGCGTATGGGGATGCGGTATCAGGATCAGCGAGTCTGCGCCAGCTATAAACAAAGTCTTCGGCCGTGACAGGGTCACCATTTGACCATTTCGCGCCATCGCGAATTTTAAACGTCCACTCGGTGAAATCTTTATTTTCCCAGCTCGTAGCAGAGCCAGGTAAGATTTCACCATCAGGACCCACAATCGTAATCCCTTCAAAAAGATCTCTTGCTAAAGCCGACTCTGGAACACCTTCAATTTTATGCGGATCAAGGGATTGAGGTTCAGAACCATTGTTGCGAACCATATTTTGTTTTTCAGCCAGTTCGACACCCGCTGGTACCACTGCACCATAACTTGTCGCCATCGTCCCTGCCATTAACCCAGCAGCAACGCTTAAAGCAACAAATGTCTTATTCAGTAATTTGCTCATTATTTTGGTTACTCCCATACTATTGTTTTGGTTGTGTTGTTGATGCATCTGCTTACTGAGTCAGTAAGCAATTATTTTGTTTATTACAAAATTATTAATTAGTAGAATTAATATATAACCGCTTAATATCCATGTGATCAAGAGGGTCTTCACCTTTAAATCCTCCGATTGTGGGCTTGATCATCCTTGCACTCACACGGTAATAAACGGGAACTAGCGCAGATTCCTTATCCAGCAGGGTTTCCGCCTGTTGGTAAATCTGTTGACGAGCTTGGTCATCCGGTGCCGTTAAAGCCTCTAATAACAGTTGGTCATAGGCTTTATTTTTATAGGCCGCCGTATTGTTGCTGTTTTCTGATAGTAATGAATTCAAAAATGCAGAAGGTTCATTGTAATCGGCACACCATGTTGCTCTTGCAACCTGATAATTTCCTTCATGGCGATTTTGCAGTGTGGTTTTCCGCTCTTGGTTTTGCAGTGTTACCTCTGCGCCAATATTTTTCTGCCACATAGATGCCGCTACAATCGCCTGCTGTTTATTTTGGTCTGAGGTGTTATATAGCAAGGTAAACTTGAGCGGATTTTTGGCGTTATATCCAGCCTCCGCGAGCAACTCTTTCGCACGTTGATAACGCTGTTCTGGCGTGAGCTTTGCCCATTCTGGCACTGCAAAATTACCATTATGGATAAACGTTGGCGTAAAACCGTAAGCCACCGTCTGTCCTTGATCGATAATTTTATTAGTGATGGTTTCTCTGTCTAAACCTAACTTAATGGCTTCTCGTACTCGAGGATCCGTGAATGGGGCTTTTTGATTATTAATTTCATAATAAAACGTACACAGAAACGGACGAACATACAGTTCGTTCGGCTTTTCCGCTTTCATCTTTTTGAATAGTGTTGGGGGAATAGCTGAATTACTAATATCGATTTCCCCACTGCGATAGCGATTGTTATCACTGACTTCAGAGGTAATCGCTAAGAATGTCGCTTGATCAATCTGCGTTTTTGCGTCATTCCAATATAACGGATTACGTTTGATAATAATTCGCTCGTTGACCGTCCACTCATCCAAAACATAGGCGCCATTGCCCACAAAGGAACCCGGTTGAGTCCATTTATCGCCGTACTTTTCAATGGCTTTACGGTTAACGGGTTTCATTGAAGTGTGGGAAAGCATATCGATAAAATACGGAACGGGATGACTTAGGGTGACTTGCAAATGTTTGTCATCAAGGGCTTTGACGCCCAACGACTCTTTAGGTTTTTGACCTTTTAAAATAGCGTCTGCATTTTCGATATAAGCATTTTGTAAATAACTGGAATAAGGCGAGCCGGTTTTAGGATCCGCTAAACGCTGCCAACTATATACAAAATCCTCTGCAACAACGGGAGTGCCATCACTCCACTTGGCATCATCGCGTAAGGTAAATGTCCATACGGTGTAATTTTCATTTTGCCAATGGGTTGCCATACCAGGAACCGCCACACCATTAATATCGTCGTAAACCAGCCCTTCCAATAAATTTAAAATAATATTGCCTTCAGGTACCCCTTCGACTTTATGAGGATCGAGTGAAGTCACTTCTGAACCGTTATTGACCACTATTTTATTTATGGATGTTGTATTTAATGGGGATTTATCGGGGGTTGATGAAGCTTGAGCAGAAATTGTTAATGAGAAAATGAGACAGGAAAGTAAACTGTGCTTGGTAGTAAGTTTCATCGTTGCGCCTTCTCCATTTCATAGTTGCGGTTTTACAGTTAACGTTTCAACGTATGTTGAACGACGTTTAGTTCGCCTATACATTGTTGATTTACTACTACTCTAGTCACTGTTTCTTAAGCTGTTTTCTAATTTAACCACCAAAAGCTTTCCTTAACGGTGCAATTTTGCTCAGAAAGCTTATAAAAAAAGTTATAAAAAATTACATTTATTTAACATTTAAAGTTGGAGAGCCTATTAAAAAGGGGTAACACACTTCCTCAACCTTTAAATACTCAAATAAAAACAATTAGATAATAAAAAACCTTAAGTTACTCTTAAAATTTTCATCAACATTAATCCAAACATATCATTAACAATCTCTAATGAGAATAGTGAATAAATTTACGCAGCTCACATTTCCTTACTTTTTATGCCTGATTTTGCAAAAAGTGCGACACATAATCACATTTCAAATTTATCGCGTAGAGGAATTATTTTGATTGTAAAGGACGGTTTGATTACACATAACAAGCCAAAATATTTGAGTGAATATATTGAATTCGAAAGGAATAATGGAATGAAGGGAAAGGCAGATGAGAATAGCCGTCTCGTAAGACGGCTAAATAACACTCACTATAAAAGTCCTGGAAATATGGCTTTAACACCCGTTACAGCGATTTCGATACCTAATGACATGAGTAGTAGCCCCATGATACGAGTGACAACGTTGATGCCCGTTTGCCCTAAGTAACGAACCAGTAAAGACGCAGAGCGGAACAACAGCCAACAGCAAAAAGCGAACAAAATACTGGTTAACGCTAAACCAATAAAGTTCTGCCAGCCAGTCCATCGCGATGACCAGACAATGCACGAACTGATTGCACCGGGACCCGCCATTAACGGAAGCGCTAACGGTACCACTCCAATACTATCGCGCACTGCGGTTTCTGTTTTTTCTTGTTTGTTCTGTTTGTCCTCACCAATTTTACCGCTGATCATCGATAGCGCGATGGTGACAATCAGAATTCCCCCCGCGATGCGGAATGAGTCAATTGAAATACCAAACAGCTGTAATATCGAGTCCCCCACCAGCAACGATGTACAAAGAATAATTGCGACTGATGAGTTGGCTATCGTATTAGTTCTATTGCGGCTCGCAACGGTTTGATAGTTTGTCATACTAATAAACACAGGCAGGATACCAACCGGGTTTACCAACGCAAATAGACCAATAAAAAATTTAATATAGCCTGATAAATCAAGTAATGTTGCGCTCACCCATTAATACCCTCATAAAATTCTTAAACAAGAAACGCTTACCTGAACTAATTTTATCACTGAAATCGCTAAAATCCTTAGTTAAAGAACAATTTTGTGCATCTTAGTAGAATTATTTATTGCAACTTATCTTAATGACCAAAAAAGAATGATTTATTCACCTCTTTTTAGCGATAAATTAATCATTTTTTTGCAAATCAATGAATCCCATAAAAACAGCATGCTGAATGGAGTCAGCTTGCATACTTTGTGATTTAGATCACTTTATTAAATTCCCTTTTTGTTAATCTAGTCTCAACTGGTAAACGCGGTAATCAATCAGTTAATTTTTACTTTTTGAGCTATTTATCTGAGATTTATAAGCCAATTAGCATGGGCGAAAAGCATTATTATTAAGTTTATCTATACTGTTGTTTTGGGTGGTCGTTTTAGATGTTCTAGTCACAACAGCTTTTTTTAGATGCTTTGCTCATTGGCTTAAAAATTTTAACTTTATCAGGAGTAATCTATATGTCCGTAACAAACGTTACTGAACTCAATGAACTTGTTGCTCGTGCCAAAAAAGCTCAACGTGAATTCGCCAGCTTCTCTCAAGAGAAAGTGGATCGTATTTTCCGCGCCGCTGCTCTTGCTGCTGCTGATGCACGAATTCCATTAGCAAAACTCGCAGTTGAAGAGTCAGGCATGGGGATTGTTGAAGATAAAGTGATTAAAAACCACTTCGCTTCTGAGTATATCTACAACGCATATAAAGACGAGAAAACCTGTGGTGTTCTATCTGAAGACCCAACTTTTGGTACCATCACCATTGCTGAGCCGATTGGTATTATCTGCGGTATCGTTCCAACCACTAACCCAACCTCTACCGCAATTTTTAAATCATTAATTAGTTTAAAAACCCGTAACGCTATTATTTTCTCTCCACACCCACGCGCTAAAATTGCGACTAACCGTGCTGCTGAGATTGTATTGAACGCGGCCATTGAAGCTGGCGCACCAAAAGATATTATTGGCTGGATTGACTCCCCTTCTGTTGAGCTATCCAATGCGCTGATGCACCACCCTGACATTAACCTGATCTTAGCTACAGGTGGTCCAGGCATGGTGAAAGCGGCTTACAGTTCCGGTAAACCTGCGATTGGAGTGGGTGCGGGTAACACGCCAGTTGTTATCGATGAAACCGCAGACATCAAACGTGCCGTTGCCTCTATCTTAATGTCAAAAACATTTGATAACGGCGTAATTTGCGCATCTGAACAATCTGTAGTGGTGGTTGATGCTGTTTATGATCAAGTTCGTGAGCGTTTCGCTACCCACGGCGGCTACCTGTTACAAGGTAAAGAGCTCAAAGCGGTACAAAATATCATTTTAAAAGATGGCAACTTAAACGCGGCTATCGTGGGTCAACCTGCATTTAAAATTGCAGAAATGGCGGGCGTTATCGTTCCTGAAACCACTAAGATCTTAATTGGTGAAGTCAAACTTGTGGATGAGTCAGAGCCATTCGCTCATGAAAAATTGTCCCCACTCTTAGCAATGTATCGCGCTAAAAACTTTGAAGATGCAGTAGAGAAAGCTGAACAGTTAGTGGAAATGGGCGGTATCGGTCACACCTCTTGTCTCTATACTGACCAAGATAACCAACATGACCGTGTCAGCTATTTTGGCGAAAAAATGAAAACGGCGCGTATTTTGATTAATACCCCTGCGTCTCAAGGCGGTATCGGTGACCTGTATAACTTTAAACTGGCGCCGTCTTTAACCTTGGGTTGTGGTTCTTGGGGGGGTAACTCCATCTCTGAAAACGTGGGACCAAAACATTTAATCAATAAGAAAACCGTGGCAAAAAGAGCTGAAAATATGTTGTGGCATAAACTTCCTAGTTCAATCTATTTCCGCCGTGGATGTCTTCCAATCGCTTTAGAAGAGATAGCCACTGATGGTGCGAAACGCGTCTTTATCGTGACCGATAGCTACTTATTTAATAATGGCTATGTTGATGAAATTGTCGATGTTCTGAAAAAGCACCATATTGAAACCGATGTTTTCTTTGAAGTCGAAGCTGACCCAACATTATCCGTTGTGCGTAAAGGTGCTGCTCAAATGCAAGCCTTCCAACCGGATGTGATCATCGCTTTAGGTGGTGGTTCCCCAATGGATGCTGCGAAAATCATGTGGGTGATGTACGAACATCCAGAAACACACTTTGAAGAATTAGCATTACGTTTTATGGATATCCGTAAACGTATTCACAAATTCCCAAAAATGGGTGTGAAAGCAAAACTGGTCGCTATCACCACCACTTCAGGTACAGGTTCAGAAGTGACGCCATTTGCTGTTGTGACGGATGATAAAACAGGTCAAAAATACCCATTAGCGGACTACGCATTAACACCAAATATGGCGATTGTTGATGCTAACCTCGTGATGAACATGCCTAAATCCTTAACCGCGTTTGGTGGTTTGGATGCAGTGACTCACGCATTAGAATCTTATGTTTCTGTTCTGGCAAATGAGTTCTCTGATGGTCAAGCACTCAAAGCACTGACCCTGTTAAAAGATTATCTGCCAGCAAGCTACCATGAAGGAGCAAAAAATCCAGTAGCAAGAGAGCGCGTTCATAATGCGGCAACATTAGCCGGTATTGCTTTTGCTAACGCCTTCTTAGGGGTTTGTCACTCAATGGCGCATAAACTGGGATCGGAATTCCATATTCCACACGGTTTAGCAAACGCCCTATTGATTTGTAACGTAATTCGTTTCAACGCAAATGATAATCCAACTAAGCAAACAGCATTCAGCCAATATGACCGCCCTCAAGCACGCCGCCAATACGCTGAGATTGCAGACCACTTAGGATTAACCAAAGCAGGCGACCGTACTGGTGCGAAGATTGAACGCTTACTGGCTTGGTTAGAAGAGATGAAAGCGGATTTAGGCATTCCTAAGTCTATCCGTGAAGCCGGCGTTGCCGAAGCGGACTTCTTAGCTCACTTAGATAAACTGTCTGAAGATGCATTTGATGACCAATGTACTGGCGCTAACCCACGTTATCCGCTGATATCTGAAATTAAACAACTGTTACTGGATTCTTACTACGGTCGTGAATTTACTGAAAAAAGTGCAGAGCCAGCAGCACCAAAAGCTGAAAAGAAAAGTAGTAAAAAATAGTTAACTCGTTGATGGCTTAGCCATTAATACATAAAAAAGGCTTCAAAAGATTTAGGGTTTTCCTAACGCTTTTGGAGCCTTTCTCGTTATTTCGTCATAATACTTTATACTTATCTTAGGTGTCCATCTGGAAAAATATGCGATCCGCAAATTGATGCTTTCCAATCGACAATGATTTTTCCTTTATTGTGGATTAATAAGCTGATATGAAAAAACTGGCTGGCGTTACCTACATACTTTTATTCATAGTAAGCTTTTTCGCTTACAGTGCTGGCTTGCGTTTGGAACAAACTCGATTAATCCTAAATAGCACTAAATCCAATGCAACATTTACCATTGTGAATGATGATTTGAACCCCTATCTAATTCAGACCTCTGTAACTGAACAACTTGAAGGTGCCAAATCCCTTTATTTTGCTGTGACACCACCACTGTTCAGATTAGATGCAAATAGTAAGTTTAGTGCTCATGTATTATTAAAAAATGAAAGGGAATTACCCGTAGATAGAGAATCTCTATTCTTTTTAAATACACGGGCTATTCCCGCCCCAAAGCATCCTAATGAACAGAAAAATGATGCCAAACGCTCGTTTGTGACGAATATCGTGATTAAAGTCTTTTACCGCCCTCATCAACTGGCAGTGCCTAATAATGCGGTATTTCAGCAAGTGACTCTAAAAAAACAGGGAAAACAATGGGTGTTTAATAACCCTACCCCCTATTATCTCACGGTGGTAAACCTCAAATATAACCAGCAAAACTGTAGGAAAAGCCTGATCCTCACGCCATTTAGTGATACTGAAATCACTGGTCTACAAGGTCATATTTCCCAAGCTAGTTGGCAGATGATTAATGATTTTGGTGGTCTCTCTGACATTATTATTTATCCGCCAGTTAAGAGTAAATAAGTCAATAATCCCCATTTGACTGGTGCGCTTTTCTCTATTTTTGTTTTTATTGACGATGTTGGGGTTTCCTGCAATCACACTCGCCATTGATAATAGTTTGAAGTTTTCATTACAACGACCGTTTTTAAATGCTGAAATGCTAAATTTCATTGCGCCCTACAGTTTCGAGTAAATTTGCATTTTTTGATTATATGATATGTGCCAAAGTGTGAAATTAAACTGCCATAAAAAGAAAGCCCCATGTTAAAAACATGAGGCTTATCAAATCTCACTCAATCCGGTTTTATTCTATGAACGCTGAAACTTTATCTGCTATGCATCCCTTTTAAGAACTAGCGAGCTGAGTATTTTATTAATTCATTTACTTTATTTGACAAAAATATCTTAATAATCTGATATTCCTATTTGTAAACTATATAACTCATTAATCTTAATTAATGATTATTTGAAGTTAAACGGTATTTTTTCAATTGCACCGCTATTCATTAATTGAGCTTGCTTGATAGCGTCTGAGTAATGCTTTCGACAAACTGAAATATACTTTTCATTCCCGCCGATATCCACTTGATCCCCCTCATATACTGGGATGCCATCACCACCAATCCGCAAAACTTTATTTGCCTTACGTCCACAGTAGCAGACGGTTTTTAACTCAACGAGTTTATCTGCCCATGCTAATAAATATTGGCTTCCTGCAAACAACTCTCCGGAAAAATCCGTTCGTAAACCATAACAGAGTACCGGAATGTCTAAATTATCGACGACATCACATAATTGCTCTACTTGCTGTTTTGTCAGAAATTGGCATTCATCAATAAGTACGCAATGTACTTTTTGAGCATTATTCTCGTTTTTGATAATTTTTGCCATATTCGTTATAGGCGAAAATAATAACGCATCCGCAGATAAACCGATCCGCGAAGATACCTTACCTTGACTGAAGCGGTTATCGATCTCAGCGGTAAAAATCAGCGTACGCATTCCACGTTCGTGATAGTTATAGGAAGATTGTAATAATGAAGTCGATTTACCCGCATTCATCGCAGAATAATAGAAATATAGCTGTGCCATTGGGCGGTTCCCTAAAAAATAATATTCGCGAATACTTTAGCATAAAGGTTTTTTAAGATTAACTTAAACCTATGTAGATAAGTAAGTGTATGAATTTCCATCCATCACTATGTTAAATTAGTTCCTTTAGATCACACATCATCTGTGTTGTAGACAATTAATCTCAAACTGATATTAACTTTATCTGGTATAGATATTGGCACATATTGCTAAGTTTATTCTGTCAAAAAAAGAAAATTTCCGTTAAAGACATCCATTGATACATCGACAAACAAAAGGTAATGGTTATCACTAGGCTATTAATATAAATTTTAGTGACATTTTCTAATTACCTTTTTTCATTAGTACCGTTATTGATAATAGAGCAATTTATAGCAACGAAAATTTTTATAATTCTTTTGTAAAAAAATTGCATTCGTTAAAGATAACTTTTAAACTACCGAAGTAATTTAGCTATTGCAGAATTTAAAATAGCACTCTATTATTACTGTACACATGCCAACATATAAAATTGAGACCAGGAAAATGAGCGAATCATTAAAAGCATTAAATAACATCCGTACGCTTCGTGCTCAAGCACGAGAAGTCACTTTAGAATCTTTAGAAGAAATGCTGGAAAAATTAACTGTCGTTGTTGACGAACGTCGTGAAGAAGAAAGCCAAGCTCGCGCTGAAGTTGAAGAACGTAATCGCAAACTGGAAAAAGTTCGCGAAATGATTTTAGAACAAGGCGTAGATTTAAATGACCTTCTGCAAACTATGGATTCTGGTAAAAGCACCAGCACTCGCGCTAAACGTGCTGCTCGCCCAGCAAAATATAAATATGTTGATGAGAACGGCGAAACTAAAACTTGGACAGGCCAAGGTCGTACTCCAGCAGTAATTAAAGTTGCAATCGAAGAACAAGGCAAATCTTTAGACGATTTCTTAATCTAATATTGATAACCTTCCAAATTCTAAACACCCTTTTTATAAGGGTGTTTTTATTTATAGTAGCCTTGTTATTATCCATTTATCATCTCCTCTGTTTCAATCCCCCTCATCTATTTCTAATCAAAAAGAGTGATACAAAATATACGTTAAAGTAAAGTTACGTAATCTAATCAAGTGATATTCTTTAATCTCCTCCTAGCCCACTACACTAATTAATTTACACGCCACACGGGTTATATCGATTTATATTATATAACTGACATTTAATGACACTTAAAATCTGAGTACTCCTTTTTACATATTTCTATAAAATGCCCATAAAAAAAGCTAACCATAAAGGCTAGCTTTTATCTGTACAACAAAGATTCGTATTTTAATTAGATTTCGATGATGAATCTAAATTAGCGGCTAACTCTTTAATCCACGCGGAAAAATCATTTCCTAGTGTATCGTGTTGCATACCATATTCTACAAAGGCTTTCATGTAACCTAATTTATTTCCGCAGTCATGACTTTTACCACATAAGTGGTATGCTTCAACAGGTTCCTTATTTTCCATCATTAATGCGATAGCATCCGTTAATTGGATTTCATCGCCAGCACCCGGTGCTGTTTTCGCTAATGCATCCCAAATCTTTTCGGATAATACATAGCGCCCTACAATAGATAAATTGGATGGAGCTTCATCACGCTTCGGTTTCTCAACCATACGGGAAATCGGTTTACTATCGCCCGGATGTAAAGTCACACCGTTGCAATCCACAATTCCGTAGTTAGAAACATCGTCTTCTGGTACTGGCTCGACTAAAATTTGGCTAGCCCCAGTAGTTTCGTAGTGTTCTAACATCTCTTTGAGGTTAAATTTCGTTAAATCGGTGCTATAGCGATCTAAAATAACATCCGGAAGGATTACGGCAAAAGGCTCATCACCCACCAATGGTTTCGCACATAAAATAGCATGACCTAAACCTTTAGCAATGCCTTGGCGTGTTTGCATGATAGTCACATGACTTGGGCAAATGGATTTCACTTCATCCAATAATTGGCGCTTAACTCGCGCTTCTAAGATGGCTTCAAGTTCAAAGCTGGTATCAAAGTGGTTTTCAATAGAATTTTTAGATGAATGTGTCACTAGCACAATTTCATTAATTCCTGCAGCAATACACTCATTAACCACATATTGGATTAAAGGCTTATCAACAACTGGTAGCATCTCTTTAGGAATGGCTTTCGTCGCTGGAAGCATACGTGTTCCTAAACCTGCTACAGGGATTACCGCTTTACGCACCTTGCGTTTGATCATCTCGAGAACTCCAAAAATTTAATAAGCACCGTTTATATTTTCAATAAACTATACTGGCGCGTTTTTAGTGCGCGCCAGTATATCAGGATTCATTATTGAATAAATAGAGATGGGTTCGTTTAGGATAAATAGAACCTAGATCCATTAAATAAGTGCATTATTTCTGAGCATAGAGATTAAACATTAACTTGATTTTTTGATTCGAATTATGAATAAGACACTTCCAACTCTCACCTTGAAAGTCTAATCGATTTGAATGGTATGTTTTTAGCGTACCTAGCGGGACATTTCGCGCGAGATGGTAATGATGCTGCTCCGTCGTAATATTGGCTTCCAGTCCTGCACTCGCCAAAATCACATTTTTAGATTTGGTATTAAAGTAACCAAGTAACAATGGAAACTGACCTGAAAAGCCAGAATCTTCCAGTAAGTGATTTATTTGATTAATAATGTTATCAATTTGAGGTAATTTTTTATCTCGGTTGTTCACCGCACTTTTTAAGAGGTCATTAAACACAACACGAATTAAAAACGCCGCCATCACCCCTTCTTGTGGAGAGCGTTCTATATCAATGCAATAAAATCCGATTTGCTCCTCAGATATTGCCGCGATATCCAACAGCAACCCAAAACGATTCGCTTCATTTAATTGTCTATAGTTTATCTTATAGCCATTTATAACCTGCGCGACTGGAGGCTGTAATTGTTTCAAGATGGCTAACATATCCAACTTGTCATTATTCAAAATGTTCGAAATATTCTGGATTTCATTTTCAATGAGTGTTTCAGAGTCATATTGCTCTGGATACAGTGCCGCATGAATCGTCACTTTCACTTCATCAAGATTTTTTATTGGCTTTAACAAAGCATCTTTCGCACCAAGACGAAACATTCTATCTAATTGCGTGAAGTCCGTAGTTGCTGAAATAACAATCACAGGTACATTAATATTACGCTCCACCAGCTCCGCCATAAATGATTCACCATTCATGATGGGCATGTTGAGATCACAAAGAATGACATCGGGAATCACCTTTTGTTGCGTGATCAGCTCAAGTGCAAGCGCGCCGTTGTCAGCGATGTAGACTTCTGTTTCTAAACTTTCGAGGTATTCACGAAGAATAGTACAAAAAATTTTTTCATCTTCAACTATGAGTATTTTTCTATTTTTCATATCATACCTACCACGACAACCCTGGTTTCATAAGTAATATATTCTGACGCCAATAGTCATATTATAAAATCATTAACGACTATATTTTTTAAGTATAGTTATTTTATCGAGAAAAGAATGAGCCAATCTTTAAAAAATAATTGTAGTTGCGGTCATCCTTTGCCGTTTGACCAATGCTGCTCTCCGCTGTTGCTTGGGCTGGTTATTGCTGAAACGCCAGAGCAATTAATGCGCTCACGATATAGCGCGTATGTCCATCACAATGTAGATTACCTCATCAAAACATGGCACCCAGATTGCCAAGCACAAGAGTGGCGAGAAGCTATCTTAGATAGTTTTGAACAAACTGAATGGCTGGGACTGCGAGTCATTAGTTCTTCTCATGCTAAAAATCCTGACGAAGCTTATGTCGAATTTTCGGCTTGCTTTATTGATGAAAAAGCTGATCATAAACAGCTTATTCACGAACGTTCCCGTTTTCTTCGCATTGATGCACAGTGGTATTACATTGACGGAATAACACCAAAAGTTGGGCGCAACGATGATTGCCCATGCGGCTCAGGAAAAAAATTTAAGAAGTGCTGCGATAGTTATTAATTCTCTGTTTATCAATTCGTATATTCATTGCATAAATTACGATTAGCCTAAATTATTAGGCTTTAGTCAGTTAAGGATTAGACAGTTCCATGCAACACAAAAATGTACAGAAAAAAATTCTCAGAACCATTTGTCCTGATGCAAAAGGATTGATCGCTAAAATCACCAATATTTGCTACAAACACCAGCTGAACATTATCCAAAATAATGAGTTTGTTGATCACCGTACTGGTCGTTTCTTCATGAGAACGGAACTGGAAGGGATTTTTAACGATGAAACCTTACTGGCAGATTTAGATGATGCATTACCAGAAGGCTCTAAGCGTGAATTAAACTCTGCAGGACGTCGCCGCATTGTTATTATGGTCACAAAAGAGGCGCACTGCCTTGGTGATCTTCTGATGAAGAGCGCTTACGATGGATTAGATGTCGATATTGCTGCCGTTATCGGCAACCACGACACCTTGAAAAACCTTGTAGAGCAGTTTGGTATTCCATTCCATCATATTAGCCATGAAGGTTTAACGCGCGAACAGCACGATGAGAAACTCACGGCTCAGATTGATCAATATCAGCCTGACTATGTTGTCCTTGCTAAATATATGCGGGTGTTGACCCCTGCTTTTGTTCAGCACTACCCTAATCAAATTATTAATATTCACCACTCATTCTTACCGGCATTCATAGGCGCACGTCCTTATCACCAAGCTTATGAGCGTGGCGTTAAGATCATTGGAGCAACCGCTCACTTTGTGAATGATAATTTGGATGAAGGTCCAATCATCACGCAAAACGTTATCAATGTGGACCATACATTTACTGCGGATGATATGATGCGTGCAGGCCGCGACGTTGAAAAGAACGTACTGAGCCATGCTTTATATTGGGTATTGGCACAGCGCGTCTTTGTTTATGGCAATCGAACCATTATTTTATAACAGAGCGTATCGGTTATTAATTGTAGTAATTTGTTGATTTATCACGCATTGAGATTAAAAAATCAGCATTCAGACATTTTTTTTCAATTAATACTTTACAGGGGCGCGTCATTTGATATGATGCCGCCCGCTGTGAACGATTACAGCAATTCAAAATCTGGTGGGATACCCAAGCGGCCAAAGGGAGCAGACTGTAAATCTGCCGTCACAGACTTCGAAGGTTCGAATCCTTCTCCCACCACCATCTAAGCAACGTCTTTTCCAAGTTTGTCAACTACCCCAATAAATCGATTTAATACACTTGAATGTGATTTTGATTTATAAATGTAACAGTTACTTTTATCCAAAAGTCCATTTAATGAAACATAGATCAGCGATCTATCGATCAGCTCATCCTCAGGATAATAGTCAATAATCCCGATAAAATCACCGTCTTGAATGAAACTCTGACAACACCCAATATTATCCATCTGTCGTATGCTGGATTTATTCTCTGCGGTTTCAACTTTAGCCAGCAAGTCACTCATCAGTGAGCTTTTATAAAATGAGGGATCGCATAGCCAAGTACTTTGTTGTAGTAAGACGACAACATCATGATTAAATTTCTCGTATAACTCTTTTCTGCAATAAATACCTAAAGGCGCATTCTCTATTTTTTTTTGTAATGAAAACCTTTCACTGATGACTAATTCAGAACTTAAAATTAAAGTATTTCCATCATAATCGACAATTTCATCTACCTCATCATAGTTAAATCTTAATATATTAACCTGTACATTATTCTTATGTGCTGCTTGATATAAATTAATTAGATGATTTTCTTTCCCCCAGTCATAATAAATATTAGCTTCATTGACAATATAACCAGAAAAATGTTTTTTCGTTATTTCTTTCTCCTGCAAGTAGAGATCTCTAAGATCGTTATAAAGTTCTTGGCCATCCTTAGTTAATGTCATTCCAAATTTTTCTCGTTTAAAAAGCCGTTTACCCAAACTCGTTTCAAAGTCTTTTATGGATTTTGCGATGGGGGGTGTCGTGCGATTCATCACCCTTGCAGCCTTGCTTAGCGAGCCATTCTCAACAACTGCCATAAACGCCTCTAATTTTCTTGAAAAGAACATATCTATGACCCCATTCTATTTATTGAAATGTAAACCAACATGATTATTTTAAATAACAGCATGTTGATTAACCCATAATCTTCCGCATCAAATAAAAATTTAAATAAATTTTTTGATTTGATGATTAACAATATTTCATAAAAGTATTTTTATAATTTCCAACATAGCAAAGCAATATATTATATTGTTTCATTTGATTATTTTTTATTGCCCCACCATTAAATCACATTAAAATATAAATAACCAACTGACTTTAAATGAACTTTTCAGTAGTTGATTATAAAACTAACAAACATTTTTTAATTAACAGCTATAGATATATTATTATTAAAAATTAAAGTTCCCTAATAAATTATCCGCAATTATATAAACAAAAAATATTTAATAGTTACACTATTGTTAGCATCTGATAGAATCCCCTCAGTCATATTCAAAGCAATGGGTGATAAGTAACCATGAAATTTATTTCGTTCAACATTAATGGCCTAAGAGCACGTCCTCATCAACTGGAAGTGATTATTGAGAAGCACCAACCTGAAGTCATTGGGCTACAAGAAACAAAAGTCCACGATGATATGTTCCCTTATGAGGAAGTCAGTAAATTAGGCTACCATGTTTATTTTCACGGTCAAAAAGCCCACTATGGCGTAGCATTACTCCTGAAAAATGAACCACTAGCCGTTAGAAAAGGCTTTCCAACTGATGATGATGAAGCTCAGCGCCGCATCATCATGGCTGATATTCAAACCAGCGAAGGGATTCTGACAGTCGTCAATGGTTACTTCCCTCAAGGAGAAAGCCGTGACCACCCAACCAAATTCCCAGCAAAAGAAAAATTCTATCGTGATCTGCAAGATTACGTAACATCAACGCAAACCACGGATTCCCAATTGCTGATTATGGGTGACATGAACATCAGCCATACCGATTTAGACATCGGTATTGGTGAAGTTAACCGTAAGCGTTGGTTGAAAACCGGAAAATGCTCATTCTTACCTGAAGAACGTGAATGGCTAGATAAACTACTGAGCTGGGGGCTTGTTGATACTTACCGTGAGCAGCATCCAGATACCACCGATTGCTATTCATGGTTCGATTACCGCTCCAAAGGCTTTGACGATAATCGCGGTCTGCGCATTGACCTTCTGCTGGCCTCTAAGAAACTCGCCAGCCGTTGTAGCGCAACGGGTATTGATTACGACATCCGTGGTATGGAAAAACCGTCTGACCACGCACCTGTTTGGGCTGAGTTCGACCTGACGAAGTAATCCTGAGTCTCTCTTTATAGGGCATAATCATATGCCCTATGCTTTCCCCTAGATATCCTTCCTACCCAAATTACTGCTTAGCGCGCTCAAGTTTAGAAATCCACTGCACCTATTCTGACGGTGATGATTTTTTCCCTTTACTCGCACTCGCTTTTTTCGTGCCCTTCTTTGCCCCTTTATTATTGGCAACAGGTGGCAATTCACGAAATGCGCGCAAGTTTGTGTATTGACGAGCTTGCTGAATTAAGTTGATTAACGTCTGGCTCAACGGCTGCATAAAATCATCGTAACGCGTCTGTTTTTCGCTGATCTGCGTTAACCTTGACTCCCAGTGAGCCGTCATATCGGGCAAGGTCGCCATATCGGGTAAAACGTGGATCAGCGCTCGCCCAGCGGGGGAGGCGTGAATATAGCGCCCTTTTTTAAACAGAAATTGACGCTTAAACAGTAAATCAATAATCCCCGCTCGCGTCGCTTCAGTCCCTAAACCATCCGTTTCACGCAATACTTTTTTTAATGCTTTATCCTGCACAAAACGGGCGATCCCCGTCATCGCAGACAGCAGCGTTGCATCGGTGAATGGGCGAGGTGGCTGAGTTTGCCGTTCGACCACTTCCCCTTTTTCACATAAAAGCTCATCGCCTTTTTTCACGATAGGCAATGGCATGCCGTCGTTTTCCGCGTCACGCTCTTTCCCGCCTAACACGACTCGCCATCCTGCTTCCGCAAGAAAACGCGCTTTGGCATTAAACTTGCCGTTTTCAATGTCTAAATCGATAGTGCATTTGCGGTAAACCGCATCCGCCATAAATTGAATAATGTACTGACGAGCAATCAACTGGTAAACATTGCTTTCATTTTCAGTTAAACGCACGGAGGCTGTTTTAGCGGTCGGAATGATGGCATGGTGAGCATCCACTTTTTTATCATCCCAACACCGATTTTTCTTATCCAGTTCGGGTAATTCAAATTCAGTTAATGCGGGTTGGTGTACTGCAATCGCATTTAATACCGCATGACGCCCGGCAAAATGCTCGTCCGGCAAATACCGGCTATCCGAACGCGGATAAGTGATAAGCTTATGGGTTTCATACAGTTTCTGGCAAATATCCAGCACTTCTTGGGCACTTAAACCATATTTTTTGGCGGCTTCAATCTGCAAAGCGGATAACGAGAATGGCAGTGGTGCAATCTCAGTTTCCTGCTTATCTTGGTATTGCGTGACAATCGCCGGTTTGCCTTCGATGCGAGAAAGTACATGTTCCGCCAATGGACGATGAATTAAACGCCCTTCTTCATCTTGAAAATCAATGCAAGATTCACTTGGCTGCCAAATTGCCACAAAGCGCTCATCCTTTGGTGTGACAATATGCGCTTTAACTTCAAAAAAGTCTTTTGGTACAAAGTGTTCTATCTCTTCGTCGCGCCTAACTACCAACCCCAATACGGGAGTTTGTACGCGCCCAACAGAGAGAACCCCTTGGTAACCGCCCCGCTGCCCTAATAAGGTATAGGCGCGGGTCATGTTGATTCCATATAGCCAATCTGCACGAGCGCGGGCTAATGCAGAAACACATAACGGAATAAATTCACGGTTTTCACGTAAACGATCAATCGCTCGCTCAACAGCTTGAGGGTTCAAGTCGTTAATTAAACAGCGCTTCACGCTTTTACGTTTTTCGGGATCAAGCTTGAAGTAATCCAGCACCTCATCCACCAGAAGTTGCCCCTCTCTATCGGGGTCTCCTGCGTGGACAACGACGCTGGCTTGTTTAAGGAGCGTGTCGATAGTGTTTAATTGTTTGGTTACTGCGGAACGGGGCTTCAATTGCCATTTCTCAGGAATGATTGGTAAATCTTGCAAGTTCCAACGGGCATAACGCGGATCATAAGCATCCGGTTCAGCCTGTTCTAAAAGATGCCCAATGCACCACGTGACCATCTGGTCATCGCCACATTGAATAAAACCATCCCCTTTACGGTGAGGTTTTGGCAGTACATCCGCAATGGCCCGTGCAAGACTAGGCTTTTCCGCAATAAACAAACGCATAGATTAATCGATCACTTCAATTAAAGGCACACCGCTTTGTGCAGGTAATAAGGTACCGACAGACTGTAACAAAACACCTTGCTGCTGTGCAATCTCTTTAATTTTAGCCACTTCCGATGGTTTAATCGCGATTAGAAGCCCGCCTGACGTTTGTGGATCACACAACAATTTGCGTTGTAGGTCGCTCATTGGTCCAATTAAGTGACCGTAGCTATCAAAGTTGCGTTGAGTTCCACCCGGTACGCAGCCTGCTTCAATATATTTTTCCACACCAGCAAGTTTTGGTACTTTACTAAAGGCAATCTGAGCACGAACACCAGAACCTTCGCAGATCTCACTTAAATGTCCCAGGAGACCAAAGCCCGTTACGTCCGTCATTGCCGTTACACCTTCTAGAGGAGCGACAACCGCGCCGAACTTATTCATTTGGCACATAGTTTCAGCAGCAAGGTGCGCATGTTCTGCTGCTAACACGCCTTTTTTCTCAGCCGTGGTCAGCACACCAATACCCAGCGGTTTGGTTAGGAACAGTTCGCAATCTGCGCTCGCTGCACTGTTTTTCTTCACGTAATCTGTGTTTACGACCCCTGTCACCGCTAAACCAAAGATAGGCTCTGGTGAATCAATGGAGTGGCCGCCTGCCAGTGAAATTCCGGCATCCGCACAAGCAGCACGCCCACCTTCAATCACTTCGCGAGCCACTTCTGGTGGTAATTTTGCAATCGGCCAGCCTAGGATCGCAATTGCCATAATCGGCTTACCGCCCATCGCAAAAATATCGCTGATGGCGTTCGTTGCAGCAATACGCCCGAATTCAAATGGGTTATCCACGATAGGCATAAAGAAGTCAGTGGTACTGATAATGCCGATACCATTGCCTAAATCATAAACTGCGGCATCATCTTTGGTTTCATTTCCCACTAATAAATGAGGATCATGAAATTTAGCTTGTTCAGTATGTAAAATTTGCTCTAATACTTTTGGTGCGATTTTGCATCCGCAGCCAGCACCATGGCTATATTGGGTCAATCTAATTTTTTCTGTCATTATCTGTCTCTTTAGAAATGCTCTTTCTATTTAGAAATAGGACACAAAACCTGTCATATCAGGTTGTTGAGCTTTTGCAGGCGCTTTTAATTCTGGTGTACCTAAATAAAGGAAACCGACGATATGGTCATTTTCTTCACAACCTAAACCTTCACGTACAATAGCGTCTTCCGTCCATGAACCTGAACGCCAAATACCGCCAAAACCTTGTGCTAAAGCGGCCATTTGCATAGCTTGTACGGTGCAGCTTGCAGCAACAATTTGTTCCCACTGTGGCACTTTAGGATGATCTTTCACTTTCGCAATCACAGTAATGATGAGTGGCGCACGAAATGGTGCATTACGCGCTTTTTCTTCAACTTCCGCGCCTAACTTGCCTTCTACCGCTGCTTTTTCAAGCAGTTGGCTGAAGCGAGCGATACCTTCTCCTTGCATGACAACAAAGTGCCATGGCTTTAATGCTCCGTGGTCTGGCGCTCTCATTCCTGCGGTAAGAATATTATCGAGTTGTTCGCCTTGTGGCGCTGGAGTGGTTAAGCGTGAAGCTGAACGACGGTTCAACAAAAGGGTTAATGCATCCATATTGATCTCCGATTAAGAGTAAGCTGATGTAGTGCTCAGCAAAATAGAAATACCATCGGGCTATTGTACAACGCCCACAATGGTTTTGTTATGAATAATCCTGTATTACATTATTTGGTATCTGTCATCGTTTGATACTGTATAGGATTAAATCTATTGATTAATCTATCTATTAATCATCTGTCAAATAGATGATATTCTAAATCATTCGCGCGTCATCTTATGCCGCCATCTTGATTGATATCCTCACACTGGAGAAAAAATGCGACAACTCTGGGATATTTTCGCCACTGTTTTTAAGTTTAGCTGGCGAGTCATTAATTTCATTCGACAATTTGTTTTCAACGCAATTTTCTTCGTGTTGTTATTTTTAGTGATTGGCGGTTATTCTCTCTTGCAATCCGACAGCGAGCCAGAAAAAAACTATTTTGGTGCACTGGTTGTTGATCTACAAGGGATTGTTGTTGACCAAGTCTCTTCCCCAGATCCTTTCGGACGTATGAGTCGCGAATTACTAGGTACCTCCAATAACTTAATGCAGGAAAACTCGCTATTCGATATCGTCGATACCATTCGTACCGCCGCTGACGATGACCGCATTACAGGTCTAATACTACGTTTAGATAATCTGGTGGGCGCAGATCAACCCTCCATGGCATACATCGGTAAAGCGATTGAAGAGTTTAAAGCCTCTGGGAAATCAGTCTATGCCATGGGCGATAGCTATACACAAGCTCAATATTATTTAGCGAGCTTTGCAGATGAAATTTATCTTGCACCGCATGGCGCCGTGGGTATTTACGGTTTCTCAACGGATACCCTGTATTACAAATCCTTATTAGAAAAACTCAAGGTAAGCACCCATATTTTCCGCGTTGGTACCTACAAATCTGCGGTTGAACCGATGATGCGTGATAATATGTCACCTGAAGCCCGTGAAGCTAACCTGCTTTGGTTAAATACCTTGTGGGATAACTATTTAGGCTCTATCGCAGAAAATCGCCAATCTAAAGCAGAGCAAATCTTCCCGGGAGCGGATAAACTCATTGCACAACTTCGCGCAGCCAAAGGTGATACTGCGCAATATGCTTTACAGCAAAAATTAGTGGATAAGATCTACACCCGCGAACAAGCCGAAAATGTGTTCTCTAATCAGTTTGGTTGGAATAAAGAAGATAAAACATTCAATGGCATTAGCATCTATGATTACTCCACTAAAATTGCCGATACCAGCAACAGCGACGGCAATATTGCAGTCATCGTAGTACAAGGTGCCATCATGGATGGTCCGCAAACTCCCGGTATTGCTGGTGGCGAAACCCTAGCAGCTCAAATCCGTGATGCCCGTTTAAATGAAAATATTAAAGCCATCGTATTACGTGTTAATAGCCCTGGTGGAAGTGTCAGCGCTTCTGACTTGATCCGCAGTGAATTAGCCGCAGCCCGCGCAGCGAAGAAACCTGTCGTCGTATCAATGGGTGGTATGGCCGCATCAGGCGGTTACTGGATCTCAACACCAGCTGACTACATCATTGCAAGCCCAAGCACCTTAACAGGTTCTATCGGTATCTTCGGTGTGATCAATACCTTTGAAAACTCATTAGAATCCATTGGCGTTTATACTGACGGTGTTTCGACTTCACCATTAGCGGGCGTTTCTGTCACTAAGGGGATCAGTCCTCAATTTTCCGATATGATGCAAATCACCATCGAAAATGGCTACCAAACCTTTATTGGCTTAGTCGCTCAATCTCGCCATAAAACGCCAGAAGAAATCGATAAAATTGCCCAAGGTCGCGTTTGGATTGGTAAGGATGCGCTGAAGATTGGTCTAGTTGATGAACTCGGTGATTTCGATGATGCCGTTGCAAAAGCCGCTGAATTAGCGAAAGTAAAATCTGTCGAGCTGGATTGGATGCAACCTGAACTTTCCTTTATGGATCAGTTGATCCTTGAACTGACAAGCAACGTTCAAGTCATGATGCCTGATGCATTGCAAACATTCCTACCACCAGCGGTCGCTACTGATATTCGCCGCCAAGCTCAGTTTTTCTTAAAAATGAACGACCCGCAAAACCGTTACGCATTTTGCTTAAACTGCGCTGAAATTAACTAATTATTCATTTCCACCCATGGCTCCCCTCTCAAGTTAATCTTAGAGGGGCTGCCATTCGCGGTGAATGACGCTGGCGTAAACTGAAGTTTCCATCACAACAATCTGCAATATCTTGTTTTATCCATAGATTATCTCCAGCAAATAAGCCAAAATCCTTATAATCCAAATTATTCACACACAGAATTTCTTATTCATACAGAACTTCGTCTGTCATCGTTAGGTAACAAAATGCAGAAGAAATCGATTTATGTCGTTTATACGGGTGGCACCATCGGCATGCGCCATTCTCCTCAAGGCTATATTCCTGTTTCTGGTCACCTACAGGCACAATTAGCCCAAATGCCTGAGTTTCATCGCCCTGAAATGCCAACATTTACGATTCGTGAACACCAGCCATTAATCGACTCTTCGGACATTACACCGGAAGATTGGCAAAATATCGCCGATGACATCAGTGAAAATTACGATAAATATGATGGTTTTGTGATCCTACATGGCACTGATACCATGGCATTTACCGCTTCTGCGCTCTCCTTTATGTTTGAAAACTTGAAGAAGCCCATTATTGTGACAGGGTCACAAATCCCACTGGAAGCCCTACGTTCCGACGGGCAAACCAACCTGCTTAATGCGCTTTATTTAGCGGCAAACTACCCGATCAACGAAGTGGGATTATTCTTCAATAACAAACTGTATCGCGGTAACCGCACAGTAAAAGCGCATGCTGATGGTTTCGAAGCGTTCACTTCGCCAAACTGCTCTCCACTGATGGAAGCCGGTATTCATATCCGTACATTCAATGCCTGCCCTGCACCGATTGGCATTGGGGAATTAAAAACTCATCGCATTACCCCGCAACCTATTGGAGTTGTCACGCTCTACCCTGGATTATCCATTGAAATCGTAAGAAATATTCTTCAACAACCGGTTAAAGCGCTAATCTTGCGCTCTTACGGTGTCGGTAATGCTCCTCAGCAACCCGAGCTTTTACGCATCCTTCGTGAAGCAACTTCTCGCGGCATTATTGTCGTCAACCTCACCCAATGTATTTCTGGGCGTGTAAATATGGAAGGTTACGCCACAGGACATGCATTAGCAGAATCTGGAGTGATCAGTGGTTTTGATATGACTTTTGAAGCCGCATTGAGTAAATTACATTACTTACTAAGCCAAGATTATACCTCTGAGCTTATTCGAGAATTAATGCAAAATAACCTGCGTGGTGAATTAAGCTACGCTGATGAATAAGCTATAACCTACTGAGAAGAAAGATGAAATCAGCATTACTGTTAGTAGACTTACAAAATGATTTTTGTACTGGTGGTGCTCTCGCTGTAAAACAAAGCGAACAGGTTATTGAAACCGCTAACCAAGTTATTGAGCAATGCCAAAAACAGGGTATCACGGTGATCGCCAGCCAAGATTGGCATCCAGAAAACCATCTCAGTTTTGCCGTGAACTCTGGCCAGCCTATTGGTGCCCTTGGTGAACTTAATGGATTGCCACAGGTTTGGTGGCCAGTTCACTGCGTGCAAGGCTCCCATGGCGCTGATTTTTATCCAGAGCTTAATCACCAAGCTATTCAAAAGGTATTTACTAAAGGTGAAAATCCGCAAGTCGATAGCTACAGTGCCTTTTTTGATAATGACAGAGTCAGTCAAACAGAGCTGCATACATGGCTTCAGCAACAACAAATCAGCCATTTAATGATTATGGGCATTGCGACGGACTATTGTGTGAAGTTTACTGTACTGGACGCACTGAGGCTGGGCTATCGTGTTGATGTGCTAACGGATGGGTGCCGTGGCGTTAATTTAGCCCCTGAAGATAGCCAGAAGGCTTTAGCGGAAATGCAGAGTGCGGGGGCTAGTCTAATCACATCATCCCGCTAGAATGCTGTAGTAACTAGCCATGATATAGGTTTGAAATTCGCCCCGTTAGCTGACGGGGCGATATACTGACTTAGTCGTTATCCTGCGGTTTCAATGTCGCAAGTCTATCCCCTTGGAAAAGCGCTTTTAACTCTTGCTTGCTCTTCATGGTAATTTGACCGTCAGTACCGACCGTCATGTGTTCCGCATCATGGTTATGGCGTGACTGCCATAGCATCACCATCTGCAAAGTATTTTCTTTCTGCTCTGGCGTTAATGCCACACCATCTGGCCATTTACCTAACTCCACTGCAGTCACTAAACGCTGGTAAATTTCAGGGGTCATGACAGACAGTAATTGATCTATTTGTTGTGCATCCATTTCTACGCTCACGTTACGCCTCATCACATCAATCTAGTGGCAATCTCGATAATTATTCTTGCGGTGTTATATCTATAGTGTATTTTGAATAACTAGCTGAATCGTTATTGCCAAATGTATTTTGACACTTCAGCAAGCTTCAGCACGTTATCCTAGGGTCTTTTCACCCGTTTGGTCATCCGTAAAACTTAGCGATGCTGAATTTATGCAGTAACGCTGTCCTGTTGGTTGTGGGCCATCAGGAAATACATGCCCAAGATGCGCATTGCAATTACCACAACGCACTTCTATTCGATGCATACCGTGAGAAAAATCTTCGATAAATTTTATCAAACTTTCATCAATCGGTTGAAAGAAACTCGGCCATCCGCAGCCTGCATCAAATTTGGTCTCAGAAAGGAATAAAGGGGTTCCACAACAGAGGCATTCATACACGCCATCTTTACGGTTATGCAATAATTGGCCGCTAAACGGGGGCTCTGTGCCAGCGTGTTGTGTAACATGCAGCTGGACTTGGTTAAGCTTTGATAAATCAATAGCTTGCTTATCTTTATTCGACATTGATTACCTACTTTTTTTCAAAAAGATGCGCATTAAAGCGATTTTGCATCCATTTCAAGCAACAAAAACTTAACAACGCTCAGTGGAAAACTATTCTAGACTATTAAGGTTAGAACTTTACGGTTTGATTTGTGATGAGCCTCACATATATCACTGATGGATGGTTTCATTATGCTGAACAATCCCGATAATACGTGCGGCTGTATTTGCTGCTGAAGTGACTGACAAATATGCAGATAGTGGTATCAGAATTGATTTTTTTCAATAATTGACACGATTCCGCTTGACGGCTGGCAAGGTTTTGGTAACTTTAAGTACATCTTAATTCACGAAATAAAATAGCTGGTGGAAATACTATGACTATCAAAGTAGGTATTAATGGTTTTGGTCGTATCGGCCGTATCGTTTTCCGTGCTGCACAAGAGCGTTCTGACATCGAAATCGTTGCTATCAACGACCTACTCGATGCAGAGTACATGGCATACATGTTGAAATACGACTCAACTCACGGTCGTTTCAACGGTACTGTTGAAGTTAAAGATGGTCACTTAGTTGTTAACGGTAAAAAAATCCGTGTTACAGCAGAGAAAGATCCTGCGAACCTGAAATGGAACGAAGTCGGTGTTGATGTTGTTGCTGAAGCAACAGGTATCTTCCTGACTGACGAGACTGCTCGTAAACACATCCAAGCAGGCGCGAAGAAAGTTGTGTTAACTGGTCCTTCTAAAGATGACACTCCAATGTTCGTTATGGGCGTTAACCACAAAGCTTACGCAGGCCAAGAAATCGTTTCTAACGCATCTTGCACAACTAACTGCTTAGCTCCACTGGCTAAAGTTATCAACGACAAATTTGGTATCGTTGAAGGTCTGATGACCACTGTTCACGCAACCACAGCAACTCAAAAAACTGTTGATGGTCCATCTCACAAAGACTGGCGTGGTGGTCGTGGTGCTTCTCAGAACATCATCCCATCTTCAACTGGTGCTGCTAAAGCTGTAGGTAAAGTTATTCCTGAGCTGAACGGTAAACTGACTGGTATGTCTTTCCGTGTTCCAACTCCTAACGTTTCTGTTGTTGACCTGACTGCACGTCTGGCGAAACCAGCAACTTACGCACAAATCTGCGACGCTATTAAAGAAGCTGCAGAAGGCGAACTGAAAGGCGTTCTGGGTTACACTGAAGACGACGTTGTATCTACCGATTTCAACGGCGAAAAACTGACTTCAGTATTTGATGCTAAAGCAGGTATCGCTCTGAACGATAACTTTGTGAAACTGGTTTCTTGGTATGACAACGAAACTGGCTACTCTAACAAAGTTCTAGACCTGATCGCTCACATCTCTAAATAAGCGTTGTTAAGTAATCAGTGTGACTGAGCCGCCTTTTGGCGGCTCTTTTGTATCTTTCATACATTCAAAATTAAAGCCCAGCTCAATATACTCCAAGCTGCGTCCCCCGCTTCATTCAATGCCGCTTGCAGTATCGTGAGTTTGTTATATTGTTATTTCTAGTTACTGCCCTATTTATAGGCGCTGCTCTATTTATAGTCGCTGATTTAGGTCGTGATGATGGACCAACAACCACAGGCGCAAGACAATGCATGATAAAATTTTTGCTTTACCTGTTATCAAACAAATTTCCCCTTACATTACCCAACGTCAACTTGGGGATTTACCACTGATCGTCATTTCGCATCCAAAAGTGCGTGGTGCCGTGAGCTTGCAAGGTGCCCACTTAATTGACTGGCAACCCGCAGGTCAAAAACCCTGTCTTTGGCTAAGTCCCGAAAGTGCATTTAAAGAAGGGGTTGCCATTCGTGGTGGTATTCCTATTTGCTGGCCATGGTTTGGTCCTGTAAACAGCCCTAGTCACGGATTCGCCCGTATTTTACCTTGGCAATTTACGGCTCATAATGAGCATGATTGTGGTGTGATCCTCACCTTTACCCTGACGGACAACGAATACACCCGCAAATTATGGCCTCATGAGTTCACGCTGATTTTACGTATGAAGCTCGGGGAAACCTGCGAGCTTGAGTTAGAAAGTTATGGTGACTTCGAGGCTACCGCTGCATTACACAGCTATTTCAATATCAGTGATATCCAGAAAGCCACCGTTTATGGTCTTGGTGGACATTACATTGATAAAGTGGCTGACAGAGAAGCCTATATTTCAGAGCCGCTGAAATTTAATAAGCACACTGACCGCATATATACCGAGCCGGAAGAATACAGCTTATTGCGTGATGATGGCTGGAATCGCACCATTGAGTTACATCATTATCATCACAGTGATGTGGTGTGCTGGAACCCTTGGGCAGAATTATCGTGTAGCATGCAGGATATGCCTAATAATGGTTACAAACAGATGGTTTGTGTAGAAACAGCTCGCATTCATATGCCAATGAAATCCGAAGCGCAAAACCCTTCTCGCCTTTCTCTCGTGATGGTATGCCGCGAAAATAAACCGCAGCCACAGCAAGAACAATAAACATAAAACCAAACGTAAAATAAGTGTAAGAATAAATGCAAAAATAAAACCCCAAAACAGCCTAGCCATTTTGGGGTTTTTTATTCTATTCCAGTGTATGAATTAGAAGGTGTAAGTCACACCGCTCCACATAATCGCCGAATAAGATTTATTGACCATTGGGCTGTCTTTTACTTCACTAGACAGTTTATCAACACGGCCCAGTGCAAACAGAGACCAGCTGTCTGTCATTTTGTAATTAGCTGACAGCTCCACATACGGTGTCCAGCTTGAGTTTGGTTCATAACGCTTTAATCCGCTGTTGGCAGATTCTTTGGATGTCACACCGAACTCATAACGGTTCAGTTTCGCGCTATCCCACTTGATACCTACACCTGGCGTTAAAGACCAGTTATCACCTTTAAATGCATACAGGTAAGCTGCTTCTGCACGCATCCCTTCGCTTTCCCATAACATGTCGAGAGAGCCATTGAAACGCAATGTACCCCAGTCAGCATTATGACGGTAAGTAAAGCCACCCATCACAGTATCGCGACGACGATCCAGCTTACGCATGTCAGCATCATCATTATCTTTTGGTTTAAAGAAATGTGGGTAGTAGTATGCATCTAAAGACAACTGGTCAACTTTATCATTCCATAGGTAATAACCTACAGCCAAAGTACGGAAGTAAAAATTTTCACTTTCATAATTTACAACGGGAACAGGCGAAATATAGTCGCTCGTTTTGATGCCTTTATACGGTGTTGCTTGCGCTAATACAGAGCCTCCAACAGACCAAGTTCCAGCAAACGCAGCACTTGAAGCCGCACTTAACGCAATGGCAAGTGAGGTTATTTTGATTGTTTTAGACATTTTAAATTAAACCCAAATTATTCAGATGAAGTTAACAATAAACAATGAATAACGTGGGAAATTTCACCCACGTTAATGAGATGGTTCACATTTAAAGCTAAATTCCCTTAATTGTCTATCTTTCTCAACAAAGAATCTATGCCAAGTGAATGAATCGAGATGCTTTTTTATTAAAAATCAATAGGTACTCGACGTGCTAGCGCACATAATAATTCGTAACCGATTGTACCCGCCGACTGTGCCACATCATCAACAGGTAAGTTCTCGCCCCACAACTCTACTTGAGAGCCAATAGCCGCTTCAGGACAGTCACTAATATCGATCGTTAGCATATCCATAGAAACAGCACCTAACAACGCACAACGCTGTCCATGACACCAAACTGGCGTTCCAGTTGGCGCATGACGAGGATAGCCATCAGCATAACCACAAGCGACCGTTGCGATACGCATCGGTTTTCCTGACGTAAACCTGCTACCGTAACCAATGGATTGACCTGCTTCAATATCATGGACTGCAATAATTTCAGATTGTAACGTCATCACCGCTTTTAAACCATATTCAGCAATATCGCCCCATTTGCCACTCGGAGACGCACCATACAGCACAATCCCAGCACGAACCCAATCATAATGAGTATTTTTATGCCATAAAACTGCACCCGAATTTGCAATGCAAGTCGGCAGTGATAACGGTGAAAATTGCTGGATTTTCGCTAACGGCACTTGTGTTCCTTCTACCAAATCTGAATTTACAAAATGGCTCATTAGTGTCACATCAGCGACATTTTCCATTTGGTTCAGTTGAGACACAATATCCGCATACTCATCTACCGAAAAACCTAGGCGATTCATTCCACTATTGAGCTTAATATACACAGAAATAGGTTTGCTTAGTGGAGCTTGCTCAATGGCAGCTAACTGCCAGCGACTGTGTACGCTGGTTGTTAACTGATACTGGTCAATAACGGCCAAATCATCGGCTTGGAAGAAACCTTCCAATAATAAAATTGGTCCCTTCCACCCTTCATTTCGCAATAAAATGGCTTCATGGAGATCTAAAACGGCAAAACCATCAGAATCTTTTAGTCCACGCCAAATTCGTTTAATACCATGACCATAACCATCTGCTTTCATGACTGACCAGATCTTCGCTTGACCAATTTTCTGGCGGATCACTGCTAAATTATGTTCTAAATTATGTTGATGAATGACAGCACGAATTGGGCGTGGCATTGCGATTCCTTATTATTGATATTTTGCGTCGCTCAATTAACGCGCAGGCGATAAATGACCAGTACTGACTAATTTCGTATTAAAACCATCGGTATACCTAAATACCGATAAATCATCCGCCGCGATGTCTGGCGTATTCCCTGAAATTAAGTCAGCCAACAATTTGCCAGAGCCGCAAGCCATTGTCCAACCTAAGGTTCCATGTCCCGTATTCAAATATAAATTGCTAAATTCTGTCGGTCCGACAATAGGGGTGCCATCTGGTGTCATTGGACGCAATCCTGTCCAAAATTGCGCTTGGCTAATATCGCCACCACCTTGGTAAAGGTCTTGCACTACCATTTTCAGGGTTTCACAACGTTTTTTCAGTACATCAAGATTAAAACCAACCACTTCCGCCATTCCCCCGACGCGAATACGCTGATCAAAGCGTGTCACTGCAATTTTGTAAGTTTCATCCAACACTGTAGAAACAGGGGCGCGTGATTCATCGATGATTGGCATCGTCAATGAGTAACCTTTCAGAGGGTAAACCGGAATTTTCACCAATTGCTGCAATATCTGTGTGGAATATGACCCCATGGCAACGACATATTGATCCGCCAGCAAAATCTCGCCGTCGACCTTAATGCCGCTAATGCGCTTACCATCCGTTAAAATTTGCTCCACATGACAACCAAAACGGAATGTTACCTCGGCTTGCTCCGCCATTTTTGCCAGTTTTTTAGTAAATTGCTGGCAATCCCCCGTTTCATCGTTTGGTAAGCGTAGCCCCCCTGTCAGCTTATGTTTTACAAAAGCCAATGCAGGCTCAGCCGTAATGAGCTGTTCTGAGGTCAGTAATTCGTATGGCACACCTTCTTGCTGTAAAACCGCAATATCATTGGCAGCATTATCAAACTGTTTTGCGGTTCTAAACAACTGTAACGTACCGCCTTGGCGACCTTCATAGCCAATACCAGTATCTGCTCTAAGTTGGCGTATACAATCACGACTATATTCTGCGATTCGCACCATACGGCTTTTGTTCATGGTGTAGTGCTGCATGTCGCAGTTTTTCAGCATTTGCCACATCCAACGCAATTGGAACAGGCTACCGTCGGGTTTGATCGCTAAAGGAGCATGTTTTTCAAACATCCATTTTACGGCTTTAAGAGGTATCCCCGGCGCACCCCAAGGGGTTGCATATCCTGGAGAAATTTGTCCAGCATTTCCTGCACTGGTTTCTTCAGCCACATCAAGCTGTCTATCAATGACGCAAACTTCATGCCCTTCTTGTGCTAGATACCACGCAGTGGTAACACCAATAACGCCAGCACCTAAAACGAGAACTTTCATAGAACCCCTCAAGAGAACAAAATGGAATTACTGTTAGCATAATATTCTAGTTTTTATTTTCCAATACAGTTGATTAACATTTTTAACAAAAAAGACAATAAAGCTGATTAAGCGCCTTTTAAATTTGCAATGCAGCTTATTATTTCAGGTTAAAAATCCTCGAAAAAATATATCCAATTGAATTAGATACAATTAATTTAAAGACCACTTCCAAAAAAAAATAAAATTCAATATTTTGTGCTTTAATTTGAGTGCAATATATTATGTGCCAATTTAATTAACTTCATGGTCACTTCACTTAATACTGAAAAGTTATAATTCTCTAGGTTATTCAACTGAAATATCTGTAGTGATTGATATTCCTATCCAACATAAATTCAAAAAGTTAATTAAAGGGGGTAGCAACATGATGAGAAAGATCTTTTCTGTAGGACGATTAATGGGGATAGGTGCTATTTTGTTTTTATTCGCTCATATGAGTTTTGCAGCAGTGCTTTGTGACCCTGTAGGAAAAATACGTATTGAGATAGATGGAGACAATGTCTGTTTTAGCACAACCCGCATACCTGAATGTCCAATTTATGCATTACCAGCAACCACAAGTAGATTAAAAGTAGGTTTCCGCTGTCTAATAAATGATGACTCTATAAATTTGTCAGATGATAATTTTATAGATAGGGTGGTTAAAGAATTATCAAACAAAGAAATCGATCATTACAACATCGTTACGATAGATGACTCCTGCACTTGCTTACTAAATTAATATTTGGAATATGACTAATAGCAATAAAAAAGCCAGCGCTAAGCACTGGCTCTTATCGGAAAAGAAGTAATGAATTAAATATTATTTGCGAGATCAGATGGCATATTACTTTGCATATTGTGCCAGATTACCCCGCTATCTTTACCATAGTTTCTGACGCAATCCATAATACGGTCATAAGCTTGCTCGCGACATAAATTGCTTAGCTGTTGATAAAAGCTTAACGCTAAACGACGCGCTTCAGGGTTAGAGAAATAATAACGCCCAACACGGGTGTATAACCCTCGTAATCCATTAATAATTAAGCCGTAGATTGGGTTGCCTGATGCAAATGCCAGACCACGGAAAATATTGTAATCCAAATCGCTAAATGCATCCGAATTGTCTTCAACCTTATCTTTACCCGATAACACTTCTAATGAGGCTTCCGGATCATTACGAAATGCTGTACGAATAAAAATAGCAGCGATATTAGTACGTACTGCCAATAAGTTATCAATTAGCTGAGGCACGCGGTCGTGATCAAGCTTTGCCAGCGTTTCCAGAATATTTAATCCTGACGTTTCCCAGTAGTTATTGACCTTGGTTGGCTTACCATGTTGAATAGTTAACCACCCGTCACGGGCTAAACGCTGTAAAACTTCACGTAATGTCGTACGGGTTACGCCGATTAATTCAGATAGCTCACGCTCCGCGGGTAAGATAGATCCTGGAGGAAAACGATTGTTCCAAATACTCTCAATAATATACTCTTCCGCAAAACCTGCCGGACTTTGAGCTTTAATAACCATATTTTTATTATTCCAAACATTTTTAGACGGACTACGCGAAAGCATACCAGATTGTCACAATCTGAGATAGTTAGCTTTCCAATAAACCGTAGGTGAATCGTAAAAACCCCATATAATTAATGGATTATCTATTAGCAAATAAGCTTAAATTCTATAAAAGATAAGAGTAGTATGTAACGCGCTGTCACACAACACCAGTTAAAGAGGATTAAAAATCATAATGGATTTTAGTTTAAGAAGAGCATTCTTGAAGAATTTTTTGGGAAATTCTCCAGATTGGTACAAACTTGCTATCATTTTGTTCTTAATAATAAACCCAATTGTTTTCTACTTTGTTAACCCGTTTATCGCCGGTTGGTTACTCGTCATTGAATTTATTTTCACCTTGGCGATGGCACTAAAATGCTACCCATTACAACCTGGTGGTCTATTAGCCATTGAAGCTGTGCTAATTGGTATGACTTCTCCTGCACAGATTTCTCATGAAATCAGTAATAACCTTGAAGTAGTTCTGTTACTGATCTTTATGGTAGCTGGCATCTACTTTATGAAGCAACTTCTGTTATTTGTGTTTACGAAGCTGTTAATAAACGTCCGTTCTAAACGAATTTTAGCGTTGTCATTTTGCTTAGCAAGTGCGTTTTTATCCGCTTTTTTAGATGCTTTAACCGTCATTGCTGTGGTCATTAGCGTTTCTATTGGTTTCTACTCTATTTACCATCAATATGCATCTAGCCAACCTAGCAATACGGATCTACAAAATGATTCCTTCATTGATACGGTTGAGAAAAAGCAGACGCTGGAACAGTTCCATGCGTTCTTACGTAGCCTAATGATGCATGCGGGTATCGGTACTGCCCTTGGCGGCGTAATGACCATGGTGGGTGAACCACAAAACCTGATCATCGCAAAACATGTTGAGTGGGATTTTATTACCTTCTATCTGCGGATGGCGCCTGTCACTATCCCCGTTTTCTTATGTGGGCTGGTAGTCTGCTTCCTCGTTGAGAAGTTCAAAGTATTTGGGTACGGGGCTGAATTGCCCGATACCGTGCGCCAAGTATTAACCGAACACGATAAAAAAATGAGTGCTAAACGCAGTAAAAAAGAGCAAGCACAGCTTATCGTTCAAGGTCTTATCGGTATTTGGCTAATTCTCGCGCTGGCATTTCACCTTGCCGAAGTGGGTCTGATTGGTCTGTCCGTAATCATTCTTGCCACGACATTCTGTGGGATCACTGAGGAACACGCACTCGGGAAAGCCTTTGAAGAAGCCTTGCCGTTTACTGCCCTACTGACGGTCTTTTTCAGCGTTGTCGCCGTGATCATTGATCAGCAGCTATTTACGCCATTTATTCAGTATGTACTGCAATCCTCTGAATCATCGCAACTGTCCCTATTCTATCTGTTTAACGGGTTGCTCTCTGCGGTATCAGATAACGTGTTTGTCGGTACCGTGTATATTACTGAAGCATTGAAAGCCGCTAACGCAGGCTTAATTTCAGCCGAGCAATATCAGCACTTAGCGGTCGCCATTAACACCGGAACAAACTTACCGTCGGTTGCAACGCCAAATGGACAAGCCGCCTTCTTGTTCCTGTTAACCTCAGCACTGTCTCCACTGATTCGTCTGTCTTACGGTCGAATGGTGTGGATGGCATTACCATTTACGGTTGTAATGACAATCGTCGGTCTGTTAGGTGTTGAGCTATGGCTTATCCCATTAACTGATTGGATGGAAAGCTTAGGGTTAATTTCTATTCCACGTTGATCAATATTGATTGTTCAGATTCTGGATTTAAAGCCGCATATTTATGCGGCTGAGGTTGATGACAAAGAGGGATAAAAGCGTGGTTTTTCCCTCTTTGTGTTATCAGGCGAAAATCAATAAATTGATTTTCCTCGTTAATATTACAACCCAAAAGAGCCACTTCCAAACCTGATGGGCTTGGAAATGGTCTGAGCCGCATATTTATGCGGCTTTTTTTGTAATAAAACGTAAAAACTAAGCTAATCTTATTCTAATCTGATTTTGCTGCTTTTTTTATCACCCAGATAGAGGCAAAATAAGCCGATTATTGATGAAGGGAATTTATTATGTTCAGATTTTTTAATTACTGTTCTCAAGGACGGTCAGCCTGGCTACTTATGGCATTCACTGCTTTTATGCTTGAATGTGCCGCTCTGTATTTCCAACATATTATGAAACTGCAACCTTGTGTAATGTGTATCTATGAACGCGTTGCATTGATGGGAATTATTGCGGCCGGTTTAATCGGAGCGATTGCACCGAAAAGCACCGTCGTTAAAGTGATTGCGATTGTGGTTTGGCTGTATGCGGGTTGGCGTGGATTAGACCTTTCATGGGAACATACCATGCTGCAACTATACCCATCTCCGTTTGCATCGTGTGATTTCTTTGTTAATTTCCCAGACTGGTTACCACTTCAAGAATGGGTACCTTCTGTGTTTGAAGCGACAGGTGATTGTGCGGTTAGACAGTGGGCATTCTTAGGGTTAGACATGCCGCAGTGGTTAGTCGGTATTTTTGCAGCTTACATCTTAGTTGGCATCATCGTTGCGATCAGCCTCTTCTTCCCAAGCAAAAAATAGCCTTTCTTTTTCGCCCATCAACTGTGCTTGATGGGCGATTCAAATCATTAGCTCACAAAAATACTTAGATACACGCCCCGCTACGGATTGCCGAAACGGCACAACGACGCCCATTTGCAAATTGGCAAACTGGGGTCTTTTCACCATTGAGTTCTAAATTCAGTGAAGGCAGCCCACCAGCAGAAGTACATGCCTCTTGAGCACCGGGACCTAAATTCACCACTTGCTGAGCATATTGAGAACCGGACGTTTCTGCTCTTGTCATTTTACTGTTATCAGGGCTACTGCACGCTGAAAGTAAAATGGATAATACGGTAGCTGAACCCATTGCCACGACTGTTTTTAACAGCGCCTGACCTTTCCTTTTCATTCTCTTTCTCCGATAGTATCAGCGCTGTTTTGAGTCCCACTATGTTTTGAATCTCATTAATGGGTACCACTTTTAGAAAACAGGTTGATGACTAATACACCAATGATAATTAATAGCATACCAATAATTGCGGGTAAATCGAGTTTTTGGTTATAAATATAGATAGCCGCCACAGAAACCAACACAATTCCCAATCCTGACCAAATAGCATACGCAATCCCCAGTGGCATCACCTTCACGACTTGGGAAAGCCCCCAGAAAGAGACTGCATAACCAATAATAACCACTAAAGAGGGCCAAAAACGGCTAAAACCATCTGATGCTTTTAATGTTGTAGTCGCAATCACTTCCGCAATAATGGACATTAATAAGAAGCTCAATCCTTTCATCGTTCACCTTTCTCTATTTTTTAGCCTAAAATTTGGCAGAAATTTAACACACAAAAAAGCACCGCACTAACCTTTAATTAGTACAGTGCCAAATGAATAAATCTAGCTTAATAATTAGCAGCAGTTGACTGTTTTTCTGCAAAAGCTGAGCGATAGCGGGTATAGATAAACACACACCAAGCAAGTGCTAAAAGGCTGATAATTGCCCCCACATACCCAATATTGGTCATTCCCATATGGGTAATCACTTGGTTCCCTAATAATGCCCCAGCACCAATTCCAATATTAAATAACCCAGAGAAAATCGACATCGCGACATCGGTCGCATCTGGCGCTAAATCCAATACTTTTACTTGGATCCCAAGGCTAATACACATGATCGCCATACCCCAGAATATACAGGTACCAATCAACGTCCAAACATCGCCACTTAGTGGCATAAATAACACTAAACAAAGCGTCAGTAAGGTCATCGATACAGGTAAGAATGAGAGCGTAAAGCGGCTACTGTAGCGGCTAAACAAGACGCTACCAAAAATACCAGCCCCACCAAAAATTAATAATAACAGTGTGGCAAAATTTTGGCTCTGTAAGGCAATATCACGTACAAACGGTTCAATATAGCTATACGCAGTAAAATGAGCCGTAATGACGACGGTGATTAACACAAAGACACCCATCAATGCGGGACGTTTAAACAGAACCGGTAGGCTTTTTAATGAACCGGAATGTTCGCTCGGTAAACGTGGTAAAAAGCGTAATAACGCAATCAGGGTTAATAACGCAAGTACGCCGATACACAAAAATGTTACTCGCCAGCCCATCCATTGCCCAATCACTCGCCCTAACGGTAATCCCAACACGGTTGCCAGTGCCGTTCCCGTTGCGAGCAAGCCCAATGCTTGCGCTTTTTTACCCGCAGGCGCGACGCGGATCGCCAATGATGCGGTAATCGACCAGAAAACTGCGTGAGATAATGCGATACCAATACGTGCGATAATCAGCACTTCAAAATTCCACGCAATCCCACATAGAATATGGCTGAGAATAAAGACAACAAACAAAATTCCCAGTAATTTTCGCCGCTCAAATTTCCCCGTCATCAGCATTAATGGCAGAGACATCACCGCGACAACCCACGCATAAATGGTGATCATCAGCCCCGTATGGGCAACGGTCATATCAAAACTTTCAGCAATATCACTCAGTAATGCGACGGGAACAAATTCGGTGGTATTAAAGACAAAAGCCGCAACGGAAAGCGCCAATACACGGATCCATGCAGTGCTTCGAGAAACCTGGGACATGGTCTACGACATCCTGTTGATGATAATTAAGGTAAAGAACAACCTTTAGTACATTTTTGTGAATAATATCACATTCTCCATTCATCTTTAAAGGATTGAAAATTATCATGTTCACACTATTTTTTCATAGAGAAACAGTTATACCCCTATAATTTTCATGTCAGTTTGAAAAGCGACAGAATCATTTCTTCTATGCTACAATCTGCAAATTACTTTTTATTCTTACAGGAATTCCTAAATGAAAACCCATTTTCCAACTGAGCCAGACGTAAACGCATTAGCAGACGAAGTAACTTGTTTAAAAAATCTTGTTACTCATATGCTTAAAGCTATCGGTCAGGCTGATGCGGGTAAAATTCTGATCAAAATGCAACGCGAAGTCGCTTCGATGGAAGATGAGAAGCAAGCTGAGACTTACAAAAACATTTTAGAACAAATCAAGACAGGTTATCGCCAATAAGAGCTTTAGCGATAAATGCGATTCTAAGCGCTAACTCAAAACAGCGAACTAAAGTGCACAAAAACCTAAGTTTCGTTCACTAGGATCCTTTATCTTTGATCTCGAATTAAACCATTCTTTATTCATTTAGCTCCCCCTTCAGATCCCTATGAAGGGGGCTTTTTTTTGCCTAAAATCCTGCCGACTCATTACCCAAAAACAAAAAGCGCCACTCTTTCGAGTAGCGCTTTGACAAATACCCTGTCTGTCTACATAACGTGATAGGCGAACTTAAATTGGGCCTAAATTCGTCATGACTGCGTAAACAATCGAGATAATCGAAATAATGACCCAAGTTAATACCAACGGCCAGATAAACTTCAGCCACTTGGTGTATGGGATTTTCGATGTCGCTAATACCGCCATCAAAATACCTGATGTTGGGTTAATACAGTTCACAACACCCTCGCCCATTAATACCGTTTGAACGGTAGTTTGACGGGTGATTTCTAACAGATCGCCCATCGGGGTGAAAATAGGCACTAAAACTGCCGCTTCACCGGAACCTGACGAAATAAAGAAGTGCATGATAGCAGCGGTACCGAACATAGAAAGCGCAGATAATGTTTTTGGTAATCCATCCATCAGAGAAATAATCGAATTCACGATGGTGTCTAAGATCATGCCATCCGCTAATACAATTGCGATGGCACGCGCCATGCCAACAATAAATGCCCCGCCGACCATACCTGCACAGCCTTTCAGGAAGCCGGTTGCAATATCATTCGGTGACATTCTGTTCAGTACGCCCACCCCCACGCCTAAGATGATAAACATAGCCATCATCTCTTTCTCGCCCCAGCTCCACTCAATGGCACCGAAAATAAAGCCAATTAAACAGAATGCGGCATAGGATAATGTAATGACGTGACGTAAAGAGATTTTTGAGGTCTCAAATTGGCTGTCATCAATCTGAACTTCTGGACGCACCATCCCTTGGCGACGGCTTTTCTTCGCGTACAAAGTTAAAAAGATAATCCCTGCGATCACAAAGCTAATATAAACCACCGTGCGGAAGCCAAATGCTGATAGCAGCGGAACATCGGCTAAACCTTGAGATAACCCGACGGTCATCGGTGCCATTACCGAGGCGTTAAAGCCGGAGTAAGCCGCAACATAGACAATCGCTGCGCCAAACTTGTCATCCATTCCGACTGACTTCGCCACCAATAAACCTATTGGCACGAAGGCAATTATCGAGTTCACCACAATCCCAGTGGTACCCAAAATTGAGAACACCACAAAGAAGATAGTGATCAACAAAAAGTCATTAAGCTTTTTACTGCGTGAAATATTACTCAGAACTTTGTTGATTGCGCCCGTTGTTTCAAGCAGATGTAACGCGCCACCAGTAAAGATAATCAAGAAAATGATCGGAGCCGCTTTAACTAGCCCGTCAGCGATCGACGTGAAAACCTGTCCAGGTAAAACGCCATGCTGTTCAGGTAAACGCTCATAACTCCCCGGAATGGTATAGGAGCTCTTAACTTGGGTTTCCACACCATCTTTGATAGTTGTGATAACTTTCGTTTCAGAGGCATACTGCCCCGCAGGAACGATCCAAGTCGCAACCGCTGCCGCGACAAGGATGAAAAAGAGCAATACATACGGGTTTATCCCATCAGAACGCTTTTTTTGTGGTGGTGGTGTTGTTGATGTTATTGCCATAGATTTATCCTGTTGGATTATTATTTGTTTTGTTAGTCATAATTACTGCGTAATGCGTTTTAACACATTGAAAAATAGCTGAGCGCGCTCAGTTAAAGAGGGAATTTCGAGGTACTCTTTGTCACTATGTTGATAGCCACCAATTGGACCTAAACCGTCTACCGTTGGCGTACCCACACCAGCGGTAAATGAGGCATCAGAACCACCACCTGTAGAGACATCTTCCAGAGCGATTTCTAGTTTGTCAGCTTCTTGTTTGATGATGTCGATAAGCGCAGCGCTTTGTGCTGTTTTTGCCATTGGTGGACGGTTGATCCCACCAGTCAATGAAAGTTGAATGCCGTTTAACACAGGCTGGCTACACACTTCACGTACTTTCTTGTCGATTTCAATACCTTGCTGCTCAGAAGAGATCCGCACATCAATTTCTGCACGCGCATTTGGAGCGATGGTATTGACGGATGTTCCACCAGTAATCAGACCCACGTTCACTGACAGCCCTTTATCGTGCTGAGAAAGTGCATGTAAGCTTTGGATTTTGAAAGCAAGTTCTTGGATAGCACTGATCCCTGCCTCAGGAGCAATACCAGAGTGAGACGCTTTCCCTTGAATGGTCAGAACATAGGTTCCCACACCGCGACGAGCGCTGACAATGGCACCATTCGCGCGCGCAGGCTCCATCACTAACGCGTAACGTTTGCCTTTCGCACATTCCTCGATGACCGGACGTGACGAAATAGAGCCTATCTCTTCGTCGCAGTTCAGCAGCACTTCAATTTTTTTGTAGCGTTCATCGTTGGTGGCATAAAGCTGTTTGATCACCTGATGCACCATGACATGGCTGCCTTTCATATCGATAACACCAGGACCATAGGCTCTATCACCCTCAATGCTAAATGGTCTTTCCGCTACTGTGCCTTTTGGAAATACAGTATCAAGATGCAGCAAAATCAAAATTTCAGGCGTGGTAGATGGGTGATAAAGACGATAGTTATTACCCAATTTTTCATTTGGGATTATCTCAACTTCAAAGCCCATTGATTGGTAACGTTCACACCAGAATGCAGCGTGATTATCAACACCCTCTTTATCGTATGAACCGGATTCGGTATTAACCACTTGCTTTAATAAATCCAGCATCTCTGCTTCGTGTACTAAAAATTCATTGTGCATGTTGAGTTCCTATTATTTTATGGCGAGATATTTCACTGAGAAAATTGGCTCCCACGCGATAAGATTTTTATTCCAAACAAAATGAAATGTTTATTACTCATAGCCGATAATATTATCGTCATATTCCATTTGACGCGCAAAACATAGCGTTATCTATGCACATTTTATGCATATACAACAACGATGAGTAAAGCCAGATTTAACCCAAGGAGAAGAAACCCTATGATAATTCGACACTTACTTTGATTGAAAAGGATACTTTCGCACCATAACATAACAGATTAATAAATTACAAATAATTATTAATGCATAAATATGCTCTATTTTTTGATTTTTTCAAAAAGTAATAGTTACAGAAAGCAATTATAAAAATATATAAAATAAATATATTAATTATGGTAAATAATCTTCAGAAATTAATGGCAGGCTATTAATTTTAGCTAACCGTAAATATGCAATATTACACGTGGTATTTATTTTTTTATTCACATGATTTAACGCCAATAACGCGTATATATCTTTCTAACTTTATTTAGATTTAAATAACCCCAAAGGAGTATTTAGCCTATTTACTCAACATTTACTCAATAAATAAGCGTCAATACCTATAAAATAGTCGTAATTTTTAAACTGAAGGTTTAATTCGATTCAATCTGAGTGCCGTTTTCTTTCAGTATATTTATTTAACTCTCTTCAGCATAAAATACCTGTCACTTTTCTTTTACTAGCACACTGCTTTACTGGCACTATTCGCTGAAATAGTTAGATAAAATGATAAATCGAATACGGCGGGGATAGTGGTAGGATGAGTAAATAAAAAAGGGAAACATGATGTTTCCCTTTCATTTTATCGTATTAACATCGTAGGCTATTTCAGATACTGGCCTGAACGTAATGCTTCAATACGTTTATCTAATGGTGGGTGAGATAAAAACAGTTCGCTAAATGCTTTACCACGACCATTGATACAAAATGCCATCAAACGCCCTTCTTCTTGCGGCTCATAGCTTGTTTTCAGGCGTTGCAGTGCAGCGATCATTTTCTCTCTACCGACTAATTTGGCAGAGCCTGCATCCGCGTGGAACTCACGGTAACGAGAGAACCACATCGTAATGATACTCGCTAAAATACCAAACACGATTTCTAATACCATCGAAACGGCAAAATAAACCATTGGGTTACCATTGCTGCTTTCACTTTCATTGTCATTGTTGTTTGACATAAAGCCAGCCGCAACTTGCGCCAAAATACGTGAAATAAAGATAACGAAGGTATTCACAACCCCTTGCAATAAGGTCATGGTAACCATATCACCGTTAGCGACATGGCTGATTTCATGGGCAATAACTGCTTCAGCTTCATCACGGCTCATGTTTTCCAATAAACCCGTACTTACCGCAACCAAAGAAGCATCACGGCGTGCGCCCGTTGCAAATGCGTTGATATCCGGTGCATGGTAAATTGCCACTTGTGGCATTTTGATACCGACTTGCTGGGACTGACGGCTAACAGTGTTAACTAACCACTGTTCCATCTCATTACGTGGATGCTCGATAACTTCCCCACCAACGGACTTCAGCGCCATCCATTTGGACATGAGCAGCGACACAAATGCACCACCAAAACCAAACAATGCCGCCATGATCAGCAGACCTTGAGCACTACTTCCACGTATCCCGGTTAAACTTAAAATAATCCCGAACACAAACATAACAGCTAAGTTTGTGAGCAAGAATAAAGCAATTCTCATCATTTTTTATAGGTTCCTTGGTCAAAACAAACATCACGACAAATTTACTTCATAAATAAGGTTTTTTCACACCATTTCAAGCCCATTAACAGGAAAAAGTCATAAAATAACATATCTTTACACACAGCAATAAAAAATGCCGTTTTAATAAACGGCATTTAAATGATAACGATAAGGCACTACGAGAAAATGATCAGCTCACTTTACCTTTAGTTGGTTTGCCTTTAGACACTTTTGCGGTTGTTTTTGCTGCAGCTTTAGCTTTGTCGGCTTTTGCTTTATCCGCTTTTGCTTTGTCTGCTTTCTCTTTTGCTGCTTTGGTTTTGTCTTTCTCTACCGCTTTAGCTTTGTCGGTTTTTTCCTTCACCGATTTAGAGGTTTCCTTCTCTTTAGCCTTGGCTTTATCTGCTTTTTCTTTCACTGCTTTTGCAGATTCTTTATCGGCAGCTTTAGCTTTATCTGCTTTCTCTTTTACGGCTTTAGAGGTTTCTTTGTCAGCAGCTTTTGCTTTATCCGCTTTCTCTTTTACAGCTTTAGAGGTCTCTTTCTCTGTTGCTTTTGCCTTATCTTTCACCGCTTTCGATGTTTCTTTCTCAGCAGCTTTTGCCTTATCAGTTGCTTTTGATGCTTTATCTTTTGCAGTTTTACTCATGTTGTCACCTGTCTCTTTGATAGAATCTACCGCAGATGGTTTGCTGGACTGCTTTGCCACACCCGCCCCAATACCTGCACCAATACCTGCACTTTTATTGATTGAGTTTTTTAGCTCATTTGTACAGACTTGCTCTGAACGACTGGTTGTTCCGTCATTACAGATAAATTGCCCGCTATCACAACGAGCAATTCCGCCTTTAGCGCCTGAACAAGGGTAGTTACTTGCATTCGCAGAACCCATTGACGACATCATGACCGCCATGACAGTTAATAAACCTACAGATAATTTACGCATTGCTTTGCCTCATTAATAAGGGATATTACTAACTGAAGTGTAGGATATTTTTGAAAAAGCGAAAGAAAACCTACTATTTTTTTAAACAAAAATTTAGGTTTAGTTGAAGTTAAGACTATAGATAAAATACTGAATATATTAAACCATTATTAAATCAATGAATTACAAAATCAATAAACATAAAAAAGCCAGCTTGCGCTGGCTCTAGAAAATACTTTTTATTTTTACTGCTTGGCACCAGAAAGCATCTTAGTGTTTTGATTCGAAAGGTCTATTGCCATTTTCACCGTTTCATCTAAATACGGATCTGGCGCTTCATAGTCTTTCGGTAAATCATCAATTGACTTCAATAACGGTTTGCCTAGTTTTGCATTGCGTTCATTAATACGTTTCAGTTTGGTCGCATCAATTTCATCATCTTCTTTCTGACGTTGAGCATAGTTCAGAGAAATCAGATTCTTAGTTGCTTTCAATGACTTGTAACGCGCAATATCTTCATCGATATATTTGAACTCAGGGTCAACACTGATACGGGCTAAATGCTTGGTTTTAATCGGAGATAAATCAGCATTAATGTCCCCAGATTTAGTGTAATTCGCAGCCGGGATGCTATCCCAAGGCAATGCGTTATCTTCAAAGCTTTCACCTGTTTCTGCTGGATCTTGCCCTGTTGGCATAACCACATCTGGAGTCACACCTTCACGCTGAGTACTTCCACCATTTACACGATAGAACTTCTGAATAGTGTATTGCACTGAACCTAATGCTGGCCATTCTGGTTTTAGCATTTGGTCATAAACGCGGCTTAAACTTCTGTGCTGCTGTACCGTTCCTTTACCAAAAGTCGGTTCACCCACAATTAAAGCGCGACCATAATCTTGCATTGCTGCAGCAAAAATTTCTGATGCAGAAGCACTAAAACGATCAACCAGAACAACTAATGGACCTTTATAATAGATAACATCATCGTCATCCGCATCTTGGCGAACTTGACCATTGTTATCACGAACTTGAACAACCGGTCCTTTGTTAATAAACAGCCCAGATAATGCGACCGCTTCTGTTAATGCCCCACCGCCATTACCGCGCAGGTCAATAATCAGAGCCGAAACATTCTCTTTCGCCATTTTTTGTAGTTCAGTTTTGACATCGTTGGTCAAACCGACATAGAAACCTGGAATATCTAATACGCCAACTTTCTCTTTACCTTGCTGTTTGATAGACAGTTTTACCGCTCTATCTTCCAGTCGGATCTGTTCGCGAACAATTGTCACGATACGTGGCTTAGCACCTTTCGTATCTGAAACGACTTCTAAACGAACTTGGCTACCTTTTGGCCCTTTGATTAAGGCAACGACGTCGTCTAAACGCCAACCCACGACATCAACAATAGGTTTACCAACTTGACCAACACCAATGATTTTGTCGCCAACTTTTAGCTCTTTACTTTTAGCTGCAGGACCACCCGCAACTAAAGAATTAATTGTCGTATTATCATCATCTTGTTGTAACACGGCACCAATCCCCTCAAGGGATAAACTCATTTCTGAGTTAAATTGTTCAGTGCTACGAGGTGATAAATAACTGGTATGTGGGTCAATTTCGCGAGCAAACGCATTCATAATTAATTGGAATACGTCTTCGCTTTGTGCCTGAGATAAGCGTTTCAATGCAAAATTGTAACGCTTAGTCAGTTTGTCTTTGATCTCTTTGTCATCTTTGCCTGTTAATTTCAAACTTAACCAATCATAGCGAACCTTTTGGTCCCATAAACGGTCTAGTTCTTCTTTATCCTTCGGCCAAGGTGCTTTAGTTCGATCAACCTCAATAGAATCCGTCGCGTTTAAATCAATCGGTTGATCTAAACGCGCGAGTGCATATTTGAAACGTTCAAAACGACGTTGCTGAGAAAGGTTATACAGGTCATAGAACTTATCTAACTTGCCATCTTCAAGCCATTCACCCGTTTTTGCTTTATCTTTTGCATACTGGTCAACATCGGATTGAAGTAAAACATTATGTCCGTAATCAATCATATTGAGATAACGGTCAAATATTTTCCCAGAAAACTCTTTGTCTAAATCGAATTGACGATAGTGAGAGCGCGTAAAACGCGATGTCACACGCTCACTCACGGTTCCGTGCTGTGTATTCTGCTTTAAAAGAGGTAACTGAGCAGCAGTGACCGGAGTCACTGCCTGAGTATTAGCTATTGCTGTGCCGAAAGTCGCGAGACTCACAACAAATGCAACTTTGAGTAATTTGTTCATGACCTGAGTGACCTCCGTATCAGAACTTTAAATGTTCCGCGCGCACAATCATTGCCAGACCAGATGGCAATTGAACCCTAACACCATCTTTGGCAATTTCCAGCACAGAGGCATCCATCATACTGCTACCCACTTTCACTTTCAGAGTCTGACCGACTTTCAGTGTGTTGATATCAGTAACTGATTTCAAATTCTCTTCAGCTGGATTGCTACGAGGTTTTTTCGGAGCTGTATTTTGTGGGCGTTCTTTTTTGTCTGATGGACGGCGACGAGATGAGTTCTCTTTGTTCGCATCATTTTGACGAGGTGCTTTGTCGCTAGGCTTTTTCGCAGCAGGACGCTTTTGCGTTTTTTGTTGCTCTGCGCGTTGGGCTTGGACTCTCGCTTTCGCTTCAGCTAATTGTTGACGCGCATGGGCAATGTGCTCTGCATCTAATTCACCGCAGTCATCTCCATTTAAGTCAACACGTTTTGCGCCTTCTTTAACACCGTAAAGGTAACGCCAGCTAGAGGTATACATGCGTAACGCAGAACGTAATTGCGTTTTGCTAATACCATCCTCTTCGGTCAAGTTCCCTACGATATCTTGAAAAATTCCGACTTTAAGCGGACGTGCTTCGCCTTCAGCGATAAAACAGCGTGGAAAACGCTCTGCCAAAAATGCGATAACTTCTTTACTACTATTCAACTTAGGTTGATTTTCCATGAAATTTCCTGATAACAACGATTTTGCCAACCTCACGGGCATGAACAAGCGGACATTATAATCGTGTTGCTGACAATTGCCACGTTCCTATTGATTTTACATACCAATAATTAATAATATTTTGGTATAGAACACATTGCCAAGTGCTGGCATAACTGGTCTGTAAGGTATTGAAGCCCTTTTTCATCCTCTTCATCGAATTGACCGATATTTGGGCTATCGATGTCTAAAACCCCAATTATCTTGCCATTTACACTCAGAGGAAAGACGATTTCCGAGTTACTAGCCGCATCACACGCGATGTGACCTGGAAAAGCATGCACATCTTCCACACGATGAACTTGCGCTTTGGAAAATGCAGCACCACAGACGCCTTTATCGAACGGGATCCGTATACAAGCGACTTTACCTTGGAATGGACCAAGAACCAGTTCCTTTCCATCATTCAAGTAAAAACCAACCCAGTTAATACCGGATAAACGTTCAAATAATAACGCACTGCTATTTGCTAAACTGGCAATTAAATCATACTCTCCAGCGATAAGTGCAGATAAACTATCTGAAAGTTCGTGATAATACTTCTTTTTATCCATATTTATTTTCAGTTATACGTAAACAAGTAAAAAATATTAGTAAGCGTAGACCGTAGGTTAGCAAGTTGTCACTTTTACGTAAATTTTTTTACACTAGATTACAAGCAAATTAATTCATACAATCAATATATATGACCCACATTAATCATACTGCCATGAATTTGCAACGTTGTTGCCATTGTAACCAAAAAATAGTGACTCCGCCTTTTCAACCGCGGCAAGTCATTGTTTGCCCAAGATGTTCTAGTCAATTAAATGATGGGCGTTCATGGTCACTCCGTCGTCTTGCACTATTATCTATCACTTTATTGCTTCTTGCGCCCATCGCTTTTTGGCAGCCATTGATTTCTATTCATCTATTTGGCACCCAAATCAATGCTAACGTGCTTGATGGCGTCCGCTTAATTAGCGAGCAAGGTGACCCTTTTACCGCCAGCATTGTGGCTTTTTGTGCGATAGCTGCACCGCTACTTTTGCCTATTTCGATTTTATCTTTGGTATTAGCACGTTATCTGGCCATCAACATGCGCCCCATTTTACTGATGATGAAGCATCTCAAAGAGTGGGTCATGCTGGATGTCTATCTTGTCGGTTTGGGTATCGCCGCGATTAAAATGCAAGATTACGCGACGGTTTACGTCGGGCATGGGTTGATTGCGTTTAGTACTATGTCTGTGATTAGTATTATTATTTTAATCCACATTAATCTCGATGAACTGTGGCGACGGCTTTATCCTTTAGAAGAAAATACAGATGCTCCTCATGCAGAAACCTGCCTAGCTTGCCATTTTACTGGCGAACCCAATAAGAAAGGCAAATGTCAGCGCTGCCACCGCCCACTTCACCATCGTGAACCCTTGAGCTTACAAAAAACATGGGCCGCACTGATTGCCGCCATGGTGCTGCTAATCCCTGCTAACCTATTGCCCATTTCGACGTTTTATTTAAATGGTCGACGTCTAGAAGACACCATTTATTCTGGGGTCGTTTCCTTAATTGACTCAGGAAACTGGCCGATTGCCATTATTGTTTTTATTGCCAGTATTTTGGTGCCCTTCGTGAAGATTATCATCATGATACTGTTACTATTTTCAATTCAATTTAAAAGCCATACAGACCCCGTGTTACGGATGAAATTACTGAAATTCGTTTCATGGATTGGGCGCTGGTCGATGTTAGATTTATTCGTCATCGCCTTGATGATGACCTTAGTTAATCGCGATATGCTAATGTCATTTACTATGGGGCCTGCGGCTTTATATTTTGGTACCGCTGTTATTTTAACTATCCTTGCTGTTGAGTGGTTAGACAGTCGATTAATATGGGATTCTTATGGAAAATCAAAACCATCAAAGTGAAGCTTCGGATGAAGTTTCGGAGGCTATCAGCCGTAAAAGGACGTCAATTTCGCCCTTTTGGCTGCTTCCCATCATCGCGATCATAATCGCAGGCTGGCTGCTATTCCAACAATGGGTGGAACGTGGCACGCAAATTACCATTCAATTTTCGTCTGCCTCTGGCGTTGTTGCAGGTCGAACGCCAATTCGCTACCAAGGTGTGGATGTTGGCATGGTGCAAACCGTTTCTATTAGTAGCGATATGAAAAGCGTAATTGTCACTGCCAATGTGAATAAAGACATGCGCACTGCACTCACTTCAGGAACGCGTTTTTGGTTGGTGACACCTAAGGCCTCTTTAGCCGGTGTATCAGGCTTAGATGCTCTGGTAGGTGGGAACTATATTGGTATGCAGCCAAGCACTGGCTCGCCAAAATCACAATTTGTGGCGCTTGATACGCCACCTCAAAGAAACTTAAACGAAGGTGAATTACTCATTTACCTTACCGCGAAAGATTTAGGCGCATTAAACGAAAACTCTCCTGTTTATTACCGTAAAGTTCCGGTCGGTTATATTTCTGATTATTCCTTATTACCTGAAAATAAAGGTGTATCCATCGCGGTTATTATTAAAAAACGCTACGTGAATCTCGTACGCTCGGATAGCCAATTTTGGAATATCTCTGGTATTGAGGGTGGATTTGACCTAAATACTGGTGCCAGTATCAAAATGGAAAGCCTTTCGGCTGTGATCAATGGCGCAATCGCATTTGATTCCCCAGAAAACAGCCTGCCAGCGCAAACAGGGCAACAATATGAATTGCAGCCGAGTAAAGAAGATGTCAAACCGCTTGATCAGCAAGGCAATATAGACTTGCAACTTACCCTCACCGCATTGGATACCTTTGGGGTGAATGTAGGACAACCTGTTATTTACCGCGGAATAAAAATCGGCGAAGTGTTACAACGTCACTTAACGGATGACAATGTTCAGTTCCAAATTGCCGTGTTTAATGAATTTAAACATTTGGTTAAACAGGACAGTAAATTCGTCGCCAATAGTCGTGTCGATGTGCAGTTAGGTATGAGTGGACTGCAATTTCAAGGCGCGACACCTCAAGAATGGCTGGAAGGTGGCTTACATATCATTCCAGGAAAAGGGAAAGATACATTACCAGAGTCATTCCCGTTATATCGTACCGATGAAAATGCCAAAGCGGGTATTTTAGGCTCCGCACTACCGACCACCATTACGCTAAACACCAATACCCTTCCCGACATCCAACAAGGCTCAGTGGTGTTATATCGTCAATTTGAAGTCGGTAAAATTGTGTCAATTAAACCAAACAATGACGGCTTTGCAGTGAATGTGTATATCTCAGGTCAATATCGTAACTTATTGACCCCACAAAGCGTATTCTGGGCTGAAGGTGGCGCTAAAGTTCAGTTAAATGCTGGAGGTTTAACGGTTCAAGCTTCCCCGCTCAGCCGTGCTTTTAGTGGTGCAATTAGCTTTGACAATATTCAAACTGGCTCATTAGATACTTCACGTCAACATACACTTTATCCATCAGAAACGGCTGCAAAAGCGATTGGTAGTGCGGTGACGTTGACAACCTTTGATGCGTCTAAGCTGTCGGAAGGCATGCCTATTCGTTATTTAGGTATTAACATCGGACAAATCGAATCGCTGAAACTATCTGCGGATAACCGTGAAGTGAAAGCGAAAGCGATTCTATATCCTGAATATGTGGAAAACTTCACCAAAATTGGCAGCCGTTTCGCCATTGTGACCCCTGAACTTTCGCCATCGGGGGTTAACAACCTCGATACGCTGATCCAACCTTATATCAGTGCAGAGCCAGGGCGCAGTAATAAGAGCCGTTTCCAATTTGAATTGCAAACTGCCAACATTACAGACTCCCGTTATCTCGATGGTTTAACCATTATTCTTGATGCCAGTGAAGCGGGTTCTATCCAGGTGGGAACGCCAATTCTATTTAGAGGATTAGAAATCGGAACCGTAACGGGGCTTTATTTGGGAGAGCTTTCCGATCGCGTTTATGTTGCAACACGCATAGGTAAAGAATACCAATATCTGATCCGCGATAATACCCAGTTCTGGTTATCTTCCGGTTACAATCTCGCCTTTGGTTTAACAGGCGGCGTAGTGAAAAGCGGTACATTCAAGCAGTTTGTTCGTGGTGGAATTTCGCTGGCAACCCCGCCAACAGTGCCACTGGCACCTAAAGCTAAGCCTGATCAGCATTTCATTCTGAAATTAGAGCCACCTGCGGACTGGTTAGACTGGGGAACCCCTATTCCCAAAAAATAATCCCTCACAAGGCGTCATGTTTCACAGCATGACGCCTTTTTTATCTCCCATCGCTAAAAATATATTTTGGAAATGAATTCCATTTATACTATGCTTAATTTCGTTGGACTGATTTTTTATTGTAAAAATAAAGAGTAAAGAGGAAACGTTATGAGCATAGTTAAATTGAAAATATCTTCCTATGAAATCAATGATGCAGTCATGGCTGATAAGCGTAGTGATACTGTGAGTATTCCTTGCGATTCCGATTCTGAGTTTTGTATGCAATTGGATGGTTGGGATGAACACACGAGTATCCCTGCGACACTGGATGAAAAACCGGTTCTGCTCTATCGCCAGCGTTATGATAAAGAAAATCATCATTGGCTAATGAGAATTGCTTGATGAAGATGGTGGTATTCAATAGAACGGTTAGATGGGAAATAACACAAAAAAAAGAGGCCTGGTAGATTCCGATTACCGGGCCTTGGGAAATGGCTCTGGCAGAGCCGTGCGCTAAAATTGCCATTGAGACGTAACAAAGTACTCCCTAATACTAGCGTTCAGCTTACGTTCTTACCACTTAAATTAGCAATTAATTTACATATTTTTAACACAATTTATTGCTTAATTTTCTAAGATTGAGCTATTTGCATGATAAGTTAAACCTATCTAAGCAATCAGCAAAACCTTTCAATTGCCATCTCCTTGATATTTCTAGCTAAAGGCTAACTACATCCTATTTGCTCTCACACAGTTTCTCGGCGGCTTGCTTCAGCGGTAATACTCGCTCTTCAACTGATTTAGTGGTTTCGATAGGCGCTAATAGCACATCAATCGGTTGTGCTTGGATCTCTTTCTTTTCCATTTGCGCCGTTGCAATATCATTCAATGGATGCTGCATTAACGTAGATGGGTTGATGACCACCAATGCGCCATTCGCTCGACACTCTAACATCACTTCTTCACGCTTTAGCGGCCAATCGTCGCCAAACTGTTTTTTACTGACACTCGCCAATGGCGCAGCTATCGCCGTACTGAATGTTCCACCCAGTACTAACGCACAAATTATGAATTTGAATTTCATTGAAAATGACCTTGTCAAACGGGGTTATACAAAGATATGCGCCATTATACAGGTTGATAGGTAGCAAAAATAGCCACCGCAAGGATGGCAATCGTACCAAGCAGCAATTCAGCCCAACTATTTATTATCAAATAATTAATCTGCCCTTGCTGTTGAAGACGTGGTACCACCCAATAACGATTCGTTAATGCCAATAGCACCATCAACCCAACTAACGCAATTTTTAGCCATAGCCAAGATTGGTATTCGGATAGTGTTGAGGTGAATGGCCAGCCCGGCAATAAAATCAGGCTATTAATAATTCCCGTTATTAGTACACAAATCACAGCAATATGCCCTAATTGCGAGTAACGCTTCATTGATACAACAATTTGCGTTTCTAGCCCTGCTTTTAACTGTTCTTTACTACGTAAAAATTGAATACAAATAAGGAAAGGCCACAAGCCCCCAAACCAATACGCACAACTAATTAAATGAATGAATTGATTAGTTTGATGAGCAATTCCCAGCCACCCTTCATGCATCGCCGCATGACCAATAAAGGCATGCAGACCCAGAATAATGACGGAGAAACCAAGAATGAGATAAAGTTTTAAGGTGATCGGGCGTATAAACAGAACGGCAAATAAACCGACAGCACTGAGGATTTCCCAACGCCAGATTTGACCAAAGGTAGTGCCAAGTACACCTTGCCAAATATCCATATTCAACGCATCTTCCCAGCCATCGCCCATCAAACCAGATTGTGCAATCATCCAGCAAAATGTGGTAATGATAGTAATAACTGCGCTAAATATAATGCTTTTTTTCAGTGCATCTTGGAGTAGTACGCGAAATTGCCCATGGGAAACTATCACCGCAAACATCGACATTCCACACATCAACATTGCGGCGATAAAATGAGCAAATCGCGTTAAGGTATAAAATGCTTCCAGTGACATATTATTTCACAGTGAAGCTATAGTTCCCTTTGGTTTTATGCCCATCAACAGAGACAACGCTCCATTGAACATCGTACTTACCTGCGGCTAATTTGCTTTCAACAGGAATAATAACTTTGGTGTTATTGCTAGGATCTAACGCGGCTTTACCCGTCTTGATTATTTGCTTGTTCTCATCCGTTACATTGACTTTAGTAAAGTTAACTTCAATACCTTCAGAAAAGTTTAATGTGATAGCTTCTGGTGCCTGCTCTAATGCCGCGCCCTCAGCAGGTAATTGATCTTTAAGATGCGCATGAGCAAATGCTTGTTGGAATGACATACCTAAGAACAGTACAGCGACCGCGCTTAATTTACGCCAAGAAGATTTTATTTGGTTGATTGGCATAGTAACCTCTTAATTTGCAGGTGAATTTAGATATATTGCCAATCATTATACGGAAAATAATATGCTACGCAGCGATAAAATCAGATTTTATCATTCAGCTTGTGAGGCTTGGCACAAAATGCGAATAAAACTCACTCGCAAAAATAAAACAAGCGCCATTCATCTCTGAATTGGCGCTTGATAAGTAACCCGAAAATCGAGTTATTGAAAAGAATAATTAAACGTGCGCAGCTGCCGCTAAACCTTTCAGATCTTTATCCAACAGGAATAATGATTTACCAGACTCACCCACCATGCCCAGTTTATCCAGTACAGATTTGAACAGTTTCTCTTCTTCATGCTGCTCTGCAACATACCATTGCAGGAAGTTGAATGTTGAGTAATCTTGGGTGGTCATGGCTAAATGCGCAAGTTTATTGATTTCTGAAGTAATTAATTGCTCATGCTCGTACGTTTTATTGAACACATCAGCGATAGAATTAAAATCTTCTGGTGGTGCAGCAATCGCGCCTAAACGTGGTAATGCCCCTGTATCGCTAAGGTAATTAAATAAACGCTGCATGTGCTCCATTTCTTCTTGTGAGTGAGCTTTCAAAAATGCAGCTGCACCTTCAAAACCTTTATCACTACACCAAGCACTCATTTGCAAATACAGATTAGCGGAGAAAAACTCAAGATTCAGTTGTTTATTTAACGCTTCAATCATGTCAGCTTTTAACATATCTTTACCTTAATGATGATGATTTTATGAAGTTATATCCCACAGTAACATAATAAATGCATTCAGAAAACATTCTTCCCATAAAAATTAATTTATTGATTAACAATAACTTTTTGTAAAAATAACACGAATCAGTCGCATTAGCTTTTATTCATCGTAATAATCCTAATTGCTTACTATTATCATGTTTGAATTTAATTTTATTCGCTAACCATCTCACTATTTCATCAAGATTTTTTGAACTTCAATTGCTACAATTCATGCTGATGTAGTTAACCGTTAGGATTTGAAATGAGCCATAATCTTGCCACCCTCCCAAAAGAAGAGATGGACAAAATTAACGTTGACCTTCTAGCTTCCGGTGTTGCTTTCAAGGAACGTTATAATATTCCCATTATTCCTGAAGCCATCGAACGTGAGCAGCCAGAACATTTGCGAGATTATTTTCGTGAAAGACTGGTTCACTATCGCCAATTATCAATGAATTTCGCTCGAATGCCTTACGAGCCAAGAAATCGCTAGGAATGAAATTTTAGGCACAAAAAAAGGAGAATGTAATTCTCCTTTGACCATTTTCAAACCTATAGTTTTGGAAATGGCTCTTTTGGGTTGTAAAATTAACAAGGAAAATCAATGTATTGATTTTCGCCTGATAACACAAAGAGGGAACAACCACGTTTTATCCCTCTTTGTCATCAACCTCAGGAGAGTTAGACTCTCCTTTTTCATTCTATAAACCCACAGATTATTTGCTGGTGTTATAGGTGATAGTATTGTTTTTACAATCCACAGCGACACGATAATGCAGATCGGATTTCGACCCTCTGACCACTAAAGGCAGCGAGTAGCCATCTTCCGTTTTCGTCACTTCACTGTCGTTGATCCATGCAACCGCTTTTTTACCCACGGCCGCTTTTTCATCTGCCCAGCGTGGTAACCGGTTATTCATAAAATCATTTTTAACCTGTGCCGCAATTTGTGGCTCAGTAAGATTGCCACAGCTCACAAATGCAGCAGCTTTACCTTCTTCCTTGTTAGCACTGAATGCAAACGAACTTAATACAAGCGCACAACTGCCTAAAACCATTGCTATTTTTTTATTAACATTCATACCGTCCTCCGGCATCTACGAAATGTAGATGAAATTGAGATCCATTGTACTCACCAAAACTGCAGCATCATTAACAACGCGCGTATAGGCAGACGTTGTCTATTTAGTGTAGTTGTAAAAATAAAACCTATGAGCAAAATGACTTAACTGATATGAATTTATCAGAAATATTTTTAAATGTTAATAGGATGTTTATTAATTATTAATTTTCGTCATCGAATCGAGCAACAATTTGCTCTTTACCTTGATGGTTTTCCCTGATTTCTTGAGCAACCAGCGCAATCGCTTCTCCGCTGCTCATGCCTTCTGCCATCAGTTGGTGAATGCGTTCAACCGCTTCTTGTTGCTCTGCGTGGGAAAGTGCTGGCATACCTGAAAACATAATCAACCTCTTTAAATTGCAGACTTATTTCATACGTTAAGATTTTCAGCAAATTTTAACAGCTCTTGCCTTAATAAGGTAAGATTATATGGTAATCTGGCATTATTCACTTGTGGAACCTGATTTTAATTGATTGATATGGCTATTAATAAAATACAACTCCCTTACAGCCCCAATGTGGCATTAGATTATTTTGCATCGTTATCGCACCAACCATGGGCCATACTGCTTCATTCTGGTCAAGCTGAACACTCTCATAACCGTTACGATATGATTGTCGCTGATCCAGCAGTCACCCTATTAACGCGCGGTTTGCAAACGGAAATTCAAGCGCAAAATCAGCCGGCTCAGTTTTCAGAAAAAGATCCCTTTGCCCTTTTACAGCAATATATGGATCAATATCAAGCCGCCAAATTTACTGATGAAACTCTGCCGTTCCAAGGTGGCGCAATGGGAATTTGGAGCTATGACTTAGGTCGCCGTATCGAAAAACTTCCTGAACTTGCCACGACAGAACTGCAATTTCCCGATATGGCGGTGGGCATCTATTTATGGGCTCTTATTGTTGACCATCATGAACAGCGTGTGACCTTATTCAGCCATCAAGATGTCGAGCAACGACTCACTTGGTTACAGGCTCAAAAAGCCTCTCGTAAAAGTGCCTTCTCACTGACGTCCCCATGGCATGCCAACATGACCGAAGCGCAATACCATGAAAATATTGCCCGTATCCATCAATATTTACGTGAGGGGGATTGCTACCAAATCAACCTAGCTCAGCGCTTTAAAGCCAAATATAAGGGCAATGAGTGGGATGCATTTTTAACACTGAACGAAAGCAACCGCGCCCCATTCTCCTCGTTTATTCGCTTACCCGATAATGCGGTTATCAGTGTTTCTCCTGAACGCTTTATTTTATTAGAGAAAGGTGAAATTCAAACTCGCCCGATCAAAGGCACACTCCCTCGCTTAGACTCACCCGAGGAAGACCAACTCCAAGCAGAAAAATTAGCCAATTCGCCAAAAGATCGTGCTGAAAACTTGATGATTGTGGATTTGCTGCGTAATGACATTGGACGTGTTGCCAAGCCGGGTACCGTACGCGTTCCTGAGCTTTTCAAAGTGGAGCCTTTTCCCGCTGTTCATCACCTTGTTAGCACCATCACCGCCACATTAGACAGCCAATACCAAGCCACTGATTTACTGCGTGCCTGCTTCCCCGGTGGTTCCATTACGGGCGCACCTAAAATTCGTGCAATGCAGATTATTGAAGAATTAGAGCCCAATCGTCGACATGGATATTGTGGCGCAATCGGCTATATTAGTTTCTGTGGCAATATGGATACGAATATCACAATCCGTACGCTGATAACTGATAAAAAACAGATTTATTGCTGGGCTGGTGGCGGTATTGTTGCTGATAGCCAAGCAGATAAAGAGTACCAAGAAACCTTTGACAAATTACGCCTGATTTTGCCAAAACTAGGAAAACTCGATAGCGATGACTGAGCTAAATAGCTTTATTAACCGTTTTCAATTTACACTCCCGCTTTCTCACCAACCCGCCACATCGGCGGGTAAAGCGGCCGCAGTGCTATTGCCAATTATTAATAAATCCAATCCGACATTATTGCTCACGCAACGGTCACCACTATTACGTTCTCATGCCGGTCAAGTGGCATTTCCAGGCGGTTCACGCGATCCTGAAGATTCAAACTTAATTGCGACCGCATTACGAGAAGCCTACGAAGAAGTCGCCATTCCACCAGAGAAAGTACAGGTCTTAGGGCAGCTTGCACCTATTTCCAGTATTGGGGGTTATCAAGTCACCCCAATTGTGGGTCTTGTACCCAATAATATTCGCTATCAGGCGAATCCTAGCGAAGTTTCCTCTATTTTTGAAATTCCCCTGTTTGATGCATTATCCCTGCAGAAACATAAATATGTGGATATCAATCGCTCTGGCCGCGAAAAACGGGTCTTTTTCTACTGGTATAACAATCACTTAGTCTGGGGCCTCACTGCATCCATCCTGCACCAGCTTGCCCTACAACTGGATTAGCCTTCATAGTCAACAATCCTTTTATTCAATCATTTTTTCACTATCCAAAATACAATTAGTGCTATTTATAACCAATCCACCTTATGTAACTACCTTATTTCAAAAAATACTTTAAACTTACTGGTTAACACTACGAAATAACAGTAAAGTAGCGCCCTTTAAAATAAATCACTATATCTTCATCTTTTGTTTAAGGAGTCCTGCGTGATAAGCGTTTTCGACATGTTTAAAGTGGGCATTGACCCTTCAAGCTCTCATACCGTTGGTCCGATGAAAGCTGGGAAAGAATTTGTCGATGATTTGGTCAATAAGCAATTATTGCCATCCGTCACCCGTGTCGCAGTAGACGTTTATGGCTCTTTATCCCTAACAGGTAAAGGTCACCATACCGATATCGCCATTATTATGGGTTTAGCAGGTAACCTCCCTGCTACCGTTGACATTGAATCAATTCCATCCTTTATCAAGAATGTGGAAGAAACAGAAAAGCTGCTATTAGCCAATGGCACTCATACTGTTGATTTCCCACGTGAGGGTGGCATGAATTTCCGTCAAGATAACTTACCGTTACATGAAAACGGTATGACTATCCACGCCTTTGCTGGCGATAAGGAAATTTACACTAAAACTTATTATTCCATCGGCGGTGGTTTCATTGTCGATGAAGAACATTTTGGTCAAACCTCTTCAGACAGTAAACCAGTCTCTTATCCGTTTAATTCCGCGAGTGAATTACTCCTAAAATGTAAAGAATCTGGCTTATCGATTTCTAGCCTGATGATGAAAAATGAGCTGGATTTGCACCCTCGTGAAGAAATTGACGCTTACTTTGCGGATGTATGGAAAACCATGCAAGCCTGTATTGAACGCGGTCTGAACACTGAAGGGGTCCTTCCAGGTCCATTGCGCGTTCCTCGTCGTGCACCGGCACTGAACCGCTTAGTGACCTCTGCAAGTAAACTGTCTAATGACCCGATGAACGTGGTTGATTTAATCAACATGTATGCATTGGCCGTTAACGAAGAAAACGCAGCGGGTGGTCGTGTTGTTACAGCGCCAACTAACGGTGCTTGTGGTATCGTTCCGGCTGTTTTGGCCTACTACAACCATTGCGTTGAACCCGTTACACCAGAACTTTACTTGCGCTATTTCTTAGCGTCCGGCGCCGTTGGTATTCTGTATAAAATGAATGCGTCTATCTCTGGCGCAGAAGTGGGTTGCCAAGGCGAAGTTGGTGTTGCCTGCTCAATGGCGGCGGCAGGTTTAGCAGAATTATTTGGCGCAAGCCCAGAGCAAGTCTGCATTGCAGCTGAAATTGGTATGGAACACAACTTAGGTTTAACCTGTGACCCTGTTGCCGGACAAGTTCAAGTACCTTGTATTGAACGTAACGCAATCGCCTCTGTTAAAGCTATCAATGCCGCACGCATGGCTTTACGTAGAACCAGCGAGCCTCGCGTTTCTCTCGATAAAGTTATCGAAACCATGTACGAAACGGGTAAAGATATGAATGCCAAATACCGCGAAACATCTCGTGGTGGCTTAGCTATCAAAGTCCAGTGTGATTAATCAGTAAGATTAAGCCTCCCTCTTCATTACTCATTTAAATGGTGAAGAGGGAGCTTTACCCTCACTCTTTCTGCGCTTATTTAATTTTTTTAATTAAGTCTATTAAACTCCAACACCTTCATCAAAATAACATCTCCCCTCTTTTTGCTTTTCTCGTTTCAGCTTTCGATTTTTATCGTCTACGAACGTTTTATTTCTTCAGTACTCTCACGCGGGATTCTATTTTTTGAATCGCTATTTCCATTCTGTTATTCCTTTAAATTCTATTGGTCAGCCCTATTTTTGCTCACTTTTTACTCTCCATGACGAATTTCTTATCAAATAAACCGATTTTTTGTTACCGATAACAGAGTGTCATTCTTTCTTATTGAAATAAACCAAAATTATACTCTGTAAATATTTATATATTTAGAGTTATAGGTTTATTTATCAGTAATATTTGGATCTGTTTTTATTTTTCTGACGCGAAACAAGTTTTTTAGATTAATCCTAGTGATATGATCAGACTGACCATTCAGCTAATAATTGCACTTAACTAATTATTAGCTAGCCACTTAGTTTGAATTTATTCAGCTACTATTTAAGGTGCAGGGGAAACACATAGAGAAGGAGTCCAGTTTCTAACTTCTATTCTATCGTCAATGATGTTTCGATTTATCTGTTAAGAGGGAAAAATAGTGAGTATAGCTATTATGATTGGTACCCACGGAGTTGCTGCTGAACAGCTACTCCGAACCACCGAGATGTTAATAGGCGAGCAAGAAAACGTCTCGTTTATTGACTTTGTCCCTGGGGAAAATGCTGACACCCTATTTGAAAAATACACACAAAAGCTGACTACTCTTGATACCTCAGCGGGTGTGCTATTTCTTGTTGATACATGGGGAGGTAGTCCATTTAATGCTGCTACACGCATTGCCAATGAGCATGACAATTACGAAATCATTACAGGCGTAAATGTCCCAATGCTCGTCGAGACCTTTATGTGCCGCGATGACAACCCATCCATGGATGAGCTGATCACCGTCGCGCTAGAAACAGGTCGCGGTGGCATCCGTCCATTCAAGTTTAAAGAAGCTGTTTCAGAAACTCCTGCGCCCGCAGCGGTCAGTGCACCTGCTCCACAACCTGTTATTGCAGGTCCGGGCGAACACATGATTATTGCTTTGGCGCGTGTTGATGACCGATTAATTCACGGTCAGGTGGCGACTCGCTGGACAAAAGAGATGCGTGTTAAACGCATTATCGTTGTCAGTGATGAAGTAGCCAAAGATACCGTTCGCTCTACCTTACTGAAACAAGTTGCACCTCCAGGTGTTACCGCCCACGTTGTTGACGTAGACAAATGTGTCCGTGTTTACAACAACCCGAAATATTCCGGCGAGCGCGTGATGCTGTTATTCACTAACCCAACAGATGTACAGCGTATTGTTGAGCAAGGCGTTGAGATTGACTCGGTCAATATTGGTGGGATGGCCTATACCGAAGGTAAAACCATGGTCACCAATGCCGTATCAATTAACCAAAAAGATATCGATGCATTCAATTATCTGAATGACAAAAATATTGAGTTAGAAGTTCGTAAAGTCGCTTCAGACAGTAAAGTCCACATGATGGATTTAATTAATAAACTCAAAAAATAATGTTTTAGAAATTAGTTCTTATTGAACCGTTACTCAAAAACAGACTTAGAAACTTGTTGGTTACAGGAGATTAAACAATGGAACTTACCGTTGTTCAAATAGTAATGGTCTTCGTCGTGGCTTGTATCGCCGGTATGGGATCGATCCTCGATGAATTCCAGTTCCACCGCCCTCTCATTGCCTGTACGCTTATTGGTATTGTTCTGGGTGATATGAAAACCGGTATTATTATCGGTGGTACACTGGAAATGATCGCGTTAGGTTGGATGAACATCGGTGCGGCCGTTGCACCAGATGCTGCATTAGCCTCCATCATTTCAACCATTCTGGTTATTGCAGGTGGTCAAAGTATCGGTGCCGGTATTGCACTGGCTATCCCACTGGCAGCAGCTGGACAAGTACTGACAATCATTGTTCGTACTATTACCGTTGCATTCCAACACGCCGCTGACCGTGCTGCGGTCTCCGGTAATTTAACCTCCCTGAGCATTATCCACGTTTCTGCGTTATTACTGCAAGCAATGCGTATCGCAATCCCTGCACTGATCGTCGCAATTTCAGTGGGAACTTCAGAAGTCCAGCACTTACTGAACTCTATCCCTGAAGTCGTTACCAACGGTCTGAACATTGCAGGTGGTATGATTGTTGTGGTCGGTTATGCGATGGTTATCAACATGATGCGCGCTGGCTATCTGATGCCGTTCTTCTATTTAGGCTTCGTGACTGCGGCCTTTACTAACTTCAACCTTGTTGCACTTGGTGTGATTGGTGTTGTGATGGCGATTCTGTACATCCAACTAAGCCCGAAATACAACAAATCCCAAGTTGTTGTCAGCCAATCAAACAGTAACAACAATCTTGATAACGAATTAGACTAGAAGGAACGTAAAAATGGTTGAACAAACTCAATCTACTGAAAAACAGCTGACAAAAAGCGATATTCGTGGGGTTTTCTTACGTTCTAATTTATTCCAAGGTTCATGGAACTTTGAACGTATGCAGGCTCTGGGTTTCTGTTTCTCAATGGTTCCCGTGATCCGTCGCTTATACCCAGAAAATAATGATGACCGTAAACAAGCGATTAAACGTCACTTAGAGTTCTTCAATACCCATCCTTACGTTGCTGCGCCTATTTTGGGTGTAACGATGGCGATGGAAGAAGAACGTGCTAATGGCGCGGACATCGACGATGGTGCAATCAACGGTATCAAAGTCGGTCTAATGGGACCATTGGCCGGTGTGGGTGACCCAATTTTCTGGGGAACTGTGCGCCCTGTATTCGCTGCTCTGGGTGCTGGTATCGCGATGACAGGTAGCTTGTTAGGTCCTGTACTGTTCTTCGTTCTGTTTAACCTTGTACGTCTGTTAACTCGCTATTATGGCGTGGCTTATGGCTACAAGAAAGGGATTGATATCGTTCAAGATATGGGCGGTGGATTCCTGCAAAAACTGACAGAAGGAGCATCGATTCTAGGTCTGTTTGTTATGGGGGCGCTGGTCAATAAATGGACTCACGTCAACATTCCACTCGAAGTTTCGCGGATCAAAAACCAAACCACGGGTGTGGAAGATATCACTACTGTTCAGATGATCCTCGACCAATTAATGCCTGGATTAGTTCCTCTATTGCTGACCTTCGCCTGTATGTGGCTGTTACGCCGTAAAGTGAATGCTTTATGGATCATTATCGGCTTCTTCGGTTTAGGTATTCTGGGTGCTTGGTTAAACTTCTTAGCGCCATAATTTCTGTTAAATAATAAAAAAGGGAGGTTGCAGCCTCCCTTTTTTACTTTTAAGCTTGGTAATTCGTCCACTTAGTCATGGGTACTCAAATGACCTTAAATGATGTCGTTTTAGCTATTATCATTTTGATCATGCTTGTATACGCAATCTATGATGAATTTATTCAAGGAACACTAAAAGGCAAAACTCTATTAAAAGTTAACTTAAAACGTAAACATCGAGTGGATGCCATCATTTTTATTGTTCTCATTTGTATAGTCATTTATACAAATATTGTTCGACATGGTAATTTATTAACCACTTATTTATTAATGATTACTATTTTTATGGCTATTTATTTAGCTTTTATTCGTCGCCCAAAAGTATTTTTTAAACAAACCGGCTTTTATTTAGCCAATACGTTTATTTTATATGAGCGAATTAAAACAATGAATTTATCTGAAGATGGTATTTTAATGATTGGATTAGAGCAAAAGAAAGTCCATATTCAAGTCAACCATCTTGATGATTTACAAAAGATTTATGATTTTTTTATTAATCATAAATAACTACTTTATATATTGGTATAAATATTAAGGTTAATTAAATGTTTAATTAACCTTAACTTTGTTAATATCGAAAATGAAAATTATTCTCATTTAAAAAATATATTTATTAATAATTAATATTTTGCCTTTATTAAAATCTATGATATCTTTCGTCCCACGTCATTGGGGAGTAGCCTGTTCTGGAATGTATTCTTTCCAGAAAATCCGTGTCAACATACTCGTTTGTTTTTAAACGTGGTGCGGATGCCATTTATTGGTTGGCAAGACCATAGACACATAAATACGCCTTTTGGTTGGGGGTAATTTATGTGTATATGGAAACACCCAACCGAGATTATTGTTATGAGCTTTTACGCAACTCTCATCCTCGCCTTCGCGCTCTCTATGGATGCTTTCGCTGTCGCTATTTGTAAGGGCGCAGTGCTCCATAAACCTCGTTTTCGTGAAATTCTTCGTACTGGCTTTATCTTTGGTTTTATTGAAGCTATCACACCGATCATTGGCTGGGGCATTGGTATTTTAGCCAGCCAGTATGTTATCCGTTGGGATCACTGGATTGCGTTTGCCCTGCTATTCATTCTTGGCGGACGTATGATCTGGCAAAGTCTAACCACCAAAGATGAAGATTGCTGCGCTAAACCATCTAGTCACAGTGCAGGAAATTTAGTGTTATCTGCCATCGCCACCAGTCTTGATGCTATGGCAATTGGTTTAGGTCTGGCTTTCCTGCAAGTAGATATCGTCCATACAGCGATGACTATCGGCTTAACCACGATGATAATGGCCACAATTGGAATGATGATTGGCCGTTACGTAGGTCCATTATTAGGAAAAAAAGCAGAGATTTTAGGCGGGCTGGTGCTTATTGCGATTGGATTTAATATCCTCTTTGAGCATCTCGAATTATTTATGTACGCACCATGATCTTCCTGTTCCCCCTGAGTCATTCAGGGGGAACAGTTTGAGACTTAATACGGGTTTTAGTCTTTATATTGATAAACTCGGATCAGAAAATCAGCAGTATAATCTTTCACGTTTTCCTGCTTTAATTGCTGTTTCACCTCTTCAGAAGCTCGCCATGCAAACGGCGTCATCTCTAACAATGCAAATGCCTCTTCTCCTTCAAGATCCATCACATAATTTAAGCGAGTCTCATCAATCAATTTAAAGTCTGGAAGGTCTTCGTCTTTTGCAGGGTGTAATTTCACTTCATCATAAATCAAGGCTTTTAATTCTTGCAGATGTTCTGCTGCCGGCGTTACCGTAATTAAAATTCCCATTGGTGTTAATACTCGGCTTAATTCTTGCGCCTTACAGGGTGCATAAATACGAATAATGGCACTCAAACTCGAATCCGCAAACGGTAAACGATGACTTGAAGCAACACAGAAATTAACTGATTTATAGCGCTTAGCAGCAAAACGGATTGCCACTTTCGATACATCCAGCCCATACACACTAACAGATTTAGATGCCGCCTTTAATGACTGAGCAAAATGATCAGTGTAATACCCTTCCCCACAACCGATATCGAGTATATTTTCACTGCTCTCAGGTAGATATTGAGCGAGCTTGTCAGCGACCTTATCGCGCATTGGCTGATAATGACCCGCATCTAAAAACTGACGACGAGAAACCATCATTTCTAGGCTATCACCTGGATCTTTAGAACGCTTATGCTGTACAGGGAGCAAGTTAACATAACCCTCTTTGGCACAATCAAACTGGTGATTTGCTTCACAACGATAGCTACTGTTAATTAAATTGAGGGGTTTAAAACACAAGGGGCATTGATAATTCATATGGTTACACTGATTTAAAAATAATGCTCAGTATACCATATAAGCTGTCAAGCAGCGCCATGGAATTATACCCCATGGCACCGTGACGTAATCTAGAGGAGTATAGCGAACTTATTTACCTGCTTTAGCCGCTTCAGGTGCTTTGACTTCACCTGACTGTTTCACTTCACTCTTTTTAACTTCTTTTTTACCATGCTCTGCTTTGGCAACTTCGTGCGTTTTCACACCATGGTTTACATGTTCAGTTTTTGCAGTGGTATTTGCTAATGCAGCACCAGAAACAGCTAATGACAGAACAGTCGCGATTGCTAATAATTTTTTCATTTTGAACGCCTTATTTAAATTCAAACTAACGAGTAATTGATATAAAACTTATATTTTGGTGTAGCTAAAAATTTAAATGGCTTTTTCGGCACTTTTATCTTTAGTTGCACTCACTTTTTTCTCAGTTTTCACTTTTGCGTGATGAGCTTTCGCTGAGTGATGAGCGACAGCAATTGGCGCTACTGGCTCAGTTTTGGTTGTTGTATTTGCTAATGCAGCACCAGAAACAGCTAATGACAATACAGTTGCGATTGCTAATAACTTTTTCATACTAAGTACCTTAAGATTAATTTATTAAGCAAGGATGTTCTTGCCACATTAATAAATCATATCTACAGATCATTTCGCAATAGGAGAATATTAAAGATTCTTAAGTTTTTTATAGGTTATTTTAATGAATAAATATTTTAATTTTGTTGATACTCCATTTACTTTTAAAGATTAATTTTTAATCGTTTTTTAACTTACCAATAATTTTATTTTTCAATACATATCAAACAGATAAATTAAAATAAATCTTGGTGTTAATTTTTTGATTTTGAAAATCATCTTCATTCCAATTTATTTGATATCTATTTTTTCTTCATTTTTTTAAAAAATTCACTTTTCATCTTGCCAATTTAATAAAGTTTCTTTTTTTGAAGATAGGCTGACTTTTATTTTTATCTAAAAATAACTATTTCTGTTTACTTTAAACAAAAAAGCCATTCAACTTTGAATGGCTTTAAATTCACTATATTCAATTTAAAAATTAAAAATGAGCAAACTCAGGAATCGGTTTACGTCCATGAGCCTCTAAAAAGTCTAAAACACGGCGTGGTGTGGTATTCAAAATCCGGGACTCTGGAAAATCAATGGATTTCAACATCTCAACCACTTCATCAAAACGCCCTAAATAACTGACATGATGTGAATCTGAGCCTAAAGCAACCCAACCGCCTGCTTCTTTCACCGCTTTCGCTATTTCTATGCAGTTCTTCTTACTACCCGCTCTAGAATGCAAGAAAGAGGAGTTATTCATCTCTAGTGCTACGTTGCTCTCTTTAGCAGCTTGGGCTACAGCTTTAATATCAATTGGGTATTTAGGGTTGCCAGGGTGAGTAATAATTTGCACTTTTCCGCTACGAATAGTCGCAATCATCGCTTCTGTATTGTCTTCTAGACTTTGTGGTTCTAGAACTGGCTCATGGAATCCTGCTAGAATAATATCTAGATGACGAGCAATCTTTTCATTGCAGTCTGTCTCACCCTGCTTATTTTTAATGTTTGCTTCAATTCCATATAACAAACCAACACCATTAACAATGCGCGGCAATATTGGCATATTGCCAAAATGCCATTCATGTGGGGCATCTTGCATTTCAGGGCCATGATCGGTAATGGCAAATAGTTTCATTCCTCGAGCGGCAGCTTCCGCAAAGTATTCATTAACAGTGCTAAATGCATGGGTGCTGGCAATGGTGTGCGCATGTAAATCAACTTGATACATAAAATATCCTTCTAATTCTTCTATTTGCCTTCTGACATTATTCAGATTGAAAAGGTTATCCCAAGCTAACATATCGCCACCAAGGATTCGATAACAATTCTGTTAAACCGCACTTATCGGATCTCTATTGTAAATTGCAGTTTATCTGACTCCTATTTAGCCAATAAAAAAGCCCGCTTCATTCGTGCGGGCTTTTATTCACTAAATATGGTTTAGTTAACCAAAATACGCTTATTGGTTGCACCCCATAATATGGACATTTCAGTAAACAGCGCGCCGCTAATATCTTCAACCTCTTCAGCGGTTATTTCCCCTTTTCCTTGTTTACCAAAAAAGACAACCTCATCTCCTGGTTGTACATTTTTAATATCAGTAACATCGACCATCACAGTATTCATGGATGTTTTTCCAAGAACAGGCACACGTTGCCCATTGATTAAAACATGCCCAGCATTACTGAATACGCGACGGTAGCCATCCGCATAACCGACAGGAATATTTGCTAATACAGAATCACGCTTCAGTGTATAAGTTCTGTCATAACCAACGGTATTTCCTTTGGGATAGTGATTCACCGCCGCAATATTCGATTTAAATGTCATCACGCGTTTGTAGTCTTTAGTGGCAACCGTATCACCATAAAAAATACCACCAACACGCACCATATCCAACCACGATTCTGGCACGGTCAATGTTGCATAAGTATTCGCAACATGCAGAGTAACATCTTCGCGTTTCAATCCTGTCACATTCAGAACTTGTTGAGACTCTTTTTTGAATTTAGCCAGATCTTTTCGGATTTGTGCTTCATCCTCTTCAGGATAGTGAGACATAATCCCGACGATTTTTAAATTAGGTAACTGCGAGATTAGCTTAGCTTGTTGCAATCCTTCAGTATTACTGACTTCCAAACCATTTCGTGACATTCCTGCCGAGTTCAATGCAAGGTGAATCGGAATAACTTTGCCCTGTTTTGCCGCTACCGCATTTAAGCGCTGCGCCATTTCCAAGTTACCAATTAATTCTTCTACATTAAATTCAGTGGCTTGAGCCATTTCTTTTTCAGTGGCGTTACGCACTCGCATTAAACGACCTTTAAAGCCTAAATCACGAACTTGCTTCAATTCTGTGTTGCTAGTTAGCCCAATGCATTGAACATTATTTTCAATCATTACTGGGGTAACTAACGTCAGGTCATGCCCATATGCATCCCCTTTTAAAACAGCACACATTCCCGCTTTATCACCCAATAATGCTTGTACTTTCTTGATATTGTAATCCAATGCACTGTGAGAAATTTCTATCCATGCATTATTAACTAGTGCAGGTTGAATCTGTGCAGATGGGGTTTCTATGATGTTGGTTTTCGCAGGTTGCTGACATGCAGTCGCCACCAGCAGAGGAAGAAGAGCAAGATATTTCAGACGAAATGCCACGTTGTTATCCTTAGCCATGGATCAGTGAGTTTCCCCTCACCTTTATTATTATGATTACGGGGAGTGAACATATACTTTCGATGTATATAGACTACTGATAATAACAATATGAATTAATTGAACAAGCAATAATTACCAATATTTGAATAAAAAATCACTTTAAGTGAATTTATAATGAAAATCACTCTGGAATTTCTTTTCTCATATCTTGTTTACTGCAATACAACTACCTCTAAACTGCCTCAATAATGTTTTTTACGAGGCTGCTCTCATAATCATTTTTTCTGCTTTAAATTACCTTGTTCGGGGTATGTTTTTCTTTTTGGATAATATTATTCTGGGTGCGTTTGTGTTTGGGGCTTGTGTTTTAATCCTCAGCCTTGTTGACTGTTCCGTTATCTCGTTTTTAACGCACGTTATTTTAACTAATAAGGGAAACTATGAATTGGATAATTCAAAAGATAATGAATCCTCTTACAGGAGGAGTTGGTTCCGCCTTAGCACTCAATGGTGCTATATCGCTTATCGTTCCATCTCTGATTTTAACAACCACTAATATTTATATTCTAGCGGCTATACTCAGCGTTATTTTCATCTATATCTCGATAAAATATGATTGAGTTTTTCCATCCACAAACAACACAAGCACTCAGCATATTTTACTTTACGCTTATTCTTGCTTACTTAGTTATTCACCTTATTTGGGAGCATTTTGATAAGTTTGCCGAAAATTTTTCGTTAATTCGTTTACCTCAAAAGGTGGCTGTTATCTATACCGCCGCCACCTTTGCGAGTAATTTATTTTTAATCGTGATTATGTTTAACCTAGATAACCCACTCAAAAATGATAGCGTCATGATTTTGCCGTTAAGCCTCGCAGGGCTAACTGGCCTATGCTATTCGTTAGGGACTATTGTTCCTAGAAAGAAAGCAACTCATATTTAAAGTTCACTAATATGGACTTTAAATCATCTTTATACTGGCTGTGTCCCTATTTAAGGACGCTATGAATAAGAATGGAGTTCAATGAGTCTATGTTGAAAAAATTAAGGAAATGACAAGGTAGAAAGCAGCAACTAATCTCAAAGCAATACATTAGCAACAAAGGTGAAGAGCTAGAATGGTAATTCAATTAATGAAAAAACAAAAAGGCACCAGTAACTAACTGATGCCTTTGAATTTATCGACAACTAAACATTGTTATCAACAATAACTCTATTATTCCCACTCAATGGTCGCTGGTGGCTTGCCACTGATGTCATAAACTACGCGGGAAATGCCATTCACTTCATTGATAATGCGATTAGACACGCGACCTAAGAAGTCATATGGCAAGTGAGCCCAGTGAGCAGTCATAAAGTCGATGGTTTCAACTGCACGCAGAGAAACAACCCAGTCATACTTACGACCATCACCCATTACGCCAACAGAGCGCACTGGTAAGAATACGGTGAATGCTTGGCTAACTTTATTGTACAGATCCGCTTTGTGCAGCTCTTCGATAAAGATAGCATCTGCGCGACGTAGCAGATCACAATACTCTTTCTTCACTTCGCCCAGAACACGAACACCTAAACCTGGGCCTGGGAATGGATGACGATACAGCATATCGTATGGCAGGCCTAACTCCAGACCAATCTTACGCACTTCATCTTTGAACAGCTCTTTCAAAGGTTCAACCAGACCCAGCTTCATATCTTCCGGTAAGCCACCCACGTTATGGTGAGATTTAATAACGTGCGCTTTACCTGTTGCTGATGCCGCAGACTCGATAATATCTGGGTAAATCGTTCCTTGAGCCAACCATTTGATATTTGGCAGCTTAGACGACTCTTCATCGAACACTTCGATAAATACGTGACCAATTTTCTTACGCTTAGCTTCTGGATCTGAAATGCCAGCCAGTGCGTTCATAAAGCGGTCTTCTGCTTTCGCGTGGATGATGTTCAGGTCAAATTTACCTTGGAACATTTCCATGACTTGGTCAGCTTCATTTAAACGCAATAAACCGTTATCAACGAATACGCAGGTCAGGCGCTTACCAATCGCACGATTTAATAATAGCGCAGTAACAGAAGAATCCACACCGCCAGACAGTGCTAACAGAACATGGTCATCACCGATTTGTTCTTTCAGGCGAGCAACGGTATCTTCGATAATTGCGGCTGATGTCCACAGCGCTTCACATTGGCACAGATCCAATACGAAACGTTTTAAAATATTTAAACCTTGATGAGTGTGAGTCACTTCTGGGTGGAACTGAACACCGTAGAAACGCTTCTCAACGTCAGCCATGATGGCATATGGACAGCTTGGCGTGCTTGCAATCGTTTTGAAGCTAGACGGGATAGCGGTCACTTTATCGCCATGGCTCATCCACACATCTAAAACTGGCTTGCCATCTTCGTTCAGCGCATCTTGGATGCCGCGGAACAGGTCGCAATCTTCCAGAATTTCAACGTTCGCATAACCAAACTCACGTTCGCCAGACACTTCAACCGCACCACCTAATTGCATGGACATAGTTTGCATGCCGTAGCAGATACCTAAAACAGGGACGCCCGCATTAAATACATACTCTGGTGCACGTGGGCTATCCGCTTCTGTCGTACTTTCTGAGCCACCAGACAAGATAATCCCGTTAGGATTAAACTCTCTGATTTGCTCTTCGGTTACATCCCACGCCCACAGTTCACAGTAGACGCCAATTTCACGGATACGACGCGCAATCAGCTGAGTATACTGAGAGCCGAAATCAAGGATAAGAATGCGATGCTTATGGATATTTGTAGTCATTTGAGGAGAATTCCAGCAATTCAAGTCAAAATAAAAGGTGGTGACGCCATCAATATGGGCGCCACCCTGAAACTTTTTGATTACTGTTTTAAAAGATAATAGCACCCCGAAATGGCGTTATTATCCTAAACAATAATTACTGCCCTAAGCGATAGTTAGGAGACTCTTTAGTGATAGTCACATCATGAACGTGGCTTTCTTGAATACCTGCTCCACTGATACGCACGAATTCAGCTTTCGTTCTCAGCATATCGATAGTACCGCAGCCTGTCAGACCCATACATGAGCGTAAGCCACCCATTTGTTGGTGAATGATCTCTTTTAAGCGACCTTTGTAAGCCACGCGACCTTCGATACCTTCAGGCACCAGTTTATCTGCTGCATTATCAGATTGGAAATAACGGTCTGAAGAACCTTTAGACATTGCCCCCAGAGAACCCATGCCGCGGTATGCTTTATAGGTACGACCTTGGAACAGGATAGTTTCACCCGGAGATTCTTCGGTACCTGCAAACATGGAACCGACCATCACACACGCTGCACCTGCCGCGATAGCTTTAGAGATATCGCCAGAGAAGCGGATACCACCATCTGCAATAACAGGAATGCCAGTGCCTTCTAATGCACCCGCGGCTTCAGCAATTGCCGTGATTTGAGGTACACCCACGCCAGTCACGATACGAGTCGTACAAATTGAACCTGGGCCGATCCCCACTTTCACTGCGCTAACGCCAGCGTCTGCTAACGCTTTCGCGCCTTCCGCTGTTGCAACGTTACCACCAATGATTTGCAAATCAGGGTATTTTTGGCGAGTTTCACGAATACGCTGTAAAACCCCTTCAGAATGACCGTGTGATGAGTCAATGAGCAGAACGTCAACGCCTGCTGCAACCAGTGCATCAACACGTTCTTCGTTACCTGCGCCGGCACCAACAGCCGCACCCACACGCAGACGACCTTGCTCGTCTTTACATGCGTTTGGTTTACGTTCTGCTTTTTGGAAATCTTTAACGGTGATCATACCTAACAGATGGAAGTTATCATCGATAACTAAGGCTTTCTCAACACGTTGCTCATGCATTTTTTGTAAAACGACTTCGCGTGCTTCGCCTTCTTTCACGGTGACTAAACGCTCTTTTGGCGTCATCACCGCAGTTACTGGTTGGTCTAAATCCGTCACGAAACGTACGTCACGACCTGTAATAATACCCACTAAAGAATTATCTTTAGAAACCACAGGATAACCCGCGAAACCATTACGTTCAGCCATTTCTTGCACTTCACGAATTGTGGTTTCTGGGGTAACAGTGACAGGATCAGTCACGACGCCGCTTTCATGTTTTTTCACACGACGGACTTCTTCAGCTTGGCGCTCAATGGACATGTTTTTATGGATAAATCCAATACCACCTTCTTGAGCCAGTGCGATAGCCAGATCAGATTCGGTGACAGTATCCATCGCTGCGGAGAGCATAGGAATGTTCAGGCGGATTTTTGCGGTCAGTTGAGTGGACAGATCTGCCGTGTTTGGCAGTACAGTTGAGTGTGCAGGGACGAGTAAAACATCGTCGAAAGTTAGTGCTTCTTTTTTAATGCGTAACATAGGCAATATCCCACCAGGCAGCGTTATGAAAGGTATAAAATATTGCCGCGGCATTATACACACCGTAATCGGTTGCTTCCAGCACTTTTTTCAAAAAAAACTTGATAAGTCCGTCGGCTACGTTAGTATCAGTCAATTAAGTCATTGTTTTAAAGTTTGATCTAGCTCACATGTCGACTCAACAAAATAGCGCAATTTACTCAGTCAGCAAGCTCAACCAAACGGTAAGAGAACTTCTTGATACCCAAATGGGACGAATTTGGTTAACGGCCGAAATATCCAATTTTTCGCAACCAAGTTCGGGACATTGGTACCTGACACTCAAAGATGATCGTGCCCAAGTTCGCGCGGCGATGTTCCGTGGGCAAAATACTCGCGTCACTTTCCGTCCGCAAAATGGGCAACAGGTGTTAGTCCGTGCCACTGTCACACTGTATGAGCCGCGTGGAGACTATCAGCTAATCATTGAAAGCATGCAGCCCGCTGGTGAAGGTTTATTGCAACAGCGCTTTGAGCTACTCAAACAAACCCTCAATGCCCAAGGGCTATTTGATGTTATTCACAAGCAGGCCTTACCATCTCCAGCAAAACGTGTGGGGATTATTACCTCTGCAACCGGTGCTGCCCTGCATGACATTTTAAATATCCTGCATCGCCGTGATCCATCCCTACCCGTAGTTATCTACCCGACGGCAGTTCAAGGGGATTTAGCGCCGGCACAAATCGCCAGAGCCATCGAGCTGGCAAACCTACGCAATGAATGCGACGTTCTCATTGTGGGGCGTGGAGGCGGGTCACTGGAAGATTTATGGGCATTCAACGAAGAGGTCGTAGCGCGCGCTATTTTTGCTAGCCGATTACCAATCATAAGCGCCGTTGGGCATGAAACGGATGTGACCATCGCCGATTATGTTGCCGACGTACGCGCACCTACGCCATCTGCAGCCGCAGAGCTTGTCAGTCGCAATCAAACAGAAATGCTTCGCCAATTGAAATCAGGGCAACAGCACCTAGAGATGGCGATGGATTATTATTTGGCAGCTCAGCAGCAACGTTTCGCACGTCTTCAGCACCGTTTACAGCAGCAACACCCACAATTACGCCTTGCTCGGCAACAAAATCAGCTTTCAGCCTTACGCCAAAAACTGACCAATGCCATCAGCCGCCAGCTACAATTCGCCTCCTTTACATTCGATAAAAACCAACGCCGTTTGATGCAAAATGACCTGCGCCCTCAATTGCAACGCCAACAGCGCCAATTGCAGCAAACTCAATACCATTTGCAGAATATGCTGACCCAGTTAGTGAATAACTACCGCCAGCGTTTTGCTGTTGCCTGCTCAAAAATGGAGGCTGTCAGCCCTCTTGCTACCCTCGCCCGAGGTTTCAGTATCAGCGAAACCACGGATGGCGCGGTATTAAAAAAAACCAGCCAGGTGAAATTAGGTCAACAGCTCAAAACTCGCTTAAATGATGGATGGGTTGAAAGCCAAGTTACCAATATTCAGAAGGTTCGAGCAAAAAAATCACCCAAATAGCCGTTTTTTAAAATATTCCGCGCCATCTCGAATGGCGCTATCCGCCGTTGGCATAAGGCGCGAATAATGCAAAAAGGCATGTAGCACTCCTGGATACATTTTATATTCACAAGGTATTTTATGTGATTGGAGCGTTTGAAATAATGTTGCGCTATCATCAAGTAACGGGTCATATTCCGCACTTGCAATAAAACATGGTGGAACATCTCGCGTAAGATCGTTATTGAACAAGCAATAGTAAGGTTCTTCACGGCTTCCTTGTTCGCCTAAGTATGCATTGTCATACTCTTGGAGTTCTTCTCGTCTTAGCCCATCCCATTCACCACCATATAAACGGCGGCTGCCGGAATCTTGTAAACCATATAACCCATACCACAGTAAAACTGCGCAGATATCACCACAGTAGATTCGTTTATCTCGCAACCATAACACGGTAGCAAGAGATAACATCGCGCCAGCAGAATCCCCCGCAAATCCAATGTGATGCATATTTAGCGCATATTTTTCAGCATGTTGATAATAAAACTGGCATACCGCCGCCGCTTCTTCAATCGCTTGAGGATAACGTGCTTCAGGGGAAAGTGAATAATCAATACCGATGACCGTACAGCCAGAATACAACGCTAATAAACGCATAATTCGGTCATGAGTATCAAGATTGCCGAGGATAAACCCGCCACCGTGTAGATAAAACAGTGTGGCAGGTGTATGTTCAATAGGGTGATAAATTTTCGTGACAACGTCACCTTTGACGGTTTTAACCGTCATGTTTTCAACACGAAAAAGTTCAGGTGCGTTGGCGTTCCAATAACGGCGATCTTCGTTATAAGCAATACGCTGAGCGTCATAGCTTCCATCAGTTGGCTCAGCTGGTATCTGTTGTTCATAATATTGAATAACTTTTTGCATTTCTGGCGAAATTAAATCAAGCACATTGATTTTATTGATAGTTTTCATTGCAATCTCCATACTTTTATTAGTTGATTGTAATGAATCCAAAGGGATAAACTGAGAGTCGAGTATCCAATATTGAAAAGCGTTTAGATAATAAGCCTATCAATCTTCCTTAGAAAGTAAGACTAAAAATAATACTAAACGCTTTCCGTTAGCAATTTCCTGATTAGAAGCGCACTTGACCGCCAATCATATAACTGCGCCCTCTTCCCGTTTCATTGTTTCTGCCGCGTTCTTCCATCACTGCGCCAGAGTTCGCACGGTTTAGCACGTCGGTGTAGTTTTCATTAGTGAGGTTATTAATCGCCATCATTAATTTGAAATGTTTATTGATTTCATAGTCTGCGTACAGATCAACGATAGTTGGCTGTTTTTCATACTTTTCCGTCATTGCATCCCCGTTCATGTCACCGTCAGGAATTGGACTGATACGTTTAGATGGTCCCGTCCATGTCACTGTCGAGCCTACGGTCAGTTTTTCATCAAACAGGCGAACTCCCGAATCTAAAGTCACGTAATATTCAGGTAATTGAGTAAAGTCCCCTGCACTAAATACCGATGTACTGTTGATTGATACTGGTTGTTTGCCAGACTCTTTGGTGTAAGAAACCATGGAGTAAAACACGCCAGCATCGTAGTTAGCTTGCAACTCATAACCGCGCAAATTAACATCTCGAGGGTCGTTCACATACATATCAGCACGTTGAAAAATATCTGGATTTTCTTTATCCCACACATCATCGTTAATTAAGCACCAATCAAATTCTTCTTGAGAGGTTGCACGGCATAACATGAAGGATTTACTGGTAATGTAGTCTTTAATATGAGTATGGAACCACAGTGCTTTTAGGTTAAATTGGTCTCCTTCCACCACTAGGTCCGGCTTGAAACTATTAAAACCAATTTGCCAAGTTTGTGCTTTTTCCCCTTTTAAGAATGGATTCATACTCTGACCGCCATTTTGGGAGAAAAAGGCTTCTTGAGAATTTGGCGCACGCATCGAATGCGCGTAACTCACAAATGGCTGAAATTCAGGAATAATTTGTGCCGAAACTAACACTCCTGGGTTAATACCACTTTCTCGTAAATTTAACGTACTGGCTTCTTGAGGGAAGCATTTCTCAGTTTCATCACAAGCGGGTTTATACCCTTGAACGCGATAATTTAAATAATTGAGGTCGAATGTAGCAGTATAAATATCGTACTGCGCCTCAAATTGCGTATACAAGCTCGCAATATCTTGTGTGCCACTCGGCGAGAATGGGTTGTAAGTAATCGTATTTGGATCTTCTACAGGCTTTGTGATTTTTTGGTATTTGGTCTTCATTAATTTCGAACCAATCTGCCACTTAAAATCAGTGTCACCATAAGAAAAACGGCTGGTATTGGAAATATTAATACTGTCAGATTTATTCTCTGATTCGGCGTCTTTTAATGCACCACCAATTGGCTCACCTTGGAATTTTTGGGTATTAAATCCATGGCTCGCCAGCACTTCCACATCAATCAATTCGTTAATTGGCGTGTATTTATATTTAAGATAATAATCTTCACTATTAATCTTACGGCTGGTTAATTTATTTTGTAAAAATCGACCGCTGAATTCGACTTCATGGCTATCATTCGGTTTATATTTTAATTTGGTTAATTGGGATTGCGGTTTTTGTTTGAATGTCGGATCCGTTGCAAATTCATCTGTATCAAATCCATCACCATTTTTATAACTGCCTGGGATATTGTGCCCACTCACGGCAATTAAGCCACCAAAATACCCATCACCCTCATTTAATAATGATTTTCCCGCGACAGAAACCATGCCGTTATAGCCGAGTCCATTATCTCCCCAGCTCCCTTTGCTACGTACTCCCCACAAATTATCTTTGAAAATCACATCATCAATCGATAAGGTTCGAAAGTTGGCGCTTCCCGCTAAGGCGTTAACGCTGTTGCTGCCATTCAATTGCCCCTTTTCTACCTCAACCTCCACAATAAAGTTAGGGTCAATAAGTGAACCAAAGTCATTACTCGGTTGCATACCGTGAGTGAATTTACTCGGCGATATTCCGTAATAGCTTTGTGTGACACCATCCACCATCATGTTTACGCGCCCAAAGCCACTCAGCCCGCGAATATTCACATTGATGGTGCCTTGGCTCGCATCCATTTGGGTATAGGTTCCGGGCATCGAACGGATAATCTTATCCATGGATTGCAATTTATTTTCGGTGCCGACTGCGCTATAGGCGCCTGGTTTTTCCAATGCTTTGACCAACGGCGTTTGTTTTTGCGCGCCCGACACTTTTAATTGGCTAAAATTAACCACATCATCTTTCTGTTTATTTGTCTGCTGTGTGTTTTCAGACAAAGCGAAGCCGTGGAAGCCAGCGGAAATAGTCCCAGCCACCATGATTATTATTTTATTATTCATTAAACCATTCCTGTAAACGTACTGATAAAACAGTCGCTCACATTGCAAACGCAGAATAAAAATAATGTCTGCGAATAGGATCAGCTACAGTGTTTATAAACCGTACAGCTGATCCTTAATAGCCTTATTTTTGGCTAATTATTATGGGTAACGCTATTTTAAATCTGGAAAATATTTTGCTTTATTTTCTAACATCAGAATAAAGCTATATTCTCTCGCAATATCATCCAAAGCATTAAAGCGGCCGGATTTTCCACCGTGTCCGGCATTCATATTGGTTTCTAATAACAATAAAGAATTGCCTTGTTTCAGCTCTCGCAGTTTTGCTACCCACTTTGCAGGCTCCCAATATTGTACTTGAGAATCATGCAGCCCTGTGGTGACCAAAATATGCGGGTAATGTTGGGCTTTGATATTGTCATATGGGCTATAGGCTTTAATGCGCCAGTAATCTTCCTCATTCTCTGGATTACCCCACTCATCATATTCCCCTGTAGTCAGTGGAATTGAAGGGTCAAGCATGGTCGTGACAACATCAACAAATGGCACTGCAGAAACCACACCTTCATACAGATCAGGAGCCATATTGACAACAGCGCCCATCAGTAAGCCACCTGCGCTACCGCCCATGGCATAGACATGACCTTTTTCCCCATAGCCTTGCGTCAACAAGGCATTAGTCACATCAATGAAGTCCGTAAAGGTGTTCATCTTATGGACGGTTTTACCCTGAATGTACCAATTCTTTCCTAAGTCCCCTCCACCACGAATATGGGCAATAGCATACACAAATCCGCGATCAAGCAGGGATAAGCGAGAAGAACTAAATGACGGATCGATACCATATCCATATGCACCGTAACCGTAAACCAGAAGTGGGTTTTTACCTTGTTTGAAACTATCTTTGCGATAAACTAACGAAACCGGTACTTTCACTCCATCTTGGGCTGTGATCCAAATACGTTCACTTTGATAATTCGCTTTATTGAAATCCTTCACTTCCTCTTGTTTTAATAGCTGTTTCTCTTGAGTCAGCATATTAATTTCATACACCGAGGATGGTGTTGTCATGGAGGAGTAGCCGTAGCGTAATTTATCCGTATCTGGCTCTGGGTTGTTACCAATCCACGCCATATAAGCCGGATCATCAAAGCTCACAGAATGCTCTTTGCGGGTTAACCAACTAATTTGTCGAATATTCACTAAGCCGTTTTGGCGCTCTTCAATCACCAACCAGTTATTAAATAACGCAAAATCTTCAAGGTCGACATCATCACGAGGCGCGATAAAGCTTACCCATGGTGCCGTGGCATTATCCGCAATATACAGCCCGAATAATGGATGCTGATGATTAGAGCGAATATAGAATTTGCCGTTAAAATGATCAGGGTAATATTCCACACCTGTTTTGCGAGGTTGTAGCACTATCGCATCACGTTCAGGTTGGTTTGCATCCAAAAGACGATATTCTGAGGTTTCGGTGCTGGTGATCCCAATCAGAATATAATCTTTGGAGGTGGATTTAGCTAAACTGACGAAGTAAGTATCATCTTTTTCTTCATACACCAATTTATCAGCGGATTGCGCTGTTCCATATTGGTGCTTAACCACTTGATAAGGCAATAGTGTTTGCTTGTCTTTATTAACATAAAACAGTGTGCGGTTGTCATTTGCCCACACAATATTACCGGAAGTGTTAGTTAGAACATTTTCTTGCCACTTTGCATCATCAACTTTACGGAACGAAACTGCATAATCATTACGACCTTGGCGGTCTTCAGCGATCGCTATCGTGGTGTTATCGGGGGAAATGGCTAGCGCCCCCATTCGGTAATATTCAGTACCTTCCGCACGTTGGTTACCATCAACCAAAACTGTCCATTCGCCATCACTATTAATTGGGCGTCTTTCATAAATGGAATAGTTTTTACCGGCGACAACGCGAGAACGGTATGTATAGCCATTGTAGTTGTATGGCACAGACTCATCATCTTGCTTTACGCGAGATAATAATTCGTCGTAAATTTCCTGTTTTAATGGCTCCCCCAATTCAAGCTGCTGCGTGGTGTAGGCATTTTCTTGATTCAGATATTCAAGGATCTCAGGAGCTTCACGGTTATCGCCCCTTAACCAATAATAGTTATCAACGCGCTGATCCCCATGAATAGACATAGTGTGGGGCTGTTTTTTCGCTATTGGTGCTAGCATTTTGTCCTCCGCAGCACTGCTGGCTGCATATAACCCAAGTAGTGTGACCACGCAATAAGTGGTGATTCTATTACGCATGGTTTTATTATGTATGGTTTTATGACGCATGGTGAGTCCAATCTATTTATCATTAAGAGTAAAATCAATAGGTAACCTGACTGTTACCCGTCCATTCTTAAGTATTTCTGATGGCGGTACGGGTAACGGTGCCGCGCGAGATAACACCTGCTGCGCTTCTTTGTCTAAAGAACGTGTGCCTGATGAATTCGCTAGACTGCTATCAAGTAAAAAGCCTTGGCTATCTACCGTAAACATCACCACGGGTTTACCTACGCGATTACGCCTTCCTGCATCTTCAGGGTAACGTTTATATTTATTCAATTTTCCAAGCACCATCGCTTCCCACTCTTTTTGAAGGCTATCGAGGGCTTCGGACTGGCTATTAAGTTCCGCTGCAATTTGCTGGCTTTGGACAAGTGCCGCCGCATCGCTGGTCACTGGCGCATCGCTGGCTTTCGAATCTGTGGTTTGCACCTTCTTCACTTGCTGCTGTTCTTGTTTCTGCTTTTTCAACTCAGGCTTTGGTTTTTTCGCCGTTGTTTTCGTGAGTTGCACTTCCGCTTGCTCATTAACAGGCAGTGTGGGAATAATGGCGTCCTCTGCTTGTGCTTTATGGGATTCACTCGCCACTGCTAGCTCTTGAGTTTGACCAATGTTCACTTCCGTTAATTGTTTGGCTTGTGCTTCGATAGATAACTCCATCACCACCGAGGGCGGCGGCAGGGATTCTTCCCATCGCGCATTGTGTGTTACCCAGATAAAAAACCCCACAATGACAATATGCAGTGCCACGGCTAAAATCAGCCAGCCGCCCATTTTGGAAGTTCTACTCACATACCCACTTTCAAACGTTATTGTGCTCATATTCATCTTACGTGCTTTTACAGAGTTGCAAATGATAATTAATAACGAATGCAAATGGAAATTATTTGTAAATAAATGTGATGATTACTTCACAAAATTAACGATTTTAAATCATCATATTGCTTGTCTTTGTTGATTATTTAGGCGTGTACCAAACATAATCCGCATGCAAGTTATCGATTTCCTCGCCTTGCTCCGAAATAATCAATACTTTCAATGGCTCATCTGGTGCTAAATCGAGCATATGTAACGGCACACCAATCGCTCGCGTTGCATGATAACCACCTGCAAATAACAATGCGGGAGCCGGAGCATCTACTAATCCTTGAGCCATCGCCCTATCTCTTAGTTGCTGGATCACCAGCATCTTTTTCGCTTGTTTATCATCCAACTCACCATTGTGTGAGCGTTTAATGGTTTCACTGATCAGTTCCTGAATAACAGGCTGAGTTGAATGTGTTCCTGTGATCGTAGGCGGATTGTCATAAGCCTTCAGCACAGCATCTCGATTAATATTCGCGGCTAAAACTGGGGATGGCTGAGCCAGTAAATACTTCACGAGTTCCCCATATTGCGCCCACGGCCAACCACTATTCCAATGTAAAATTTCTTGCAGTTTTTCATCTCGAATATACGGGTTCCCTTGCATCTGTTTTTGGACATTGTTAACTCGACTCTGTTGATCTGGGGTGAGCATTTCCAACAGCACCGCACCTTGAGGACGTATTTGCTGCATTTCCTGGGCGACCCATTGCTCAATTTGATGATGGTAAATATTGTCGTGTTTCTCCCCAACAATCACACGAGGAGAGGCTGCAAGCTCTTGAATTAACTGCTGAGGAGTGATGGATTTACCCGAATCTAAATCAATGATTTTGCCAGCTTGTGTGAGTTGGGGATCCAATTGCTGAGCGGGTTTTGGTGTTTGTGAGGTACATCCTAACTGTGTGAAACTCAAAACGAAAAGCATCCCTAAACTCAACAGTGAGGTGTTTTTCGTTAAATAATTCAAAGAACGTGCTGATATCATTATCTTTTCCATATAGTGACTTTGAAGCCATTCAAAATACAGATAATGATAATCATTTTCAAATAAAAAAGACTCCCATTAACCACAATGGAAGTCTTTATGCGGAACTCGATGATTAATCAATCATTCGAGAAACTATTATAATGAAGCTAATTACAGTGGATTCGTTTGAGCTTCCACTGCGGCTAACGCCACCATGTTGACAATACGACGAACAGATGCGATTGGCGTTAAGACGTGGACAGGTTTCGCAACCCCCATCAGTACAGGACCCACAGTAACACCATCAGAACTGGTGACGCGCAGCAAGTTATAGCTAATACGCGCCGCTTCCATATTTGGCATAATCAGTAAGTTTGCTGAGCCTTTCAGTGGGCTATCTGGCATCACATCTTTACGGATTGATTCAATCAATGCCGCATCCGCATGCATTTCCCCGTCAATTTCCAAGTTTGGCTCACGCGCTTTCACTAATGCCAGTGTATCGCGCATTTTTTGTGCTGAACCACAATCTGAAGAGCCAAAGCTTGAGCGAGATAACAGCGCAACTTTAGGCTCAATACCAAATCGACGAACGGTATCCGCTGCCATTAATGTGATTTCCGCTAACTCTTCTGGTGTTGGATCTTCGTTCACATAAGTATCTGCAATAAAGGTATTACCGGTTGGTAATAACAAGGCATTCATTGCCCCTGCAGTATGTGCACCTTCACGGAAGCCGAACAGGTCTTTGACGACCTGGTAGTGTTCACTGTAGCTACCGATTGAGCCACATATCATCCCATCAGCTTCACCACGTAGAACCATGATACCGCCGATAATAGTTGGGTTTGCAACTAATGCACGGCGCGCCATTTCTTGAGAAACACCACGGCGTTTCATAATTTGATAATATTCTTGCCAGTACTCTTTAAAGCGTGGGTCATTTTCATTGTTGACCACTTCAAAATCTTTACCTAGCTCAATATGCAGACCCAGTTTTTGGATACGCATTTCAATCACGCTAGGGCGACCTACCAGAATAGGGAATGCTAAACCAAGAGAAACCAGCTCTTGAGTTGCGTGTAATACGCGCTCTTCTTCCCCTTCCGCTAATACGATGCGTTTTAGCTCTTTTTTCGCTTGGGAGAAAATTGGCTTCATAAATAAGTTTGTTTTATGAACAAACTGATTCAGCTTTTCAACATACGCATCCATATCCGTGATTGGACGTGTCGCGACGCCTGATTCCATTGCTGCTTTTGCTACTGCTGGCGCAATTTTCACGATAAGGCGCGGGTCGAATGGTTTTGGAATGATATATTCAGGTCCAAAGAATAAATCTTGGTTCCCGTACGCTGAAGCGACTTCTTCACTTTGTTCCGCCAGCGCTAAGTCAGCAATAGCGTAAACGCAAGCCAGTTTCATTTCTTCGTTGATTGTCGTTGCGCCAACATCCAGCGCACCGCGGAAGATGAATGGGAAGCACAGAACGTTGTTAACTTGGTTCGGATAGTCAGAGCGCCCTGTACAGATAATGGCATCTGGGCGAACTTCTTTTGCTAATGGTGGCAGAATTTCCGGCTCAGGGTTGGCTAATGCTAAAATCAGCGGGTCTTTCGCCATGGTTTTCACCATTTCAGGTGTTAATACGCGAGGACCTGAGCAACCTAAGAAAATGTCAGCACCAGGAATAGCATCCGCTAATGTGCGCTGACCATTATCGTCAATCGCATACGCGGCTTTAGTCGCATCCATTCGTTCATCGCGACCTTTATAAATCACCCCTTTTGAATCGCAAACGGTGATATTTTCGCGCTTTAATCCTAACGCCACTAATAAGTTCATACAGGCAATCGATGCGGCACCCGCACCGGATACCACTAAACGCACATCGCCAATGTCTTTTTTAACGATACGTAGACCGTTAATCACCGCCGCAGTACAAATAATGGCGGTTCCGTGTTGGTCATCATGGAACACAGGAATATTCATGCGTTCACGTAATTTTTGTTCAATATAGAAGCACTCTGGCGCTTTAATATCTTCGAGGTTGATACCGCCGAATGTAGGTTCCAGCGACGCGATGATATCAATCAGCTTATCAGGATCGGTTTCATCGACTTCAATATCGAAAACATCAATACCCGAGAATTTCTTAAATAGCACCCCTTTCCCTTCCATGACAGGCTTACCTGCCAATGCACCGATATTCCCTAATCCTAGTACCGCAGTACCGTTAGAGATAACCCCCACAAGGTTACCTTTCGCTGTATAACGGTATGCTTTTAGTGGTTCTTCTGCGATTTCTAGGCAAGGTACCGCTACGCCAGGAGAATAAGCTAAGGCTAGGTCACGTTGAGTAGTTAACGGTTTGGTTGGTGTTACAGTAATTTTCCCAGGATGAGGAAACTCATGAAAATCGAGAGCACTTTGTTTTAATTTATCATCCATCATCAAGTCCTTTCAAAATTTGGTAAGGTAAGAGCCATCACAGTATAAACACATCTTGTTAGCAAATCATGATCACGTCTATGATTTCCAGAAAAATCTTTCAGTTACAAGAAATTTACACAAATTTGCCACAAAAATACAATGGCGAATTTATAGACATACATAATATTGTTATTATTTTTATTCATATCATTTTTTAAATCACTTTAATTTTTTTCAATCTTAGTTATTATTTTTTTGAAATTAATGTATTATTCTAAAGCTCGTTTCTTTTTAGCCTTAATATATCCAGCTCCATAATATTCGCTCCCATTATTCATGCTTTTATGCGGCTAATTAATTCATCAATTAAGAATAATGATTTCATGTAATCTTAAATATATTATATTTTAACTATATCAATTCTAGTTAATCTAATAAGTTGTCAGACATAAAAAAGGAACCCACTATGTCTAATCACACGGTTATGATTATCGATGAACACCCTATCTTTCGTTTTGGACTGTCTCATTTATTAAAATCAAAAGCTGACTTTGACGTAACGGCAGAAGTTTCAAATAGTAAAGAAGCGCTGAATATCGCCACCAGCAAACAACCCAACATGATACTGATAGATACTATTCTTCATGGTAATAAAACATTCGAAACGATTCGATTACTACGTAAGCATTGCGCTAATAGTTATTTGCTGGTTCTTTCGCTCTCAACGATGAAGACTGATATCTACGCCGCTATCGATGCCGGTGCCCAAGGTTATTTATTAAAAAATAGCGAACTCGATATGTTGCTTAATAGTATGAAAAAAGCGATGGATGGACACCATGTATTTAGCGAAAAAGTTTATCAGCATCTGATTACTCGGCATCAATCTAAAGATCCACTCTCCACATTAACTCGCCGTGAATGCGAAATATTGCACGAAATGGCGGCAGGGTTAAAGAACAGAGAAATCTCTCAACTATTATTTATTTCTGAAGAAACCGTTAAAGTTCACATTCGAAATGTTTTAAAGAAATTACGAGTCCGATCTCGTTTAGAAGCCAGCTTAATATACATGCGTTCAAAATAATTTAATCTGATTTAATTTAATTAACGTAAGTTGCCTAAATTAATTATTTTATTATTTATATATAAAATTATGAATATTAACTCTGCCTTAGTTATTATTAAATCGCTTATTAGATTAATAAATCTTTTCGATTCAAAGGGGTAGACCATAATTGTATTTTCCCGCATTATGTATGGCATACATTGTTCGCCATCAGAGGAAAATCATATGTCCAACACCCCTACATCCCCTTATATCATGTACGGAATTAAAAACTGCGATACCATTAAGAAAGCTCGCCGTTACTTAGACGATAACGCAGTCAGCTACCAATTCCATGATTACCGCGTTGATGGCATCACTGATGAACTCCTCTCTACATTTTTGCAACACATCGATTGGGAAGCCTTGGTAAATAAACGAGGTACAACTTGGCGTAAGCTCAGTGATGAAGAGAAAAATGCAGTTGTTGATGCTGATAGCGCGAAAAAAGTCTTACTGGCTGAACCTGCGATGATCAAGCGCCCTGTTCTTGTTTCCGCTAATGGTCATTATCTTGTCGGGTTTAACACCGACGACTACAAAAAATTCACAAAATAAAGGTGACTCAATGAATTGCCCTGTCATTGAACTTGCAAAACAACTTATCGCCCGCCCCTCTATCAGCCCAGATGACCAAGGTTGCCAAGATTTACTCATCGAACGTTTGAATAAAATCGGCTTTACGGTAGAAAAAATGCCATTTGGGGATACTCTCAATTTTTGGGCTCACCGTGGTGATAATGGCAAAACTCTCGCCTTTGCGGGTCATACCGATGTCGTCCCTGCTGGCGATCACAGTAAATGGCAAACTCCGCCATTTACGCCAACAATTATCAATCAACATTTATATGGTCGTGGTGCTGCCGACATGAAAGGCTCTATTGCCGCCATGGTCGTTGCCGCTGAGCGCTTTGTAGAAAAACACCCAGCTCATACTGGTCGTCTCGCGTTTTTGATTACCTCCGATGAGGAAGCTAAAGCGACCCACGGAACCGTAAAAGTGGTAGAGACGTTACAAGCCCGTCATGAGCCAGTCGATTACTGCTTAGTAGGGGAACCATCCAGCCAGTCTGCGCTTGGTGACATCATTAAGAATGGTCGTCGCGGCTCTATCACCGCTCACTTAACTATTTTGGGCACCCAAGGGCACGTTGCCTATCCACATCTGGCGGATAACCCAGTACATCGTGCAACTGGCTTTCTGCAAGAGTTAGTCTCCACTAAATGGGACGATGGCAACCAATATTTCCCAGCTACCAGCATGCAAATAGCCAATATCAATGCAGGTACAGGCGCCGATAACGTCATTCCTGGTGAACTAAAAGTACAATTTAATTTCCGTTTTAGCACCGAACTGACAGATACCGTGATCCGCGAACGTGTAGTTGGCATGTTAGAGCGCCATGGGCTGAATTATCATTTAGATTGGTTCTTATCAGGTCAGCCATTCTTGACGGGCGACAGTGAATTAGTAAGTGCAACAGTACAAGCGATCCAAGAAGTCACAGGGCGCGCAACCACCTTATCTACCAGCGGCGGCACCTCTGACGGGCGTTTTATCGCCCAAATGGGTACCCATGTTATCGAGCTAGGTCCATTGAATGCGACAATCCATAAAGTGGATGAGTGCGTTAGCGTCGATGATTTACAACAGCTCGCCGTGATCTACGAACGTATCATGGAGCTACTATTACTATGACTCTCTCCATCGAGATGTTAACAGGGCGCTCAACCGACCATTTAGTGACTTTGGGCGGTAATCACCGCCTACAGTTTAATACCACTAAAGCATTCCTTGCCATGCAGCAAGTGGCGGCACGCGCCGGGTTTAAACTACAATCCGCCAGTGCTTTTCGTGATTTTGCTCGTCAGCAGATCATTTGGAATGAAAAATTTGCTGGTAAGCGCCCTGTTCTTGATACCCACAGTCAGCCGTTAGATATTTCAACATTATCTGAAGGGGAATTATGTGAGGCAATCTTGCATTGGTCTGCGCTACCAGGGGCTAGCCGCCACCACTGGGGTACAGAGATTGATGTTTACGACCCGCTACGCATTCCTGCTGGACAAACTTTGCAACTAGAACCGTGGGAATATCAAGAAGAGGGATATTTTGCTGAGCTTAATCACTGGTTAACCGACAATATGGCGACCTTTGATTTTTACCGCCCTTTCACCGCAACTAATGCAGGTGTAGCGGAAGAACCTTGGCACATTAGTTATTGGCCGTTGTCTCATGAAGCTGAGCAGCTATTAACGCCAGGAATTGTTAGGCAGGTACTAACCGAGGAAGATATCAGTGGAAAAACCTGGTTATTAGATAACCTTGAGTATGTTTTCAACCGCTATATTAAAGTGCCTGAATGATTTATCTGTCACTCAGTCTCTTGCTGAGTGACAACTTTCCTTATTACGAACCTTCGTTATTCTGATCCGAATTTGACACATCCACGACAGGCAAGCGGTACATAAAAATCAGTAACCAACACATCCCTAAAAATAACCCAATTTTTAGCCAGCCATAGCTGACCACCCAAATCGAAAAAGCAAACGTAATAACAATTAATGTCATGGCTTTCGGTTTTACACCTTTTGGTAGCGCGCGATGCGTTTGCCAGTGACGTAAATACCCGCCGAACCATGAACGATATAGCAACCAGTTATGAAAGCGTGGTGAGGAACGCGAAAAACACCATGCCGCTAATAATAAAAAACAGGTCGTTGGCATGACGGGTAAAATAGCGCCAAGAAAAGCTAAGCCAACAGCAATCCATCCTACTGTAATGAATATGATTTTCTTTATATTCACTCAGGCTCTCCCGTTACAACAAAAAACATGGTTAAATGACCCCACTAAAACCTACCAACTGCGTCATGTGGGCAGGGCTACACATTATTATGATTAAAATAAGAAGGCAAATATGCATTGGTTAGCCGATTACTGGTGGATCATCCTACTGTTATTAGTCGGGGTCATTTGGAACTCAGTAAAAGAGATGATGCGACTCGACCCCAAAAAGTATTTAGATGACAAACCTGAAATTCCACCTCACAAAGATAATAATCACCTCTGGGATGATGAAGACGACGACTGGCCTAAAGACAAAAAGCGCTAATTTGTTGCCTTAAACTTTTCACCACTTCAGGGTAATAGTCATTCAGCCACTGCGCAACTTCGGCTCTTGCGTGTTTTAACCACTGTTTTTGCCCTACTAACCCTAAGTGCATAGCAATACACTCCACAGATAGCCCTTGATGATAATACTTCGCAAGGGTAGAACCTGTTATTTCAGCCGAATGTTGTTGCTGTAAAATCGCTAAAAAACGCTGTAATGACGGCTCACTGGCGGCTAACGAACGATGGTAGTCGCTAAAGCCGACCAATTCTAGCCAATCTCCAGCGTCAAGATGCTGTTCAAATGTGCTTTTCAGACTAAATTCATTCAGATCATGACGCCAGAATAGATCTCGCTCTAATCTCTGTTGCCCTAAATGGCAAATTGACTGCGCTTCTGCGGATAATGGCAATATCGCCATCGCCGTGAAACAACCGCTACTCGCCTCAACATGCCGCCCAATTCGCACGATCTGGAACCCTGATGATTGCCAAAAAGCCAATAATTCTGGGGTTAAACCAAAGCTGACCGATAGGAAGTCTAAACCGTCCTGAATGCCTTGCTCGATTTGCGATTCTAATAACCGGTAGCCAATTTTTTGGCGACGATATCCAGCATTTACAGCGATACGCATCACTCGTCGAGAACGTAATGTCGGGGCTTGAGGGAAATAGCAATGCGCCGCAAGGGATTGAGCAACCAGATTTCCCCGTGGGCGCCGCTGTCCTGCCCAAATTTGCCAGCTCAGTTTTTCATCTAAACCGCCTTCATCCACCATCCATACTGCGGCAATAACATCCTGATTATGATGGCTTGCGACAGCAAAGTGCTGGTGTTGCGCATCCAATAATCGGCGTAAATCTAACGGCGAAGTCCGATAATGCGCTGCGGTCAATAAACCATAAAATGCGTGGAGTTGTTTGGGATCATGAGCCAGTTGCTGCTGGCTAAGTGACTTAAGAATAATCGGTTCTGACACAACATTCACCGATATAGAGCTTTCCAATAATAAACTTTGGTTAATAACCTTTTCGAGCGGGTCATGTTCTGCAAAGCGAATCGGCTGAGTGAGCCACAGCGAGGTAAAATTTTCGAGGCTATCACAAAATTTCATCATAAACCCACGCCCCGTACCTTCATAACCTTCCACCGTCGTGGTCATAAGGACCCGAGGGAAAAAGGCGATAATCTGACGCAGGATATGGGAAGAAATGGCGGCAGCTTCATCAATAATTAGCCAATCAGCCTCAATTTTCTGCCCTGATTGGCAATAGTGAAGTAGCGCATCAGGCGCCCAAAATTTAAGTTCATGCTCTGCATATTCAGCAATCACACCAGTGGTCACTTTCGCTGGCGCACAACACCAACACACACCTTTCCATGCTTTTATCAGCATACCCGCAACGGTGGACTTGCCTCGTCCGCGAGGGGCTATTAACCCCCATACTCCGTTTTCTGCTGACAGCAATTGTCCAAGCGCATCTTGTTGCTGTTGGGTCGGCTGACCACTGGGTGCTATCCATTTGGGGTGATCGGGTAGCAAATTCAGTACGCCAGGTTGGTTTTGCTCCTCTCGCTGTTGATCAACAAACAGTACATCAGGGAGATTCTGGAAAGTGCGTTGTAAATGATGGACAAAATTCAGTGTGGGGATTTCACCAAATTGCTCATTCCATCTCACACTATCCTCATCATTTTGCTGCGCCCACAGAGATTGGGGTGGAGTGCAAAGCACCAACAAACTTCCTGCTTTTAGGGTTCCCGCTAAGATAGCCAGCGCTTCGCTGTGTAACCCTTTACGCGCATCAAAAATACCATGAACAAATTCACGACCAAGCAATAGTTGGGCTTTTTCTGGTGGAATGCTATTAGGTAATTCAGGTGAAATACAGAGCCAATCCCCTGCTAAGAAATCTTGAAATTCCTCAAGCTGAGATGTGACCCACTCATGCTCCCCAGATAACACCAGCAAGCGGCGAAAACCGATATGATGTAGTTGCTCAACAATCGCTTGTAATGAATTTTTCATCGCCAAGATTACGATTTACCAATAAGTAATGACAGAATCCCTGCGGCAATCAATGGTCCAACAGGAACGCCTCGGAATAAGGCAACACCAATCACCGTGCCCACCAATAGCCCTGCCACCGTCGAAGGCTGGCTCCCCATCAGCGCTACACCCCGACTGCCTAGCCAAGAAACCAATATACCAATCACTATTGCCAGTAATGATTTCCAATTCAAAAAGGAGCTTAATACATCATTTGCTGAGATTTTTCCGCTCGCAATGGGCGCCATGACACCTATAGTCAAGATTAAAATTCCGATGGTTAACCCATATTTTTCGACCCAAGGGAAGAAATTATTCAGCGGCGTGATCCGCACCACCAGCAAAAATAGCATGGCTAACGTTACTGTCATGTTGTGGCTGATAATGCCTAATCCTGCCAATACCAGCAAAATGATCAGTGTAGGATCCACTTGGCTCATAATTTTTCCCCTGTAAAATAAATGCATTGCGACAACACAGTTCCACCGCGTCAATTGAGTGAGTATGTTATTGATCTCGCGTTGAAGAGGCAAATCATCCTTCACCTTCAAACGCTATTTTCTGTAGTCTATCTGAAAAAAGTTTATCTTAGAAAATAGGTTTCCCTTCATTCATGGAACCCTAATAAAACTTAAGCTAAATAATCAGAATATTCGATACTCCCCATTGTTTTTTCATCCACTATTCCGACCTTCTTGATCAATATTTTTTAAGATACAGAGTGTTTCACTAAAAAAAACCAAAAAAAATGTCTTTAACAGACAGCAATTTATCTATTCGTATAATAGATTGCCGTAATCTATAAACACGATTCACTAGGATCTCGGCTATGTCTCACGATTTAACCACTTATTCAAACGCTCGCTTTATCGCACTGCGTCTACGTCCAGGGGAAGATGTCATTCTTACCTTACGTGAACAGGTCAAACATCATCAGTTGCAAGCCGCATTTATTGCTGGATGTGTGGGTAGCTTGACCGATGTCGCCTTGCGTTTTGCTGGGCAGGAAAATACCCATCTTACCTCAGGTAAATTTGAAATTGTGTCACTGATAGGCACCCTTGATGCTCAGGGTGAACATCTGCATTTGGCGGTTTCCGATGAAAACGGGCAAATGAGCGGTGGACATATGATGCCGGGTTGCACCGTCAGAACTACCCTCGAATTGATTATTGGCGAACTGGAAAACAAAACCTTTATCCGTGAGCCTTGCGCGCTCTCAGGATATGAAGAATTGGTCGTCACTTCTCGTTAATTTTTGTTCTATTTTGATTTCATTCTAGCTTTAATTTACAACTTATTAGGGATATTAAATTCATGGCAAACTCGTCAATCATTTCCAGCCGAACATTGGCTTTAATTGTTTTTTCGATTGCAATCAACATGGTAGTTGGGCAATTAAGTTCCATGCTAAAACTACCTATCTTCCTTGATTCTATTGGCACGATTATCTGTGCGCTGCTCGCAGGTCCGTGGGCAGCTATCTTTAGTGGTTTAGCGACTAACTTGCTTTGGGGTCTTTTAACTGGGCCTATCGCAGCAGCATTTGCCCCAGTCGCGATGATGATCGGCTTAAGTGCTGGTTTGCTAGCGCGTGCCGGCGGTTTTCGTACCCTACCACGCGTTATTTTATCGGGAGTGGTGATCACTATCGCACTGATGATTGTTGCGGTACCTATTCGCACCTACTTATTTGCAGGAACCACTGGTAGCGGAGCAGACTTTTTTGTGGCTTATTTCCATGCTGTCGGTGAAAACTTATTAGAGTCTGTGGCTATCACTGTTTTAGGCGCCAATATTGCGGATAAGATAATTTCAGCCATTGTGGCTTGGTTGCTTGTCCGCCGTTTACCTGAGCGCGTTCAGCGTACTTTCCCGAATATGGCTAAAGTTCGCTAGGGGTTAGGATGCACCCTTTTACTTCATTGGCCTTATGGTTCTGGTTTAGCGCTAGCACATTGATGCTACCGCTAGGCTGGGGATTAGTTATCGTTGCTTTCGCTACCCTTGCCGCAGTCATCTTGCGCTCAGCATCATTCCATCGCTGGAAATTTATCGCGGGAATAATGTTACCAATGGCGGTAGGACTTTGGCTAATCCACGGAGGGTGGCTAAGTGAATTATTAACAGGCTCACCGCCACAAGCCCTTCAGCAGCAAAAAGCCATGGCTTTATGGCTGCGTCTGCTCGCCATCATTAGTGCCTCTCAGTTATGGCTACAGTATATTCCCACTGAACGGTTTATCCGAGCGCTATTTGCCAGTCGCCTCCCGGCCAGCTTTGCCTATGTGCTTGCGGGTCCACTTTTACTTGTTGAACAACTTCGTCAGCAGCTTGCCACGATTCGTGAGGCTCAGCTTGCCCGAGGGGTTCCCTTAGATGGCCACTTTTGGCAACGATTAACGACGTTACCCGCCCTATTGCTTCCCCTGGCGAGCCAAGCACTCAGTGAGCTAACTGTCCGCAGTGCAGCCCTTGATATGCGAGGTTTTCGCTACACTCGCCATCGCACCACATTGAATAAACCTGCGGATAGCCGCCTTCAATATGCATTGCGTCTTGGCTTATTAGCACTAATCGTGATTGAAGCAGGGGTGGCGCTATGTTGGTAAACATGATGGAAAATAGGGTGGTAAGTCTACAGCAACTAACATTTACGCCTCAAGACAGCGAGAAACCTATTCTGTCAGAGATTAACCTAGCTCTATCACACGGAAATTGGCATTGTGTGTTAGGCGGAAATGGTAGCGGAAAAACCACATTAGCCCAACTATTAGCGGGTTGGTTGCCTGATCAGCTAACCGGAAATATCACGGGTAATGGCATGATCCTTGCTCAACCATTAGGGGAGCAATCTTTAGTTGAACTCTCTATTGAGCGTCAACTCGTGCAACAATCTCCGCAGTTACAACTCTCTGGCTGTACGTTTACCGTTGAGCAAGAAGTAGCTTTTGGTCCCGAAAATTTAGGGCTTCCGCCTGAAGAAATCGTTCAACGGGTTGAACAGGCTCTTGAGTTAACATTCAGCCAAAATTTACGCACTCGTCACCCGGCAACACTCTCCGGCGGAGAAGCGCAGCGCATTGTATTGGCGAGTGTTCTTGCTATGCAACCTCGATTATTACTATTAGATGAAGCCTTTAGCCGCTTAACGCCCGTAGCCACACATCGATTACTCACTCAGTTAAAAAATTACAGTGAACAAACCGGCTGTTGTGTAATTTTGTTCGAACGGCATTTACTGCCAGCTCTGCATTTTTGCGAAGATTTTTCGTTGCTGGAACAAGGCAGTATTACTGCTCAAGGGAATATTGACGCCATATTTTTACCCGCACAGCAGACAATCAATATGCCCGATGGATGGCGTGTTGTCGGGAAATTAATGGAGCGTGGTAGTTGGCACTCCCCGGTGCCTCGCAATGAACAACAACTGATTCAAAGTATTGAGGCGTGTTATGCTGCAAATTAATCAATTAAGCTTTCAATACACTCCGAAAACCGCACATGCCATTGAGGATCTCACACTGACAATTCACTCTGGGGAATGGGTGGCATTGGTGGGAGACAATGGCGCAGGCAAATCCACCTTATTGCGTTTAATGGCCGGTTTATTGCTGCCTTCACAAGGGGAAATCGATTTTAATCAACAACCTCTCAGTGGATTGAAAGCAGCAAAACGCGCTCCGCAGATTGGGATTTTATTCCAAGAGGCTGAAAAACAGATTTTTCATAGCACGGTGAAAGATGAAATTATGTTTGGATTACGCCGCCAAAAATTATCCTCATCGGATATCGCTGAAAAATTAAAGCGAGCTTTAACACTCTGCCATTTAACAGATGTTGCGGATAAACACCCGCTTGATTTACATTCCGCTCAGCGGCGCATGGTCGCAGTGGCCTGTTTAACCGCTATTCAGCCTAAATTACTGCTGTTAGATGAGCCAAGCCGTGATTTCGATACACAGTGGTTAGGGTATTTTGAGCAATGGCTCGATTATCAAAAACAATTGGGTGCTACGGTTGTCACGATCAGTCATGATTTGGATTTTGTGGCTCGCCATTTTGCGCGTGCGCTACATTTATCCCAAGGTCGCTTAGTGGCAGATGGTAATATTGAGATGGTATTACGCCACTCTGAGTTACAGCCAGATTCTGTTTTACCTTCCCCAACTTTGCATTCTCTCAGCCATCAGCTAAATCTACCTATCGAAAACCAAGCTGAGCGTTGGGTTCAGCGATTTCTGGCACAGTCATGATTTGAAGACAAAAAAATAGCCTGCTGTTGGCAGGCTATCATTCTTCATATTAGCGAAGCTTTAGAAACTTAATCGAGTTTAACGCCGATACGACGAGCAACTTCTTCATAAGCTTCAATCAAGCCACCAAGGCTTTGACGGAAACGGTCTTTGTCCATTTTGTTCAGGGTTTCTTTATCCCACAAACGGCTACCGTCTGGAGAGAATTCATCACCCAGCACAACTTCACCTTTAAATAGACCAAACTCAAGTTTGAAATCGACTAAGATAAGACCTGCGTCCGCAAAAATCTTGCTTAAAACATCGTTCGCTTTGTAGCTCAGTTCGCGCATTTTCGCTAAGTTTTCTTTGCTCACCCAACCAAACGTTTCGCAGTAAGACTCGTTCACCATTGGGTCATGCTTAGCGTCATCTTTCAGGAATAAGTCGAACAGAGGCGGGTTTAAAATCATCCCTTCTTCAACCCCAAGGCGCTTAACCAGAGAGCCTGCCGCACGGTTACGGATAACGCATTCAACCGGCACCATATCCAGTTTTTTAACCAATGCTTCAGTGTCAGATAATAAGGCTTCCATCTGTGTAGGAATGCCTGCTTCTTGCAACTTAGTCATGATGAAATGGTTAAATTTGTTATTAACCATTCCCTTACGGTCAAACTGTTCGATACGCTCGCCATCGAGTGCTGATGTATCATTACGGAACTCCAGAACTAATAAATCTGGATCCTCTGTGGTATAGACCGTTTTTGCCTTACCACGATACAACTCAGCTTTCTTTTGCATCTTAAACACTCCAGGGATGTGATTACACTCAATAGAAATCAACCTGCACAGCAGATTCAGATAAGTAACAGTAGAATAGATCGCTAAAAATAGCGGGTTCATTGTTAATTTTCTGCTCTGATTCAGTCAGTTATCCCAAAAACATTGATACAGCGCTAACTAACTGATATTCAATATTTTATGATTAACTGCTAATTATGATAATAAAATTCTCTCGCATACGCAAACGATTACTTAGCTGCAAATACTGATTTTTTGTCCATTTGTTTCACCGAGAATTTTATGAAGGATAGATGTGCAGATGGGTAGTTAAAGTAATGGATGTTTGCTGATTACAATCAGTTTGTGGGTATATACGTCGATATCTCTACCCCAAAGTTGATTAATCCATTGCTCAAAGAATTCAGATTCAGTATGGATTTGCGTTAGTGGCCTGTCTTCGAGCGTGCCATCGGAAGCATAAATATAATAGCATTGATAAAATGCCCAAGAAATCATGATTTCCCAGAAGCGTTGCCCATCACGAGTATGCTCTTCATCCGTTACCATGATGCTATGATTGTCGAGTAAATGAATGAAAAATACTCGAGGTAAATCGCCAATATTATTCCGGTGTAGATGGGATATAGTGCGCCAAACTTTAATTTGCGTGCATGTGGTTTCACCAAAGACAATATCGGTACGCAGTTTCAATTCTAGCAAATATATCGTTTCTGGCTCTTCTCCAGTAGTCACCATCCGATATTGGTTTTTCTTACATGATTTCATTAATCGGTATCCTTGAGGTACCACATAATTTGGTAAATCAAAAACAGTGGCCCCCTCCTCTAGAAAACTTCTTGTATGAGCAATATTATTTAATGAATTTAGTAAATTATCATTAAAGCTTGTCCCAGCAATTCTTCTTGGCATCGTTATATTATTCCTACTATCCATTGGTTTCGATGCGCTATTATCCATAACTTTTCTTTCACTGTTAGCCATTAGAGCCTGAAGTTTATCCGAAAAAAAACGCCATCCCATAGGACGGCGTTTTCACTTGATAGAACAAATAAGTTAGCTATGTAAACTTATTTTTTAGTCGGTGCTTTACTGAAAGCGGCTTTCAGTGCGGCGACCATTTCATCATTCTGTTTCTGAGTTAATGGCACGCCTTTAGTGTTGATAAACTGTAGGCTACTACGGTTATTCAAATCACCCACTTGAACTTTATAGTCATCTTCAGGTACCGATGGGTCATCAATACCCAGCGCTTGCCACTCAGAGCTGCTCAAGCCTTTGTAAGTCACCATGACGGAACCTGCTGAGCGGCTACGGTCACCCACTTTCATACCAACACTTTCTAATGCGTGAGGTAAACGCTCCCAAACTGCATCGTACGGTGCACGAACGATAACCACTGGTAAGCCAGTGTCATTGCTACCTGTTTGAACATCAATGATGCCATAGGCGCTTTGCAAGCTATTTTTGCTTGAGGTATCACGCAGTGTGTACAGAGCGTCGGTTAAATCGTTTAATAACAGTTTGTTATAGCGTTGAATTTCCGCTGCATCTGTTACCGTTTCATCACCTTGGCGTAAGCCTAAGTTAGTCACTGTTAATGCAATCATGCCATTTTCTGGCTGAACAGTGACTTTATGACGGCTCTCTAATGGGACGTTTTCGTCTGCACGATCCCATTTAATCCAGTCAGTTTCGATAGAGCGAGAACCATCGTTCTTCGTAGAGACTGGGATGCCACGCTGTTCTAAAATCATGGTCACTTGTGACCATAAAGCATTATTTTCAGGAGTATTATCTAGCAACAAACGGCTGGCTTCTGCGCTGTTTTCAGTGCGTGAACCTGCTAATTGTGAAATCGTCAGTACTGGTGGGCGAATATCTAACGCTTTCCCAACCGCCCCTGTTGAGGTGGTTTTAGGAATGTCATATTCTCCATTAGTTGCTGGTAAAGTGATCCCCTGCGGCGCATTCAGCACTTTCAATGGCGCAGCATTAAGATATTCCTCATCACCACTAACCTGACGTTTATAGCGCTGATCGCTGGAGCAGGCTGCCAGTAACACGACAAGTGACAGGCCAGCAACCTTCATAACCTTCGATTTTTGCAATAATGTTGCCATTAAAATTCCCTAAATTTTACAGTAAACCCGCGAGTTTCAAGGCATCTTCAACCTTTTGCTGTCCAGATACAGTTAACGGTGTCATTGGTAACCGTAAAGTATCATCCGCAATAAGACCTAAACGATGACAAGCCCATTTCGCAGGGATTGGATTCGGCTCAACAAATAACTGATGATGAAGTCCCATCAGCTGTTTATTCAATTCACGGGCCTCAGTATATTTGCCCGCAAGCGCTAAGTCACACATTTTTACCATCTGCGCAGCCGCGACGTTGGAGGTGACCGAGATGACGCCCTTTCCACCGAGTTGCATAAAATCAAGTGCGGTCGCATCATCGCCAGAAAGTAGAACAAAATGGTCATCAACCAACTCTTTGATTTGATGAACCCGTGCTAAGTTCCCTGTGGCTTCTTTAATTGCCACAATATTCGCCAATTTCGCCAAGCGGCCCACAGTTTCAGGTAATAAATCACATCCAGTGCGCGATGGTACATTATAGAGAACTTGTGGCAAGCTGGTGTTTTCTGAAATAGCTTTAAAATGCTGATATAAACCTTCTTGTGACGGTCTATTATAATAAGGTGTTACTGTTAGGCACGCAACTACACCACTGTTTTCAAACTCATTTGTTAGTGAAATCGCTTCTGCGGTTGCATTTGCACCTGTTCCCGCAATAATTGGGATACGTCCATCAGCTAACTCAAGCGTCGCTTTCACTACATCAACATGCTCTTTATGGTTTAATGTTGCTGATTCCCCCGTTGTTCCCACTGACACAATCGCAGAGGTTTTGTTTGCGACATGGTAATCCACCAGTTGTTTCAAGCTTTTTCTATCAACGTTACCCGCTGAATCCATTGGTGTGATCACAGCAACAATACTGCCTTGTAAAAAGTCTTTGTAGTTTACGTTTTGATTAGCCATCGCAATGCCCCCTAAATAGTGAGTTTCCATGTTACGTTTTCATTTCACAGAAGAAAACCACCCAAACGCAAGATTTTAATGAATTTTGTTAATGCCGATGACATTAACTTAAATAGAAGTAATAATTCAGCCATATTTGTCGCAAGAGTGAATCGCCCCACTTGGCAGATTCACAATTTTATGGTTTCCTTACCACCATCCTGAGTCAATATCATTGACCTAAATTTAGTCAAAATAAGGAAGATACTTTGCCTAAGACTGAACCGCAATTTCTTGTTATTACTGCGCTGGGAACAGATCGTCCGGGCATTGTGAATACAATTACACGCCTTGTCAGTGAATGTGATTGTAATATTGAGGATAGTCGACTCGCTATGTTTGGCGAGGAATTTACTTTTATAATGATGTTATCCGGCAGTTGGAATGCTATCACGCTTCTAGAAGCGATTTTACCGACTAAAGGGGCTGAGTTAGATTTGCTGATTGTTATGAAACGCACGCATAGTGTACAAAAAACCTACTATCCGTCTACTGTAACTGTGAATGTGATGGTGGACGATGCGCCGCGTATTATTGAACAGTTTACCAATTTGTTTACCACTCAACAGTGCAACATCGCAGAATTAATTTCTAAAACACAGCCTGCAAATGATACTCAACCGGCTCAATTGGAAATTCAAATTACAGCCCATGACCCACTGGATGATAATGGCATAATTATAAAGAATAAATTTCAACAACTATGTACAATGCTAAATGCCAAAGGCAACATCAGTATTGTTAACAACCCCAAAATGCAGAGTTAACGGAGATATATGTAATGAACCCATTGAAAGCCGGTGATAAGGCACCTCAATTTAGCCTTCCTGACCAAGATGGTGAAATCATCAATCTTTCTGATTTCCAGGGTCAACGCGTATTAGTTTACTTTTATCCTAAAGCGATGACACCAGGCTGTACAGTTCAAGCATGTGGACTGCGTGATGAGATGGATACACTAAAAGCAAAAGGTGTCGAAGTTTTAGGTATTAGTACAGACAAACCAGAAAAATTGGCTCGTTTCGCTGAAAAAGAGTTATTAAACTTCACACTGTTATCCGATGAAGATCATCAAATTTGTGAACAATTTGGTGTGTGGGGTGAAAAACAATTTATGGGTAAAACTTATGACGGTATCCACCGCATTAGTTTCCTTGTCGATGCAAATGGTACCATCGAGCACGTATTTGACGATTTTAAAACCAGTAATCACCATGAAATCGTATTAGCGTACATCAACGCTAACGCCTAATACTGATACATAGTGATTAAAACCTAATCACTAAAAAGGGTTGCTTATTTTGCAACCCTTTTTTCTTATTGGCTCTTTTAGCCTTCTGTTTTTTCTATTGTTTCACTATCACTCAAATCTTGTGGCCACGCGTTAATTACCGCTTTGATTAAGGTTGCGAGCGGGATCGCAAAAAATACGCCCCAGAATCCCCATAAACCACCAAAAATCACCACCGACAAGATAATCACGAGTGGGTGTAAGTTCACGGCTTCTGAGTACAACAGCGGCACAACGATGTTACTGTCTAGCCCTTGGATCACCAGATAAACAATAAACAGTGACCAGAACTCAGTACCTATACCCCATTGGAATAATGCGACTAAAACCACCGGAATGGTGGCTGCCACTGCACCGATGTACGGAATCAAAACAGAAACGCCAACCAATACCGATAACAGCACTGAGTAACGCAAATCAAAATAGGCAAAACCAATATAGGTACAGACGCCAACAATCACCATTTCCGTGACTTTACCACGTAAATAGTTGGTAATTTGTTGATTCATTTCCAACCAGACTTTACTCACTAACTGGCGATTTTTTGGAAGAAGTTTAACAAAGCTTTTGGTGATCTTTTCTTTATCTTTTAGTAAGAAAAACATCATTAATGGCACTAAAACCAGATAGACGGCTAACGTAAAAATACCAATTAATGAAGCGACTGACGCTTTCACCACAGACTCCGCAACAACTGACAATCTACTGCGCACATTATCTGCCATCATATCAATGATGCCAGCATCAACGAGTGCAGGATATTGCTCCGGTAATCGGCGAGCAAACTCGCTAAAGCGATTAACCATGTTAGGTAAATCCGCCACGAGGTTGATCCCTTGTTGCCACGCTGTTGGTGCAATAATTAAGATCACCATGGCACTTATTCCAGCAAACAAGGTCAAAATGATGCTAACCGCTAAAACGCGGGATAAACCAAGTCGTTGGAGTAAATGTGTTGGCCATTCAAGTAAATATGCTAAGACAATTGCGACTAATAATGGAGCCAGTATACTGCTGAAAAAAAAGATGACCAGAAAGCCAATAACCAGCAAACTAAACAAGGCAACTGCTTGCGGGTCAGCAAAACGCCGACGGTACCATTGTAAAAACATTTCTAACATTCATTGGCTCCTGGGAATGTAAAACAAAGACAGTTCCTAAATTAAAGAAAATTATACCGAATAACAGATTTTACGATAGCTTTTGCTATCATATCTCCCAATTAATTCGTATTTTCTGTAGGTAATAAGTGAAGATATGCACTATGACTAAAAAATTGAAATATCCACTGCTCGCTATCCTGATGTCCGCACTTATCCATGGTGCTGTATTACCTGCCTATAGTGCTGTTGAAGATACCCTACCCGATATCGGTACAACCGCGGGAGGTACTCTCAGCATTAACCAAGAAATCATTATGGGTGATGCCATCACTCGTCAAATTCGAGGAAGTACTCCTCTTATTTATGACCCCTTACTAACTCAGTATGTGAATAAGCTGGGGCAACGTTTAGTGACGAATGCCGATTCTGTCAAAACGCCATTTAAGTTTTACCTAGTCAATAACCCGAATATTAACGCTTACGCCTATTTTGGCGGTAACGTGGTTCTTCACTCTGCGCTATTTCGTTATAGCCAAAATGAGAGCCAGCTTGCTTCCGTTATGGCGCACGAAATCTCTCACGTCACCCAGCGCCATCTGGCGCGAATGATGGAAGACCAGAAAGCCACAACACCGTTAGCTATCGCGGGGACTATCGGTTCTCTATTACTGGTGATGGCGAACCCGCAAGCCGGTTTTGCCGCATTAACGGGAACATTCGCGGGAATGCAGCAAGGGATGATCAGCTTTACACAAGCCAATGAACAAGAAGCTGACCGTATTGGTCTGCAAACATTGCGTCGTTCTGGGTTTGACCCTCATGCCATGGCTGATTTTATGCAAATCATGTCTGACCAAACCCGCTATATGTCTAAACCGCCAGAAATTTTGCTGACTCACCCCTTACCAGACAGCCGTTTAGCCGATGCCCGTAACCGTTCAAACCAACATCCGAAAGTCCATGCCCCATCTTCATTAGACTTTATGTTGGCACGCGTTCGTATTTTGTCTATGTACAGCCCTGCGGATCAACTCAATGCGCTGGACCAAATCATCGAAAACTACAGTAAAGGTAATGCTCAAGAGCAAATGGCCGCGAAGTACGGTAAAGCATTATTGTTATCTCAAGATAAAAAATACAGCGAAGCGGGCGTGATTATTTCTGAATTGTTAGCCAAACAGCCGGATAACCCATGGTTTATCGATTCCATGACCGATATCGATATTGAGCAAAAACAAGTCGGTAAAGCGGTCGCACGTTTGCAAGATGCATTAAAAAAATCACCAAAAAATACGGTATTTATTGTCAACCTTGCGAATGCATATGTCAGCAATGGACAGTATAAAGATGCCACTAATTTATTGAATAAATATACATTTGATTACCCAGACGACCCAATTGGCTGGGATCTGCTTGCCGAAGCCTCCGCAAAACTGGGGGATCGTAATGCAGAACTGGCGGCGTATGCCGAAGGTATGGCACTGCGCGGCAACTATGATACTGCCATCAATTATTTAAGCGAAGCGAGCCGTAAAAGCCGTTTAGGCAGTTATGAACAACAACGTTTTGATGCGCGAATCGATGAACTTACTCGATTAAAAGAGCGCGATAGCAACGCAAAACCGTAAGGAATAAAGATAATGACGGATTCAATTAAAATTTATCACAACCCTCGCTGCTCCAAGAGCCGTGAAACACTGGCTTTATTGCAAGAAAAAGGCATCACGCCGACGGTGGTTGAATATTTAACGACGCCACCTTCAATCGCTGAGATTGAAAAATTGCTGAAGATACTTGGATTTACCGATGCGCGCCAATTAATGCGCACCAAAGAAGATATCTATAAAGAATTGAAATTAGCGGATAACAGCGTCACTCAAGCGCAGCTTATTCAAGCCATGCATGATAATCCAAAGTTAATTGAGCGCCCGATTGTGGTGAAAGGTAAAAAAGCCAAGTTGGGTCGACCACCAGAGCAAGTGCTGGAAATTTTATAAGCAGGCTACTTGGCAGACAATAAATTGGCAGTCGATGGGCTGCCAATTTTTTATAATTTGAGAATGTCTTTAACGAAAGGAATAGTCATTTTACGCTGAGCGACAATCGAGGCGTGATCAAGCTTATTTAAGATATCAAATAAAGTGCCCATCTTTCTGTCTAACCGTTTTAATACAAACCGACAAACGTCTTCAGGCAATTCAAATCCACGAATACTGGCACGTAATTGCAGCGCACAAATTTTGTCTTCATCACTTAAAGGGTGCAGTTTATAAATTTGCCCCCAATCGAGACGAGAGGCTAAATCCGGCAACTTCAAGTCAATCTGGCGCGGTGGGCGATCCCCGGTGATCAGTAAACACGTTCGACCAATTTCTAAAATACGGTTATACAGATTGAAGATGGCCATTTCCCACTCTTCATCTCCCGCGATGCATTGAATATTATCAATACAGACCAGAGAAAGATGTTCCATACCTTCAAGCACATCAGGTACAAAGTAAGCGCGTTTATCCAGTGGCACATAACCCACAGCAACACCTTGCTCAGACAACTCAGCACATGCCGCATGCAGTAAATGACTCTTACCGCCCCCTTCTCTTGACCAGTAATAAATATAACTACCATGAGGCTGATTAATCGCCGTTTTGAGCGCAGAGAGTAATCCCTCATTTTCCCCTGCATAGAAGCTAGCAAAGGTTTCATCATCAGGAAGAGAAAGTGGTAATGAGAGTTGAGATGGTGTATTCAGAAGCGCCTCTGATTGTGCAGTTCAATTAACGCCATTGAGTTTATCATAAATAACAAGAAGAGATGAACAGCCTGGCGGTTAATTGCCGGAGCTTTAGCCACTCCGGCAATCTATTTTAGTTAATCGTGACTCATTTTTTATTTTCGTCTAAGACTTTCACTTCAGAAGTCACAAACTGTTTTTCTGGACGAACAAAGGTAATAAAGCGGAACAACAGCGCCATCAGAATACCGACGATTGTCGCCAATGCCATCCCTTTCAGTTCAGCTTGACCAATGTGGATCACTGCACCACTCACACCGATGATTAAAATTACTGAGGTTAAAATCAGGTTTTGTGGTTTGTTATAATCCACTTTCGAATCAATCAGAACACGAATACCCGAAGCTCCGATTACGCCGTACAGTAACAGTGAAACACCCCCCATAACAGGTACTGGCACTAATTGAATTGCAGCCGCTAATTTGCCCACGCAAGAGAGTAAGATAGCGATAATTGCCGCGCCACCGATGACCCACGTACTGTAGACCTTAGTAATCGCCATCACGCCGATGTTTTCACCGTACGTGGTATTTGGTGTCGATCCAAAGAAACCCGATAACACAGTAGAGAAACCGTTTGCGAACATAGAACGATGTAAGCCAGGGTTTTTCATTAAGTCGCGCTCAACGATATTCGCTGTCACCACTAAGTGTCCAACGTGTTCCGCAATGACCACTAACGCCGCAGGCAGGATGGTTAAAATCGCAAACCACTCAAAACGCGGTGTATAGAAAGTCGGAATGGCAAACCATGGCGCTTCGATAACCGGTGTAAAGTCAACAATCCCCATAAAGTAGGAAAGTGCGTAACCTGAGAGGAAGCCAATTAAGATTGGGATAATCGATAAAAATCCACGGAAAACCACGGCACACAAGATAGTGACCGACAATGTGGTGATCGAGATAATTAAGGTGTTTGAATCAACCGCGGCGCCTTCTTTAGGTAATAAGCCCGCCATACCCGCTGCCGTTTGCGCTAGTTCCAGACCGATAACCGCGACAATCGCCCCCATCGCTGCGGGGGGGAACATCACATTGATCCAGCCGCGCCCTGCCACTTTGACAATCAACGCTACGATACAGAACAGCACCCCACAGATAATAAACCCGCCAAGCGCTAGCTCATACCCAAGAGGCAGTAAAATTAATACCGGAGAAATAAAGGCGAAGCTCGATCCTAAATAAGCTGGGATTTTGCCCTTACAGATAAATAAATACAGCAGCGTACCGATCCCGTTGAATAATAAAATCGTTGCCGGGTTCACGCCAAACAAAATAGGAACAATAACCGTTGCCCCAAACATGGCAAACAAATGTTGAAAGCTTAATGGAATAGTTTGTAGTAATGGTGGTCTTTCTTCAACACTTATCGTGCGGCGTGTCATGCTCATCATCCTCTTATGCGTCGTGAATATTCTTTTTTTTATCAAAAAAAAGCCGACTCTTCAGTCGGCTTCATTATTATTTAGTACCAAATATCTTATCGCCCGCGTCTCCTAGACCCGGAACAATGTAACCTTCTTCATTTAAGTGTTGGTCAATTGAAGCCGTGTACAGTTCAACGTCTGGGTGCGCTGCTTCTAATGCAGCAATACCTTCCGGTGCAGCAACTAAAACTAAGACTTTAATTGAATTACAGCCGGATTTTTTCAGAAGATCGATGGTTGCAATCATAGAACCACCAGTTGCTAACATTGGGTCTACAATCAGCGCCATGCGCTCATCAATGTTAGAAACTAATTTTTGGAAATAAGGGACAGGTTGTAACGTTTCTTCATCACGGTAAATACCCACTACGCTGATACGTGCACTTGGGATACTTTCCAATACGCCATTCATCATACCAATACCCGCACGCAGGATAGGGACTACAGTGATTTTTTTACCTTTAATTTGTTCAATTTCTACAGGACCACACCAACCATCAATTGTTACTTTTTCAGTTTCTAGGTCAGCGGTCGCTTCATAAGTCAGTAGGCTACCAACCTCTGAGGCCAGTTCACGAAAGCGCTTAGTGCTTATGTCATGATCTCGCATCAGGCCGAGTTTATGTTTAACGAGAGGGTGTTTTACCTCAACGATCTTCATGGGTTTCTCCTACTTTTTTAAAACGTCACCGGACAAAAAAATCGCGGGATTATACCGCTTTTTTCCCTCAATGCCACTAGTATCATCTTGATTAAGGTCAAACAATCATCAATCAGGCGTTATTTGCTGAATTAGTATACACATAATATTTTTTATGGTGTAGGCAGCGAATAAAATCATGCGCTTTGCGTCACGACATCACGATTTATTGCATCAAATATTTCAGTCAGAAAGCTATCGCAAACGTTTGCGGAGCCTGATAGAATATCGGCAAATGAAGTTATCTTTTCCAAAATGCAATTGCCTTGGGGGCCGTAGTGACTGATAAAACCTCTCTCGGCTATAAAGATGCCGGTGTTGATATTGATGCAGGTAACGCATTGGTTGAACGAATCAAAGGTGTGGTGAAAGAGACTCGCCGTCCAGAAGTGATGGGAGGATTGGGAGGGTTCGGCGCACTGTGTGCCCTACCACAAAAATACCGTGAGCCTGTTTTAGTCTCAGGCACTGACGGTGTGGGAACTAAACTACGCCTCGCGATGGACTTAAAACGTCATGAATCCATCGGTATCGATTTAGTCGCTATGTGCGTCAACGACCTGATTGTCCAAGGTGCTGAACCACTGTTTTTCTTAGACTATTATGCAACCGGTAAGCTGGATGTGGATACCGCTGCAAGTGTTATCACGGGTATCGCGGAAGGCTGTAAGCAGTCTGGCTGTGCATTAGTCGGTGGTGAAACCGCTGAAATGCCAGGCATGTACCACGGCGAAGATTATGATGTTGCTGGCTTCTGTGTGGGTGTCGTTGAGCGCTCTGAAATTATTGATGGCACAAAAGTCAGTGCGGGCGACGCGCTGATCGCGTTAGCCTCAAGCGGTCCTCACTCTAACGGTTACTCATTGGTGCGTAAAATTCTGGAAGTCAGCAAAACCAATCCAGAAACCACGCAATTAGCGGGCAAACCGCTTGCTGACCACCTGTTAGAACCAACGCGTATCTATGTTAAAAATGTCTTAGAATTGATCGCTAAAAGCGACATTCATGCCATTGCACACATTACTGGCGGCGGCTTCTGGGAAAATATTCCTCGCGTTTTACCTGATAACACCCAAGCCATCATTGATGGCAACAGCTGGGAATGGCCTGCGGTATTCGAATGGCTTCAACAAGCAGGTGATGTTACCACTCACGAAATGTATCGTACATTTAACTGCGGCGTCGGTATCATCATCGCTCTGCCTCAAACCGAAGTTGAGTCCGCATTAAAACTGCTGACGACATTAGGCGAAAATGCTTGGCAGATCGGGACAATTGGCGAATTACCTGCGGGTGAAGAGCAGGTTGTTATCCGCTAATGAAAAACATCGTTGTTTTGATTTCAGGCAGTGGCAGTAATTTGCAATCAATGATTGATGCCTGCCAACGCCATGAGATCGATGGGCAAATCGTCGCAGTGGTCAGTAATAAAAGTGATGCTTACGGTTTGGTTCGCGCACAAGAGGCTGGTATTCCAGCCCTTTGTGTTAGCTCAAAAGCGTTCGCCGACCGCCAAGCCTACGATGCTGCACTGTTAGAAGCTATCGAGCAGTATCAACCGGATTTAGTGGTCTTGGCGGGGTTCATGCGTATTTTAACCCCTGAGTTTGTGAAACATTTCACAGGAAAAATGCTGAATATCCACCCTTCTTTACTGCCTAAATATCCGGGGTTACATACTCATCGACGCGCACTTGAGAACGGCGATAAAGAACACGGCACTTCCGTGCATTTTGTCACTGAAGAGCTCGATGGCGGTCCGATTATTTTACGGGGACATGTGCCGGTTTTGCCGCAAGATACTGAAGACGATTTGGTTGAACGCGTTAAACTCCAAGAGCACCTGATTTATCCTCAAGTTATTGCGTGGTTTGTTTCGGGTCGCCTCGTGATGCAAGACGGTAAAGCCCTGCTTGATGGCCAGCCGCTATCAGCGACAGGTTATCAAGCAAATTAATGCGCAGTTAGGTAAGTTTAAATGTATTCGCTCAGATTTGGTTGGCAGGTCTGAGCGAGTAATACAATCTCAGCCATTTGCCCTTTGTAAGAAATGTTTTGTCAGGCAACCCGAGAAGTAGTTTTGATCGGAAAGCGGGCGTCAGTGTGAAATAAACAGACACTCGATAATATTAATTCGAAAAATTATTTCACTCGTTTCCCTGTTTCATCTATAACCCTTTCACCATCCTCTTTAGTAAAAGAACCTTTCTGAGCTTCAGGTAGAATATCCAGCACAACTTCTGAGGGACGACAAAGACGTGTACCAAGCGACGTAATTACAATTGGTCGATTAATCAGAATAGGATGCTGAAGCATAAAATCAATCAACTGCTCATCAGAGAATTTGTCTTCATCAAGACCCAATTTCTCATAAGGTTCAACGTTTTTACGCAGCAATGCACGCACAGAAATTTCCATATCTGAAATTAGTTTAATAAGTTCATCGCGGGTTGGCGGCGCATCAAGATAGTAAATAATCGTTGGTTCATTACCGCTGTTACGTATCATCTCTAGTGTATTACGTGAAGTGCCGCAGGCTGGATTGTGATAAATAGTAATGTTGCTCATATCAATATCTCATTACAAAGTGATAGATAGCCGCCACGCTAGCGCGACCAGAGTAAAAAATAACACTGGTAGGGTCATGATAATGCCGGTACGGAAATAATACCCCCACGTGATTGTCATATTTTTCTGAGCCAGTACATGAAGCCATAACAGTGTAGCAAGACTGCCTATCGGGGTAATTTTGGGGCCTAAGTCGCAACCAATCACATTGGCGTAAATCATTGCCTCCTTGATGACACCAGTTGCAGCACTCCCGTCTATCGACAGCGCTCCAATCAGCACCGTCGGCATATTATTCATCATCGACGATAAGAAGGCGGTCAGGAAGCCAGTACCGAATGTCGCAGCCCATAAGCCTTTATCCGCCAGTATATTGAGTACGGAAGAAAGATAGTCAGTGAGTCCAGCATTACGTAGACCATAGACAACCAAATACATACCCAGAGAGAAAATCACGATCTGCCAAGGCGCACCACGAAGCACTTTCCCAGTATTAATGGCATCTCCCCTCTTGGCTACCACTAGCAATACCACTGCGCCAATAGCTGCTATCGCGCTGACAGGGATCCCCAGTGGCTCCAGAACAAAAAAACCAACTAGCAGGAACAGCAGAACAACCCAGCCAGCCCTAAACGTTGCAGGATCCTTAATCGCACTACTAGGAATTCTCAGCAAGGAAACGTCATATCTGGCAGGGATATCACGACGAAAGAAGAGATGCAGCATAACCAGCGTGGCAGCAATAGCCGCCAAATTCACAGGAACCATCACGGAAGCATACTGCGTAAAGCCCAGACCGAAGAAATCTGCTGAAACAATATTGACTAGGTTAGAGACAATCAGAGGTAAGCTAGCGGTATCAGCGATGAATCCTGCCGCCATGACAAATGCCAGTGTTGTTCCCTGACTGAACCCCAGAGCGAGTAACATTGCAATCACAATCGGTGTTAATATCAATGCAGCACCATCGTTTGCAAACAGTGCAGCAACCGCGGCGCCAAGCAGAACAATCCAGGTAAACAGCAGACGACCGCGCCCGTTTCCCCAGCGGGAAACATGCAATGCAGCCCATTCAAAGAAACCAGATTCATCTAACAGCAAGCTGATGATGATGATCGCAATGAATGCTGCTGTAGCATTCCAGACGATATGCCAGACGACGGGAATATCATCAAATTGGATCACCCCCGTTCCCAAAGCAAGCACAGCTCCAATACTTGCACTCCAGCCAATACTGAGTCCTCTTGGTTGCCAGATGACTAGAACCAACGTCAGTATAAAGATGCTTCCAGCAAGAAACATTTCCAGACTCCTTTATATATGTTTATGCGCATATAATTAAACTTATCAGCAAGACGTACATACGGATTTTTTCAAGCGTTCACGTATATCATCGCGCAAGCAGTGCCATGCCGTCGTTATTGTTTCACTCGCCCATGCGGGAATGTGAGGTGAGAGACGATAGTGAATCCATTTACCTTCTCGACGATCTAGCACCAGCCCAGCCTCACGCAGGATAGCCATATGGCGAGAAATTTTAGGCTGTGATTCAGTAGTAACCGCACATATATCGCATACGCACAGTTCACCCGATTCCCGGAGAAGCATAACAATGGTGAGACGAGTTTCATCCGATAAGATTTTAAAAAGCTGAACAGGTTGTAGCATTGTTTACTCCGTTTAGCACACCAAACACATATGGTATACCATATGTGTTTATTTTGAAATCATCAAAACATCTCGTAGGAGCAAACGTAATTATGGCTTGGTTCTGCGCATAAAGTGAGCACGTAAAGCGAATGACAAGACCTTGCTTTTCAACCCCCTGAAAATACGATGGTATTGTCTGATCGATACATGAAACGATAATGTGGAAAAATCAAATACACCTTTAAAGAAAACCGACTTAATTTAGCGTTTTTATTTCTATAACCTATAAAGACTACAGAAACTCAACCGGGTAATAAAAATTCGGTATATTTTTTATTGTGCGTTAATAAGAACGCGGAGAGAAAATGATTCTAATCTTTACTATGTTTATGTTTTCCTTAACGATGTCAATTTCACCAGGTCCTGTCAATATGGTCATTGTCTCTTCAGCGGCAAGCCATGGCGTTAGAAGAACTCTCCCATTTGTTTCAGGCGCCACAATCGGATTTACGTTATTACTTATATTTATCGGATTTGGTTTCTACACAGTCATCGATAAGCATCCACTGTTCCTCAAATACCTCAATATTACTGGATCAGTGTTTATAATATATATCGGTTATAAAATTGCCTCATCTCAGCCTGAGTTAACTTTGAATAAAGTTGATATCCCAAGTTTTACCCACGGTTTTTTGCTTCAATGGCTCAATCCAAAAGCTTGGATAGCTTGCGCTTCAGGGATTGCCTTGTTCTCTGAACCATCAACGCAAACTACACTAATAACCTTTATCATCATCTACTTTCTCGTGTGTTATTTCTCGTTGACTGCATGGGCTATTCTTGGGGACAAAGTTTCAATATTACTGAATAGCACCCAGAGAATTCGCATTTTTAATTTTTTGATGGGGGGAACATTAATTATTACAGCATGCTATCTGCTTTATTCCCAATAACTCAAATTGTCAGCTTCCATTAATACGCTAATCATTCAACAATTCAATCAATCCAATTGATGAGACTCAAACGCATTATAAAGCTTATTAATCAATGTGTAAGCAATACTGCTAGTCGATATATTGGGAGGCCAAATTGCATAAACTTTAAGCGGCTCTAATGACCACTCAGGGAGTACCTCTTGCATCTCTTCACGTTTAATGTCTCCTCTGCAGAGATAGAGGGGAGGTGCGGTTAGACCCACTTGCTGTTTTGCAAGGGCGTAGGCAGCCTCAACATTATCGACATTAACAGTTGGTGTGTACTTAATTAAAGCTACCTCCCCATTTTTGTGCTTAAATTCTCGAATACTCTGCCGCATAGTTAAACCAATCCAAGGCATTTTTTCTAAGTCCTTAGGATGGTTTACTGGCTTGTAATTTCTGAGAAATCGCTTAGATGCTACAACTTGTCTAGGCAATACAAAAAGATGTCGAGATTTGAGTGAACTGTCCGGAAGTTCCCCAATCCGAAATGCAACATCAATACTGTCCGCAATGATGTCTTTGCGTGTATCACTATAAGAAATATTCAGGCAAACATCTGAATATTCTTTTATAAAATCGGCAAGATGATGAGTAAAATCACTATTTAGAAAAACAGCGGGAATAGAAATATTCAACTTATTTGTTGTTGAAATGGCACGTTGCTTAAACTCAATAAATCCCTTTTCATACAACTCAAGCATGGAATTTGCTGTCTCAAGTAATTTGGCACCATCATGAGTTAGAGAGAGTTTTCGGGTATTTCGATATAACAATGCACTTCCAAGGTTTTTCTCAAGTTTAGATAAATGAGTACTTGCCGTTGCAGTAGTGAGCCCTAAAGCGTCTGCCCCTCCTGAAATTGAGCCTGACTCCACAATTTTTGCAAAAACAATCAGGTAACGGATATCATCTATCATTTATATACCTATGGACATGAATAAACTCTCAATTTGATATTCATCATACTATCGTATTCTACACCTAATTCGAAATGGCTATATTTTTATAAATAACACCAAAGCCTATCCTCTGAGAGCGATTCATCAACGCCCACTCATGGTACAAAGCGACCACACTGACTAGATTAATATCACAATCATCTCAGTGTACCGCTAACTACATGCTAATCATTCCCACTTAAACAAACTAATCTTCGACAAACTCTCCCTCACCCTGCTTTCTGTCATTATTTTATTGCAAATAAGTGGTATCCTTATTACAGCGCTAAGTAATTAATTTTCTAGTTGATACTTTCGCCTTAAATAGTTTTATAATTAACAACAATCGAGGTGTTTTATGACGACCGGGCAAGCTCATCTGTTTAGATTGCGCCCACTTGAGCGTGAAGATTTAGCTTTTATCCACCAGCTGGACAATAACGCCAACATTATGCGTTATTGGTTCGAAGAGCCTTATGAGGCATTCGTTGAGCTCAGTGATCTTTACGATAAGCATATTCATGACCAATCCGAACGCCGCTTTATTGTCGAATCTGACAGTGAAAAAGTCGGTTTAGTTGAGCTGGTTGAAATTGATTATGTTCACCGTCGTTCTGAATTCCAGATTATTATTGCACCCCGCTATCAAGGCAAAGGGTATGCAAGCCGCGCTGCAAAACTGGCCATGGACTACGCCTTTTCAGTGCTCAATTTGTACAAACTTTATCTGATAGTCGATAAAGAAAATGTCAAAGCTATCCATATTTATAATAAACTCGGCTTCCACACAGAAGGCGAGCTGATTGATGAATTTTTTGTTAATGGTCGCTACCACACCGCAATCCGTATGTGTGTGTTCCAGCACCAATATTTTGCAATGAAACAGCAGTCTGAAAACGCGTAAATAACGCAATAGAAGTCAAAGGTGATAATCGGTTTTTATCAGCATTAACCAGTCGAATACGGAGCAACAATGTCCCAAGAACGCCTCTATCATGAAAAAGAGCTCAGCTGGCTCTCTTTTAACGAACGAGTTCTCCAAGAAGCCGCGGATAAGCGGAACCCTCTTATAGAACGAATGCGTTTTTTGGGCATTTACTCCAATAACTTAGATGAGTTCTATAAAGTCCGTTTTGCGGATGTAAAACGTCGCATCTTAATCAATGAAGAGCGCGGTTCCGCCAGCGGTGCACGTCATCTACTCAAACGCATTCAATCTAAAGTGGCCAAACAAGAGCAAGAGTTCGACGTTCTCTACAACGACCTGCTCCTTGAAATGGCACGCAACCAAATATTCTTAATTAACGAGCGTCAAATTTCACCTCGTCAGCAAATTTGGTTACGCCAATATTTTCGCCAAAATTTACGCCAACATATCACGCCAATTTTAATTAATCGTGATACTAACTTAGTGGAATTTCTGAAAGACGATTACACCTACCTTGCCGTTGAAATTATTAATGGTGCTGAAGTGCAATACGCTTTATTAGAAATCCCATCGGATAAAGTTCCGCGTTTTGTTAATCTCCCGCCAGAGATGCCAAAGCGCCGCAAGTCAATGATTTTGATTGATAATATCCTTCGCTATACTCTCGATGAAATTTTCAAAGGCTTCTTTGATTACGACAAACTCAACGCCTACTCCATGAAAATGACCCGGGATGCGGAATATGATATCGCCACGGAGATGGAATCTAGCCTGCTGGAAATTATGTCATCCACGTTAAAACAGCGCTTAACGGCTGAGCCTGTTCGCTTTGTTTATCAACGTGATATGCCCGATGAAATGGTCGCGCTGCTACGAGAAAAACTGGGGTTATCAAGTGATGACTCGGTGATTGCGGGGGGGCGTTACCATAACTTTAAAGATTTTATTAACTTCCCAAATGAAGGAAATAAAAACTTACTCAACAAACCGCTACCGCGCTTACGTCACCGTTGGTTTGATAATTTCCGTAACGGATTTGATGCCATTCGCGAACGCGATGTGTTGCTCTACTACCCGTATTACACCTTTGAGCACACATTAGAATTGCTGCGCCAAGCGTCGTTTGACCCGAATGTGTTATCCATCAAAATCAATATTTACCGTGTGGCAAAAGACTCACGCATCATCGACTCGGTGATCCACGCCGCCCACAACGGTAAAAAAGTCACCGTGGTAGTGGAGCTGCAAGCGCGTTTTGATGAAGCCGCCAATATTCACTGGGCAAAACGCCTGACTGAAGCGGGTGTCCACGTTATCTTCTCCGCGCCAGGGCTTAAAATTCACGCCAAGTTATTTATTATCTCCCGCATGGAAGAAGGACAAATTGTTCGCTATGCCCATATCGGTACGGGTAACTTTAACGAAAAAACCGCTCGTCTCTACACCGATTACTCATTACTCACCTGTAATGAGCAAATCACCAATGAAGTGCGCCGAGTATTTAGCTTTATTGAAAACCCGTATCGCCCTGTAACTTTCGATAATTTGATGGTATCTCCGCAAAATACACGCACCAAAATCACTGAATTAATTGACCAAGAAATTGCGAATGCTGAAGCTGGGTTGCCTAGCGGCATCACGCTGAAAATTAATAATTTAGTCGATAAAGAATTGACCGATAAGCTCTATGATGCTTCTAATGCAGGCGTTAAAATTCGCTTGCTAGTGCGTGGTATGTGTTCACTTGTTTCAGGGCAACAAGGCTATAGCGAGAATATCCAGGTCACCAGTGTGGTGGACCGATTCTTAGAGCATGACCGAGTTTATGTCTTTACCAACGGCGGTGACGAAAAAGTCTTTATCTCCTCAGCCGATTGGATGACCCGCAACATCGACTACCGTATCGAGGTGGCTGTTCGTTTGCTGGATCCGCGACTTAAACAGTTGGTTTTAGATATCCTCGAATTACAGTTCAGTGATACCGTCAAAGCCCGCTTTGTTGACAAAGAACTCAGTAATCATTATGTTCCCCGCGGCAATAAGCGCAAAATTCGCGCTCAATTAGCTGTTTATGAATTTTTAAAAGCACTCGAAATGCCTGAAACAAGAGCTTGATACTATGCCAATTGCCAGTTCATCTACCCCAAGACCACAAGAAATTGCCGCAATTGACTTGGGTTCAAACAGTTTTCATATGGTTATTGCGCGTATTGTCAATGGAGCACTACAAGTTCTAACCCGTTTAAAAAAACGTGTTCATCTTGCTGATGGGCTGAGCGATACCAACGAACTCAGTGAAGAAGCCATGGAGCGCGGCTTAGCGTGTTTATCGCTATTTGCTGAGCGTCTACAAGGTTTCACGCCTGATAACGTCTGTATCGTCGGTACCCATTCATTACGAGTCGCCACCAACGTTGAAGAATTTCTACGCCGAGCCAAAGCCATTATCCCCTACCCGATTGAGATTATTTCAGGACAAGAGGAAGCGCGTTTGATTTTTATGGGTGTTGAGCACACGCAGCCGGAAAAAGGACGCAAACTGGTTATCGATATTGGCGGTGGATCTACGGAGCTGGTGATCGGTGAAAAATTTGAGCCGATTTTAATTGAAAGCCGCCGTATGGGCTGCGTTAGCTTCGCGCGTCACTATTTCCCTAATGAAACGATTTCCCCAGATAATTTTAATCGCGCTTATTTAGCCGCCTGCTTAAAATTGGAAAGCACCGCTACCCTGTTTAAGAAGCAAGTTTGGGACGTCGCGATGGGGGCCTCCGGCACCATTAAAGCCGCACATGCGGTGATTGTAGAGATGGGCGACCGTGATGGGATTATTACCCGCGAACGCCTTGAAAAAATAAAACAAATAGCATTGAAGTACAAAACGTTTAAATCACTAGAAATTCCAGGACTTTCTTCTGATCGTAAACAAGTTTTTGTGCCGGGTTTAGCTATCTTAATTGCGGTGTTTGATTCCCTCGACATCAAAGAATTACGGCTCTCAGATGGCGCTCTGCGTGAAGGTGTTCTCTATGAAATGGAAGGCCGCTTTCGCCACCAAGATATTCGGCAACGCACCGCATTAAGCCTTGCCGAACACTATAATATCGACCGAGAACAAGCTAAACGGGTTTTGAAAACCATGGAAGAGCTGTATTATCAGTGGCGCCAGCAGAACCCTAAACAGGCCAACCCGCAATTAGAATCCATTTTAATTTGGGCGGTTATGCTGCACGAAGTGGGATTAAGTATTAACCATAGTGGCATGCATCGCCACTCCGCTTATATCTTACAAAACACCAACTTACCAGGATTTAGCCAAGAGCAACAATTGCTATTAGCGACATTGGTTCGTAATCATCGTCGTGCCATTAAATACGATGAAATACCTAAATTTAACTTATTTAAACGCAAGCAATTTATGCCGTTGATACAGATTTTGCGCTTATCTATCTTATTGAATAATCAGCGCCAATCGACAACGACGCCTTCAACTATGCGCATTGAAACTGACGATGGTCATTGGACACTTTTCTTACCTGCTCAGTATCTCGCCCACAATGCGTTAATGCTGCTTGACCTTGAAAAAGAGAGTGCCTACTGGGAAGAGGTTCCAGGCTGGAAACTCACCATTTGCGCAGAAAATGAGCCATAGGCTTATATGACTCAAAAATGAATATGATTTAGAAAATAGAAATAAAAAATAATGATTTGCGGTCAGTGTTGTTTTGTTCTTCTTATTCGAAATATGAACAGATTTGATATTTTTTTGGGATCAGCGACAATACTGGGTAGAAGTTTCGTCACCTCGCAGGCGAATTAATTTAAAGCGCTTCGGCGCCGAATGGTTTAAGGATTAACATGTCACAAACTGCTTTTTCAACTGATGCGGCACCAATAATCAATCCGCATTCACAAAGACTGGCGTACATCCGCCAGCAAATACTGACGTTATTCATGGAAGACGAAGAGTTTGTTCACGCTCTTGTCGAGAAAGACCAACACGTCAGTATGGATGATAAAGCATTTAGTGAAAAAATTAGCACTGTTAAAGAACTGCTTGTTGACCTCCACACCGCGGATATCGCCGATATCCTTGAAATGCTACCGTACGACGAGCGTCTCGCACTTTGGCGCTTAGTCGACAACAACGAACGCGGTGAAGTATTGGTTGAGGCCTCTGTCTCTGTTTGGGACAGCCTGATTAAAGATATGTCAGACCGAGAACTGCTGCGAGCGGTTGCTGGCTTACATGTGGACGAACAAGCGTATATCGCCGAGCACTTGCCCCGCGATACGATGCGCCGTCTCCTTACCTACTTAGACCCAAGCTTACGCAGCCGTATTCGTGAAGTTCTCCAATACGCCAAAGACAGCGTTGGGCAAATGATGGATTTCGAATTCGTCACCGTGCGTTCCAATGTCACCCTAAAAACAGTACAACGCTATCTACGCCAACGGGGAAAAATTCCAGAAGCAACGGATAAAATTTTCGTTGTCGATAAAGATAATTATCTGCAAGGTGAATTACCCCTGACCACCATTTTGATTCAAGCACCAGAACGTATTGTTGCCGACGTGATGAAAACCGATACCGTTACCTTCTTACCCGATGAAAAAGGGGAAGATGCGGCAAGCGCGTTCGAACGTTATGACTTAATTTCTGCCGCCGTTGTAGACAGCAATGGTTTACTGATGGGGCGCCTAACCGTTGAAGACATCGTTGATAATATCAGCGAAGAAAATGACAACAGCATCCGTCGTATGGGGGGGTTAAGCCCTGAAGAGGACGTATTCGCCCCTGTTGGTCAAGCGGTTAAAACCCGTTGGACATGGCTTGCCATTAACCTGTGTACCGCGTTTGTGGCTTCCCGCGTTATCGGGGTGTTCGAAGATACCATTTCACAGTTAGTTGCCCTCGCAACATTAATGCCAATCGTGGCAGGTATTGGTGGTAATACCGGTAACCAGACTATTACGATGATTGTCCGCGCCATTGCGCTACACCAAATTCAGAACGGTAGCTTCTCCTTCCTCATGATAAGAGAGCTCGGAGTCGCCTTTATTAACGGGGTGGTTTGGGGTGGTATTATGGGCGTCGTCACCTACCTTCTCTATGGGGATCTCGCCATGGGCGCTGTGATGACACTTGCGATGGTGCTCAACCTCTTGATGGCTGCCATCATGGGTGTTCTGATCCCATTAATTATGATTAAGATGGGTAAAGATCCTGCTATTGGCTCTAGCGTGATGATCACCGCAATCACTGATACTGGTGGTTTCTTTATCTTCTTAGGGTTAGCAACCCTATTCTTAGTTTAACTAACTACCCGCGTACTTTGCCTTAAGCTAGGTATGCGGGTTTATAAAAACCTGCCATTTCCTGCAAAACCTCCTAATTCTACTAAAATAGAAATCACTGACAGATCATATCCGCGAGTATTATTTATTTAAATAGCCTTATCCCCTGCAAGTTAATTATATTATTTTATTTATTCCCGTTATTCATTCTATTTAATTTCACACTTAATAAATGAGTACCATTATATTTATTGTATTTTTCCCCATTATTTTGCACCTAAAAATATACAATCGTCTGTAATTGCTCGTTTATTAATATCATATCGTGACATTCAATTGTCATTTGGAGTAGTAATTTTACCTTTTCAAACTAAACAGAATATTACGCTTGTTTTTAAGGTGGTAGTTTACAGAATATGAAACTTTCTGCTATAAATGAACTCACGTTAGAGATACAGAGTATTACCTTGGTTTATTTTCCCTCGTTTTATCTCTCATATCCTTTGCCAAATAATATTAATTACTTCGCTATTTAACGTACCTATTATTACAAATAACCTCATCGCGCTAATATTGAATTGTTGTGTATTTAGAAGGACAGAATTATGACATCGCAAACAACCAGCCAGCCTGCGGCCAGACCGTTAGGCAAAGAAGATTATAAAACATTGGGCTTATCCTCTTTAGGTGGCACTTTAGAATTTTATGATTTCGTTATTTTCGTTTTTTACGCGAAAATTATCTCCCAGCTATTTTTCCCGGGCGATAATGAATTTCTCGCATTAATGGCGACGCTGGGTCTGTTTGCTGCGGGTTATCTTGCTCGCCCATTGGGCGGCATTATTATGGCCCACTTTGGCGATAAAATCGGTCGTAAGAAAATGTTTACCTTAAGTATTTTCTTGATGGCATTCCCAACTTTTATTATTGGTTTCTTGCCAACATTTGAGACCATTGGCGCTGCTGCACCACTGTTACTGTTATTAATGCGTATCATGCAAGGCGCTGCTATTGGCGGTGAAATGCCTGGTGCATGGGTGTTTATTGCCGAACATACACCGAAACAGCGTTATGGTTTAGGCGTGGGAACATTAACCTCCGGGATCACTGGCGGGATTTTATTAGGCTCTATCGTCGCTATTATCATTGAGCGTTCTTATACTACCCAAGAAGTGCATGATTTCGCGTGGCGTATTCCGTTTATCTTAGGGGGCATTTTTGGTTTTATCTCTGTCTATCTGCGTCGCTTCTTACAAGAGACCCCGATTTTCAAAGAGATGGCCGCTAAGAAAGCATTAACCAAAGAGTTGCCAGTAAAAACCGTGGTTAAATCCCATAAACAAGCTTGCATGATCACTGCAGCACTGACGTGGTCGCTGTCTACCGCTATCGTTGTCACCATTTTGATGACCCCTGACGTGGTATTAAAAGGTATTTATGGCATCGATCGTAATATTGCTTTACAAGCCAACTGCGCAGCAACGTTGACCTTAACCTTAGGCTGTATTTTCTGGGGATGGTTAGGAGATAAAACGGGAACACGTACGTCGATGACATTGTCTTGGGGCGGATTAGCTGTCACGGCTATCTACTTCTATTCATCATTGTCATCCGATATTTCTGCGAATACCTTAACGTTTAATTACGCATTAATGGGCTTCTTCGTGGGAGCGATTGCGACAACGCCAATTATCAGTACTCGTGCGTTCCCACCAGAAATTCGTTTCTCTGGCTTATCCTTTGCGTACAACTTGGCATATGCCGTATTTGGCGGGTTGACTCCAATCTTAACCGGTGCATGGTTACAACAATCCCATATGGCGCCAGCCTACTATGTGGCGGGGGTTTCCTTGTTAGCCGTTGCCGTGGCATTTATCCCTCTGTCATACAAAGGTTGGACTCGTACCGCAGAAGAGGAACGTAACCCTGCGGCAGCATTAAAAACCAGCGTAACTCAATAAAACGAATGAGAACAATTACTCGCCTGTGGCTGTAAAGTCACAGGCTTTTTTATTTTCTTACGAAAAACCGTGCTTTTATCCATAGTTCTTTTCCATTTTTTCATATTTCCTCCATTTTCTTTTGTTCCCCTCAGGCTAAACTATTAAAATACGCAACTGATTAATTTTTAATATATACCTTATTATATTCAGTTAAATTTATTGGAATGGTTCCTAACTGATTTTACTCAACCTTGAGTTAAGCGAATTACCCACCATGACGACACAGAAACGCCGTACAATTTTGACTCGCTCTGCCCTGTTTGTTGCTCTGTTAGCTGCGGCTGGCGCAACCTGGTATGTCTACCATAAAAATAACCAAAATGAAGTACCAACCACAGCCAGTGCAACTCAAGATGGACAAGGGAAAAAAGCAGGTGGAAGACCAATGCGCCCACTTGCACCCGTTCAATTTGCCACTGCCCAAGAAAAAGTCGTTCCGCGCTTCCTATCCGGTTTAGGTACTGTACAGGCTGCTAACATGGTGACGGTCACTAGCCGAGTTGAAGGTCAATTAATGAATATCTACTTCACCGAAGGGCAATCCGTTAAAGCGGGTGATTTACTCGCGCAAATTGACCCACGTCCTTTTGAAGTGCAACTTGCTCAAGCGGAAGGTCAATTAGCTAAAGATAAAGCGACTTTAGCCAATGCTCGATTAGACCTGACCCGCTACCAAAAACTGGCGGGAACCAAAGTCATCTCCCAACAAGAGCTGGATAACCAGCGGGCTACTGTGTTACAAGCCGAGGGTAGCATCAAAGTTGACCAAGCCGCGGTTGATAACGCCAAGCTGCAACTCACCTACAGTAAAATTACCGCCCCTATTTCTGGACGCATCGGTTTAAAACAAGTGGATGTGGGTAACTTTATCTCTTCAGGGACTTCCACGCCGATTGTGGTGATCACCCAAACACAACCTGCTGACGTGCTATTTGCTTTACCTGAAGGCGACATTCCTGCAATCCAGCAAGCACAAGCTGCAGGAAATAAAGTCCTGATTGAAGCGTGGGATCGTAATAACATTGCTATGATTGCGCGCGGTGAATTACTGAGTACCGATAACCAAATTGATCCCGCAACCGGTACACTGAAAATCAAAGCACGCTTTACTAACGAAGAGCAAAAACTGTTCCCGAACCAGTTTGTGAACGTCAAAATGCAGGTAGAGACCTTACAAAATGCTGTCGTGATCCCAACTGCTGCCCTGCAAATGGGCAATGAAGGTCACTATGTTTGGGTACTAAGCGATGATGATACCGTGACGAAACACCTTGTGACGGTGGGCATTCAAGACAGCCAACAAGTCGTGATTGAAAGCGGTTTATCCGCCAATACAAAAGTCATTACCGATGGCGTCGATAAGCTAACAGACGGCGCGAAAGTTGAAGTGGTCAACGCTTCAACCCTTGAAAAGAAACCCGCTTCCGCTGAGAAAAAACCTCGCAATAGCGCGGAGAAAGCCTAATGCAGCCGGATACTCATAAAGGCGGTGGCCCATCCCGCCTCTTCATTCTGCGCCCTGTTGCAACCACCTTATTTATGGTGGCGATTTTGCTCGCGGGGATCATCGGTTATCGGTTTTTACCTGTATCAGCATTACCGGAAGTTGACTACCCAACCATTCAGGTGGTGACCTTATATCCTGGTGCCAGCCCTGATGTAATGACATCGGCTATCACTGCACCGCTAGAAACTCAATTTGGTCAAATGTCTGGTTTGCAACAGATGTCATCTCGCAGCTCTGGCGGCGCGTCGGTGATCACCTTAATGTTCCAGCTCTCTTTGCCTCTCGATGTGGCAGAGCAAGAGGTTCAAGCAGCGATTAACTCCGCCACCAGCTTGCTGCCCTCCGATTTACCGTATCCACCGATTTACAACAAAGTAAACCCTGCGGATCCGCCCGTTTTAACGCTCGCCGTCACCTCCAATGCGATGCCGTTAACGCAGGTACAAGATATTATTGAAACCCGCGTGGCGCAGAAAATTTCCCAAGTGACTGGGGTCGGCTTAGTCACCTTAGCGGGGGGACAACGCCCTGCTGTGCGCGTCAATCTTAATCCGCAAGCCATGGCGGCAAAAGGATTAGACAGCGAAACCATTCGCACCGCTATCAATAATGCCAACGTCAACTCTGCAAAAGGGAGTTTTGATGGTCCAACCCGCTCTGTAACGTTATCTGCCAATGACCAGATGAAATCCCTTGAGGATTACCGCAAGTTGATTGTGGCTTTCCAAAATGGCGCCCCTGTTCGTTTGGGAGATATTGCCACCATTGAACAAGGCGCTGAGAACGCCTATCTCGGTGCATGGGCCAATAGCCAACAAGCGATTGTCATTAACGTTCAGCGCCAACCTGGCGCTAACGTGATTAGCACCACGGATACTATCCGCGCGTTGTTGCCTGAATTGATTGAAAGCTTACCAGCATCCGTTAACGTGGATATTTTGACTGACCGTACCAGCACCATTCGCGCCTCTGTTAATGATGTTCAATTCGAATTAATGCTCGCTATCGCCCTCGTGGTGATGGTGATTTACCTATTTCTACGTAATGGTATTGCGACGCTGATCCCCGGCATCGCCGTACCTTTATCGTTAGTTGGCACCTTTGCCGTCATGTATTTTTGTGGTTTTTCCGTCAATAACCTCACCTTGATGGCACTCACCATCGCCACGGGATTCGTGGTGGATGACGCCATCGTGGTGATTGAAAACATTTCTCGCTATCTCGAACAAGGGGATAAGCCGGTTGTTGCCGCCTTAAAAGGCGCAGGAGAAATCGGTTTTACCATTATCTCCCTGACCTTCTCTTTGGTTGCCGTACTGATCCCGCTGCTGTTTATGGGGGATATTGTCGGGCGCCTATTCCGTGAGTTTGCGATTACGTTGGCGGTGGCAATTCTGATCTCTGCGGTGGTATCCCTCACCCTCACCCCAATGATGTGCGCCCGCTTACTCAAACCGGAATCTCAGCATAAACATAACCGCTTTGAAATCGCCTGTGAGCGTTTTTTTGAGTGGATGATTGCGGGTTATGGTGTTTGGCTAAAACGCATTCTTAACCACCAATGGTTAACTCTGTGTGTCGCGCTGGGAACCTTGGTACTTACTGTGCTGCTGTATATGTGGATCCCGAAAGGGTTCTTCCCACTGCAAGATAGCGGAATCATTCAAGGCACAATTGAAAGTCGCCAATCCATTTCGTTTGCCGCGATGTCGAAGAAACAGCAAGAAGTGGCTGGCATTATTCTGGCAGATCCGGCGGTTGAGAACGTTACCACCTATGTGGGTATCGATGGTAACAATGCCACTCTGAATAACGCCCGTATTCAAATCACATTGAAGCCTCTTGATGAACGCGACGATCGTGTTCCTACGATTATTCCTCGCTTACAACAAGCCACCAGCGGCATTGCAGGGGTTAATCTTTACTTGCAACCGTCACAGGATTTAACCATTGATACGCAGGTTTCCCGTACCCCGTATCAATTTACGCTGCAAGCAGGTTCTCTGGATGAGCTCAGCACTTGGGTACCAAAATTGCAGGAAGCCTTAAGTCAGCAACCTGAATTGATTGATGTCAGCAGCGATTGGCAAGACAAAGGTTTAGTGGCGTATGTGAATGTGGATCGGGATACCGCGAGCCGTTTTGGTATTACTATGTCGAATATCGATAACGCTCTGTATAACGCATTTGGTCAGCGTATGATCTCCACCATTTACACCCAAGCTAACCAGTATCGCGTGATTTTAGAGCATAATACCCAAACCCGTGATGGAATGGATGCGCTCAATGATATTCGCTTGAAAGGTACTGATGGCGCCATTGTTCCACTAAATACCCTTGTGAATATTCAAGAAGGCTATGGTCCTTTGGCGATTAATCACCTTGATCAATTCCCGTCAGTCACGTTCTCTTTTGATGTAGCGGGAGATTCTTCATTAGAAGAGGCGGTCAATGCGGTGAAACTGGCTGAAAAACAGATAGCGATGCCAAAATCGATAACGACACAATTCCAAGGCGCCACCCTCGCCTTTGAAGCAGCGCTGAGTAGCACCGTTTGGCTGATTTTTGCTGCTATTATCGCCATGTATATCGTGCTGGGTATTCTATACGAAAGCTTTATTCATCCAATCACTATTTTGTCCACTTTGCCGACCGCTGGTGTGGGGGCTCTGCTCGCACTCATGATGGCGGGCAATGAGCTCGATGTTATCGCCATTATCGGGATTATTTTGCTGATCGGGATTGTGAAAAAGAACGCCATTATGATGATTGACTTTGCTCTCGCCGCAGAGCGTGAACAAGGTTTATCCCCGTATGATGCGATCTATCAGGCCTGTTTACTGCGTTTTCGCCCGATCTTGATGACCACCATGGCTGCGTTGCTTGGTGCGCTGCCACTGATGCTCAGTACTGGTGTCGGAGCAGAACTGCGTCAACCACTGGGGGTCTGTATGGTGGGCGGGCTGATCATGAGCCAGATTTTAACTCTGTTCACCACGCCTGTAATTTACCTGATGTTTGACCGTTTAGCCCATCGCTTCAATCGCCGTGAGCACAAGGTACAGGAGTCTTAATGAAACGCTTCTTTGCTTTGTTTATTAGCCGTCCGGTGGCGACCACGTTAATCAGTGTCGCCATTACCCTGTGCGGTGCATTGAGCTTTCTGTTTTTACCTGTGGCGCCATTGCCACAGGTAGACTACCCTGTGATAAGGGTGACAGCGTCACTTCCTGGCGCCTCCCCTGAAACCATGGCATCCTCTATCGCGACACCGCTTGAGCGCTCATTAGGTAGTATTGCTGGGTTAAATGAGATGACCTCGAGCAGTTCGTTAGGGCGAACCTCCATTACCTTAGAGTTTGATTTAACCAAAGATATCAATAATGCCGCGCGGGAAGTACAAGCGGCGTTGAATGCCGCACAAAATTTATTACCTAGCGGCATGCCAAGTCGACCACGTTACTATAAATCAAACCCATCTGACGCGCCGATTATGATTTTAACCCTCACATCAAAAACCTTAAGTACCGGGGAAATGTATGATGTGGCATCCACACGCTTAGCTCAGCGTATCGCGCAAATCGATGGCGTCAGTGAAGTTGCCGTAGGGGGTGGTTCTCTTCCTGCTGTGCGTGTAGAACTCAACCCAACCGCCCTATTTAATCAAGGGGTTTCCCTTGATGCTGTGCGCTCTGCCATCAGTAGTGCCAACGTGCGCCAGCCCCAAGGTTATATTAATAATGACGATAATCGCTACCAAGTCCAGACTAATGACGAACTGAAAAAAGCCGCCGATTACCGTCCGATTATTGTGCATTACAGCAATGGCAATGCCGTCAAACTCAGTGATGTAGCCGTCGTAAAAGATTCCGTCCAAGATGTGCGAGCCGCAGGGATGTCCAGTGGTGAACCGGCGGTTTTGATCATTATTCGCCGCGAAGCGGGTGCCAATATCATTGAAACTGTCAAACGCATTCGCGAAGAACTTCCTGAATTTAAAGATATGATCCCCGCCGCTATTGATTTACAGGTTGCTCAAGACAGAACACCCACAATCAAAGCGTCGCTGGCAGAGGTCGAACGGGCGTTAATGATTGCGATTGCGCTGGTGATCCTCGTCGTATTGCTATTTTTACGTTCAGGGCGTGCCACTTTAATTCCCGCTATTGCGGTACCTGTCTCGTTAATTGGTACCTTTACCGCCATGTATTTATGCGGGTTTAGCCTCAATAACTTGTCATTGATGGCCTTAACTGTCGCCACCGGATTCGTAGTGGATGATGCCATTGTAGTGTTAGAGAACATTTCTCGGCACATTGAAAATGGTCGAAAACCGTTTATCGCGGCGGTTAAAGGGGTTTCTGAGGTTGGCTTTACTGTTGTTTCTATGAGTATTTCTTTAGTGGCAGTGTTTATCCCACTGTTATTGATGGATGGATTAGTTGGGCGATTATTCCGCGAATTTGCTATTACGCTCTCTACTGCCATCGGAATATCATTGATTATCTCGCTGACGTTAACCCCGATGATGTGCGCGCATTTACTGAAAAAACGTGGCTCTGCTAATACCAAGCAACGAGGATTTGGACGCGTTCTTATTCGGTTACAAGAAAGTTACGCCGTCACGTTAAATTGGGTGCTATCTCATCGTCGCAGTGTACTGGCGGTGCTGATTGCGGCAATTGGCTTGAATGTTTATCTGTATATTTCGATCCCTAAAGCCTTTTTCCCTGAGCAAGATACAGGGCGTTTACTGGGATTCGTTCGAGCAGACCAAAGCATCTCATTCCAGTCAATGAAGCAAAAAATGACCAGCTTTATGCAGCAAGTGAAAGCGGATCCTGCCGTGGATAGCGTCACTGGATTTACGGGCGGCAGCCGCGTCAACAGCGGTTCTATGTTTATCTCCTTAAAACCACTGGATGAGCGCAAAGAGAGTGCCAACAGCGTGATTAATCGCTTGCGCATGAAACTGGCGAACGAACCCGGTGCCAACTTATTTATGATACCCGTTCAAGATATTCGCGTGGGCGGACGCCAATCCGAAGCCAGCTATCAATTCACCCTGTTAGCCGACGAGCTGGATGCATTACGTTCATGGGAGCCCGCTATTCGCCGAGCGCTGGGGGATTTGCCTCAATTAACCGATGTGAACTCTGATAAAGAAGATAAAGGCGCGGAGATGGCATTAACCTATGACCGCGATTTGATGGCGCAACTGGGTATCGATGTGCGTGATGCGAACAACCTGCTCAACAACGCCTTTGGTCAACGTCAAATTTCCACCATTTATGAAGCCATGAACCAATATAAAGTGGTGATGGAAGTGGCACCGGAATATACCCAAGACGTCAGTTCGCTGGATAAAATGTTTGTGGTGAATAAACAGGGAGAAGCTATTCCCCTCTCCTATTTTGCCCGCTGGCAACCCGCCAATGCACCTTTAAGTGTTAACCACCAAGGGTTATCAGCCGCGTCTACTATTTCCTTTAACGTGGCAGACGGTTATACCTTAAACGATGCGATTGTGGCGGTGGAAAAAACCATGACCGCTTTAGGCGTTCCATCGACGGTACGCGGTACTTTCGCAGGAACAGCGCAAGTTTTCCAAGATACCTTAAAATCTCAGTTATTTTTAATCTTAGCGGCGATTGTCACGGTCTATTTGGTACTGGGTATTTTGTATGAAAGTTATATTCACCCACTCACCATTTTATCGACACTGCCATCCGCAGGTGTCGGCGCGTTATTAGCCTTGGAATTATTTGATACGCCATTTAGCCTAATTGCTCTAATCGGCATTATGTTGCTTATCGGGATTGTGATGAAAAACGCCATTATCATGGTAGATTTTGCCCTTCAAGCCCAACGCAATGCGAACTTATCGGCGAAAGAAGCTATTTTACGCGCGAGCCTGCTGCGCTTTAGACCGATTTTAATGACGACCCTTGCCGCGATTTTTGGGGCGCTCCCTTTGATGCTAGGTACAGGTGATGGCGCAGAATTACGCCAACCACTGGGGATCGCAATTGTTGGTGGTTTGGTCATGAGCCAGTTGCTGACGCTATTTACCACCCCAGTGGTGTATCTCAGTTTTGATACTCTGAGACAGCGGTTTTCACGCAAAGCGCCTTCAATGCAGGAGAAATCCCATGAAGCTTAAACTCTCGAGCCTCAGTACTCGGTTATTTATCGCTATCTTTGCCACCTGTTTGCTGCTGGTTGCTATCATGCATCAAGGGGTCAGAATGGGCTTCCAGCATGGTTTTATTGACTATATAAAAGAGAATGACCAGCAACGTGCTGAGTTACTCGCTTTGGCGCTTGCCGAACAATACGAGGAGCGAGAAAGTTGGCGTTTTTTGGCGGTTGATGAGCGGATGTTTTTCCGTATTTTACGCAATGTCGATAATCAGCACCAAGGGCAAGGTCATGGCGGTGGTCATAAGCGAATGCGCGGTATGTTTTGGGTTTATGACACCAAAGACAACCTCATTTGGGGGCGTGACCTCCCCCCACCGGATCAAGTCATCCGCGTGCCAGTTAAAACGAGCCGAGGAGCAACCGTCGGCTGGCTAGTTGCCAGTTATGAAAGTGGTATCAGCAACCAATTAGACCAACGTTTTGATACCCAGCAGATGCACATTAGCTGGGTAATTGCAGGGCTATCTCTGTTCGTGGCGCTGTTAGTAACCCTATTTTTAGCTCGCGGCTTTTTAAAGCCCATCACCCGATTATTGGAAGGTACTCAACAGCTCGCTAAAGGCAATTTCAGCGCACGGATATCTGAGATTGGCCAAGATGAGTTGGGGCAATTGGCAAAAGACTTTAACCATCTCGCCTCGACGTTGGAAAAAAATGAGCAAATGCGCCGCGATTATATGGCGGATATTTCCCATGAATTACGCACCCCGCTCTCCGTTTTACGCGGAGAACTTGAAGCTGTGCAAGACGGCGTACGCCAAGCGACTCCTGAAACCATCAATTCCCTACTCAATGAGACTCAAACACTGATAAAACTGGTCAATGACCTGCATCAGCTTTCGTTATCCGATAGAGGCTCCTTGGTTTATCGTATGGAATCTATCGATATTATCCCGATTATTGAGATGAATTTAGGGCAAGCCAAATGGCGATTGGAAGATAGACAACTGACGTTAGAAACTCACTTTTCCTCCCATTCCCACCTATTTGCTGACCCTGACCGCATTAACCAACTGTTTTATAATTTGATGGAAAACAGCCTGCGCTATACCGATCCTCACGGCAAAATTGCCGTCAACGTGAACCAACATGACCAACAACTAGTGATCACGTGGGAAGATAGCGCGCCGGGATTAAGTGTTGAAGAGTGCCAGCGTCTGTTTGAGCGATTTTACCGTGTAGAAGTTTCTCGTAACCGTGCGAGTGGCGGCTCAGGTTTGGGGCTGGCGATTTGCTATAATATTGTCGAAGCCCATAACGGGACTATTTCTGCTGCCCCCTCTCCACTCGGTGGCGTGAAGATAACCATTCAAATTCCCATTACGACGCAGGAGGAGCAATAGTGTCTTTGCCTGATTCCCCTTTATTGGGAGCCAATAGCGCCCATGTTCTGATTGTTGAAGATGAACCCAAACTTGGACAATTACTGTTTGATTATCTGCAAGCGGCAGGCTATGTTCCCGCCTTGCTGATGCGTGGTGATGAAGTGATCCCCTATGTACAAAAGCACTTTCCTGACCTGATTTTATTAGATTTGATGTTGCCGGGACTCGATGGCATTTCAGTCTGCCGTGAACTGCGTAAATTCAGCGACGTTCCTGTGATTATGGTGACGGCTAAAACGGAAGAAATTGACCGTTTATTAGGGTTAGAAATTGGTGCCGATGACTACGTTTGTAAGCCCTTTAGTCCGCGAGAAGTGGTTGCCCGAGTGAAAACGATTTTGCGCCGTTGCCAAAAAGCTCATTCGTCTACAGGTAGCCAAGAGACTCAACTGATTATCGATGAAAATGCGTTCCAAGTCCGTTATGGCGATAAATTACTGGAATTAACCCCCGCAGAATTTCGCCTACTAAAGTTTTTGTCTGATAACGCAGGTACGGTGTTTTCTCGGGATCAATTACTGGATATTTTGTATGACGACCATCGCGTGGTCACCGATAGAACCATTGATAGCCACGTCAAAAATTTACGCCGTAAGCTCGAATCGTTGGATGACGAAAAAACCTTTATCCGCTCCATCTATGGTTTAGGCTATCGTTGGGACGACATCTAATTGCTGCCAGCGTTTCTGTAACAAAATTATAACCCTGTTTTTTACATGGGAAATTTGGCATTCCCGTCATTTAGCGTTAAAATCCCCACCCTCGAATTTTTACACCAAGCCATCCGGCTTGGTGCTGACCTGACATCAGACTGAGAACTAACATGTTTACACCAGAATTATTATCCCCAGCAGGTTCCTTGAAGAACATGCGCTATGCTTTCGCTTACGGTGCCGATGCGGTTTACGCTGGCCAACCACGTTATAGCTTACGCGTGCGTAATAACGAATTTAACCATGAGAATCTCGCGAAAGGGATCAACGAAGCCCACGAGCTGGGTAAAAAATTCTATGTGGTCGTCAATATCGCGCCACATAACGCCAAGTTAAAAACCTTTATTCGTGATCTGACTCCCGTGATTGAAATGGGACCCGATGCACTGATTATGTCAGACCCTGGTCTGATTATGATGGTGCGTGAAGCCTTCCCGGAGATGGATATTCACTTGTCGGTTCAGGCTAACGCCGTCAACTGGGCTTCCGTAAAATTCTGGAAACAAATGGGATTAACTCGCGTGATTTTATCCCGCGAATTATCGTTGGAAGAAATCGCTGAAATCCGCCAGCAAGTGCCTGAAATTGAGCTGGAAGTCTTTGTACACGGTGCGCTGTGTATGGCATATTCTGGTCGCTGCCTGCTGTCTGGTTATATTAATAAGCGTGACCCTAACCAAGGCACCTGTACTAACGCGTGTCGCTGGGAATATAAAGTTCAAGAAGGCAAAGAAGACGATGTGGGTAACATCGTGCATGTTCATGAGCCAATCCCCGTTAAAAACGTAGCGCCAACACTCGGTGAAGGTGCTCCAACCGATAAAGTCTACATGATTGAAGAAGCGATGCGTCCGGGCGAATACATGACCGCCTTTGAAGACGAACATGGCACTTACATCATGAACTCAAAAGATTTACGCGCCATCGAACACGTTGAAACACTGACCCAAATGGGCGTTCATTCACTGAAAATCGAAGGTCGTACTAAATCATTCTATTATTGTGCTCGTACAGCCCAAGTATATCGCCGCGCCATTGATGATGCGGTAGCGGGTAAGCCATTTGACCCAACCCTGCTTTCTACCCTTGAAGGATTAGCACACCGTGGTTATACCGAAGGTTTCTTACGTCGTCACACCCATGATGCCTACCAAACCTATGAATATGGCTATTCCGTTTCGGATACCCAGCAATTTGTCGGTGAATTCACAGGCAACCGAGTGAATGGCTTAGCGGAAGTCGATGTGAAAAACAAATTTAGCGTCGGTGACAGCTTAGAGTTAATGACACCGTCAGGTAATATCGTCTTTACTCTGGATGCATTAACTAACCGCAAAGGTGAATCTATTGAAGTTGCTCCAGGTAATGGACATGTAGTTTATCTGCCAATTCCTGAAGATGTGGATGTGAATTTTGGTTTGTTGATCCGCAATCTTGCAGGAACGACTACTCGAGATCCGCACCAAGCCCAAGAAGAAAAAGCGTAAAAGCAGAAAAAGCGTAAACTGACTAAGCATTCCATCGCTTATTACTAAACACGTTTTACTAAATAGAAGCCCATGATCGATGACTATGGGTTTTTTCTTAGGTATTCGTGTAAAAAACGGCCATTTTATGCTTTATTTTAGTTGAGAATCATTCTCGTTATTGACAGTTTCGTTAAAAAGTGCACTCAATATCCAAATTTATGCAACAGATCACATCAATTGGTTATTCTATATCGTATAGTCACTGTCGAAAACGAAGAACTAGAAAGTCATAAATTAAGACTAGGAACCACCTCCTTGGCTGGCTCAATCTCCCTTGAGCTAGCCATTTCTTTTTTCTAGTCCCTCAAAATTCTCACCACCAGCGATGAAAATGATGTACAGGTCCAAAACCACTACCAACTTCTAAGCTATCCGCTTGCTCTAGCGCCCCTTGCAAATAGGCTTTTGCTTCCACAACTGTTTGTTGCCAATCCTCAAAACGCGGCCTCAGTGCAGCTAATGCAGCAGATAATGTGCATCCCGTACCATGGGTATTTTTGGTATCGATACGTACCGATGTGAAGCGCCACTCACCTTCTGGGGTGATCAACCAATCAGGGCTTTGAGAATCGATTAAGTGCCCGCCTTTCATCAAGACACTCTGGCAACCTAATTGCAGTAAACGTTGCCCTTGCTCACGCATTTGTTCTTCCGTTTGTGCCATCGGCTCATCAAGTAATACTGCCGCTTCGGGCAAATTTGGTGTGATCAGCGAAACCATAGGTAAAAGCTCGCGTCTTAGCGTCTCCACCGCATCTGGCAATAATAGCGGATCTCCGCTTTTAGCTACCATCACCGTATCGAGCACCACATAAGGCACGGGTGTTTTTTTCAACGCATTGGCGACAACTTGAACATTGCCGCGATTAGATAACATGCCGATTTTCGCGGCATCAATACGGACATCACTTAAAACAGAGTTCAATTGGGCCGCAACAAAGTCTGAAGGGATATTATGGATGGCTTGAACACCTTGCGTATTTTGTGCCACCAGCGCAGTCATCACACTGGTTCCATACGCACCGAGTGCGGAAAATGTTTTCAGATCTGCTTGAATACCGGCTCCACCAGATGGATCCGTTCCCGCAATCGTTAATGCATTCACTCTCATTAGTGCCCTCTCCATTGTCTTCAGTAAAATAATTGTCTTCAGTAAAACAATTGCCTTTAGAAAGATAATTGACCTTAGTCATATTGCGCTTATTACGTCTTTTTAACTTAATAAAAATCATTAAGTTAATTAAATAACGTCCTTAAATGAATTGTCTCATACACAATGCTAATTACTAGCAGATTATCTATTATCTTCAATAATTAAATGCGATTGATTTTCATCAAAAATAAATTGGATTTTTATAATTAATAATCAAATGGTTATAGCTAATTGATTCATTCTAATATCAAAAAATTGATATCAATATTGAGTTGAACCCTTACAGCAAATTACGATCCCAATACGTCATTATCCTAATTTAACCATTTATTGCTGTCCTATTTAGCTTATCTTTATTAAAATAATTTCCACTACAATTATTACAATTGCGATAATGATGTCATCATTGTCAATGTCTATCATGACTCATCTATCAGATAAAACTAGATTGGATCCACAATGAGAGTTAATAAAAACATACAGTTGGTTGTAGGCGCATCGGCAATTCTGAGCGCTTCAATCTGCATGTCATCGCCTGCATTTGCTGAAGAGCAGTCAGTCGGTTTATGGGATAAATTCACTAATAATGTCAGCACCACTTGGGATTCTGACAAATATGAGCTGTATATCCCGTTCTTCACTTGGCATAACCGTCTTATGTACGATAAAGAAAAAACAGATACCTATAATGAAGAGCCATGGGGCTTTGGTATCGGTAAATATCGTTATGATGAAGATAATGACTGGCATGCACTCTACGCAATGGCATTTATGGATTCCCATAATAAAGTCGAGCCAATCGTGGGTTATGGTTTCCAAAAAATGTGGATCCCGGGCGATCTTGATGGCTTCCGTATGGGGGCGGGATTCACATTAGGTATTACCGCGCGTGAGGAATATAGCTATATTCCACTCCCTGCGCCTCTGCCTTTAGTTTCTATTGAATATGATAAGCTTTCTGTTCAAGCGACCTATATTCCAGGAACATACAATAACGGTAACGTCCTGTTTGCTTGGTTACGTTGGCAGTGGTAAGCGTTTGAACTCATCTCGCTAGAGGCTGATTGACCAAAAAGCCAGCATAAAAAAACCGGTAGATTAAAAATCTTACCGGTTTTTTGTTTTTTATTTATCTGGTCTTTTACTGATTGATAAGGCTATAACGCTTTGCTCTCTACACCTTGTTTTTTAGCACCTGAGAATTGATAACCAACCCACAGAACCGCGATCCAAAGAGGCATAATCAGTACAGAAACGCGTAACCCATCCATTGTCAGAATAATAATCAAGATTAGCGACAAGAATGCTAAACACAGATAGTTACCAAACGGATACCAAATACTCTTAAACTTCGTTTCAATACCCTGTTTATTCATCGCGGCTCTAAATTTCAAGTTAGAAACACAAATCATAATCCAGTTTAGCACCAGCGTCGTTACCACTAAGGACATCAGTAATTCAAATGCCTTGCCTTCCATCACGAAGTTAATCAAGATCCCGCCAGAAGTCGCGATACCTGAAACAATCAGCGCCATTACAGGCACGCCGCCTTTATTCACTTTTGCCATAAAGCGCGGTGCGTTACCTTGTTGTGCTAAACCATACAGCATGCGGCTAGTACAGTAAGCACCACTGTTATAAACCGACAGAGCCGCAATCAAAATCACCACGTTCAATGCATTGGCAACGAGTAAATCACCCAGCTCATGGAAAATCAGTACGAAGGGGCTAGTTTTGCCATCCAGTTGCACCCACGGATACAGCGCCAGTAATACCGCCAGTGAGCCGATATAGAAAATTAAGATACGGTAAACCACTTGATTGATGGCTTTTGGAATGCTTTTATCTGGATCTTCCGCTTCTGCCGCGGTGATCCCCACTAATTCCAATCCACCAAATGAGAACATAATAATCGCCAGCGCGACTAATAGCCCATTATAGCCTTTGGCAAAAAAGCCGCCGTATTCCCATAAGTTACTCACTTTGGCTTGAGGGCCGCCATGGCCACTAAACAGTAAGTAACAGCCAAATAAAATCATCGCGATAACCGCAACAACTTTAATTAGCGCAAACCAGAATTCGGTTTCTCCATAAGAGCGAACATTAATCAGGTTAATTGCATTAACCGCAATAAAAAACACCAGTGCCGAAACCCAAATAGGTAACTCAGGCCACCAGTGTTGCATATATTTACCCGCAGCGGTCAGTTCAGTCATCCCCACGAGGATAAACATCACCCAGTAGTTCCAACCCGAGAGGAACCCGGCAAAACCGCCCCAATATTTGAATGCGAAATGGCTAAATGACCCTGCAACAGGCTCTTGAACAATCATTTCACCTAACTGACGCATGATCAGAAAAGCGATAAATCCACACAATGCATACCCAAGTAGTACCGACGGACCTGCCATTTGGATGGTGGTTGCTATCCCTAAAAATAGCCCTGTACCGACAGCGCCCCCCAAGGCAATTAACTGAATATGCCTGTTTTTCAATCCGCGCTTTAGCGTCTGTTGCGCCATATCTTTACCCTTCATCCTCTAGCTTTTTGTTATCGTCCACAGTTGTGATAATCACGCAAGTTTATTTGAATTTTTGCATGAACTCCACTCGCAATTATACAACTGTAAAGCTGGCTTTCTGCCTGTCTTCTAATGTTTCCAAATAATGACAAACTAATATCCTGTAAGACGTTGCAAAATGCAAACTCAAAATGGTAACAAACCCGTCACGCGGCAAACACCGAGTTGAAAATCATCCCCGCCCTGATCGCAGAGATTATTCATCGCCAAGAGGTATAAAAAAGCACAAATAATTACAATGCTGATGATTAATAGCATATTTCGCATAGATAATGGGGTTCTTAATAGTCACATCATCTGGCAATATTAATCGATATTATCGTCTTTAGTTTCGTAAAATGGGCTATTCATCGTTTTCAAGAAAACAATTGTTTATTTTTGCAGCTCTTGATAAATAACTGGCTATTATTGTGTGATTTTTATACATAAATCTGTAATACCGCACAACCAACCTTTGTCATGGTGAAATGAAGTTGTGTATACTTCGGTTACCGTAAAATAAGAATGAATTTGAGATGGCACAAGATAACCACGTAGCACTTGTTAATGCTCTAAGTAAATGGATCGAAGAGCATTTAGGTCGAGTCATCCATTTGGAAGAACTCGCTGCCTATTCTGGGTATTCCCTTTGGCATATGCAAAAAATCTTTAAGGAGGTCACAGGAATCTCCTTAGGAAAATATATCCGTCAGCGCCGACTGGCTGGCGCCGTAAATTTATTAAGAAACAGCAGCCAAAGTATTTTTGATATTGCGTTAGATTTTGGCTTCGGCTCGCAATCTCACTTTACCTATATGTTCCGTAAAGAATATGGCATTACGCCGTTTGATTTTCGTCAAAATGACCAAATTCATTTGGATGTAAAAGAGCCATTACACCTAATCCCGGATGATGAGTGAATTTGTTTTACGCGCATTAACCTGCATTTTTTCAGTTTTAATGCGATAAAACATGGGTATTCTCATCCTTTTTACTGAGCAACTTATCCGTTGCCCTCTTAGATAATTTACATTCTCGATAATCAGAGTAAGGTACGTGTAAAAGTTCTATTTTAGGAGGCATTGATGTCAATCAAACTGGTCGCCATTGATTTAGATGGCACGTTACTCAATTCGCAGCACCAAATTTCTCCCGCAGTGAAAGAAGCCATTACCCGCGCGCACAAACAAGGTGTGCGAATTGTCCTTGCCTCAGGTCGCCCCTATTCTGGCATTTTGCCCTACCTTCAAGAACTTGGATTAGACACCGCCAGTAACTACTGCATCAGTAACAATGGCAGCGTTATCCATCAAGCCAATGATGGCAGCCACCTGTATGAAAACTTGTTAGATTTTGAAGATTATCAATATTTTGCTGAACTAGCTAACAACGTGGGGGTTCATATGCACGCCCTTGCAGACAACACCATGTTCACTGCGAATCGTCATATTAGCCGCTATACCATTCATGATGCCTATTTCACCAATACCCCTTTGGTGTATTGCCCAGTTAACGAAATGGATAGCTCGCTCAGTTTTACCAAAATCATGATTATTGACCATCCCGAGAAACTGGATGTAGGTATCAGCTATATTCCTGAAAATACCTTTGAAAACTACTCGCTGATCAAAACTAGTCCTTATTTCCTCGAAGTTTCGAATAAGGATGCAAGCAAAGGCTCTGCACTAAAAGTGTTATGTGAGAAATTATCTCTCACGCCGGATAAAGTCATGAGCATCGGTGACCAAAATAATGATGTTGCCATGCTACAGTATTCGAGTGTTTCGGTTGCAATGGGAAATGCTGCGCCACATATTCGTGAAATAGTGAAATTTGTCACCGATACCAACGATTGTGATGGCGTTGCTGTCGCAATAAACAAATTTATTATCTAGTGAGCAGTTAATTTAAAGTTCAAATCTCTAGACCAAAATACAATTTAACTGGATATGCCTAGACATCCCCATTCTGGCATATCCATCTCCTGTCTTTCTCTTAGGGCTATTTTATCCTTTACCTTACTTACTCTTCCAAATTTGATACTATCTGCCTCTTTTAAAAAATTGTCATTCATCTATAAGTACAATAAAACCCACATCACTAACAGGTAGTAAAATGTTTTCGACTAAAGATATGTTAATTCTGGGGATGATGGTATTCGCCTTATTTCTAGGCGCGGGAAATATCATCTTTCCACCGATGGCAGGCTATCAATCAGGGACAGACTGGTTTGATACCTCATTAGGTTTTCTGATCACCGGTGTTCTATTACCCTTCTTAACCTTAGTAACAGTTGCAGTAAAAGGACGTGGTGAAAAGCTTTCTGTTGATTTGCCTAAATGGGTTGCGGTCATTTTCTGGGTTGCACTCTACCTAATTGTCGGCTCCACATTTGCGATGCCAAGGGTGACGAATACCGCATTTGAAATGGGCTTTTTACCATTAGGCTTCGTTGAAAAAAGCACATTTTCTCATCTCACTTTCGCGCTCATTTTTAACTTTACCTCGATGTTCTTCATGTTGAAGCAAGGCACCATGATTAGCGCGATTGGTAAGTTTATGACTCCAGCGTTACTTGTTTTATTAGTGGTAGTGGGGATTGCCGTGGTCATTGACCCGCTTTCTGATATGAATCCCCCTGTTAAACAGTATGCAGAATTTGCCTTCTTTGGCGGCGTAATTGATGGTTACCAAACCATGGATGTACTATCTGCGATGGCGTTTGGCGGGATTGTGGCGCGTGCATTAGCTTCAAAACAGATCACTGAACCACGCCAAGTCGCGACCATCACGATTAAAGCGGGTTTAATTTCAGTGAGCTTACTCGCGGCACTGTATATCTGCCTGTTCTATTTAGGCGCGACCAGTGAACAAGTGGCGAATACAGCCACCAACGGCGGACAGATCTTCTCTCGTTACGTCGATGTCCTGTTTGGTGCGGTAGGTACATGGATCATGTGCGGAATTGTATTACTGGCAAGCATGACCACCTTAGTGGGTGTGACCAGCGCCTGTGCAGATTACTTTGCCACTTTCCATCACCGTTTAGGTTATCGCTTCTGGGTGGTTTTCTTCACGATGCTAACCACTGTCGTGTCCACGTTTGGTCTCGATACTTTATTGCGCGTCACTATTCCGGCTCTGCTGATGATTTATCCTTCATCGGTCACTATCGTCTTCCTGCAATTTGCACGCAAATTTATGGCTGCTCCTAGGGTCACTTATGGGATCACCATTGGCGTAGTTGTACTGATGAGCCTATTCGATACGCTAAATAATATGGAATTATTAAGCACAACAGTAAAAGCAAACCTAATCACCTACTTACCGCTGTTTGAGCAAGGTATGGGTTGGTTAATTCCAGGGATTATCGCGTTTATTATCTCGATGTTTATCGGCAAATTGACCGCGAAAAGCGAGCCTGTTGCTGAGCAAAACTTAGCTTAATCTTGATATTTAAAATCCGAATGTTGGCATATTGCTGACATTCGGCTTTTTATTTTTTAGCGACCTTATTCCAGAAAACTCACAATAATTTCAATTCATAATTTTTCTGATAATCCCCTGAACTTCCGAGCGTTTCCTGTAAGAAATCGAGAAAAGTCGCCACCTTTTTAGGTAAAAACTTCCGGTTTGGATAGACCGCATAAATATGATGCAGCGGCAAGTGATACTCCGGTAACACCGTGACCAATCGCCCAGCGAGAATATCCGGTGCGACAATAAATTGAGGTAGCTGGCAAATACCAAGCCCTTGTAAAGCGGCTTGGTGCAATGCGAGACTGCTATTTGCCCGAAAATTCCCCGTCGGGGTAAATCGAACTTTCTTTCCCTGATAGGTAAACAACCATGTTTGCCCTGCTTGGAAATAGCTGTATAAAAGGCAGTTATGCTCAGCGAGTTCATCAAGATTATTCGGGTTTCCATGTTCCTCAAGCCATTTCGGGGAAGCACACAAAACACTATGGCAAGGTGATAACGTTCGAGAAATTAACGAAGAATCCTGTAATTCGCCTATCCGCACTGCCATATCAAAGCCATCACCCACTAAATCCACCAGCTTATCGTCAAACACGATCTCTGCATGTAATTGTGGCCAGCGTTTCAAAAACTCGGGAAGCAGTGCGGTTAAGTGCAAATGACCAAATACCATTGGAGCGCTGATTTTTAATGTTCCATCGACCGAACCACTGTAACGAGAGAGCATTTCATTGCCCTCGTTAATCGCTTGATGGGCTTTTTTCAGGTAGGAATAGTAAAGCTCCCCCGCTTCTGTCAGTTGCAGGTGGCGAGTTGAGCGTGTAATTAAACGGATCACCGTTTGCGCTTCTAACGCTATCAACTTTTTGCTCACCGCCGATTTTGTCATATGCAGTGATTCTGCTGCTTTTGTCAGGCTGCCCTGCTCGACAATAGCGATAAAAATAGGGAGTAGCGTGTAATCAACATTCATTATTGTCAACTTAATAGAAACACAGTTTTTCCTTTATAACGGTTTTTCTCATCATCGACAATCCCTATACTTCGCAAATCATTCACCCCGAATTAATCAATATGAAAAAAGAGATTTTACTTTCGCTGATCGCCGTGTGTTCCGGTGTTTTACTCACATTGATGATCATGAGTAATAGCTATTTATCTACTTTTACCTCGCCACTACAAGCCTCTTGGTTGACTCACGGAATAGGTAGCATGGTTGCTTTGCTGATCTGGTTGATGGTCAAAGGTCGATTGGGAAAAACACAAAGAAACCACAAAATTCCCCGCTGGAGCTATCTCGGTGGGATCCCTGGTGCCTTTACAGTGTTACTCGCCGCGATCACAGTCAACAGCCCTCTTTCACTTTCAGGTTCCATTGTATTGATGCTAACAGGGCAAATAGTGGCAGGGCTACTCATTGACCATATAGGATTTTTAGGGTTAGCCAAACGAAAAGTAACGCTAAAGGATGGAATTACGGTGTTGCTACTACTGATTGGCTCAACATTCATCATTCTGCGGAAATAATCTATGTTACTGTTTTTTATTATGATCGCACTGTCTAATGGAATTTGTATTATTCTGAGCCGAAGCATTAATGGAGGGCTATCTCAAGTCACCAATGCTTTTTATGCCTCTTTAATTAATCATGTTGTGGGATTTTTATTATTAAGCATGATTATTTGGTTCGCCCAAGACTCATTTAACATTACCTTTGAAAACATTCCTCTCATTGCGTTTACAGGAGGCGTCATTGGTGCTTGCTTTGTCATCATAAACAGCTATGTTTTGCCATTACTTGGCGCCACACTAACCACTATTTTCGCTATTAGTGGTCAAGTACTTTCCAGCGTCATTATCGATGCTGTTCAACATGGCTTACCAGAACATTGGGTATTGCAGCTACTTGGTGTGATTTTTATCCTCGGCGCTATTAGTGTTCGTTACACGCCCAAACATAACTCAGCGCCTTGTCGCAATAAAACAGGTGATTGACCCTATGGTTACCATCAAGACACCTTGCCAGAACCCCAGTGTTAATGCGGTGCTCAATAACATTGAAGAAAACGCTGTAGAGATAACAGGAGTGAAATAGGACAATGTCCCGAGAAAAGCCACATTGCCTTTAATGATTGCCACTGTCCAAAGTGCATTCGCCCCGCCAGTTGCAATAGCAGTGACAAATAACAAACTGATGCTATTCACATTGATATTAAATGGCGCTGGCGTCGAAAAGATAAATAAGATCCACAATCCGACCGATGTCATGATAAAAAACAGCACCATACCATTGCAGCCATTCGACATTCGTTTCGTAATATTGCTATAGAAAGCCCACAATAATGCACCAACAAAGGCTAAGCCGTAGCTCAGTGGGTTACTTTGAATATTTGAAAGAATCGCATTCAGGGACAAAGGTTGATCCCCTGAGATAACCCACAATAAGCCTGCAAACGCTAAAATAAGCCCAATAATCAGTAATAGGCTAAAACGCTGCCGATTAAATAAAACCGCTAACGCAATTGTGAAGCTCGGCCATAAATAATTCACCATACCCAGCTCAATGGCTTGCTGACGAGTATTGGCAAGCCCTAGAGCTAAAATAAAGCAAATTTCATAGCTAACAAATAAAAATGCCCCCCAGAACAAATAACGTCTAGGGAAAAGATGAATTTTCGGCAATCCCATTACAACAACCAAAACTAGGCTCCCTATCGAATAGATAAGTGCCGCACCACCAATAGGGCCAAAGTTTTCGCTCGTACTGCGAACAAGCCCTACCATCGTGCTCCACAATAATATGGACACGACCCCGTAAAATGTTGCTGCGTATCGCCCGAGTTTCATCTTCCTGATCAACACCTTATTTCATATTTATCTTGGTTATTATTTTCCTCCAAAACCTTACGCTCTAAAGACAATAAAGCAAGTTTTTTATATTTATTAACCAGAGAATGAATAATAAAAAAGGCGCTTAGAAATAAATCCAAGCGCCTTACATTTCTATTAATTTTCAACTGAGGTCAATGCAGTCAACAGCGATCAGCAGCTGCAAAATTAATGGGCTTCGTTCTTAACCCACTGCTCAACCGACTCCTTTTCCCAAATTCCTTCATTGAGCTGCTTTTTCAGCTCTGGATGATCATTAATATCAAATGTTGGAATTTTGCCCGCACCTAACTGTTGGTTGTAATCTTTCGCGAGTTTAAATGCCACACCGGACAACAAGAGGATGGCAATCAAGTTTGTAACTGCCATTAAGCCCATCGAAATATCCGCAAGTTTCCAAATCAGTGGCATTTCACCGAGCGCCCCGAACATCACCATTCCCAATGTCGCTAAGCGGAAAATAAATAGCCCTGCGGTATGATTATTTTCCAAGAAAATCATATTGCTTTCTGCATAAGCATAGTTGGCAATGATGGATGTAAAGGCAAAAAAGAAAATTGCAATCGCAACGAAGATACTTCCCCAGCTGCCCACCGCAGAAGATAAAGCTAGCTGAGTCAGCTCAATACCATTGATTTTACCCACCGGGCCATCTAACACGCCAGAAGCCAAAATAATAATGGCTGTAGCGCTACAGATCACTATGGTATCCATGAATACTCCCAACATTTGGACATAGCCTTGGGAGGCTGGGTGTGGTGGATAAGGTGACGCAGATGCCGCTGCATTTGGCGCAGACCCCATTCCGGCTTCATTCGAGAATAATCCCCGCTGAATGCCTTGCGTCATCGCTTGAGCGATACCATAACCAATTGCACCGCCTGCGGCTTCCTGTAAACCAAAGGCGCTACGGAAAATCAGCATAAAGACATCAGGTAAGCGCTCAATATTTTGACCGACGACCCAGAAAGCCAGTACTAAATAAGCAATAGCCATGATTGGCACAACAAATTCGGCAACTTTAGCAATTGATCTTAATCCACCAAAAATAATGATGCCACTGAGGATCACTAAGGTAATTCCAACATAGAGTGGGTTAAAATCAAATGCCACAGCAGTTGCTTGTGCAATGGAGTTCGCTTGAACTGCATTAAAAACCAAACCAAATGCAATAATTAAGAAGATGGAGAACAATACACCCATCCAGCGCTGTTTTAAGCCTTTCTCCATGTAATAAGAAGGTCCGCCGCGATAGTTACCTTGGTCATCTTTGGTTTTATAAAGCTGCGCTAATGTGCATTCAACAAATGATGTCGCCATTCCTAATAATGCAACGACCCACATCCAGAATATAGCGCCAGGGCCGCCTGCCGTAATCGCGATAGCAACACCCGTTAGATTTCCAGTACCGACTCGTGCCGCTAGGCTGGTACATAGTGCTTGGAATGAAGAAATACCTGAGCTGTCCGATTGAGTGCTATTTTTCAGTACTCCGAACATGTGACCAAAATGCCTAAACTGAATAAATTTAGATCGTATTGTAAAATATAAGCCGGCTCCCAGTAATAAATAAATTAATAACGAGCCCCAAATAAGATTGCTGATTGAGTTTATAAATTCTATCAAATTATGCTCCTTTTATTATATCCACTAATAGATGTATTAGTTGGTGAGTTATTTAGCTCCATATTATTTAAGTAATTAAACAAATAAAAATATAAACCATGATGGTTTATCATGAATAATCAATGTTATTAAACAAGACCCATGAATTATATTTTTTTTACTTTCTCTGTAAATTTTTTTCTGAACATCAGCCTATTTAATACTTAAGACAGCGAATAATCATGCAAGCCAGAGTAAAAAAGTGAAATAAAATAATTATTAAAACAAAGTGATACAACCAGATTGATTAATTTAAGAACGATCTCAATCAATTGATTAAAAACATGATAATTTTTAACCAGAATTTACTATTATAAGTAAAAAATCATTAAATTTAATTAAGTGAACGCGTATTTGGTTAAATGGTATTTAATTATTTTTTAAATTGAATAACTAATTGCTAAATTTTAATGATTACTCCTTTGAATAATCATTGATGATAAATATTAAATATAGTTTGATACGTCTTCATTGAATTATATTTTAAATCTACCACTCAAACCTATTTCAGAGTAGAATAATCGTTTTGCGATCATCATAATAAGATTATTGCTAATGTTTTATGATACCAATACACTTATCGCTAATTTGCTTTCTACATCAAAGGGTAATATATGGAAATCCACATCAAAGTTTCTGACGATTTAGTCTCAACGCTCTCTGAAAAATCCTACGACGCGTTCACAGCTGAATTGCATGCCAGAGTTTTAGAAGTATACCCAGGTAGCAACCTTTTTATTACACATGACAGTGGTGCAACCACCTTCAATACCAAAGGCTTCCATGATGATAAAGAAGCCCATATCGTTCTCCATGAACTGGTTGAAGATGTTTTCCATCATGGTCACTGGTTAAAAGCATAATACTCTAGCTCTATTTTCCAGCCTCCAGCGATAACCGCTAGGCTGGAACTCATCCCTCTCGCCCTTTCCCCTATTTCAAACCCTGATCAAGATCATAGTTAATAATGATGTTAGTCGACTTTGTATAAAAGTCCTTTTCTTTTAAGCGCTATATGGTAATGTATATAACGAATTTTCATTTACATTGCTTTTGCTAATTTATAGCAGCCAGTATTTATTACTGGCTTTTTTTATGGGAAAAATGTAGGCGAACGCCTGAATTGGATACGCAGCTATACCGTAAATACTCTAAATAGAATTACTGTGATTTTTCACACAATGACACAATAGCAGTGCGTAGTTCTGGTGTATCACTGGTGATCAATTGATGATGTTCAGAGAATTTTCCATCTTGAACACTGACGCTAGCAACAAACGGTAACTTATCACCTTGCTCACTAGTTTGATAAAAACCACAGACTCGGTAGCTTTCACCTTCTTTAAATTCGCTTTTCAGGACAATTTTGACATTCTCAAAAGTCAGAGGACTACCTGAACTTAGCTTATTCTCGATAAGCTTTTCAGCTTGCCTGGTGACATCGCTATCACCGATCGTTGTATAAAACTGATAAGCAAATGCACCTAACGCCAACAATATAACTATCAGTAGCTTGCTTTTTATACGTTTCAATCTCAAATCCTTCTCATACTACACTTATGGGCTTATCGATTATGTTAACACCTTTACCCCATCAATAATAAGTATCTCGATATTCATGCCGCACAAAAAGTTCCATTTAATTGACAAAATAAAAATAAATTTATTTTACACTTAACATTTTATAGCTTATATAATATTGAATTATTGCCATTCGAACACTACCAATATTTATTTAACAATTTTTTATCAGTATGAAGAAATAATGAATAACTGTGTTTTAAATATGAAACTTCCCTATATTTAAGTAAATAAGATTGAAATAAAAAAACACAGTGGCAAGCTGATAATAAATAAAGAGGAGAATCAAAATGAAAAATTTAAAATCACTTATTTTAGTCGGCAGCTTATTAGCGGTGAGTTTCTCTACATTTGCTTATCACGGTAATGGTTATCACCGAAATGGCAATGGAACTTGGTGTAACGGATCCAATCAATCTCAGTATGACAGACCCTGTGATGGTACTTACCGTGGGCAATATATGGGACGCCATCAAGGAATGATGCAATACTCAACGGCTGTACAAACCGCTCAGCCAGAAGAAGCGTTAAAGAAAATTACAGCGGAAGTACCAAAGGGTGAGAATAACAAGAAATATATGGTGAAAGTGGCAGTGATTGAAATTTCACCTAGCTTAGCGACACAAGAAGCTCAATAAATTTCACTCTGAATCATAATAGCCAGTAATATCTTTAATAATGCTGGCTATTACGTATTAACTAAAAGTTAGCTATTTATACCTATTGGTAAATACCCTTGCCATAATGGTTGATATTTATCTCCATTCTTATTTTTATTTAGGTGAATATAATATTCACCAATTTTTTGTAGCAATAAACAATCATCAACATCTTTTAAATTATCTTTATGCTGTTGCTGACTGTTCACTAAGAGCTGGCTAATTGCTTTTTGTTTAGCTTCTTGGGCATTTTTTGCCACAAAGAGATCAAACTCATGCAGCTCCGCAAGTGTTGATGAAATATATCCACCTACATTAATAAAATAGAGTTTGTATTCACTTTCTGATGGTTCTTTGCTCAAACTGATGTCGAACCCATCTGCCCAATTGATATCTGCATACCCATCCACATGAATTTTATCTTTATCCCCAAACCAAGCATCGCGCAATAGTGGCCAAGCTTCTTCTGGTGTGTTGACTGCCGCAAACTGAATATCGTGCACCTCAATATTGGATTTTCCGGCATTACCACCAACATAAAACATAAATAGTTTCATTATTCTCTCTCTGTGATTAGTTATCGTTATGTATGATAATATACAACCATATCAATTCAATGTGCAATAATTAACACCACTCCCAAAAATTAAAACTAATCAAAATTACTATTTATAATCAATCCATTAGAGCAGTTTAAAAATTATCTCCGTTTCAAACCAGCCTTTTGAAATATAACAAAATGAATAAAAAATCACTTTAACTATATATTTATTTACAACTGAATTATTTCGAGTAATCTAATCACACAAGATAAATATATTTCAGGGACTCATTATGGATCGTCGTTCTTTTCTAAAATCAAGCTCACTTATTGCTGGTGGCTTAGCACTAAATTCAGTTTTAAATCAAGCAAGTGCAAATACTAGCGCACTTGTTAAACCAAATGCCCAACATCCTTTATTACTCAATTTCAATGAGAACTCATTGGGAATGTCACCCAGTGCACAAAAAGCGGTTATTGAAGCTTTACCCGGTTCATTCCGTTACCCTGATGACGCACGCTCTGAGCTTATTGGTAATATTGGCACACTGCATAGTCTAGACAGCAAAAATGTGACCCTCGGAAATGGTTCGTCAGAAACCATTCAGGCGGCTGTCGCCATGCTCGCAAATAAAGCAAGAAAAGATGGCATAAAAATTCAACTTATCACTCCAGATCCAACATTTAACTATGCTGAACTTTATGCTCTCCCACTCGGTGTAGAAATAACTAAAGTTCCCTTAAAATCGGACTTGAGTTTTGACCTGAAAAAAATGGAGCAAATCGCCAATGATTACGATGGTTTATCCATTATCTATATCTGTAATCCAAACAACCCAACGGCGATGATAACTCCGCATAGCCCACTCGATAACTGGATGAAAAAAGTTTCAGATAAACAGTTTTTTATTGTTGATGAAGCTTACGCGGAATTTGTTGAAGATCCACAGTTTGTAAGCGCAATTGGATTAGTCAAAGCAGGACAAAAAAACCTAATAGTGACACGGACTTTCTCGAAAATTTACGCATTAGCAGGCCTGCGAGTGGGGTACGGCATTGCAACCCCCTGAAATCATTGAAGCGGTCGATGAGTTTATCTCGATTGATAACACCAATACTGCGGGTGCTGTCGCTGCCATTGCATCATTGAAAGATAAGAAATTCCTGGAATATAGCCTTAAATCTAACAATCTTTCACGTAAAATCGTTGAAACTGCGCTTAATGAATTAGGCTTAGAGTATGCGCCATCACAAGCTAACTTTATTTTCCACAAAGTAAAAGGTGATGTGAAAACTTATAAACAGCGTATGAAAGAGGCCAATATTATGGTTGGCAGAGAATTTCCACCTGTTATGGGTTGGAACCGCTTAACCTTAGGTACCCCGCAAGAAATGGAGCAGTTCGTTGCGGTACTTAAAGAGTTTCGTCAAAAAGGTTGGGTGTAAGTAAAAATCCCATTATTTATTAAGCATCTTCTACTTTCTATAAAGTAGAAGATGCTGTTCACTAAAAAGGACCTTTAAAAATAAAAAATGCGCCTGCAAAAATAAGAATAAAGCCAATGATATGGTTTATTGTAAAACTCTCACCTAGATAAAGCACAGAAAACCCAGCGAATACGCATAACGTAATCACTTCTTGCATCGTCTTCAATTCAGCGGCGCTGTAATATTGGTGTCCTAAGCGATTTGCAGGTACCGCAAAACAGTATTCTACAAATGCAATCAACCAACTAAAGAATATGACTATATATAATGGCTTATTCGTAAATTTTAAATGTCCATACCAAGCGAACATCATAAATACATTGGAAATAACCAATAAGATAACAGGATAGAATTTTGCTAGCATGATAAGCCAATGGCGAGTTCAAATATGCATATATTATGCGAATAACACCCCTTAATTTCAATCATCTTCCCATACTTGTTCATGATTGCTTTCACATATAACCAGCCAAATAGCTTGCATTATTTCCCAACATGGAAATTAAATGTACTTATTGGTACACTTTTTTATTTACTTTAATCTTACAGCGACTACAATGACCTCAATTAATGTATGTATAGGTACACTTTATGACGGATTTTATTACTGCAAACCAAAAGGCATGGGATAAACAAGCGGCATCTCAACAACCTTGGTCTACTCCGGTTGATAGCCAAACAATTGAAGAAGCAAAAAAAGGAAATTGGGAAATTCATCTAACGCCAACCCCATTAAATAAAGCTTGGCTTGGTGACGTAAAAGGGAAAAAAATTCTCTGTTTAGCTTCTGCGGGTGGGCAGCAAGCGCCAATATTGGCTGCTGTGGGCGCTATCGTGACAGTATTTGATTTGTCAGAAAAACAGTTAGCGCAAGATAGTATGGTGGCTAAGCGGGATAATTTAGCACTGACAACAGTTCAAGGTGATATGCGTTATCTCCCTATGTTTGAAGACAATTCATTTGATATTATTTTTCACCCAATTTCAAACTTATACATTCCCGATGTTAATCCTGTATGGCAAGAATGCTTTCGGGTACTTAAACCGCAAGGTCGATTGCTCTCAAGCTTTTTTAACCCTGTCGTATTTGTTGATGATAGAGATAAAAGTCCTACTGAAAATACAATTATTCGACCACGATATACCATGCCGTTTTCAGAATTAGATAACTTATCGCAGGAACAGGTGGCGTCAAAACAAGCAAAGCAAGAAGCGTTTGTCTTTGGTCATTCACTGACGGACTTAATTGGTGGGCAAATACAGGCGGGCTTTAACATTGCAGGTTTTCAAGAAGATTGGCAGCCAAATCCTCGTTTTGTTATCGATAATTTCTTGCCAACATTCCTAGCCACATTGGCAATAAAACCATGAAATCATAAGGCAGAGTTGATAATACAAAGATCAATCTGCCTTTTAATTATTATGATTTATTACTCTCGATTGCAATAACGTTCCCAGATAGGGTCAAATTGTTCAACAGGAACAATATCATCAACTTTTTCCACTAGTGGAATAGAAACCACTGTTTTACCTTCTTTGTTTTTATGTAAACGAACAATAAATCGTTTATATCCGTAAGGTAAACCATCTTCAAACCCAAAAACTTCACCACAATAGTAGCCAGTCTCATCGCCCTCTTCATTCTGATTCAGAACATGATATTTCACATTTTTGTATGTTGCGGCTGATGGATATACCAGAAAATCTTCAACGGCGCTTTTGACTTTACTCTCTGCGTCCATCTCTGTATCTGAAGAAACTTCTGTCATCACACCTGCTATGTAGGAACAGCCCGCGACTAATAATACTACAAGGACTCTTAGTAACATTTTTCTCTATAGAATGGCGAATTAGAACACACTAAGTATTATTATAAATCGTCTAAAAAATAATTCGAGTACAAATCTAACACAGAAATGTTGTATAAAAATTTAAGTGCTGAAAAACGCATATTTCATTCAATTTACACAATAAAGGAGTTAGAACAATAAATTTCACTGAGTAAGCTGCCAGAAATACACTAAAACAGCTGCAGCGACTATCCAAATCAACGTCGCTAAACTTAAACAAATCCACGGTGTTAATTTGGTTGCAAAGACATAAACAGTGATTAAATACATTGCATAAGGGATTAGTGACCATAAACCAAATAATGCTGTTTTTCTTAATGCCTCCGCACCTTGCTCCTGAACCACGATCACATGGGCAATTAATGCAAAAGTAGGAAACAAAGGAACCAATCCCGCAATATAATAAATTTTGCTACGCGAGAGAATCGCAATAACTAAAACAGCGAGTGCACCAAACAAGCATTTTACCAATAACGAAATCATAGCAAACTCAATAGGGTTAAGAGTATTTGTACTGATTATCACTCTAAAGCACCCACATTGACTAGTTCACTTTCATAAACAACCCTTTCCCGATCACATATTTAAACATGTGATTTTTTACACCCTATATGTTTATCGATGGTTGAATATTTTTTGCCATTATTCTGATATAACCTCTTTGTATAATGAAACAACTAAAGAGATAAAAATGACAATAAAAATTTCTGTACTCGTTGATAACAACACCCTGATTGACAGTTATTTTTGTGGCGAACCCGCAGTTTGCTACCACATTGAAGCTGACGGTAAAAAAATCCTATTTGATACTGGCTATTCCGATGTTTTCATTAACAATGCCAATATCCTCAATATCGACCTTGCTCAAATTACTGACCTCGTTTTATCCCATGGTCATAATGACCACACATGGGGAATTAATCACCTTATTCAATATTTAGATCGCCGAAATGTTGAATCCCAGCAATCCAAAAAATTGATTTATCATCCGGATGCTTTGCAACCTAAAAGTTATCACTCAAAAGTTATTGGCGCGAATACCCCTAAGAATGTTTTAACCGCCTACTTTGATACAGTTGAAACTAAAGGTTCTTACTCTGTTTCTGAGAATGTCATTTTCTTAGGTGAGATCCCACGAAATAACACGTTTGAAGGAAAAGAGCCGGTAGGTAAAACTATCGATGAACATAATAACAGTGTTGATGATTATGTACTGGATGACAGCGCCCTTGCGATTAAAACCTCCGAGGGGCTGATTGTTATTACGGGATGCTCACACTCTGGGATCTGTAACATTGTCGAGCATGCTAAGCGAGTCACTAAAATAGACAAAATTGTGACTGTCATCGGCGGATTTCATTTACAAAAAGCGTCCGATGAGCTGTTACACCAAACCAGTGAGTATTTTAAAAAACAGAATTTATTGCAGATCCACCCATGCCATTGCACGGACTTAGCTGCTAAAATTCATTTGGCAAAACACGCCCCTGTACAAGAAGTTGGAACTGGTATGCAACTCACTTATCCTGCATAAAATAACACTTAATCATGTAGCTAATTACAATAACCCCTATATTAGCTACATGGCTTCATGTTGATTGCCTTTATAAATATATTTATGTTCTAGAACCCAAATCATTATCGTGTTTTGAGCCTGATAACATTCTCGTCAGCTCTTCACATCGAATAATTTTTCCATCCATCAAATGAAAGCAAGCAAATACTTCAAATTCACTCACCGTGCCCTCTTTTTTTATTGCTTTCGCAATATGTTGCGTATGAACACAATTTTCACCTTCTGCAATTGACTTAATTTCTATCGTAATGCTCTCGGTGGCTTCTTTTAAAACCTGCATATGCGAGTAGAACTCAGAAAAATTAATCATTTTTCCGTCAACTACTTGCACATAATCCGATGAGAAGAATTGCTTAATTATAGCTAACTCTCCAATTTGTTTACCAAGAACCGCTTTTAATGCCTGCTCCACAAATACCATCTTATTCATGACTATTTCCCAATATAATATTAATTTTACATTTCTTAATGCTATATTCGGTCAAATCACATGACTTTCAATCACTCTGTCTTTTATTGGATAAAAATAATTCTTATTTACATTACGTAAATCTATTCATCTAATTCTTATCATCAAAATAAACTTATTGAATTTCATAAGTAAAAAGACTACAACATAGAGTAATAGAAAAAGAATTCTTTTAAGGAATAACATGAAACTGTTTAAATCTATTTGGCAGTTTTTTGGTGTTTATCAAACGCCCGCGATTCGCTTAACTCATTGCATGATATTTTTATTGGTCATTGGGCAAATTATCATCAGCAATTGGATGTCTGTCAGTAAAAGTGGCGTAATCCCAACAAGTGGTCTTGCGTATTATTTTACTTGGCTACACATTATCATTGGGTTTTGTTTATTATTTTTAGCGGCCATTCTCATTTTTGTCTGTCTCTCAAATCGAGGATTTAGATATTTCTATCCTTATTTATGGGGGGATCTCACTCAGATAAAAAACGATATCACAAGCTTATTTAATTTAAAGCTTCCTGACAGCTCACCTAAAGGGTTAGCAACAAGTGTCCAAGGGCTTGGACTGGGTGCATTGGCGCTAGTTATCCTTTCTGGTGTAACTTGGTTTATTTTATGGTGGCAAAACTCATCATTAGCCCCTGAAGCAAGAAATATTCATAAAACACTCACAGGACTAATCGAAGCTTATATTGTGGGACATGGTCTTATGGGCTTATTGCATTTTATCCTATGGAGAAAAACACCCCATTGACCTACAACTAATAGAATGAAGCATCCGTCGTACTATGTTTCTTCAATGTAATTTGCTTTCCATCCGAAATAAGTGTCAATACAAATTGGCACTTATGCGACACGCCCTGCTGGTTATACTCACATTGAGTATCAACAGTTAGCACAGACTGATCGAGCACTTTAACTTCTAGAATAAGATCATACGGCTTAGTTTCATCACTCGTATACCTTACGGAAATCTCTGAAAACAATTTATTATCATTGTAATAGGAAACATTGTATGAGCGATTGTTTTCATCATAGTGGAACGCACTGAGCTTAGTTTTAGGTTCCGCGACCCATGAGCTATTAATGAAACCATCGGCATTATACTGGTAGGTTAATTTACCATCGGAGTCTTTTTTAGATAGAATTAAACAATTATTTCCAATTTCCATTTCTACTGGTCCATTAGAATCTTGACCAATCAATTTATTTTTCTCACGTTTAACAGAAAGCTCATTATGTACACTGTTAATATACTCATCTTTTGTACGAGTCATGCTAAAGCTTTCAATACAGCCATCCTTTGCTATTTTCAAATCTGACTCATAGTTTATAGAACCATCTTCATTATAAACGACAGATTTAACATGCTTAACATTGCCTTTTACTGGATTAAAATCATACAGTTGAGCCATATTAAAAACAACCGGGTTATATTTATCCATAGGGACTGCACCGGTCTGAAATGGTAAAAAAAATGTTGTTATGCTGGAAGCCAGTGACAAGAACTTAATATTCATGCTGTCCTCTAATTTTTATATTTATTCTGATAGTTAAATTACTATTTATTTTAATGAACTTGAAATTTTATACGTAAAAACACTACCAGAAGGATGCGCCTAATTTTACTGTGCTTACGTTTAAAGTTAAAGGTTAAAGGTTAAAGGTTAAAGGTTAAAGGTTAAAGGTTAAAGGTTAGATTACCTCACTGAGCTCAAGAAATTTAGAGCTTAGATGCACTACCATACAAAGACTCTCGGTCATACTATCTTTATCTCTAACATAAAACTATTTTCATTTAAGTCATACATTTTTAAAATAAGAAAAAACCAGCACAATCTTTTAGCAAAGTGAAATAAGCTGCTAGAATTAATGTAAAGTTTCGCAAGTATGCCTGTTTTTAACAGATTATCTCATGGGAGATGGATTAATTTATTGAGAGTTATCTTACTGTTATCTTGAAATATACAGATAATGCTGATTTACACAAATTTAAGTTCTACCTATACTCACCACTCAATTTTTCGTCAAGGAATAAACATGAATTGGTATTTGGAAGTCATCAAAAATAACTATGCTAATTTCGAAGGTCGTGCTAGACGTAAAGAGTATTGGATGTTTACTCTTATTAACATGATCATCATTATGGTTCTATATGCATTGATCATTTCATCTGTTGATTACACAACAGGCGAAATGGGTGGATTAGGAATGATCGCTGGAATTTTATTAGGGATCTATGCGTTAGCCACTATCGTCCCTTCCATTGCTGTATCTGTACGTCGCTTACATGATACTGAAAAATCAGGCTGGTGGTATTTAATCTCATTTATCCCATTTGGTGCGATCGTTTTGCTCGTCTTCATGTGCTTAGAGGGTACTAAAGGCGACAACCGTTTTGGCGCAGATCCAAAAGCATAAAAATAGTGCCCCTTATTATGTAAGGGGCTTATTTAACTACCCTTTTAAATTCTCTTCAAAATATCTTTAATCTATTTGCTTCAATACATTGTCCGCTAGTAAAACACTGTTTCCGTAATACTTCTTTTCGGTAACTTTATTGTTTTTCCATTTGATACGATTGTGAGTATAAAGTTGCATTTGTGTGCAATATTTTGCTCGTCATAATCACATTTAGAATCAACAACTAAGATTGGCAAACCAAGTGCCTTAATTTCCATTTGAAGATCAAATGGCTTAGTTATGTCTTTGCCGTAACTAATGATACTTTCAGAGAAAACAACATTATCTTTATAATATTTTATCGTCTCAGGAAGGTTATTCTCGTTATATGTGTTTTCACTGTATTGAACTTTAGGTTCTGCACTCATTGAGCCGATAATTATTCCATCATTATTGTACTGATATATTAACTTTCCATTGCTATCAGTTCTTGAAATAATCAAACAATTCTCTGCCACTTCCATTTCAACAGGTCCATTTGCATCTGAACCCACTAATTTATTTTTTTCTCGCTTGACTGAAAGCCAGTTAGCAATGCTATTTAAATACTCATCTTTTTTTTGTTTCATCGTGAAACTATCAACACAACCATCACGACCAACCTTTAATGCAGACTGATAATTAATGGTTTCATCCTCATTATAAACAAAGGTATTCAGTTCTTTGATATTGCCTTTAACTGGATTAAAATCATAGAGTTGAGCAAAATTAAAAACGATCGGGTTATACTCATTTTTTTGAAATGCAGCAGATTGAAAAGAGACAGTAAATAATGCCAATTGAACAATTGAAGCTAAGTATTTGTTATTCATATAATTATATACCTCAGAATTGCTAATTTGCTGTGTTCTAAACTTTATAACGATTCTTTTCTAATTTTTATTTACATCATTAATTTCACTACAAATAATTCTTATCATATTAACATTTATCAAACTAACTTCCAGCGCCATTTCTTTATGCAAAAGTAAGTACAAACACTTATTCATTAAATGTCTTCACATTGCATTAAGATAATCTTTAGATAATAGGATTCATACCTATTTGATTGTTTAGAATTAATAAAAGACTGCACTAGGCAGCTGTAAATACAAAGCTAAATACTATTAATTAATATATATTTTAACCCTTTTAAGTTTTCCAAATTTTTTTATGCGACCTATAGGCTAATGTAATTAATTTATGCATTTTCGAGAGAAAAACCCGACGAAAAAAACGGGAGTTTTTAGGCTCCCGTTATTATTCACACTACGTAATAAATTACATGTGTTTAATGATTGCGTCGCCAAACTCGCTACATTTCAGCAACTTAGCGCCATCCATTAATCGTTCAAAATCGTAGGTAACGGTCTTAGCCTCGATCGCGCCTTCCATACCTTTAACGATTAAGTCTGCCGCTTCAACCCAACCCATGTGGCGCAGCAGTATATAGATACATTAATCATAACCATCTGATATTTATCATATTACTATAAATATTTTATCTTTTTCATGATAAAAACAGAGAGTTTTAAGTCATTGATAACATAAATGATTAATTTAGTTTTGATAACTGCTATTTCTCAAACATTGAGTGGAAATTAATCGATTTTAACACAATTAACCCATCACAATAATCGTCTTTTCTAATCGCTTAAATTATCTTTGCTTTAATTAGACAGCTAAACTCGAGTGTCTGGTTTGAACAATAAGCGGACGTTCATAATTATCCCTGTTCAGGAATGCATGGTTAGCGCGACCGCTAATGCATTTTTAGGTAACAACCTACTTTATATAGGCTCTTGCGTTGCTAATAAGCGGAACCGACGAAAACATATGCTATCAAACATCACTTCACCATCAGGTTGAAAACCCAACCGTAAAATAGTTTTAATTTTTACCCTACTCAAGGGCAGTAAAATAGTGATGCTTTCTAGTTTCATCTCACAGAAAGCACGTCTGATAATTTCGTCATAGATTATTTTACCAGCCCCCCAATAATCTGGGTGAAGCACCAGGGCAAGGTCTGCATCACCGTCTTCATATTGTAACCCCCCCCACCCAGCAAAATGCTCATTAATCATAATTGCCCACGGGCCATAACCATGTTCTTTCCATTGAGCATCTTTTTGTGCCACCCATTCTATACACTTTTGGTAGTTAAAATCGGGGCTTCCCAATGGCATGTGCCGTAATACATCAGGATGGTTATTGAGCGTAATAATATTGCTAACATTGACCTCTGTTAGTCTTTTAAATTCTAAAATCAAATACAGATCCCTTATGAAAAAATGCATGAATAAAATAATTCTACTGATATTATCATAACGTTATGGTTCTAATGATACTTTCATGACCTATTCAGCAAAGAATTGGGATAGTAGAACTTATCACATCTATCAAGATAAGCTATTAGAACACTTCTGATGATATTTCTTCTAAGAAATAAATCATATTCACTGCTGCGCTCCATTACATCGGACTTTTTTAATTATTTACAGCGTCCGTTTGAATTTCCGCTCATGGCACAAAGCTGATGGAGACCAAAACTTAAAGGTTTACTCTCAATAAGTACCTTATTATAACTTTTTTAGAACAACATTATCTTGTGTTAAGGGGATCAGATATCGCTTCGCATCATTTTCCATGACGCAGCAGTATATAGCTATATTAATCATCTGATATTTATGACATTATCATTAATATTCTATCTTTTACATAGCAAAAATAGAGGTTTTTAAGTTATTGATAATATTAGAAATTAATTCGTTCGTCTAGAATCCATTAAATCAATTGCAATGGCATATATGGTAATCATTTGTTTCTCTTGCTCACTTTCTTTTTGCTCTTTTAAGATCGCAGATATGCGCTCTCCAGTAATGTTATGCTTTGACTCATTTAGCAACATAACAGCCCGACCAACTACTTGGCATATTCGCATATAAATTACATCTTTATCCGTATCCATAATCACCTCTGAGTATTCTCTCAACAGTATCACTTAGTTAACGTAATTCCCAGATAAGATTTGTATAGTTTTACTATAATTAATTTTTCTGTAAAAAATTTAATGAATTCATTTAATATTTTTCATATTCAAACATTTTCTGATTTTTAGTTCATTAATTATTTTACTTGTTTAGATCAACTTTCCTACCATAGCTTATCATTAAGCTAATTATTTATTTTATAATAAAATCATTCTTTGGGCTTTAACCTATCAGCATTGGAAACATATAGAGCAAAAATAAGTACTAATATTGATACGGAGTAAATAATAAAGAGTTGTGGATCTTTATGCTCAACCACTATTAACCTAATTACTGCAGTAATTGCAATATAGATAAAATACTGTAATGGAAAATGATAGTTAGATTGAAAATATTTAATAATCAATGCAATGAACTCAAAGTATAAAAAATAAACAATAAGGCCATCTACTAATAAATAAATTGATATGGAATCATTAGCTGTAAATAATAACCCTGCTAATACAACAGTTTCTTTTATTAAAAAGGCTATTAATATAACAGCAAGTAAAAGTAATGCGGCACTACTAATCCACTGCAATATTCTACAAATCAATTTGGATTGACTTAGGCCTGACATGATACACCCACAGGATATTAATCCTTTGATATTAAATAGTAATATCATTAATTAAGGAAATGGACCACCATCGAGGTATCGAACCTCGACTCTTAGACTTAATAAGGCTAAATACTCTTCCAGTTGAGTTAATGGTGGGGAAAAATTATTTAAATAAATTAACTACATATGAAGCAATCAAAATTAATATCCCTACTAATATAATTACTACAAATATATTTCCTGAATATATAACAATACGTCGATAAAGAGGAAACCAGTTCACAGAATACACCTTATGAGTTAATTGTTAGAAAACACATACCCATTACCAAGCTTATTTAATGATGGCGTATCAAAGAAATAAATTGCACCAAGGACCGCTATAGTTAACACAGCCAAAATGAGTATGTTCTTATAAATAGTTACAACTAAACACTGAACTGTTTGCTTTTTCATTAGTATACCTTGGGTAAATATCCCTTGGATACCACATTTATTTTTAGATAAAAGCTTGCGGATGCAAGATTTGCTATTCATAGCAATGAGGTATAATTATTCCTTAACCTTAACACATCCATTTAAATAAATACGATTTAAATAAAAAAACCTCGTTGTAACGAGGTTTTAAGTACTATCGAAATTTTAATCAGCAAACTTTTGCTTTCATTGAGCTTTTGCAAAAAATGCATTTAGCTCCATGTGGATTATTTACTGAAATATCAAACTGTGAGGTTCTATATTGAGATCCACTACAGCAAGGACATTTAAAGTACAGATAGACTTTTATAGTGTCTTTAAAGCGCCACCACTTGTCCTGCAGCAGGACCTTTTGCACCATTTTCAATGATGAATGAAACTTGCTGACCTTCAATTAAAGATTTGAAGTTATCACTCTGAATTGCAGAGAAATGAACAAATACATCTTTAGAGCCATCAGCTGGAGTAATGAAACCAAAACCTTTATCGTCGTTAAACCATTTTACTGAACCAGTCATTGTATTAGACATAGAATTTCCTTTAATTTTTTAAGTTTGCCATAAGGCATATTAGGTTTGTTTTTTATTTTTACTTATGGGAATTAATTAGAAGGAATTCGCAATGAAGGGTATCTTAGATAACACTAAATGGTGAACGACTTTAAACTGACTAGCATAAATAGGCCTGTACTTCCAAACCAGTTAAACCATTAGGCCACACAAACACAATAATAGCAAATTTTATATTTTACTCCTTTTTCAGAAGAGCTTACTATTGATATTATAAATGCAAATTAAAAAGTAATATTTAGCGATTTATTTTAATACGTTATACCACTATTTATACAGCTAGAGCATATTTTTACAACTTCATAACCTGATTTTTTAGCCATTTTAATCGCTTGCATAGCATTTAAAAAGTTACCAAGATAAAATCTATTTACAGCTATAGGCATATTCTTACATCCAATCTTATGCATTTTATAAGTACCCTGTGGTTCCATCATTGTCTGAATGTAATAGTTCATTTTTTCTCCATTAAGCTATACGCGAGGAAGCGCACTAACAATCCCCATCATTGATGCTTTTAAGCCTCTACACTTAGTTTTCAGAGGCTAAATACCTTTTATTTCCGTGATCTGCAGAATAGTTTTACATCCAGTATACAAGTGAAAATGCAGCTAGCAGTAATACAACTATTATTAAAGCATTCCCTGTAAGCGATAAAATGTTTCGGTACAATGTAGATAAATTCATAGGCAATCCCTTAGGAATTACTTCCCTTGGATACCGCATCTATTTGTTAGATAAAAGCTTGCGAAGGCAAGATTTGCTTTTATAGCAATGAGGCATGATTATTTAATGTACTATAACATACTATCTATACATTAACTTAATTAATAATTTTATAAATGAAAACATTTAGTTAGGAAGCATTTCATGCAAAATACTTTAATAATTAAAATGCTTACTCACTATACATACAATTGATAACAATTTTTTATTAACTTTTTACTTTTAGCTAATTTTATTTTTAGAAAGTAAATTCTATATTTATATTTTATTCATGCGCTTAATAATAACTTAACTTATTGATTCATAATTATTTAAATGGCATTACCCCTTGGTTTTATGCCATTTTCAACTATCATTTAACCTCTTGATTTAACGATATTCTTTAAATGGTTTTGGGGAAGTCATTTTCTTAGCCATAAGATAAATTTTACCTTATTTCTTGATCTCCATTAATATTTTACTGTATATAATCACAGTAATTATTTAACTGTTTTTATATACAGCACTTTATGCAAGGAGAATGTACGATGGTTACTATTAAAGTTCGCTTCGCTGCAAGCATGAAAGGTAAATTACCTGTGGGGACTTTCGACGCATTGAGAAATGAGATCACAAAAAGATTGAACCCCAAATACCCTGATTTAAATATCGATATTAGTTGGGGATCTCAAGCTAATGTTTCTATTGATGGCCTTGGTAAGAACGAAAAGAAAACCTACATTGAAGAAACGCTGGAAGAAATTTGGAATGATGGAGATTGGATGCCTGAAATGAAAGAAACTGAGGAAGTAGAGTATTTCGATAAATGATTAGAGTGCGCCAACTACTCAAGCTGGCGCATTTATTTTTTAATTATAGCAATGTGTCATTATCACCAAGGTCATATTGTTTACGTTCCGTAGCTTCCTGTTCTGCTCTTTCCGCTTCTTCTGCTGCTCGTTTAGCTTCTTCTTCAGCTAATCGCTCTGCTTCTAGTTTAGCAAGCCTCTCAGCTTCAGATAGCTTCTGATTGTAGATAGAATCACTCGGCATATTCACACGAACATCAATCCAGTGACCATTTGGAATATCGCAATAGTCATAGTCTTCACGCTCAACGTTATTCTCATCGAGAAACTCTGGATAAGTCATTAGACGCTGCGCTTCGAGTCGCGGATGAAGTGTGTGCTTTCTATAGCGCGTTTCAATGATGATGTCACCGTCTGGTAGTACGTCAAAATCAGCCCAGACAAGCGGTAAATTGTTAATCCCATTCGGTACCACTAGACCGCCATGGATACCACCCCACGATGCGTCAGAGTTCATTCCGAGAGTGCCTTTGAGTTTATAGCGCCCTGTGCCGAGTTTTTCGAGTTCAATTCCCTCTGATTCATCGTTTAGTTCGATATGGTCTGCGAATACTTTAATGATTGGGGATGCGGCTTTAAGATTTCCGTTAGCATCTTTAATAGTGTTACCTGTGTTATAGAGCGTACCGCTCTTATTAGGAATACCAACAACAGCGATATTTGCATCTCTTTGATTTCGGTGAATTAGGTTAGCCATGTTGCCGTTGCTGGGAAGATCCGCTTCTAGGTTAACGTACGTCCCGTCATATCTAGTTAAAGTTACACGAGGATAGTTACCGGTCGCAGTTACTTTTACCGTGTCCCTACTTTCCACGTTGCCATATTTATTTGCTGTGGCGTATAGATAATTATTAGTTCCCTCATATACGGATTTATCCCCATTGTCCAGTAATAGGATGTCGTTTAAAAATACGTTGGAATAAGGCACCATGCTGTCGTAAGTTATACAAGAACAGCTCAGTCTTGAGTAAGAGCCTATTCCGACCCACACCTCTGCCTCGAATGCTGAAAGCTGGCGAATGCGAACTGGCGACCTGTTGTTGATACCGTAGGCTTCCAGCCCTATAAATGATGCCTCTACGTTTCTGTTAGGGTTGCTACCGTTACCTATTGTGATAGACAGGTGTGCAAACGCTGGGAAATTGCTCTGGGATGAAAATCCAGATGTTGTACAGTTTAATGTAAAGAGATAGCGTGAACCACCATAGGATGACCCAGCCCCGCCTATTTTTGCAATTTTAACCCATTCGCCGTTCACCCCATTAGATCTAATAATCCACATGGGCGTTGCATATTGAACAGCCGTATCTTGAGCTTGTGGGTTTACTAGCGTAGGAACATCTTTACCCTGCCACAATAATCGTTTATCTTCCGATAATGTCAAAGATGTGCCTGCTGTACTATTAACCAAGGAAATTCGGTCAGTGTCATTTGGAGCGCCAAGATACCCTCTTTCTGTACCGTCTGACTTCCTGAATTTCAGAAATAAGGATTGATTAGCAGACGTGTTTTTAAGCGTTAAAGCCTCACCATTTTTTGTTATTGTGCCTCCTGTTTTATCGAGCTTGTTATCCATTTGTTTTTTCAGCTCAACAAGACTCTCAAGCCTTACTGTTTCACCCGTCGGTGTTTTGACTTCAACAATGCCGTCCTGTGTTAGCCACGCGTCCATGTTTCGCAAGAAATACTGGATATACTGCTGATTCGCTAGCATCTTGCGAACGCCGTCACTCATGCTGTCCAGAACGAATGTCGCTATCTGATACTTCGCTGCAGTGGCTGCTACCGGTACCGGGTAAGTGAGGTTAATCTCTGTATCTGAATTCACGGATAACACGGTGTTCATGTACACAACGTTATTGATGAGATAGGAGATTGGACAGCCTTCTGAGATGCCGTTTAAGTTATCTTTCCAGCGCGTTCCTGTGCCGGTAATTTTAGTCTGACCCGCTGTAGTTGTGATTGTACCTGTTTGATAAATCATATTAACTCCAAAATTTAGACGCAAAAAAAACCGCTTTCGCGGCTTATCGTTGAATTGAGTATTTAGAAGTAGTCGTTGAAGTCTATTGCGTAGCTGCCACCAAAGATAATCTCCTGGTCATAAATATCCATCGATGATCCTGTGTAGATTGGGTAGCTACCAATCGTCCACAAACGAGCACCGATGAGCTTATTTCCAGAAACTTTATAACCGCCGGCAAATATGTTGTATGAATTTCTTTCTTCAACAACCCATGCGCTGGGGGTATCAAATGTGAACATCGGTACCGCAAATGAGCTTGTCGCTGAGTTTTTATTGAGTGTGAGTTGATGTCCGTTTTTAACGAATGGGACGTAATCAGAGCTGTACGTCACTTTACCAGCACTATTCCATATAGTTAGCCCATCTGCTGGCTGCAAATCGAGCCCGTATGAGAAAATCACAATATAGACATCGCCTGCCCCCATTGACCAAACTTGTTTACTTGCTCTGTCATATCTCAAAACATGGCTTGACGATACTGGACGCATAAAGACACAAACAGAATCACGGTTTGGAATCGTTGTAGGAATTGACCATTTTTGCCGATCAGTTAAGCGAATTTTTTCTCTAAATACACAGTACGATAAATCACTTTCTTGCGTTATCCCCCTAAAATTGTCGATTGCACCATCAAGGCCATTAATAAACAGACCATAGGTGTTTTTAGGCACATCTTTCATGGTGCCAAATAACATAAAGTGAGACTCCCCATCATTACCTGGTAACCATCCGCCACCCCAGTCTATCTGGCTATACTCACATCTGAACGTATCCCCATCCACCCACCATCTACTAATTAAAACTTTAGATACATAACCATAAGCATTAAACTGACATATTGACATTGGCACAATTACAACGTCGTACTTTGACAGTCCGGGGATATTAAAGCTCTTCACTTTATTGTATTTATCACCAGACCACGGATCGACGGTGATTTTTTTAATGAATGAAAGGGGGAATGTTTTATTCGTGATTTCAACCAGTTTACCGCCGTCTTTAGGGTTTATGAATAACCCATAATCATCACTCATGCTGGACGCCTCCCCACTTTCACGCCCCATCTTCCATTTTCGTCATAGACTGTCATTCCGGTACCATCGACTAATACCCGACCTGCATCACCTACGATTTTAAAATCTCCACTGATGAGTAGTTTGTTAAACTCCGCATCGCCAGTTTTAGCGTCAATATTAAAACCCACCTTGCCGGGGACGTAATTTGCTGACGTCATTTTGTCAGTTACAACTACGCTATTGAGCCAAGCCTTATCGATGAACGTTTCTTTCATGAAAATTTGACCATCTTTCATGTACATAAACGTTTCAAATTTACCGTTTGTAGGGTTGATGAATGCAAAGTTATTCGCCATAAATCCGATGTAAGTGCTGACTTTCCCTGCCTTCACTTCGGCACTAATAACCATCCCTGCTTTGTAGAATGTTTTGTTGTACCAAACCCCGGCGTTCACATCCCACGTTGCGTAGCCTTCACCTTTTGCAGTAAATTCAGTTGTCGCTTTGGTATTAACAATCGCCATCTGTTCATCAAGCTTTGACTGAACCTGCGTTTGTGATTCCGCAAACGACTTGTTTAATGACGCGATAGCCTGATCGTTTTTAACAACTCCGGATTTCACTTCACCAATTGAGCTTTCTAATTCAGTGACAGATTTAGAAAATGCTTTGTCTAAATCAGCAATGGCTTGGTCATTCTTGATAACGCCTGCTTTAACACCATTTATTGACGCATTAACTTCAACAATAGATTGCGCCCATGCCAAATTTGCATCAGCAAACACACGGTCTAAGCGCTTAATTTGCGCCATCGACTGGCCATGCTTAGTGAATAAATCCTGCTGGACTTCAAACGTTGCGGCACCATTTATCAAGCTAGCTTCATTGAGCCAATTAAGTTGTTCCTCCAGCCGCTTACCGGCTTCGGTAGTCATGAACTGACCACCCATTTCATCGATGATATCCGCAGGCAATGCATTGGCTTGCCCAACCGCTTCGACAAAGGGTGACTTTCCGTAGCTATTGACTGTTCGAACATAAAACCAATAATCGGTACCCGCTTTTAAATTCTCTTTCGTCCAGAACTGCCCTTGCCCTAATCGATTGGACTTTGTTGTAACTTCCAAATCGTTAGTGTTGGCCAGCTTCTTGTCGCTGAACCAGAATTCAAACGTATAGCCGTGCTGCGCTGATTCACCAGCGCGAGGAACGCATGTTAATGAGAACATCCCGCCAGTCACTTCAACACTGACAGGCTTAGGTGGCGCTTGAATATCAAAATCAATAATGGCTGGGGCAGACATGGCGCCAGCGGCATTAATTGAACGAACTTCAGCGCGATAGGATCCGCGAACAAGTCCCGATAAATCGACTCTATCTTGCGGCACCTGAATTGATTGAACCACTTTTCCATCTTGTATAATGTTCACTGTATTGTAGCGAACATCTGCAGCTGCTGATTTCCAACTCAAATACCCTTGCACAATCTCGCCGATACTAACCGGCACAAATGAGAGGTTTAACGGTGGCGCCACGCCGCCAGTTGGCAGCACGGTAAACGGCGGTCTAACAAATGGCTTGCCGATAATATCTTCATAAATATAAGCACCGTCCTCCTCGAGGAGAATATCAACACCCTCCTGAGGGTGAAATTTCCATTCAGCGACACGAAACTCAAGATTTTGAATGCCAATATGAGGAAGGTTTAATAAAATCACCTCTCCTGGTCGATAAGCGTACCCATCCATATTCATGCGTAATTGAACGCGGCGACCAGCTCGCTTTTTACGCAAATAAAGATTGGCCAATCGACTGGCTTGGTACGGACTAGTGACAAAGCGATAATCCATGTTCTCTTTGATTTCTAACCCATCTTCATCAATCCATTCTTCGATAATGACAGGCTCAAAGTCAGTTTTGATGTGCAACTGCTCAGCATCAACAAACGTTCCGTAAATCGCATTAGTGGCATCGCGTAAAGCCAGTTCCGGCGTGATATTAACAGTATCAATGATTTGATTCGGTTCAATACGCAATACTGCTGGGCCATTGTAAGCCTGCATTAAAATCCCGTGCTTGCCGGCTACATAGGTCGGCTCCGCTGCAATGCATTTGTGCATGTGATCGAGTATCGATGCTGGAGATTCAGAAAGTTCATAGGCCCCATTAATGGTATAACGTGGTTCGGCAACACCTTCTGGACTTACAACTGGCTCATCACACAGATCAGCAGCGACTTTGAATGACTCAAAATCAATATCAGCATCAGGCACACCAAGATAGCTACGATAAAAATCGAGAACTACCAGTGCACCATTGTTACTCCAGATTGTTTTATTCGTGCGAGGATCAAATAGCTGCTTACCCCAAACTTCCACTTTGACGTTCGGCACGCCATACGGGAATTTTTCAGCATCGTATCTCAATGTTAATCGCAACCATGCCAAACCATCCCCGATCATGTCCTCTTTCCATGATGGTGCATTCTTTAGCATGTATGGGTCACAATCAGTCCGGGAGTTGTGAAACTCATAACCCGCTTTATCACCGAAAGTGCCAATCAGGTCATCATTCAGCCAAATTCTACCTATGTGATCAACCTTGTGAGCCGCGAGTGCCAGTGCCATGAATAATCGCTCATGTTCATCTTGTTCGCCGCGCTCTTCTTCTGCGAAAAACAATAAACCAGAACACACCGTTTTCCCCACAATAATAGTTTCTGATGCAACCGCAGAACGCAGCATTTGTTTTCGTTCAGACTGATCCCGATAGCTCATCGATGGCATTTTATCTTTGAAGATCATGGTGCCAGCTGCTTGCACTGCAATACCTGCAACGATTAGCGCGGTACCCAATCCACCAGTAGCAATAACCCCTGCAATCATCAATCCAGCAGAGACAATGTTAGTGACTGTCTTTCCCATTTACTCCACTCTCCATGCTTTGACTGGTTGATGATTAACTGGCATTGCACCTGACTCAGTAACCGCCCAAACTTTATTGGCCCACATAACACCGAGCGTCTTCCCGTCATCGCCATTAAACATGACGATATCGCCACGCATTGCTTGATTAACTGAAATTTCAAGAAAATGATTTGAAAGTGCAGACTCGATATCACCGAACTCCGTTTTTAAAACACGCATTGCGCCGGTGCGAGTTTTATATCTTCCACGCACTTTTTCACAGGGATCAAAATCACATAGCGCAATCACACAATTCGCAGCAAATAAGCAGCAATCGTGCTCACCCCATGAAAATGATTTTTGCATCGCTTTTTGTAGTGTTTCAGGGAGTCTGGTTGTCCAGTTAGGATGTCGCATCACTGATCTCCGGGCATAAAAAAACCACCCGAAGGTGGTTATTAAGATTCTAATATATTAATGCAAACCTCTAAGTGCAGGTAGCCGAATGTAACTCAATCAATACACTGAAACGGGACAATAATTTGCGACTGCATGCAATTACCAAAACCGTTTCTAGCAAGGCAATTATTTTTTTGCCCACCAAAAGCCTCAGCTTTCTTATATCCCCATACCTTACATTTTTGAGTTGCTTTGTTCTGTGCGTCATTAAAATCAACTTTAGCTGTTTCAAACGCCCCAACATCATATGCCATTTCTACTGTTCCATCTGCCTTGCTTCCGCCAACAGCATACATTTGCTTATTAACCGTACAGGCAGACAATAATAGAACAAAAAATATTACACTTATTTTTTTTAGGTTCATGAAATTATTCCTATATTGTATTCAAGAGAATAATACAAAAATAATTTTTATATATCACTTGTAAATAAATACAGGTGCATCTTTTTTGCTCCCCCAATAAATAGCACGCTCCGCCATTTGGGCAACATAACGAAAAATACGATCGCCAGCATGCCTCTTTGTCCACGATTCATCCGTGAATCTATCCGGCAAACCTTGTGACCATCGCTCAAAGCGGTTTGATACCGTCACGGCAACTTCGTTATTGTTACCCGTAGTCACACCAATATTTGATATTTGTCCAGCGAACACAATTTCGGCTACAGCGGGTTTCCCATCACTATCTAAAGCCACCAGCATTAAACTGACATTTCTACCACGACTTCGCTCATTCATAACATCGGCAATTAAAAGTGAGTCAAAACCAGAAAGTGACAATATAAGCTGCTGCGGACTTGTTGAATTATTTTCAGAAACCGTTTCTATGCTACCTAACGAACCCACACCCAAATAGACTTCACCCGCGATAATCAAATTACCAATCCCAGTATGAGCTCTTGTTACCCCTGACTTCAAATCAAGTTTTGCAGCAATGACTAATTCAGCCCCATCATTAATTGCTTTGACCATGCTGTTAGAAAATGGATGATAAAGCATTAGAATAACGCCTCCTCAAACGTAATAGTTACATTAGAAAAGACGCCCGGTCTGTATTGAAAATTACCCTGATCATTACTGGTTAATTTAAAAACTCCAAATGGACGCACCGTTTCCAATTTATCATTGACTGCTGGAGAAACCCTTAACATAGGTGAAATAGGGATAACCGCATTACCCTCTTTGTCACTAATGACATTATCAGTGATCATTTTCAACTCATTACCAACCGTCAAGTAATCGCCTTTACGCAATATAATTGAATTGGCTATCCATCCTTTGGTTTGTAATATTTTGCCTGTTTGGTTGGCTGTACTTATTCTTGCTTCACCTTTTCCAGTCAACCCTTGACGCAACCAATTGCTAATTTTTACTCGACCACTTTCACCATCAAGCGCCGCCATAAGAACCTCTAGATCACGTGATAATTGCTCGGTAAGATTATTAAAGGTTAATGTGCAGCGCCAACGGCTACCCGGGAAGCGCACTGTCTGCACGCTTCCGGTAAAAACAGATGTGAATGATTTGCTATTGCTGATTAATTGCCAGTTCATTGTTGCTGGCACAACGGCTTCTGGCCACTCTAATACCATGATTACCTCTCAAGGGATCCTCGGATTTTTCCTCTCGTTATAAAATCACGTTGGATTTTAGCTAAAGCGTCATCTGAACCTTGCTTTGCCCCCATCCTTGCAGCTTCCTGCATTGCATCATAAAGAGCCTGATCTCCATTGCCAGTAACGTGGAATGTTTGATGAATAACAATACTTGGAGCGACTGATTGCGGTTGCTCTAACCCAAGAACTCTAACACCTAACGAACCATCCCTTCCGCGAGTCAATGGCATAATTGCTTCCGGCCCTGCCTCCCCCATTAACCCCATCCCCGGAACCCCGCCCTTAGCAAAAGGAAATAATGTCGGAGATTTAACTATGCTATTACGATGCACACTTAACCCAGGAGACTCATAAGTATTGCCTTTGGCATTAGGGGTGGTGGTAGCGTTTATAGCGCTACCAAAAGGTGTGCCTGTAAACCCAGATCTTAAAGCATTAAAGATCACCATCTGGAAAATCATTTTAGTAATTTCGTTTACGATAGACTGAGAAAAATCTGCAAAATTTAACTTACCTGTTGTAACAAAATTAGCTAGCATGCCGGACATATCACTAAGAGCATTATTGCTAACAGATCGCATTTGCTCATAAACATTTTCCGCTGTATCTCCAAAATCTCGTACTCCTTTTGCCATTCCCATATAAGCGTCCCTTTGATTACGAGATTTATCTTTCGACGCTTGACGTACAATTTCTATCTGTTTTTGTTCCTCTTGGAGTAAAAATGCCGTTTGCTCTACGTAGAGTTGGGATTTTTTATCCGAGACCTCTTTATCTAATTGATAGCGCCGCTGCCTAAAATCATCTTGAATACGCTGCTCTTCAAGCATTAAATCATAAGCACGCTGGCTCATTGTGATTTGCAACATTTGATTTGTTGCATCCTGACTGATTTTTGACGTTTTCTGCATGACCTCAAAATTTTGGTCATCAAATTTTTTTCGTAACTCCTTAAATTTAATTTCTTTCTCTAACTCGATGTTTTTTAATAATTGAGTGCGTATTTCTACTGAATGGGATTGGATACTTTTTTGTCTAGCATTAAGATGCTGCCCCTGTAAACCAATCAGCTCTTGTTCAAAGGAAGCAAGTTTGCGTTCTGATGCGGTGAGCCCCTCGTTTTCAACTAATTGAGCGTGTAATGCCGCACCTTGCTGCAAAAGCTGCTCGACACGTTGCTTGCCTTCATCAATAACGGCCGAGCCGCTTGCCTTTTTAGGCGTTGAAAATAACTTGTCCAATCCCTTTAATGCTTGCTGATACTCATTTGCAGAGATGGTGCCTTTATCCAACATATCTTTAAATTGCTTTTCACGCTCAGAACGTATTTTTTGCTGATCTATTCCCGCGTTAAAAGCAGCATTAAAGTTACTTTGTAGCTTTAGGTTTTCTGTTAGTTTATTTTGCTGGTCGATTATTTGCTGAGTTCGCTCCTCCTGCTCTTTTTTTAGCTTATCAGCAAGCAAGCTTTTGGTAGCAACATACATACCGATGAAAGGATCCTTTCCTCCCATATCGATATTTCTAACAGTCATCTGTAACCCAGCATACGCTCTGTCTAACTCTTTAATTCGATTTTTATGCTCTACTGCTAGCGCACCCGTTTTGGTGTTGTATTCCATTTCAGCAATAGCTACGGCTAACATTGCAACATTTGCTGCTTCTCGAACCTTACCTTCTCGCTCAAGCCTTGCGGCTCTTTCTATTGCTTGGCTATCAATGATTCTTCCTGAATCTATTATTTTTTGCAGCCCAGCGACTGGCTGATCACCTAAAGCGGCAATTTTTGAGATAAATAGGTCAACGCTTCCACCAGATTTTTCTATCTGAGCACCTACCTCAGAGACTTTATGCAGTAAATCACCAGAAAAACCCGCACTAGCGGCGGCAGTGACAGACTTGTAAGCCTCTGCGGTTCCACCTAGCTCATTCGCTAGATTTCGCAGATCATAGGCGGTTGTTACAAGCCCTAACCCGCCTTTTTGCAAGGCTGCATTGAAGGCTTTTTGGCGCTCTTCGGCTTGCTGATATTGAGAGTATAAATAAGTAAAAGCGCCCGCTGACGCCATAATGCCAATACCGACAGCGCCACCCATCATGCCCCATGCACTTTTAAACAAACTGGCACTATTCGCCGCTGCACGCTGTGAGAAGGTTAGTTCTTTGCTGGCATCGGATAATTGAACTGTAGCAGCTGCTAGATTTTTCTTACCATCAAGCTCGCTTTTATCAGCTAAAATAATAGCATTAGACGCGCTCTGCATTCGCTTCTTGGCATCGGCTTCGGCAATATTTGCCTCACTGATAATGCGTGCGTTTTTAGCATGATCCTCCGCGTAGCTGACTGAAATACCATGCTGCTTGTTCACTTCAACTTGTCGCTCTAAATACTCATCGAGCGCAAAAGCTTGCTCTCTGCGGGCAATGGCTTCGTCACGCATCTTTGCTGCAAGATTGATTTTTTCTTGGGCGCTTTTTCTATCCGCTTGAGCCCCTTCGATTTGAGCACGAGATAAATTAATAGCCTCTCTCGCGGCTTCTTGTGCGACTCGCTGCTGTTCTGCTAAAGAAAATTTGACACTGTTGACGTTCTCTAATGAGCGTTCCAGTGCAGGAATAAAGCCACCAATTAAACTACTGGTCGCTACCGATGAACCCGCGGAAACACCCGTAAGCGCATTCCTTAGTTGAGCAAATCCAAGTTGAGAATGTCGCGCCAATTGTCCAGAAGCAGATAAATCAGCCCCCGCCTTTCTGGCACTGGCTGACACTGCTAATAATCTTTCCGCTGTGTTACCCGCATCTTTCGTTGCTGCTTGTGCGAATTTTTGGGATTCCTTGCGCGCTGAATCATACGTATCAAAGACTTGTGATTTAAAAGAGGCTGCGTTGAGGTGTAACGCAACCGCTAAACTTGCAACGTCAGCCATTTAAGATCCTCATGACATTATTACACTGCTCCTCCACACTTGATGGAAGCGGTGTTTGGGTTATTGGAGGGTGTTCGCCTTGCTCCGGCTCCTGATCAGGCTCATGAGAGAAAAAAGCCTGCCAGTGAGTGATAATATCTGCAGGCAATTGTGCTATTTTGCGTGGGTCCGGCTCACCCCATCTATCAGCCAGTTGGAAAATCAACTTAAGATAGGGTGAGTTGATTAGTTTTTTTTGGCTTCCTCAACAGAGCCATAACTATATTTTTGTACGAATGCCATCGCAGAAAGCAGTGTTGGCGTATCGTGCACCGTCACTAATTCATCTGCTGTAGGCAACTCATCTTCAGGAATTGGATTGCCTTTTTCATCGCAAATCGCTTTTAAAATCAACTTAGCACCTGCCTTACTGGCATCTGAACTAAATCCGGTTTTTTGAGCTTCCTGAAGGTCATGCTCATATTCATCTAGCTCAGCAATTGTTAGCCGGCGTAGAAAGACTTTAGTACCTAAAATTGAATGTTCTTCAATATGAGGAGTAGGTTTCAGGAGGGATGACTTCAGAGACATTATTCTGTACCTCCGGCAGTGGCAACGCCCCATGTGATGTTATTTTGCTTACCTTTTACAGTAATTTGGATAACCTCATTCGCAGGCGCTTCCAGGCTATTCATTTCCCAGCCAGATAATGCCAAAATCATCGTTGCGGTACGTTTGTTTGGTAGCTCCACGTAAAACTGCACGACTTCACGGGCATTCGCTGCGTTCAAAAATGCGGCAAAATCCGCATTCTCTGGATCATCGATAAACCCAAGTGATTTTTCAGGTCCATCCGGTAAATCAGAGATTGATTGTTTGTTTTTATCAATAAGCGTAGTGCAATCAACAAACCCGCCAGTTAGCCCCGTTGCACCTGTTGTTTTACAGTTTTCCAGTGCTTTCATCTGTTCAACGGTATCACCCGGCTTACCAAATTTAACGATAGTGCCGGCAGGCAACATTGCATATTCAGGGGATGATTTTTTATCAGCCATATTGATGACTCCAATAGTTTAATTAACGATATTTTTCGATGCTTGCACGTATTTCCGATGCAAGTGTGTTGAGAATAAATTGACGGTTATAATCTAGCGCGGGTCGAATGAATGGATTCGGTATCTGTTTGACTGTGCCAAATTCTTGCGCCTTCGCCTTCATATAATGCGCTTTAGTTGGACCCACTCTTACCGTCATGACAGAGAGTGTTTTGTTGTCCTTCATTCGGCTTGTAGTGGTAATTTTGATGCTGTCTCTCATGTGCTCAGCTTCGCTTGTCGCATCATAACCAGCATGCTTTTTCATATCGTCTAACACGGGTGTCATTGCCTCTCGCCCAGCTTGCCTTAACACCTTTGTAGTAATTTCTTCTCCTAGTTTATTAAGTTCATACTCCAGGTCTTTTAATCCCTTCACTTCAACCGTCATTCTCATGTGGCGTCCTCTGGATAAGTAAGAACAAAATCACGCATCACTCTGAAAATAACGCGCTTATCTGTCTGCTCCTCTCGTGACTGCATGAAAGCCCCACGTTGAACGGTTTGTACAGGATATGAGCCGATATGACCGTGCGTAATGCTTTCCCAAGCTTTAAGCACTAAGGCTTCTAGCTTCAATGCTTTGGCATAGTCATTGGGGATCTGAAAGGTAATTTGAAAACGCGATTGAACAAGGGAGGTTTTAGCGAGTCCGGTAAGCGCTTTAGGGTCGCTGATGCACTGATAAATAACCCCTTCCAACACATCGGATGGAAGCCCTAACGGATATGCCTTTAACCCCGTTAGTCGCTCCAAATCGGCTTTAATGTCAGTTTCTATCATGCTGATTGTCAGCCTCCGTCGTTATGATTAGTCGGTCTGACTGGTTTCTATCAACAGCGCGAACCGTGAAGTTGCGGTTTTGATAAGTGATGATCCACCCGATATTAACGTCGCTACGTGGTCGAATAGTGAATTGGTACGTTTCGATAACCTGCAGCTGATCGGCAGTGCGTATTTTCCGGTTAGACATCGCCTCCGCTTTTGCCCATACCTCTTTGATTTTCACCACGCTAGATTTGGGGACACCTAACTCATCCCTCACTTCCTCGATACGCGATAACCAAATCCGCTTATTGAGTTCGCCCGCTTTCATATCACCCCCTAAATATTGATATAGCGATATGGCTCCAATAACGCTTTAAATCCGACAGACATACCCGTTGTTTCTCTATTTTCATAGAAATGACCAACCGCCAGCATAATCGCCAGCTCAATATCCTCCGAGATCTGCAAACCATCTGGATCGGATTCAGGAATATCACCGTCATAAAGCGTTCTGTTGATGTAGTTTTCTGCCCGCTTCTTAGCCGCCTGCATATACGTGATCAGCAAGTCATCTTCTGTTGCATTGTCATCGTCAATCCGACATTGCGCTTTTAACTTCTCCAATGTGGGCAATGGCATGAAGCCTCCAATAAAAAAAGGTCGCTGAGCGACCTATTCATTTTTGTTCACTGGCAAATGAAATGCACAATTGCCGCTTTTGCTCTAGTTTGCTTATTCTTGATAGTAACTGTGGCTTTTTTACTCTTCCCCATCGATTTAATAACCGACCAGGCATACTAGCTACATCCTTTTCTTTCATATACTCAAGCATTACAGCGTTACTTTCAGCCTCAAGGGAATTATTTAGTTCGCTAAGTTTCCCTTTCATCCAGTTGAATGCATTGATGTACGCCTCTTTTATCTGACCAGCTTTAGATCCGCTGAATCCCATTACCAGCATAACGAACCCGCTAAAATCCATAACATAGTATTTTTGTTTTTTATCAAAAATACCTAACTCATTGATTTTCTCGGAAACGAAAAAATGCGCAGCCCTGAATTCATCTGAGCAATGACACTTCGCCAAGGCTCGGAGGACATCAGCATGACGTCTATTGAACACCTCAGCTATTTTAAATGTATCAGTTACCGGTTCTCCATCTTTTGCAGAAATCATTGCGCGGAGGTCTAAATCTGTATGAGTCACTAATTTAGTTGACATGATACTGTCCTTACTTAGAAATGAACCTTTGCCACATAGGAGATCAGCCCATCGAAGCAGTATCAGCTATAACTGATCTCCTCAAAGGCTCATTCCTAAATAACGGTTCGATGTTTAAAAATGGTGCGTATGTGGTACGCAAAAGAGAGGCACAAAAAGGCGGCAATTAAGCCGCCATGGATAATATTATGATTATTTCGCTGCAGCTGCTTTCAATACTTTCACTGCATTACTATCAACCATCATCGAACCAACACGCTTGGTCGTGTAGAAATGTACAAACGGCTTGTTGGTGTATGGGTCACGCAGCATACGGACACCCATGCGATCCAGAATGGTGTAGCAACGCTTGAAGTTACCAAATGCAATTGGCGTTGATTCAGCAACAACATCCGAAAATTGCTCATTTTCAGCAATGCCGTAACCCAGCAATGCGGAAGGCTGCCCCAATTGCAAGCCCGGTTGCCACAAATAATTTCCTTGCGCATCTTTCAACGTACGAACTTGGAACAGGGTATTGTTGTTCATCATGAACTTGGCACCTGAGCGATAGATCTTGCGCATGGTATAAATCAGCTTCATGATTTCATCAGCAGTGACTTCCGTTGGCTTTTTCAATAACAGATGCTGTAATTTTCCCCAATCACGATCTTTGTCTGCTTGCTCATCACTGCCATATGCCAATAAACCTTTTGGCTTTTTGATACCGTCCCCATTGGTGAAAGCAGCTTCTTCTTGCTCGGCGAATTCAATGGTCAAATCACCCGTGATAAACTGCTCAACATCAAAGAAAGCATCATCAAGCATCGTTTGTGTTGCCGCTGGATTACCGTAAATCTCGCCCCACACAGGCTCAATGGACGCCAGTTTTGGGGTTTTGGTTTCAGGTCGCTTATCCACCTCACCCACCCAGCCACTATTCGTGCCACCCTGATTCACCAAACGTTTAAAGTTAGGTGAACCAACAGTCACGACATTACACTCTTGACGCATAACCACTTCATCGCGAAGCATGCTGATAATATTGCGATCGAGCTCTTCAGGTACGGCAAAACCACCATCGGGGTCTGAGCCAACTTGCATCGCTTTACGTTCCAAATCAGCAAGCCCTTCTTCTTTACCTTTGCGTACAAACTGCTCAAATGCCGTTTTATGCTCAGCAACATCCTTATTTACCGTGCCACCATTTGGTCGCTTAACTGCAGCTAACTCTGCTTCTAAGTTAGTTTTTAACTCATCTAATTCAGTTAATTTTTCGTTCAGCGTATCAACTTGACCTGATAACTTACTTTTTTCCGATTCAATTGCTTCGATGCGCTTATCATTCTTTTGGGTGAATTCTTCAAATTTACCTTTCAGTTCCTGCGCAACTTCACTAACGTCTTTATGATCTACAGCCATAATATGTACCTTTATTTAAAAATGGATTTCAATGTGTCGATAGCTTCTTGCTCAGCATCACGCAGAGAAAGCGCATCGTAGCCTTTAGCCATAAAGGCCTTGGCTTGTGTTCGCGAAAGCCCAACATCGCGCAGGACTCGCTCAATACTTTTTTGTGTGGGTAATTCGCCTCGAGCAAATGCCGATTTCACATCACTGACTCGGGCTTCATCGTTTGAGGGAAATGTCACTAAACTGACCTCCCACAAATCGATTTCTTTCAATAGAAAGGCATCTTTATTGCGGTCATACTCCCAATCTTTGAGGATGTACCCAATAGAAAGACCGGATAATGATCCGGCCTTCATGTGAGCATGCGCGCGCTTGGATAAGGGGTCGTCATCAATGAGTAATCGCCCTTTGACATAGAGCCCTGTGCTGTCTTCCCGCATTTCGGTATAAATACCAATCGGCTCAGACATGTTGTGCTGCCAAAGCATTGCAGGAAGAGACCCTTTTTCTTGCCACTGATTCAGTGAGTTAAGAAAAGCACCCGGCATCACAATATCGGAGTAGCTGTCTTTCACGCCAAAAACCGAGCCATAGCCCTCAAACTCTCCCGAGTCGCTGACTGACTTAATTTTCAGTGGTACATCAAGTCGTTGTTTGGTCATCATCGACATGCGTTTTTCCCTCCTGTTTTGAGGATTCTGGCTTTGTGGTCATGTTTAGTGGCGTGAGATAGATATCACCACCTTCACGCGGATTAAGTTCTTCCAGTTCACGGCATTCATTCGGTGAATAGATCCCCCAGTTGATACCCGTTGCATAGGCATCAAATCGAGATTTCATATCCCCACGAAGCAGTGCGCCTGTATTAAATTTGGCATAGAAAATACCGTGTTTGCTTGGTTTGACTAAACCAATATTGATACGCTGCTCAATACGAATAAGGTAGGGAACCAAGGAGTAATTGATAAACCCGATCCCAAGGTTTTCAATGTTATTAAATGTGGCCCTATCGGTGTTCTGCACTAAATGAAGTGGCACGCGGAAAATACGGCAAATTTCCTCGAGCTGGAATTTTCGCGTTTCAAGAAACTGAGCATCTTCTGCGGATAAACTGATTTGCTGCCACTTCAGCCCCATTTCTAAAATCATAGGTTTATGGGCATTCGTTAGCCCTTGATGATTCGCTTCAAAATCATTTTTTAACCGGTTAAAAGCAGGGTCTGAAAGTTCCTGATCTGTTTGGAGTACGCCACTAGTCACTGCACCGTTACCAAATAGACGGGCGCCATGCTCTTCGGTTGCCAAACCGAGACCAATAGCTTGCTTGGAATAAGCAATAGGGCTTAACCCCGTTAACCCATCCAATGTAAAAATACGAACATGCCAAATTTCAGCCTGTGATAATGTTTTGCTCTCACCGTTGGGAAACGTCACCTGATACTCAGGTTCCCACTGGCTGTTTAGCTTGGGCACCACCGATCCGGGATCAAGTGGTAATAATTCCATCACCTCACCCAATGCATAGACTTTGTAGGCGTAAAAATTCCCTCTCAAGCATAAGCAGGCAATCAATAACTCCCAAAACTCTTGCGGAGTCATATAGTTATTAGGTTTTACTGACAGTAATTTATTCAATCGTTCGCGGGTAGCTCGTCGATTCCCCCGCTCTAATTGCTCATATAAAGAACAAGGTAGCATTCCGACTGATTCAGCTAGAACGCGAACGCAACCGAATACAGCTGTTAGCTGCATGGCGAGTTGTGAGCTGACCTTTCGTCCTGAATAGGTATTATAAGAAAGACCGATAAGCTCACTCAGTTCATGAGATGTCATCCCCTCACTGGATTTACGAAATAGACCAGGAAAAAACATAGTTACCCCTTACCATTTTTCGGCTGATCCATCGACTTAGAAACTAAGTAGGACCATAAAAGGCATAACAACCCAGCAGTGATATAGCCAATAGGGGGATAAACCAACCAAGCACCAAACGACAGTAAACAGGCGCCCGCAATCCCAACCAATAAGGCTGTAATCGTTAAAAATTTCATTGAATCTCCTTAGAGAGAACGCAACCCGCGAGTCGCTAATACATCGGATAAATTTTGTTGTGGCTCACCACCACCAACCAATTGACGGCTTTTTGCCGTAAACATGGCAACTGGACCATCGATTTTGTTTTCAGGTGTGGATTTGTTAGGGAAGATATTTTCGTTTCTATCCGGTTTTACGGTGACGTTGGACAACATCCAAGCCATCATTGGGTTGTGATCGTGGTGGAACTTACCTGCATACACATCAGCCTGAACACTTTTCATGGCTTCAGACATATTCTTAACTGTTTGAGCAACCTCAACTAACGGAACGCCTTCCTCCGCTAGCCGGCGAGAGAACTGAACTGCACTCCATGGGTCAAACCCTAATTCACGGACATCATCACCCTCACACCACTTCAGGATATCGTCTTTGATAATGTCATGATCAATCACTTCGCCGTCAGTAAATTCAAGGTGACCTGCATCTTCCCATTTCCGGTAAAGCTCAGCGATGTGTTTCGGTGCAGTATCAATGCGATCCTCGGGTATCCAGAATTTGCACTTAATGTGCGTTTTTCCCTGCCCGTCCTCATACATCTTAATTGCTGCAGCAACGTCAATTTTGCTAGCCAAGTCAACACCAACCCAAACAGGATAATTCTTCAACTCATCATCAGGTGCGTTAGCTGGAGCGGCGTCCCATTTACTCATGTCCATCCAGACAGATTCAGCATTAACCCACTTATTAAGGTGCTTAGTGAGAAAGTTAGGACGAGCAGCAATTTGCTCTTTCGCCTTCTTGGCCAGACGTCGCATATCATCAAAACGCTTACAGACACCAAGCCCAGGATTAGCTTTTATCCAAACGGATTCATCAAAATCATCGTCGCCCTCATCGAGGGTATAAATAATGGCAAAGAAAGTGTCATCATCAACAACACCCGTTAGAACTTTAATTGCGTAATCCCGTAGCTCGTAACAGATCCCCTCTTTATTAAAACCCGATGTTGTGATGGCAAATAAAAGCGACTGCAATCGTGCACCCGTTGCCGTTTCAAGAACATCCCACACATCGCGAGTCTTATGAGCATGGAGCTCGTCAACTATCCCGCAATGAATGTTCAAGCCATCGAGGTTATTCGCATCACTGGAAAGTGGTTCAAATTTAGACGCCGTTCGCTCTTGGTAAATGGCTAACTTGTTGTAATCAAATAAGCGACCTAGCGTTGCTTTCGCTTTTTTGACCATATTTTTTGCATCTTCAAACACAATGCGTGCCTGATCGCGAGTTGTTGCGGCTGAATAAACCTCGGCACCACCCTCACCATCAGCACCTGTCATGTATAAACCGATACCACTAGAGAGCGTTGATTTTGCATTCTTACGAGCCACTTCATTAAATGCGGTTCGAAAACGACGAACAAGGATGGCATCACCATCATCATCAAGAACTTGTTCACCGGTTAATTCATCAATTAACGGGATCACGAACCCGAAAATATTAATCAAGATAAAGACATGCCACGGCATTAAATCAATCGGCTTTCCAGCAAATGCCCCTTTGACATGTGGGATAAAATTGTAAAAGTCGAGTATGTGCTGTGCGCGATCTTCAATGAAATAGATGTCACGCTCAGGACCATGCTCTATATCATTTAAAAAACGCTGGCACGCTAAGCGCACCAATTCGCACGCAACAATTTCTCCAGCCACGACCTGCTCGGCGTACTGAATTCCATCTGCTACGGTTGCCATTCATCATTTGCGCTTTTTCAGAAATACGTCTAGTGGATCTTCCTGCTCAGGGCCTTTGATACTGACTTTTGTTCTTGCTGAAGGTGTCATGCCAAATTCACTGAGCATAGCTCGGATTCGCTTCCAAACATCGGCTTTCATTGCAGCCGCTGGATGTGCTTTTTTGATAATGTCGCCAGTCATTGACGTTGTGTTGTAGGTATAACCTTCAGTATCGAGCACTTCGCAGTGATGCCGGTACTCAACGTATGCCTCAACTAATAATTCCAGAGCTTTTGCATCGAGTGTGCTCATGACACCCAGTGCATCTAACTCTTCGCCCATTTTCTTGAACCAATACTTACCCCACTTATCAAAATACTTCGGTGTTTGGGGTACCCCTGACGGCGGTTTTGGTTCTTGTTTATTAATGGGGCGTTTTGATGGGTTCCCCCTCACCAATTGCAGATGTGACGGGGTTTTAGGTGGTCCAGCCATGATAGAAACCTCCTATTAATTAACGCTGGGGATCCCCATAAAAAAGTTTTCTAACCTGCGGCGATATAACAAAAGGTAAGGCGGCGGTACTTTAGGCGAAAGTTTTTAGAGATTTTCCCCCCCCTACCATGCCGTTATAGCTTCCTGTGGTTGCTTTATTTTTTAACAATAAATTCAATAATCTGCCTATTTTCACCAATAACAGCTGCAACTTTTCCATTATTGACCAATGAGTTAATAACACCGACCATGCCTATTGAATAGTTATTATCGTCATCAATACCTACTGCAGCAGCTGTATTTACCCCTAGCTCTTTTTTGCACTGAACATAGTTTGTTGCTAGTGAAGATATGGCTTTTCTATCTTCGCTTAACAATGAGTTTAATATTTCAACAGCGGCTGTTGTTGATATCATTTAATCCTCTCCCTTGCGGTCTTACGTTTATGACAAGGCCAGCACAGAGCTTGCAGGTTGCTATCATCATCGGTACCACCATGCGCCTTGGGTTTGATGTGGTCCACTGTCTTGGCTTCCGTTGGTCTACCTGACTTCAAACACTCTTGGCATAGATGCTTATCACGATTAAGAATACGAGCACGTATCTTGTCCCACTTAGAGCCATAACCGCGCTCATGGCGACTCTTGCCTTGCTGGTGGCTTTCCCATCCTGTATTCATGTGCTCTTGACAGTAGCCACTACGGTCAGTGGTTGTCTTGTTGCATCCATGTTTTCGACAAGCGCGAGGTATACGTGGGGGCATAGATATCTCCATAAATGAAAAAGCCATCAGTGATCAGTTGATGGCTATATGTGACTGAATAATGTAGCATCCTGTTTATTATTCTAACTTATCTCACCCCATAGAATTGCAAGGAGTAAAAATAGTGTATTTATATACTGGCGAAGTGGAAATGACTGACACCTTTGAAAATAGTAATTACTTTAAAATCACAGAGGAAATATATAATAAAAAAACACCTAAAATAAAAATTTCAACTTTAGCAAACTCAGTAGCTCGTAATCTATCGAATCATTTAGGACTTATATTATTTAGTAGTAGCTCTTCAGAATACGAAAATTACCAGAACAAATCAGTTTATGGTTTCTGGGTTCACCCCAAAACAAAAAGTGTCGATATTCCACACACTGTGTTTTATGGGGCTATGTTCTTATATCAAAAAGGTGATTTGCTAGATAACAACAAAGATTCATATAACAACAATACTGACCCTATCATTTTAAAGATAAAGTTTTATCGTGTTTTAGATAACACCGTTAAAGAGCTTAGTGCTGAAGTATTTTCTTTTTCCATTAAAAAACAAAATATTATTATATTTCATGATTCATCTGAAGAATATTTCCCGTCAAAAAAACAGTATGAATTACCTAAGGTACTCGATGAGCAGTGGTACCATGACAGGTCAACGGATATATCTAAATGGATACTAAATACGATTCAAGAGTCAAGATAGCTACTACTCTTTGTTATTTATTATTTCTGTTCGTCTCGATGTCTCGAATGGCTTCAAGTTGCTCATTCGCCTTATCTATCGTTCCTAGCAATAATCTGTTCCACAATACAGACGCTTTGAATGATAGGGTTTTACCATCACTGCCAGGCGGAAATGGCGGTACCACTGAATTAGTTAACGTCGATGGAATTGGAACGCATTGCGCGCTCTCGTAACTCGTTTGTGTACTCGAACAAGCCATCAGTAACAAGCTGAGGCACAAGAGAATCACAAGAAGACTCTGCTTTGAGTATCGTTTTATATTCAATGATTTTCTCCTGTGCTTTCGCATCAGCTTGAATGCCGTTCCGGTATGCTGTTGTTGCTATCTGATTGAAGCGATTGAATTGAAATGACTGACGGGCAATGACTGCACTTTGTTTGATGTTATCTTGCTTTAACTTGTCGTTGTCACTCTTAACTGCAGTGTTGTTATCATAAAGCGTTAATGCCAACCAACTAACAGCAACCAACATTAAAAAAAGCCAAAACGAGTTATCTATCTTCATAAGTTAACCTGCTTGGCTTTATTGTAATTGACCGCACTTTGACAGCGTTTTTCTAAACTTACATTGTCAGTGCCACCGCAGGTGTTGTCTCTGAGTACGTATACGCCAGCTGCCAAGAAGATGGGGATCCCGATAATGAAAGTGGATATGCATAGGCGAACCTTCCAAGACATACAGCATTCTCTATCTCTCTGCGCATTATTAAGCCTTTCCACTCTTTACCCCCTGCGTATGTCCATCGTTTAAGTTCATTGCAAGCACCAGCGATATCACCAGCGTTTAGCTTCTTCAGCATCGTAGAACGTGCAAAAGCACCCGTGCCTACGTTGTAAGCAAAGGAATAAATAGCGGCTCGTGTGTTATCGTCGAGATCGACTTTGATTAGCGGGTCTACACCCTTTCTGACTTTATTGAGGTCTCTTTCAAGCAAAGCTAAACATTCTGATTCGGAATAGGTTTTAGTGGGGATTATGTCAGCGCCTGTATGTCCATAACATACTGTTAATACACCAGCTACATCTTTATAGGGTTTGTATTCGACACCCTCGAAGAAAGAAAGCATTGCAACAGTAAAAGCTATTACCCCACCAGTAGCCGCTTTTTTTACTTTATTTGATACTTTTAACATAACTTATCGCCCAAAAAATAAGGCCTCACATTATGAGGCCTTATTTTTTATTACAATTAATAAAAATTTAGTTGGTATTAATAGGTACGCGATTAACTATTGTATGATTCAACCAGTTTTTAGATGATAAAGCTCTTACGCCATCTGTATATACCCTACGGTCATTATCTAATGACCGTAGGGTAACAATAATAGTTACATTAAGAGGTTCTATAAGAGGTGCCTCAAAAGCTCGCAAAGTTGCCTTTGCTTGAACTCCCCAGTTATCCCCCTCCACTCCCTTTTTAAATACTGCCCGATGAATTTTGACTGGAGACCATTTACCACCGCTCTCTATCTGAGCTTTTTCATACCCAGACTGAGATTTTTCATTTTCCATCGGAACCTTACCCGTCATAGAGTTGTTATTTATCACTCCAAAACTGAGCTCGACATTAGCGCGGACATACTCACTTCCAGCGTTTGGATCAACTGGAGGTGAGTATACAGCTGTTATAATAATTTCACCTTTAAACTTACCATTTACTAAAAGACAATCAGGTATTGGATAGTTTTCTTTTCTCCATCTCATTCCAGGAACTAAATTAGCTTGGAAAACTAAAGTAAAACTACTATCTGTATCAAATAAAGTTTCCAACACACCTTCAGGCATCCCTGAACCATAATAACGCCTATCAATTACAGAATAATCTGGAGATGTTAACTGTGCTGAATGAATAATTAATGCCTTGACTAATGAAGGCGAAGCATTCAACTCATCTGATTCATCAATCGCTTTCCAAGTATGCGCAGCTAGACTAGATACTATCGGAGCTGCAAAACTAGTACCAAAACTATGAACGATTGTATTATTTGGTGAAATTACTTTTAAGCTTCCAATCCCTGCATTCCATGGGTAGTGAACACCACCGCCAGCATGAACCACATCAGGCTTAGGAGTGTACACAGGGCCAGGACCTCTTCTTGAATACGCTGCAGGCTCACCAGCAATAACTTGTGTAGCTGGTGCATTCACATGATTAACCGAACCAACTGTTAAAGCTCTAATTGACTCAGCAGGGGAAGATATTATGTCATTATAGTTGCTTGGATCAGAAACAGGCCAAAAACGGCGAGGTAACTCTACATAATTACCAGCAGCGATCACAAATAGTACTCCATACTGATCGCTTAATTTATCCAATGCTATTGCAAACTCACTAAATTCTTGTGTTCTGCAACTCTCACCACCTAATGAAATATTCCATATTTTCACATCAGATTTTTTTCCCACGGCTTCCGAGATTCTCAGTATCAAATCTGAAACATATGAGCCATCCTCCTCTAATCCACAAACATCATAAACTAGACTTCTAGTTGAAGGAATTGATACGTGTTCATCATTAATCAGCCTAGCACCTGCAACTAAAGATGCCACCATCGTTCCATGCTCAAACCTAGTGTCAGGAGGTAACACATATGGATCTCTATCAATAATCCATGGTGAAAGTAGGCTAGCATTACCGCTTACTCCTGTATCAAAGACTGCTACAATAGGTAGGTCTATCTCTGGCTCTTCAAATCTAATTTCTGTATCTACCCGTTCTCTATCTCCACTTACAGGATAACAATGATATTTAGGTTCAGGAGTAATATATTTTATACCAGGATAACTAATCAATGACTCAAGGACTTCAGAATCAATACCTTCAATATTATTGACTTTGATTATAGAGACTCCTTGATATTGAGGAATTTCAGAATAGCTAACCCCGCCATCACGTAGCATTGAAATAACATTTCTATAATTTAATTGAGTTGCTTCAGCCCCTAAATATTGAAAAATTCTTATAATAAAACTTTCGCTACTTATTATAGAGTCTTTACCCGTAGGCACTTTTCTTTCATTAGACCAAGGTAGAATACTTTCTATAGCGCTTAAATTTGCATTTATTTCTTGTATATCTCTATCGAGAATAACTGATTCGAGTGCGTCAAAACTCCCTATATGAGCAGCGACTAGCATTTCATCAATATTTGCATGTCCAGCTGGTTGCAGTCCAGCTTCAGAAGCTACTTTCGTTGGGCGATGGCTTTTTGCTATAGCTGTCTCCCTTAATTTAAAAATTAGTGTCCCTAAGGCATTAGGAAATTCATCAAGCTGTGGCAACAAAACTTCCTTCGAAAGATTCAGTTCACTAATTAATGAATTCCGGTACTGATATGTGATAGGTGTAAATAATTTTCTTCCTCCTCCCCCCCCTTCTATAGCTCCCAAATCTCCTCTTGAAAATGGAATATTTATAAAAGGATTATTTAAATTAGCCCTTTGATTTTCTCTGTTCATCTATACCATCCTGCTTTAAAATATTAGTAATAGCCCTAGTAGAAATACTATATAAAGATGATAGATTTCTTAAAGAAAATCTTTTTTTATCCATACTCCTCAAATAAAAGATTTCATCTTCATTAGTGCTAAGGCTTTCACCTAAGGTTAAAGCTTTTGCTAAATATAATCGACGATATAGTTTACTTTCATTAATGAATTGTGATCTATCTATGATAGCATCTCTTTTTGCATCAATACTTACTTGTTCAATTGTTGCCCCAGACATATTATCAGAATTATATGCTAAATCATGGAAATTAAATTCTTTTGAAACCATCACACCTAGAAACTTTTTCCATAGCTCTTCCCGTAACTTAATATCAGGCAATGGCATATTTACTCGAAATTGAAAACGTCTCCAAATTGCAGGATCTAATAACTTATCATGGTTTGTTGCAGCAATTAAGATCGTATCATTTGGTAAAGAGTCAATGTTTTGAAGCAAAGAAATAACTACTCTTTGTAACTCACCAATATCCCTTTCATTTCCTCTTGCACCAGCTAAAGCATCAAACTCATCCAAAAAAAGTACCGATGGGAATTGTTGGGCATATTCAAACACTTGCCTCAGATTTTTACTTGTTTGGCCTAATAAACTACTAATTAAGGTATCGCACCGTACTGTTAGAAGTGTTGCTTTCAATTTCGCAGCAACCCATCTTGCCATTTGTGTTTTCCCTGTTCCTGGTTCACCATACACAAGCAATCTATTAGGTTGAGCAGCCTCCACCTTCAAGAACTCATCATAATGCTGAATATTAAGCAAAAATTCGTTAACTCGATTTTCAATTGCACTAGGAAGATATAAATCAGTCATTTCAAGTATTGGGTGGCTAATATCAACAGTATGCAGCCTGCTATCTCCATCAATTGGAGGTGCACTTATACTTATGCCCCTATCGGCCTTTTGCGCTTCAATTAATGCTTTTGGAGCCTTCAACAGGCGCTCCCTGATCATTGTCGCTTGTTTTTTTTCTCCTTTACTCTCAAGCTTATCTGCTAGTAACCCTGCATAATCTTTTGCCATGCTAGCATTGGCCTTTAAAGCCCCATCAATAATCTTCAATACCTCAGATAAAAAATCCACAGCACCCCCAAAAAAATTTGCACGATTAATAACAATAAACCGTATCAAATATACAACAAATCGTTTCAGATTTCAGTTACTTTGTATCAAAAAAATCAACCTTTGTTTCAAAATAAGCAATTTAGTCACTTTTTGCTTCTAAATCACATACCTAAGCTGGAGGAAATACTTGTTACAAATTACTATCCTTTACATTGCTCTTTTCTTTGAATTTGTATTCTTTTCGCCTGTAGTACCAATTCACTAAAAATGTAGCGACTGTACAGATGATCCCAATGAGCACTGCCCACTGGTCTAACGATAACGCCCCAGCAGCAGTGGTGATAACTCCAAGAGCATAAGAAAAGGGGCTAGAGTATTTTTCGTGCATACGCATACCGAATCCCCCAAATTGGGGTGAGGAGACCTATTACAGAATAGGTGTAGGTTTGAATTAAGACTTTGTATTAGTCGTGTCTGGCAAACTCTTTATGGCACTCATTTCGAGATTTAATAATCTCAATTTTTGCAATATTTAAGTCGGTGAAATACCCTACCACCTTATTTTTTCCATCGGCTCTAAATTGAGCCCTCCATTTCCTTTTCTGCCGATCCCAGTAAACGCCCTTCACACCTGATGTATTGTTTTTAGAAATTCGACAGTTTCTTGTGTTTTCTAGCTGAGTTACGATACGTAGGTTTGAAATTCGGTTATCTGATGTGTTGGCATTAATGTGGTCAATGGCACCATTTGGAAATTCGTTATATGAGTACGCCCAAGCTAGTCGATGTGATTTATAGCTCTTACCTTTTATAAATATCCGTCCATAGCCAAAAGAATCGCTAGTTCCAGCCACCACCCCCTTCTTGACCCTACTAGATACATCAACCTTCCATGTAAATACTCCAGTATCAGGGTCGTAAGAAAGTAATCGCTTTAATTCCTCGATAGTGATCATTCATTTTCCTATGTTGAATTTTAAGTGATAGAAATTCCACCCCCTGCGGAGTGTTCCAATGTTTAGTTAATAGGTAGCCACCAGCAATGTCATTGCAGTAATTAAACATGTTGGGTTTGATTTGCTGAGGCTATATACGAAAAAAGCCACGCAATGCGCAGCTTCTTATAATCAGTTTAGATAAATTTATTTTGCTTTTAAAGCGCCGATAAGTTTAGCTAATTGCTCTAATCCATCGAGGGTTGCTGGTATATTTTTATCATCTGGAACAATATTTGAAAATATTAAGCTTTCAAATTTAGATAATGAATCATGATTGTTATTTCTCTGCGAAAATTCTACATACCCATGAATGAACTTACAAAGTGCAGTTCTTAGATTTATTTGATTAAGTTCAGTTTTAATTGAATTATAATTTATCAATGCAACTCTAAAATAATAAATAAAAATCAAAGTCGCTGTACCTGTTAGGATATACTCATAAATACTGTAGTCAATACCTAAGAAAATAGTAAGAATTCTAATGCCTAATGGAGAAAGAACACCAATAATTGATAAAATAAGCACAAATAGAGCTTTTCTTTTCTCTTTGTTTTTTATATCACTCAAGTCTCCATATGCTCCACTTAACCCTTTCATTGTTAAGTTATCATTTGTTCTATTGACTTTCTTATCCAAATCCTCAATTATTTTTACTTTTTCAAATATCTTTGATTCTAATTCAATGCTAGCTTCTGATAGTTTATCTCTAAAAGATTTAAAATATTCATTATCGATATGTTGTAACTTTGAATACTTAATAGAAATTTCTTCGCTCTTATTAATTGCGAGATCTATTTTATTTTCTATTGATGTTAGTTTTCCAATTTTATTTTTTACATCGATAAAATCTGATTGAATCAATTTCGATGTGTATTCATTTTTAACATATAGATAAAAAAACTTAAACCCATGCTTTTGTATATTTTTAAAAATGACATTCATTCCATGATAATCATCTATTGCATGCGTCATTCTCTCCATTAAATAAGTATCAACCATTCTATATGTGTACTCAATTAAAAATCTCACCAAAACTATATATGCCCACATTAAATATTCAGCATCACCTTCATTATCCCCACGATGCAACTGGTCATACACATTAGAAACTTTACATATATTTTCTATTGCAATTTTACTTTCATCTATGCAATTTACTACATCATTTATGTACTTATAAAGATCTCTTAATAGCTCACTAGAATTATTAGTTTTATTGAAGGAATCCGTCATTAATAGAGAAGCTAACTTAACAAATTTCTCTTCATTTGTTCTCTCTAATGATTTACTTATATTGTCAAAATTTTCAGCTAGAAAATTAGAATTCATATCACTCTTCTCTGTAATGAAATACAAAGCGATGATAAACAAAAACCTCACTTTAAGCGAGGTTTCATTCTATAAGTTAGGTGACAACGTATTCACTCTTATCACACTAGCATTGATTTTGCGTAGCGCACTAATACTTTTTCACTATCCACTGTGTTTTGTTTCCCCATAACTTCACTATCCATTTCTAAAACTACACCAATCATGGCTAAACACCCATCAACAAACCCTTCCGCTACTTGCATCATTTGGCGAACTCGACCCTCGCTAACCTTTAATTTTTTTGCAATGCCACGCTTTGATACACCATACAAATAATGCATAACTATCAGTTCTAGTTCTTCATCTTTTCTAACCGCTTTTAATTTAGCAATGACACTATCAATAATAATTCCATCATTATCAGTACATGAAAGCCTAGGTGCTTCTTTATTTGAGATTAGCCCCTTAAATCCAGCTGCAATATGCGAATAATCTACACCAGGGTTATTACTTGCCCAGCCTGCCCACTTTTCTAAAACTAACTGAATATCTCTCATGCAATAATCTCCACTGCGTTCCGCACAACGCATTAACCGAATACACCCAAACCGATTGACCGGTCGAGAAATTTAAATAACAAAACTAACTGGCTACCATTTTCTTGTTCCCACCCTTTCGGATCCTTGTGTAGCTCGCTGTGGTGAACTCGACATAATGGGATAGTGAACAAGTCATGAGCCTTTGTGCCTATGCCACCCTGTCCGTAGCCGATAATATGATGGGCATCGTCAGCTGTGGCGCCACAAACGCAGCAAGGCTGTGATTTAACCCATTTCAGATAATCGTTACTAGTCCAGCGCTGTAGCTTCGGAAACTTCATAAAGCTTGCTGGTGGCTCGGCGTCTACCGTTAAGTTCATTACTGGCGTTAATGCTTCAATCTCAGTCAACTTGTCGCTGAGGTATTGCTGAGAAAGAGAGATAAGCCCTGATGGTTTATGCTTTAATTCCGCGGGCAAAGTCATCAGCAACATTCTTCCGCTGAATGTATTCATGTGCATACTTGGCTTAAAAATCACAGCGCCAATTTCCGGTACCAGTATTGGCGTTAGTATCCATTGATAACTCATGCTATTCCCCCATATACGCAACCACACTTGCGCTTTCATGCAAACTGATTGTTATTTCAAAACGACCGCCTTTGACAACTTCACACCACTCCATTTCCACTCTCTTCACTTGGTCATCGTCTTTCCAAATATTGGCATGTGTTAATGCGTCAAACGGTGCTTTTAAATAGTTATCAATGTCTCGCTTGTGATTTGTTGGCGGATACATTTTGACCTTTACAGAAACGGGTCCAGTTATCGCTATCGGTTTACGCTTCAATTGCTCATATATAGCAACAATCGCACTCCCCCGAAATTTACGTCCCTTTTCACTGATTAGTGTTCTGCCATTCACATTACGCCAGCATACATTTACGCTCGGTGGAAATGGCAATACGAGTGATATGCTCATCCTCTGACTCCAGCCAGTAGTGCATCAAATTTCCGAACTAAAGCGAATAAAGCAGATTCAGCAGCAATCCCGTTTGCACTCGCAGAGGAATCATGAGAACGAAATTTCCCCTCTTTTAGCATTTGCTCACAATTAGCAGATACACGATAAAGCCCGTCCTGATCTTGATAAATCAATCCATAGTTCAATAAAGATTTGATGATAGCTGTCGCTCCAGCCCGTTTTTTCATGTTGAATTCATTGAAAAGATCATCGCGGCAAAAAGCCCTACCATTGAAATGTGTTGTGTACTCAATATACCGACGCTTTTGTGCTGAAATCATGCCATCACCTCTTTCGCTGCTTGCTCTGCTGCCTGTTGCCAAATACCCGCCCATGCCTTGCGTCCAACAAAATCACTCATTCGACGCACACCTGATTTACCTGCTAACTCTGCCGCAATTTCTTCGATGCGATTTCGAGGCTTAGAATGTGATCCGATGATGCGAGTGAATGCCTCATCACGCTGAACTTGGTCAATTGAAACCTTTTGCTCACCCGCTAAACGGAGGGTTAAATCATCCCACTGGGTACGTAGCGTTCTTGGGCACTGAACGTTTTTCTTCCAGAACTCATCATGGCTAACACGTTTGTAGAATTGGCAAATCTCTTTGTGGGTGCGACCGTCTTGGCTAACCATCAGGCGAACATCGTTAGCCCACTCTGTGAAATTAGGCTCTTTCGGTTCTTGCAGCCCAAGCTCTTTGAAAACTTCACACTTGCGGCTAAACAGCCATTCAGCACACTTGAGGTCATCCGCAGCTCCCCATTTCTGGAAGTTAGGACTGTAAATCACCGCCTCTGGGTAACGATTTAAAAAATCAATTTTAGGCTTGTCGCTGGATTCGCTAGAATTCTGCGACGAAGAGTTAGTTACTGATGGATCTTGTTTTGAAGTTACTAACGGATCGCCCCCAGATTCTGACGGGTCAAAATGATTATTTTTGCTCGATTCTGGCGAGACGAATTTTGATGCAACAGATTTTGACGCGTCAGGATTTGACGTATCAGATTCTGCTTGTTGAGGTAATGCGGCTCTCGCTGCTGAAGCTAATTTATTAACATTAAGCTGATAAATATTGCTCGCATTACGGTTACCTTTACGGCGCTTTTCTCTTGATAACCAACCATCTTTTTCTAAATCTTTGATAGCGGTACGTACTGTGCTTTCACCCGCACCGATTTGACGAGCAATTGTCGGTACCGATGGCCAGCACACGCCCTCATCGTTTGAGAAGTCAGCGAGACGAGCCATGATAGCAACCGAGGTTATCTTCAAACCTGCTGGCGCACAGCCATCCCAAACATAACTTGATAGTTTTACGCTCATAGTTGCTACCTACTCGACTCTTCTGAATTCATCTTTAAATTTGTATAACGGAGCAAAGCATTCATGCTCATAGCCTTCTCGCATGTAAATGACCCACATTTTTTCCCGGTCATAACGAACAACACGAACAGGAATGCCGCGCTTGTCGAGATAAATGCGATTGAGATTATTTGGATCTTCATCAGTCATGTGCCTCGCCTTTGCTATTGAAGTAAAAGTTAGCCCAGTCACTTCTCAACTCAGCGATATCTACCAATTTCTCATTTCTCTGGTAGTTGCCCGACTCATCTGCTGACGTTATGATTTCTACATATTGAAGCGAACCTTGTTTCGAGACTGGTAAGCATCTAAATTGCTTTATTGGTTGAATTTGGCATACACTGTTCATGCTAGTAGTTGCTCCACAAAAGTTGTTATTAGCACCGACGCTCGGGACCGCATATCCTGAGCGTCAACCTTCCTAAAGTTGGTCATTACGCTTTAACCCCATAAACAACAGGTAGTGAATCAATAAAGTGCTTTGCATAAGCAAAAACCTTTTGAGATTTTTTGTTTATCGCGGTGATTTCATCGCCAGTTAAAATGCCATCAGCTATGCTTTCTTGAATTAAAACGGCAAGCGCGCCCTGCATTGCGCCAAGCTTCATTCGAATATCAAACAGCTCAACCTGATCGAGTTTTTCAGCTTCAATGGGTTCCATCGCTGTCATGCCATGGCGATCTAGGTGATACTCCACCAGCAACTTAGTTCCCGACAATTCTTCTATTGCCTCTAATTCGTCATGCTCAAAGAATCGGCAACCATTCTTTTCATACAGCTTATTGTTGAAAGTGGTTTCAGATACCCCCAAAGCCCCCGCCATCGCTGAACGTCCACCGGGGAATGCTTTGCACATTTCTTTCACGACTTCTTTTAGTGTTTGTTTGCACATATCTACAATTCCGTTGTTTTGTTTGTAGTTAACTCAGTTAATTGGTTTTGGTACTGTTTGGTAAACCATCAAGCTCATTTGGGTAAAGATCAGGTCTAAGTTGGTGCGGAGAAATTTCCCACCCTCCCATTTTGCAGAGTTGAATTACACGCTCCGCAGGAACTTTGTTGTTTTTAATCCAATTAAAAACTGATTGAGGGGAATTAAAACCGAATAAACGTGAGACGGAAGACGGGACACCAGCGGCTCTAATTGCTCTCTCTGTAATATTTTCTTTATTCATTTTTCTTCTCCGATTAAGAATAGAATAAATACTACTTTAAGTAGAGGCTACAAGCAACTTAAAATAGAAATGACAATACTTAGAGTGCGAGATAGACTTCTACTTATGGTAGAAAAAACAAAATACAGTGATTTCGCTAAGAGACTTACTGAGCGCATGAGAGATGCTGGTGTTGATGTTAAACAGCTATCTGAGAATGTCGGTGTTTCCTATGAAATGGCTCGACGCTATACGCTTGGAACTGCAAAGCCTAGAGATGACAAAATGGAACAAGTAGCAAATACGGTACATTCCACACCTGTTTATCTCGATTATGGCGTTGATATATATGGAAGCTTTGGCGAAGAACAAGAAAGTGACACGGTAACAGTGAGGCAAATCGAAGCATTTGCGTCTGCTGGGAGTGGTTACATCAATAACCCATTTCCTGAGATAATCCGCTCTATCGAAATTCCCAAAGAAAGGGTTTATGAACTTTTCGGTAGAAATAGTCTTGATGATGTCGTAATTATAAATGCTGATGGTGATAGCATGTCACCAACACTGAACCCAAAAGATTTGCTCTTTATAGATACCAGAATTGAGCAATTTACAGGTGATGGTATTTATGTTTTTAACTTTGAAGGGTCTACATTTATAAAGAGATTACAAAGAGTTAAAGGCAGAAAGTTAGCTGTTATGTCTGATAATGAATTTTACCCACCCTTCTATATTGAAGACCATGAAATGCATGAATTATATTTTCATGGAAAATTAATTCGAAGCTTACCTATGTCGTTAAAACAATTCGCATAATTCAATAAGCCAGCAATAGCTGGTTTTATTTTGCTGTCATTTTCTACTTTTAGTTGTTGACATAATCTACTTTTAGTTGCATTCTTATTTCACACAAGGAATGGGAAAAACTCATGCAACTCAATTCAAATGAACCAATCGTAACCTTTAGCGTGCCAATGTCGCAGGAAGATGCGCAGGCATGGATCCTTCAAAAGGCCGCTGAATTTAAAACGCTAGATTCGCTTAAGGCTAAACAGGCTCTGTACGAGCAAGAAAAAGAAGATCTGCAGCGCAAGATTGAAAAGCTCGATGATGAGATTTTCGAGCAAACCGAACGCTGTAAAGTCACTATTAGTGCTTAGTTGATTTAATTTTGTGGGGTAATTGGTATGAGTAAATTAACTAGGAAAAACAAAAAGATAATTGAGCTTGTTGTTAATGGCGCTCCTGTTTCTTTTTATGACGTGAATAATGGCAATACGATTGGCGCATTATCATTTTTGAATAAAGCTATTGAAGTTTTAGCTGGTGACAATGCGGATCTTCTTGGTGAAGCAATTATTTCTCAATTTACCATTGACACAAAAAATATTAGTAAGCCAGAAACTAGAGCCATTGCAAGCGGTGAAGTTGCCTTAAATTCAACTATGGAAAATGAAGGGCAGCAAGCACTGCCCTATGGTGATGAGCCTTTTATCTATACCGCTAATTTATCCTCTGGAGAAATAGTTGATTGGCTAACTACAAGCCTAAATAAGGCCGAAGGCAAACTATATGCAATTAGGGCAATATCAAGGGGTATAGATGGCCTAATGACTCAGCTTGGAAGTCTTGATGTTAATCTTGAGAAAGAATCATTTGTCCATCACCCAGATTCCAATTTAAAGCGAGACCTAAGTCAATGTCATCACCTGTCTCAGTTAGCTTTATTTTTTCTAAGCCAGTCTGGGCTGACAAAGGGAGATTTTCCAGCCGAAGGTCTTTCAGTAGAGCAAAAACAATGCATTCTAACGAAATGTCAGAAAGCTCATGAATAGAAGCAACTTTATCAATAAGCAATTTGTGTTTTAATGCTTCAACACCCTTAATTGAAGCAAAAGCAGTTGCATATTTAGCCCTATGTTCATGAATTATTATTTCTAGTAATAAAATTAGATAACTATGAGCTTTAGCTAAATGAGTTTTGTTATTTTCTTGAAGAACCCCATACGTATATTTTGTTCCATATGCAGGGTAGACAGCTTCTTGTATTTTATTAAAAAGATTAGTGTATTTTGACATTTTAAATTCTCTTGGTTGTGTAGGGCTTCCAAGAATACCACAGCCGCCTGATGTGGCTAAGTTAGTTCAGGCTCTCATTATCATCTCTATTGGTGTTTTATTTTTGGCGGTGCCATGCCGCCTCTTTTTTCTAAATATAAATAAGACCATTGGCATCAGTCCATACGGGTAAATATGTGCTTAATTACTGTCAGTGGTCTTATTTATATTGTGGCTAAAATATACTTAATCTGTATGCGGCAGAATGTGGAGGTAATTATGCAAATGCTAACTTTGGAGGAATGGGCGAGCGAACGTTATAGAAGTCGCCCTCCTCGACTGGGGACATTACAACGCTATGCTAGGAGTGGCTTGTTCTATCCACCAGCACAAAAAGAAGGTGGTATTTGGCGCGTGAGGGAAGATGCCGACTTAGTCGGTAATTTGACATCACCGGTTATCAATAAGAGTGATAACCCAAAATTACAAAGGATTTTAAACGATGGCTGCCCGTCCACGTAAAAATAACGTCAACATCCCTAATCTCTATCCACTATTTAGCAGAAAAGCTAACAAGGTTTATTGGCGTTATCGCCACCCTATAACTGGCAAATATCATGCACTCGGTGACAATGAGGCTGAAGCCCGTGAAATTGCTATTGAAGCTAATAACCGATTAGCGGAACAACGCAGCCGTCAAGTCATGGCGATCAGCGATAGAGTAGCAAGAATTAAAGGTAAAGAGATCACCGTAAACACTTGGCTAGATCGCTACTGGGTAATACAAGAAGAGCGCCTTGCTGACGGTGATATAAAACAAAACACATATAAGCAAAAAAGAAAACCTGTGGACCTAATGCGCCACTCTCTCGCAATGAAGCCTTTGCCAGCAGTTGATGCGAGAGATATCGCATCAATACTCGATGAATATAAATCTAATGGCCAACATCGCATGGCACAAGTTATTCGATCCGTATTAATCGATGTGTTTAAAGAGGCACAACATGCTGGTGAAGTTCCACCAGGATATAACCCTGCACTCGCCACTAAGCAGCCAAAACGACGGATCACCCGCCAGCGCTTAAACTTGGAAGAATGGCAAAAAATATTTGATATTGCTGATAAACAGCATAAGTATTTAGGCAATGCGATGCTATTAGCAGTAATTACCGGACAACGACTTGGCGATATTTCAGCAATGAAGTTTAGTGATATTTGGGATGACCATTTACATATCACACAAGAAAAGACTGGGAGTAAATTAGCTATTCCATTAGCGCTAAAATCTGATGCATTGAATATGTCATTGAGAGAAGTTATTTCAAGATGTCGTGACCGCGTTGTCAGTCAGTATCTTATCCATTATTTCCATACAACTTCTCAAGCAAATCGCGGTGAGCAAGTCACAGCAAATACAATAACAACAAATTTTAAAAAAGCGCGAAATAAAACTGATATTGATTGGGGTGAAGGAACGCCAGCTTCATTTCATGAACAACGTTCTTTGTCTGAAAGGCTCTATCGCGAGCAAGGGATAAACACTAAAAATTTGCTGGGTCATAAATCGCAAAGAATGACCGATAAATATAATGATGACCGGGGTAAGAATTGGGTGAAAGTAGTTATTTAACGATCACTATTTTGATTGGTTTTGATAATTCGTTTTGATAACTTTTTGATAACCGTTTCAAATGTTACAATAAAAAACGGGAACTATTAAGTTCCCGTTATTAATCACACTACGTAATAAATTACATGTGTTTAATGATTGCGTCGCCAAATTCGCTACATTTCAGTAATTTAGCGCCTTCTAATTGACGTTCGAAATCGTAAGTTACGGTCTTAGCCGCGATTGCGCCTTCCATACCTTTAACGATTAAGTCTGCCGCTTCAACCCAACCCATATGGCGCAGCATCATCTCTGCGGACAGAATGATAGAACCTGGGTTTACTTTATCTTGGCCTGCATATTTCGGTGCCGTACCGTGAGTCGCTTCGAACAGCGCGCATTCAGAACCAATATTTGCGCCCGGTGCAATACCGATACCACCAACTTGTGCCGCTAATGCGTCAGAAATATAGTCACCGTTCAGGTTCATACACGCGATAACATCATACTCTGCTGGACGCAGCAGGATTTGTTGTAAGAATGCATCCGCGATAACGTCTTTAACGATGATATCTTTGCCAGTTTTTGGATTCTTGATTTTAACCCATGGACCGCCATCGATTAATTCACCACCGAATTCTTCTTGTGCTAATTGGTAACCCCAATCTTTAAATGCACCTTCAGTGAATTTCATAATGTTGCCTTTATGAACTAAAGTCACTGAATCACGGTTATTATCGATAGCATATTCAATCGCTGCACGAACTAAACGTTTTGTACCTTCTTCAGAACATGGCTTGATACCAATACCGCAATCTTGTGGGAAACGAATTTTCGTTACGCCCATTTCGTTTTGCAGGAATTTGATCACTTTATCTGCTTCTGCACTGCCCGCTTTCCACTCAATACCTGCATAGATATCTTCTGAGTTTTCACGGAAGATCACCATATCAGTGAGTTCAGGTTGTTTAACTGGGCTTGGTGTGCCTTTGTAGTAACGAACTGGACGTAGGCAGATGTATAAATCAAGCTGTTGACGAAGTGCAACGTTGAGGGAACGAATGCCGCCGCCAACTGGTGTGGTTAATGGGCCTTTAATAGAAACGCGGTAATCGCGGATTAAATCGAGAGTTTCTTGAGGTAACCAAACATCTTTACCATATAACTGAGTGGATTTTTCGCCAGTATAAATTTCCATCCAAGAAATTTTACGCTCACCGTTATAGGCTTTTTTAACTGCTGCATCGACAACTTTTAACATTGCTGGAGTGACATCAACCCCAATACCGTCACCTTCAATGAAAGGGATAATTGGGTTGTTCGGAACGTGTAATTTGCCTTTTGCATCAATGGTAATTTTAGCGCCTTCTGCCGGAACTACTACTTTGCTATCCATTAACCTCTCCTTCACTTGCGTATTTTGCTTGTTAATTTTTTGTAAGAGACCTGTCAATACTACTGCAATCTGCGTCGAACGCCAATGATTACTAAGCTAAGCTTGTATACAGATCGCATTTAACGCATTATCTCCGTGTCCAAACACTCAATAAAATCAAAACAAATTCAATATAATCATGATATTAAAAAAAATGTTAACACTCTAAAAAGTTAAATACTAAGCTAAATCACAACCTAAATACTGAACGACCTTATTCCATAGCTTATCTAAAATACCTTATCCAAACATTCGTACTGCTCACAGAAATTAATATATTCTCATATTATCTTTATGATTTAATAGATTTAATTAAATTATTCGCACTTAATGGTTTTAATGCACGTAAACCGAAACCGCATTGATTTTAAACAATTTTAGATTATTGCTAATTTGATTGAATTCTATCTAGATAAATAATGAAACACCATAATAGATTAAGAAAGATAAACTTTTATTTATTAAAAATATAATTATTAATTCAAGATAATATGAAAGGTGAATATATGGAAAAGTTATCAGACTTAATCAATCTCAAACAAAAAGCATTTTCACAGCATCCTTTTTTTCACAATCCTATTAACCCATCGTTACCCATCAAGGAGTCACTGGCGTTCTTACCCAAAATAGCTTTCTTTATTTTGACGTTTGGAGACATTAATAAATACATTCTTCCCTTTGAAAATCCTCAAGATGATTTAGAAATTGCGGTGAATAATCATGCGTTAGAAGATTCGGATCATTGGTATTGGTATATCGATGATCTCCGCACATTGCGTATGAATGAGCCACAACTTTTTACGGATACCTTAGTATGGTTATGGTCGCCACAAATGGAAGCTAACCGTAAGCTCACCTATGAATTAATCAGTGCCATCGTCAATCAACCTGCCAAAATTCGCTTAGCTGTCATTGAAAGCATGGAAGCAACGGGTCGCGTATTCTTTACGTACATTAATCAAATCGCTAAATTATCTCCTGCGCCACTTAAATATTGCGGTGATCTTCATTTGGCTCACGAATCTGGTCATGCGATGGGCAGTGATGCAGAATTAATTGATACCATTAATTATACGGATGAAGAATACATTCTTTGTGTGCATTTGATAGAGAAAATATTTATCGCTTTCTCTCGTTTTATCGATGAAATAAATCAGTAAGCCATAAGTCAATATCCGATAAATTAGGGAGAGCTACCTGCTGATTGCTCGTATCCCTCCCTTAAATAACCCACCCAAACAGCCTTACTTTATCGCCAAAATATCGCTATTCTATTGCCCATTACATGAATGACTCTCAATAAAAGTATTATGAACGCACCTAATCGCAAGCATACTAAGAAAACTGCACCACATTCAAAGCAACGTCGTTCATTGGCAACGAATTCATCTTCTCGCGTGGCACGCCCAACCCAGCCGCGCAAAGTGATTATTTTCAATAAACCATTTGATGTACTCCCGCAATTTACGGATGAGCAAGGGCGGGAAACGTTAAAAAACTATATTCCCATCTCTGATGTTTATGCTGCTGGGCGTTTGGATAGAGACAGTGAAGGTCTGTTAGTCCTCACTAATGATGGAAAATTACAAGCTCAGCTTACCCAACCGCAGAAAAAAACAGGAAAAATCTACTATGCTCAAGTAGAAGGTATCCCCGATGAAAGCGCCCTCGCAAAATTTCGTCAGGGATTAACCCTAAATGATGGACCTACCCTACCCGCAGGCATCGAGTTAGTCAGTGAGCCAGAATGGTTATGGGTACGAGTTCCACCGATCCGTGAGCGTAAGAACATTCCCACATCTTGGTTAAAGATCACGCTTTATGAAGGAAGAAATCGACAAGTTCGTCGAATGACTGCCAATATTGGTTTTCCCACATTGCGATTAATACGCTACGCCATGGGAAATTTTACGCTCGATAACTTATCTTCCGGCGAATGGAAGGAGGTCACTGTTGTTTAAACCCAATGTTACTGTTGCCACCATTGTCCACGCCAAAGGGCGTTTTTTAGTGGTTGAAGAGTGGATAAATAATAACCCCACATGGAATCAACCCGCAGGACACCTTGAAGCCGATGAAACGTTAGTACAAGCTGCGGCTCGCGAGCTCTATGAAGAGACGGGCATTATTGGTGAGCCTCAGACATTAATTAAAATTCACCAATGGATAGCCCCCGATAAAACCCAATTTATTCGCGTCTTATTCGCCCTTGAACTGGATGCCCCTTGCGAAACCCATCCCCACGATGATGATATCAGCGCTTGTCATTGGGTTAGCGCGGAAGACATCCTGACTAGCCAATGCCTTCGATCCCCTTTAGTGGCCCAAAGTATCCGCTGCTACCAAGAAGGTACTCGCTATCCTTTGAGCGTTTTGGCCGCCTTCGGAGAGCATTACGAATAACATTATTCTCCTAACGCTGGTGCAATAAGGGGGCAACGTGCTAAAGTATGGGGCTTGATTTTTCCGCATTGAGACTATTTCCCATGTCAAATAACAGTACCAAATCAGATAACAGCCAAATTAAGGTCATCGTCGGTATGTCCGGTGGTGTTGATTCATCCGTTTCCGCTTACCTGCTCAAGCAGCAAGGGTATCAGGTGGTCGGTCTGTTTATGAAGAACTGGGAAGAAGACGATAACGAAGAATACTGCACCGCGGCGACTGACCTTGCAGATGCACAAGCGGTATGCGACAAACTCGGTATCGAACTGCGCACCATCAACTTTGCCGCTGAATATTGGGACAATGTATTCGAACACTTTTTAGAAGAATACAAAGCCGGTCGTACCCCAAACCCAGATATTCTGTGTAACAAAGAGATCAAATTTAAAGCGTTCTTAGAGTTTGCTGCCGAAGATCTGGGCGCAGATTATATTGCAACGGGTCACTATGTGCGTCGCCGTGATGTTGATGGCAAAAGCCAGCTATTACGGGGCTTAGACAATAATAAAGACCAAAGCTACTTCCTGTATACCCTCAGCCATGAACAAGTGGCAAAAAGCTTATTCCCAGTGGGTGAATTAGAAAAACCTGAAGTACGTCGCATCGCTGAAGAAATTGGCTTAGTGACTGCGAAGAAAAAAGATTCTACTGGAATCTGCTTTATTGGTGAGCGTAAATTCCGCGATTTCCTCGGACGTTATCTCCCTGCTCAACCAGGTCCAATCGTCACCGTTGACGGTGAAACCATTGGTCAGCACGAAGGGTTGATGTACCACACATTAGGTCAACGTAAAGGGTTAGGCATTGGCGGCACCAAAGACGGTTCTGAAGAGCCATGGTATGTAGTCGATAAAGACGTTGAAAAAAATCAATTGATTGTAGCGCAAGGTCATGAGCATCCACGTTTAATGTCTACAGGCTTAATTGCTCAGCAATTAGATTGGGTTGATAGACAAACATTAACTGAGCCATTGCGCTGCGTGGTGAAAACCCGTTACCGTCAAGCGGATATCCCTTGTACAATCACCCCATTGAGCGCCGAGAAAATCCAAGTCACTTTCGATTATCCGGTTGCAGCTGTTACTCCGGGACAATCTGCGGTATTTTATATCGACGAAGTCTGCCTCGGTGGCGGCGTTATTGAAGCCCGTATTCAGGAGTAAATGTGGCTAAAAACTATTACGATATCACGCTAGCCTTAGCGGGTATCTGCCAAGCAAGTTTGATGGTACAAAAGCTCGCTCATGAAGGCACCTTTAATGAGCAAGATGGTAAAACCATGGTCAATAGCCTGACCAACATGAATCCATCCACCACACTGGATGTATTCGGTAATGACGAAGCGAATTTAAAAACCGGTTTAACTGCCCTGCTTGGCATGTTAACCGGGGGTAATAGTGGGATCTCTGCAGAGATGACCCGCTATATGCTTAGCATCATGGCGCTAGAACGCCACTTAAGTAAAGATGACAATGCCATGAACCAACTCGGTCAACGAATTGAGCAATTTGAGCGTCAAGCTAGCTATTTCGAACCGATGTCTGAAGGTGTTTTTAACGCACTCGCCGGAATTTATGTGGATGTAGTCAGCCCAGCAGGTCCTCGAATTCAAGTGACCGGCTCCCCTGATATTCTGAAAAATACCGTTGTTCAAGCCAAAGTTAGAGCCACATTGCTCGCAGGTATTCGCTGTGCAGTTCTCTGGCAGCAAGTTGGTGGAAGTCGCCTCCAACTGATGTTTTCTCGAAGCCGTCTGTCTAATCAGGCGAAACAAATTTTGTCTCACCTATAAATCTGGAGTTGCTACCAATGGAATTATCCTCACTGACCGCTGTATCCCCGATTGACGGCCGTTACGGTGATAAAGTCAGCGCTTTACGCACTATTTTTAGTGAGTTTGGCTTACTGAAATTTCGTGTGCAAGTTGAAGTTCGCTGGCTGCAAAAACTGGCTGCAACCGCTCAAATCAAAGAAGTTCCTTCATTTGATGCTGACGCAATCGCTTACTTAGATGAAATCGTCGCGAACTTCTGCGAAAAAGATGCAATGCGTATCAAAGAAATTGAACGCACAACTAACCACGATGTTAAAGCAGTAGAATATTTCCTGAAAGAAAAAGTGGCGCACATCCCTGCTCTGCATGCGGTCTCTGAATTTATTCACTTTGCTTGTACGTCGGAAGACATCAATAACCTGTCCCATGCCTTAATGCTGAAAACCGCTCGTGAAGAGGTTTTACTACCACAATGGCGTCAAATCATTGATAAAGTTAAAGCGATGGCGCACGAATACCGTACTTTACCTTTACTGTCACGTACTCACGGGCAACCAGCAACACCATCCACTATTGGTAAAGAATTTGCTAACGTTGCGTACCGTTTAGAGCGTCAATACCGCCAGTTAGAGCAAGTGGAAATTTTAGGTAAAATCAATGGTGCCGTTGGTAACTATAACGCCCACATTGCCGCTTATCCTGAGGTTAACTGGCACGAATTCAGTGAAACATTCGTAACCTCACTGGGCATTCAATGGAACCCGTTCACAACCCAAATCGAACCACACGATTATATCGCAGAACTGTTTGACTGTGTGGCGCGTTTCAACACTATCGTGTTGGACTTTGACCGTGATATCTGGGGCTATGTTGCTTTAAACCACTTTAAGCAAAAAACCATTGCCGGTGAAATTGGCTCATCCACCATGCCACACAAAGTTAACCCTATCGACTTCGAAAATTCAGAAGGTAACTTAGGTTTAGCAAACGCGGTATTAGGTCATTTAGCAAGCAAATTGCCAGTTTCTCGCTGGCAGCGTGACCTAACTGACTCAACCGTTCTGCGTAACTTAGGTGTCGGTTTAGGCTATGCCCTGATTGCTTACCAATCCACAATGAAGGGCTTGAACAAATTAGAAGTTAATGAACAGCACTTACTGGATGAATTAGATCAAAACTGGGAAGTGTTAGCGGAGCCAATCCAGACAGTAATGCGTCGTTATGGCATCGAAAAACCGTATGAAAAACTGAAAGAATTAACTCGTGGTAAACGCGTTACCGCTGAAGGCATGAAACAGTTTATCGATGGTTTAGAACTTCCAGAAAGCGAAAAAGAGCGTCTGAAAGCGATGACGCCAGCCAACTACATTGGCTATGCGATTAATTTTATTGATGAAATCAAGTAATCAATAGTTATTCAAGCAGGCGGCATTCGTGTCGCCTGTTTTTTCTATTTATTTGTTTAACCCGTTTTCCAAAAAATCTCAGATTCGACTATTTTTCCGATCTGTTTGACTTATATTTAGTTAAGATCTTGTTCCCTATCCCATCTCTTTCTACCATACTCATTATAATATTCTCATTTGCATGCTTTCTTTATGTGAGGTTCTCAGATGCGCATTCTTATCGTCGAAGATAACGCCCTACTTCGTCACCATTTAACCGTTCAGCTCAAAGAATTAGGTCATCAGGTAGATTCTGCTGAAGATGCAAAAGAAGCGGATTATTTTCTGAATGAAAGCCATCCCGATATTGCAGTCGTGGACTTAGGTCTTCCAGATGAAGATGGGCTTTCTATGATCAAACGCTGGCGCAGTAACCATGTCAGCATTCCGCTCCTCGTCCTAACTGCACGAGAAAGCTGGCAAGAAAAGGTTCAAGCTCTCAATAGCGGCGCTGATGACTATGTCACCAAACCTTTTCAACTAGAAGAGCTGGTCGCACGGATGCAAGCATTGATGCGCCGTAACAGTGGATTAGCCTCCCAAGTGCTTGAACTTGAAAACTTTGTTATTGACCTTTCCCGTAAAGAATTCACCGTTAATGGTGAGTCGGTCAAACTCACTGCATTTGAATACACCATTATTGAAACCTTGCTGCGCAATAATGGAAAAGTGGTCAGTAAAGACTCCCTCATGCGCCAGCTCTATCCAGATGCAGAGTTACGGGAAAGCCACACTATCGATGTACTTATGGGACGTTTACGTAAAAAAATCCAACAGTTCCATGCCCAAGAAGTGATTGTGACTGTTCGAGGTCAAGGCTACCGTTTCGATGTGAACAGCTAATATGAAACTGCGTAAATTTAGGTTCAAACCCATCTCTTTACAGGCGCGTTTTATTTGTGCGACGTCAGCCGTCATTCTGGCGCTAACCCTCGCTTATGGGATTGTCGCTGTTGTGGGTTATTTGGTCAGTTTTGACCGAACGACCTACACGTTACTACGTAGCCAAAGTAACCTAATTTACAGCCTTGCTCAGTGGCAAGATAATAAAATTGATATTCGCGTTCCCCCAAACTTTACGTTGAACAACCCCTCGTTGATCATTATTTATGATAAAAATGGGCAAACTGTCTGGCGCCAACGAGAAGTCCCCAGCGTCGAGCGTCTTATTCAACTCGATTGGTTAAAAAAGAATGGGTTATACGAAATTGATACCGATTTCGATGAGACGCGCCAATTGATGAACAATAACCCGGACTACAGCCATCGACTCAATGATATAGATAATATCGATGAGCCATTAACTCACTCCGTTTCAGTTAACCAGTATTTAGAAACTGAAACCATGCCAGCACTGACGATTGTCGTCGTCGATACGTTACCTCAAGACTTACAAAGCACGGGCGTTGTCTGGGACTGGTTTGGTTACGTGTTACTCGCCAACTTTATACTGGTGATCCCGCTGTTATGGCTTGCAGCCTATTGGAGTGTGCGCCCCATTAAGTCACTGATTTCGCAAATTAGTAGCCTTGAAAAAGGGGAGCGAGAAACGCTGGATGAAAACCCGCCCGCAGAACTGCGAGGCTTGGTACGGAATTTGAATATTTTGCTGAGTAACGAACGCAAGCGCTATAGCAAATATCGCACTACATTGTCCGATTTAACCCACAGCCTAAAAACCCCGTTGGCCGTATTACAATCCACATTGCGGCTTCTACGTTCTGGTAAGCAAATGACCATCGAACAAGCAGAACCTATCATGTTGGAACAAATAGGACGCATTTCTCAGCAAGTTGGCTACTATTTGCATCGCGCCTCGAATCAGGGGGATGAAAACCTGATGCTGCGGGAAATCGCTTCAGTACCTTCTATCTTAGATAGCCTCTCTAGCGCACTGCATAAAGTGTACCTCAACAAAGGTGTCTCCATCACCGTCGATATCTCCCCTGAAATCACATGGCTGGGTCAGCCTAATGATTTTATGGAAGTGATGGGCAATATTATGGAAAACGCCTGTAAATATTGCCTTGAATTTGTGGAAGTCACTGCCCTTGTCAATCACGATAGCCTAACCATTTTTGTGGATGATGATGGTCCTGGCGTCCCAGAGAGTAAGCGCAGCATGATATTTATGCGAGGACAACGCGCTGACACCCTAAGACCAGGGTAAGGTTTGGGGCTATCAATAGCGGTGGATATCATCGACCAATATGATGGCGAAATTACCATTTCAGATAGCCCACTTGGCGGTGCTCGTGTCGCCGTCACCTTTAGGCAGCAAGCGGTGATTGAAGATGCTTAGGTCTTGAATTGAGATAGCTAGGGCATAAACGAAGATAATTCACTCATCTGTAGATGAAGATGGCTAATCTGTGAACTGACGCCCTCTAAGCCCTGTTTTACAATCCATTTCCGGTATACTATTTAGGAAGTTTTGTCATAACTAGGGAACAATAAGATGGATTATAAACTGAATCTTGACTGGCAGAGTTTTCTGGACAGTCATTGGCAGAAACGACCTCTGCTTATCAAACAGGGTTTTACGCGTTTTATTGATCCTATCTCGCCTGATGAACTCGCGGGATTAGCGATGGAAGATGAGGTTGATAGCCGTTTAGTCAGCCATCAAAATGGGCTCTGGCAAGTCGCCCACGGTCCATTCGAAAGCTACGACCATTTAGGTGAAGAAAACTGGTCAATCTTGGTTCAAGCCGTTGACCACTGGCACTACCCAAGTGCGCAACTGATGAAACCTTTCCGTGTCCTTTCTGACTGGCGTATGGACGATTTAATGATCTCCTACTCCGTTCCGGGTGGTGGTGTAGGTCCTCATCTCGACCAATACGATGTATTCATTATTCAAGGCGAAGGTCGTCGTCACTGGCGTGTTGGGGAAAAAATCCCAATGAAGCAACACTCCCCACATCCTGATTTACTGCAAGTGCAGCCTTTTGACGCCATTATTGACGAAGAGATGGAACCCGGTGATATCCTGTATATCCCACCTGGATTCCCCCACGAAGGTTATGCCATTGAGCCATCACTGAATTTCTCTGTCGGTTTCCGCGCGCCTAATGCTCGTGAATTAATGAGCAGCTTTGCTGACCATTTAATTTCCAATGATTTAGGCAGTTATCGCTACAGCGACCCTGACCTTTCTTTCCGTGATAATCCGGCTGAAATTTTGCAAGGCGAACAGATTAAGCTGCGCGAAATGATGGAATCACTGATTCATGATCCAGAGCTATTCCGTAAGTGGTTAGGTGAATTTATTTCTCAATCACGTCACGAGCTGGATTTGGCACCGCCAGAGCCGCCTTATGAACAAGATGAGATTTATAATTTATTGAAAGACCAGCAAGAAACCCTATATAAACTCAATGGGTTGCGCGCTCTTCGTGTGGGTGATCAATTCTTTGTTAATGGTGAGTCTTTAGAGACTAAATGCTATGAAGCCGCTGATAGCCTGTGCCGTTTCGATTCCGTCAACCATGCAAATCTTGGTGACGCGTTAGATGATGTCAATTTTATTGCCTTAATGACAGCATTGATTAATAGCGGATATTGGTATTTTGACGACTAATTAGTCCTATAATTAACCACCAACAAACAGCAAATACCCCGAATATCATCACATCGGGGCATTTGCTGTTTTTTATATTAAGCACGCATCAAAACTATTTATCAGTATTGCGTTTTGCATGAATAGCCGTTAATTCCGCAATTCTCATAATCACGCTCACCGCCTGCTCCATTCCTTCTTGAGTAATAAACTCATGTTTACTATGGAAGTTATAGCCACCAGTAAAAATATTCGGACATGGTAAGCCCCGGTATGATAGCTGCGCTCCGTCCGTTCCCCCACGGATAGGCTTGATAACAGGCTCAATATCACAGTCCAGCATCGCTTGTTTCGCTAATTCAACAACATGCGGATATTTCATCACTTCTTTATGCATATTGTAGTAGCTATCATCCAATGTCAGCTCGATATAGCAGCTTGGGTGCAGCCCTTCACCCACTTTTTCCGCGATACGAATAATATTTTTCTTTCTCGCTTCAAAATTGGCTAAATCAAAATCACGGATAATGTAGTTCATTTCCGCTTTTTCCACGTTACCTTTAATGGACGTTAAGTGATAAAAGCCTTCGTAACCTTCCGTATTTTCAGGTGTTTCATCCGCCGGTAACATAGAATGGATTCGCGTTGCTAAACCCAACGCATTGACCATCACACCTTTGGCGCTACCAGGATGGGTATTGTTACCCACAATTTTAATAGAGACGTTGGCAGCGTTAAAGTTTTCGAATTCAAGTTCACCGACACCACCACCATCAACGGTATAAGCCCAGCGAGCATCAAATTCTTTAAAATCGATATGTTGTGCACCACGACCAATTTCTTCATCTGGCGTAAAGGCAACACAGATTTTTCCGTGTGGAACATTTTGCCCTTCTAAACGCACAATCGCGGTAATAATTTCTGCGATACCCGCTTTATCATCCGCCCCTAATAAGGTTTTGCCATCGGTCATAATCAGCGTTTTGCCAATCATTTCGTGCAATACAGGGAACATAACGGGGGATAAAACTTCATCACCAATGCCCAGAGCAATATCGCCACCACGATAATTCTCAAGCACTTGCGGGCACACATTTTTGCCCGAATAATCTGGGGCGGTATCCAAATGCGAAATGAAGCCTATCGCAGGCACATCCCAATCAACATTGGATGGCATGATAGCCGTTAAACAGCCATGTTCCGACAGCGTCACTTTTTCAAAGCCAAGGATATTTAATTCTTTGGCTAACGCGCGGGCAAATTTTAGCTGGCCAGTGCTACTAGGTACTGTTTTTGCATTCAGTTTTGATTGTGTATCAAACGCAGTGTATTCAAAAAACCGCTCCAAGAGTTTGTCCATACTTCCTCCCCCTAAATATCAATGGGGATATTATGGGAAAGATCACAGAAACAATTATTGTTTCAAATCAGATTTGCAGCTAAAGAGTGAGGAAGATAACTAATTAATTTAATTTATTGTTCATTTTGAGCTGCACTTTTGGATAACGCAACGCGTTAAGTACCATGTTATATAATGGCTATCTTATATAACGAAATGCGCTATAGAATGATTTTTAAGGTGGGAATACGATGGCAAAAACATTTTTAATTTATGGTGTCAGTAAAGGGTTAGGTAAAGCATTAGTTGAAGGAGTGCCTGACCAAACTGATACTGTGTACGGTGTTTCTCGCACTGAACCGCCTTTTGGTGGTGCGCAATTTCACTGGATATCCGCTGATCTTAGTGATATTCAATCGGCTTCAATTATCAAAAAGCAGCTAGGCGAAAAACCCATTGATACCCTAATTTATAATGTCGGCATTTGGGAAAAACTCGCCTTTACTGAAGAATATGATTTCGAGTCCACCAGCGATATTGAATTACTCACCATGATCCAGACCAATATCGGTGCCTGCCTGTTGAACTTGAAAGCACTTCTTAGCAACTTGCGTTTAGGCACCAATAGTAAAATTATTTTAATTGGCTCTACGTGGGGGTTGGATAATCATAATGGTAAAGAAGTCACCTTTAGCGCAACCAAATATGCCTTACGTGGGATTGTACAATCACTGAGAGAAACCTTGCGCCAAGATAATATTGGCATTTCTATTTTGAATTTAGGTTATCTCGCCACGGAATATCCGTTATCTATGCCAGTGAATGAGGTGATTCAAAAAAGTGAAGGTGCGTTAATTCCGCTGCAAGATGTGGTCAATGCCGTGCGCTTTATTCTTAGCACCAGCAGCGCCACCTGCGTAAAAGAAATTACCATGCCCGCCATGTTAGATGAAAACGTGTGATATCAATCTAATTTGCTCGGTGCATAAAAGGGAGCAAAAGCTCCCTTTTATGTTTATTCTTCGCTGTTTAACTTTGCCAGTAAGTCATCCACATATTCACTAACCACTTTACTCGCCAATCCATAATGGCGCTCTTCAAACTCGCTTTCCACTTGGCTTGGTTCTAAATTCAGTTGTACCGTATGAGCACCTTGTAAACGCGCTTCATGTACAAACCCTGCCGCTGGATAAACATGCCCCGATGTTCCGATGGAAATAAACAGTGTGGCATCTCCAAGTGCTTGGTAGATCCTGTCCATTTCAAACGGCATCTCACCAAACCACACAATATGCGGGCGTAATGGCTGTGGGAACTGGCAGCAATGGCAACGCTCTTCTACGGATAAATCCCCTTTCCATTCGAGGACTTGGTTTGACCAATTACAACGTACTTTTAATAATTCACCGTGCATATGCACCACGCGCTTGCTACCCGCACGCTCATGTAAATTATCAATATTCTGTGTCACTAGCAGGAATCTATCCCCCAGCGCTTGTTCTAATTTTGCTAATGCGTAGTGCGCTGCATTCGGTTGAATATTATCTTGTTGCAACTGGCGACGACGTTCATTGTAAAAGCGCTGAACTAATTGTGGATCACGAGCAAATCCTTCAGGTGTTGCCACATCTTCCACGCGATGCTCTTCCCATAAACCATCTGCCGAACGGAAGGTTTGAATCCCTGACTCTGCAGAAATACCCGCACCGGTTAATACAACCACGTTAATGTTTTGCATACTGAGCAGTCTATTATCAATGTAGTAAGAACGATTGCGAAGTCGCTGACGGCGTTTACATTTATTTTTACTTATTTTTTTCAATCTACGGCGAAATCGCAACATCGGAAATTTCCTTTCATCCTTGCAGTGAATTTGTCGGTATAAAAAGTGGAAATATAAACATGGTAAATTATGTTATTTATACATAATTTAGATAGTAACATACTAACCCCCTTCATCTCCTGCAAAGTAAAACAAATATCTCAATAACCTCGATTTAATAACTTTTTTATCATCAAAAAGACATTTTTTTCACTTTCAGATGACAAAAAACTTTATCCCCATCACACCTAACGGCTAAAATAGCCGCCATCTCACTATTTTGGTTTCTCTTATTTGAAGGATTTCCATGGAAAAGTTTTTTGAAAGAATGATGTACGCTTCACGTTGGATCCTTGCGCCCATTTATTTGGGACTATCACTGACATTGCTGGCGTTAACCATCAAATTTTTCCAAGAAGTATTTCATATTCTGCCAAGCATTTTTAGCATTCCAGAATCTGACTTGATCCTCACGCTGCTATCTCTCATTGATATGGCGCTGGTGGGTGGATTACTGGTGATGGTGATGTTCTCAGGTTACGAAAACTTCGTCTCTCAATTAAATTTGTCTGATCATCATGAAAAGCTGAATTGGATTGGGACTATGGATGCGACGTCACTGAAAAATAAAGTGGCTGCCTCCATTGTCGCCATCTCATCCATCCACTTATTGAAGATTTTCATGAACCTCAAAAACGTCGAAAACGATAAGTTGATGTGGTATGTGATCCTTCATTTAACCTTCGTGCTGTCGGCGTTTGTGATGGGTTATTTGGATAAAATGACCAAGAAAGCTAAGTATTAGTTCTCTCTCAATACACACGATTCGGCATAAAATAAGGGAAGCTCACTGTAGCTTCCCTTTTTGTTTCAAATATTATTGTTTCAAGAACGGTAAAATGTGGCTCATTAACTGTTCAGGACACTCCTCCGTCACGAAATGACCACACTCCCCAAGCATCGCCCCTTGTAATTGGGTTGCTCGCCCCTGTAACGTCAATTGCGGCGCATCTCGGGTTGCCTGATCCGCCCCAATCGCCAATACTGGCATGGTGAGCTTTTTCTGCGCTCGCTGTTTATTTTGCTCAATCGTCTGTGGAATAGCACGATAATAGGCAAAACCAGCTCGCAGTCCCCCCGGAGAAGCATACGCATCAATATACGTCTGTGCGGCAACGCGATCACGACGATAAGCCCAATTATCAAAAATAAAGTTAAGATACTCACGCTCTTTACCTGCCGTCAGCATTTCTGGTAAATCTCGTACTTGGTTGAACATAAAATGCCAGAGGAAAATATTCTCCTCAGGATCAACAAAAATCGCTGGCGCAGGTGCTAATCCCGGAATAACCGCTTCGGTTAAGGCAATCTTTTTCACGTCGGCGGGATAATCACTGGCCAGCGCATACCCTACCCACATACCAATATCATGCCCTATCACCGAATAGTGAGTATGACCCAGTTGCTTCATCATTTCGTGCAATGTGGTTGCGGCAGCGCCCGTATCATAACCACTTTCTGGCTTATCAGAATACCCTGTTCCCAATGGATCAACAGCAATAGCGGTATAACCATTAGCAGCGAGATCCGTCATCACATATCGCCACGTGTACCATGTTTGTGGCCAACCGGGGATCAATAAAATTGGCTCACCTTCCCCAGCGGTAACATAGTGAAGGCGCTGCCCGTTCACTTTCACATAGTGATGTTTAAAGCTGGCCTCATTCGCTTCAATGGTTGGAGGCGTAGCACTTTTGGCTGTTTGAGTTAGGTTTCCTGCTGCTAACGTAGCTGTTGCTTGCAAAGAGAGCGTCATCAGAGAAACGAGTAACACCTTTTTAAATACCGAATTCATATTTGTTCCATACACTTTTATGTGGGTAAAAAGCCACTCATTCACGAGTTGCATTAATTGTTTGTCGATCAGCAATGAATAGGTTAAAGGTTTTTTTAATTCTTTGTCAATCGATAAAGAATAATTATTTGTCATTCGACAAAGAAGTGATAGTATGAACGCATTCTCATTCAGCGCATCATTATCATGTATTAAGAGGAGCATCGTTATGGCGGGAAGACCGAGAGAGTTCGACAGAGACGCGGCATTGAATAAAGCTAAATTTGTCTTTTGGCAAAGAGGTTATGAAGGTACGTCGATGTCAGATTTAGTCTCTGCTCTAGGCATCGCTTCTGCTCGCATTTATGCGGCATTTGGCTCGAAAGAAAACCTATTTCGCGAAGCTATCGCCCTGTATCTAAGCCAAGAAGGCGCTTTTGCTGATACTGCGTTACAAGAGCCTAATACGCGTCTAGCAATAACACAGTTATTAACCCAAGCTGTCGAAACTTACACCCAACAAACGCATCCACAGGGGTGCATGGTAGTTTTATCACTGACCAACTATGCCAGTGAAAATGAAAACATTATGTCTTGGCTAGCGAATTACCGGAAAGACCGTACCACCGCCATCATACAACGTTTAAATAAGGGTGTAACTCAAGGGGATTTACCCAAGGAAACGAACACCCAAGTACTTGGCGATTATATATCGACACTATTTCACGGCATTTCGATTCAAGCTCGCGACGGGGTGAGTAAAGCGCATTTACTCGCGATGGTTGACGTTGCTATGACTGGGTTTGATTCCTTTATCTCAGCATCAACTGCCCACTGATTATCCACTTCAATTTTAGGAAAAAATTGCTATGTCCTCATTCGGTTCATCTCCCAGTCGTGCATGGGTTTGCACATGGCTTTCAACATCTCAACCCACCACCGGTGAGGCATTTCCGTTTCCATTGGAGATCCCAACCTTATTGAATAACCAAACCCTACAGCAAACGCTGCGCATCACATTAGGCGGGCAACAATTACGCCTTGTGTTTTCGAATCGTTATGGCTCTCAGCCCCTAGTATTGGGTGAAAATGTCATTCTTGTAAAATCACCATCTGGCCAGTCATGGAGCGCCCCTGTTCTGTTTAATGGGCAATCCGGTGTTTCTATCCCCGCAGGGCAAGTGGTGTACAGTGATGAAATCATCCATCCTATTAACGATTTGTCTGAAGTCACCCTACGAACCTATCTACCGAATCCTACGCTTATAGAGACCTTTCATTGGGATGCACGACATTATTCTCAATTAACATCGGGTAACGGTGTTCATTCCAAAATGATGAAAGAAAGCCTACCAATCAGTTCGCGTTTATTATTAGAGGCTGTTGAAATTCAGAATCAGGCGCCAAGCCAAGCGATTGTCGTTATTGGCGATTCCATGGTGGATGGCAATGGTGTCGAAATGGGAACTTATCGCCGTTGGGTAGATTTTTTTGCTGAGCGTACCGTTTCTCAGCACACAGCGGTGATCAATGCGGGCCAATCGGGTTCTCGCTTACTCAAAGATGGTATTGGCATCAGTACATTATCTCGCTTTACTCGGGATGTTATTGAGCAAGCTGGCGTAACCATTTGCATTGTACAAGTGGGTCTCAATGATATTGGGCTTGCACAAACCGCTCTAGCGCCTGCGGATATGACGCCTTCCGCTAGCCAGTTGATTGAAGGTTATCGTCAATTACTTGATATGGCGCATCAGCATCATATTCGCGTTGTCGGCGTCACGCTTGTTCCGCTACGCGGTGCAGACGAATATGGATTAGATAACTTCTATACCTCCGAAAAAGAAGCTATTCGCCAAGAAGTGAACGAATGGATACGCACTAGCGATGAATTTGATGCAGTAATTGACACTGAACAACTTGTGCGCGACTCGCAAAATCCTCAACAATTAGCGCTAATCTATGATTCTGGGGATCATCTCCACCTTAACCACGCAGGGCATCTGTTGGTTGCGAATTCAATTTCCTTTGATACTGTTATTGGAGTTTAAAACAGTCATTAGCATTGAAACCATAGGTATGAGAATAACTTTTCGTACCTAATTATTCCGCTATTCTTTGATACAGCTTAACATTACCTTCAGCCACGCCATCATTCCCTATGTTACTATCCACCGACCTAATCCATCATTTAAAACAGCCTTGGATAATAGAATGAGTGACCATTTTATCGGGAAATTTGAAGTCGAAATTAAGTTCAAACTACCCAATTCTGACACTTTTCTTAAGCAGCTTATCAATGATAATGCTGAAGCATTTACCGTAATCATGAGGTTGATGACTTTTTTGACTATCAAGATGGGCAGTTAGCCGCGCAAAATATCAGTATGTCCGTGCGGGAGATGACACCCTCAGGGATTAAACTCTGGATAGTCAAAGGACCAAGCAGTGCCGAGTGTAAAGCGATTGATATTGCAGACTGCCAACATGTCAAAAACATGCTGAACACCTTGGGATATCAATGTTACCTAACGATTGCTAAACAGCGCAGTATCTATTTTCTGGATGATATTCATATCACCATTGATTACTTGGAAGGTATTGGTTGGTTTGCTGAATTTGCGATTATGACAGACGATGAGAGCGAGTTAGACAACTTGTACACCAAATTACTGTCTACCGCGCAACACTATGGTTTTACAGAAGCATTAATTGAAACTCGCAGCTATAAGCAGATGTACCTTGAGAATTTGATGAAATAGCCTTAGATAACATGATGAAATAAGGCGCGACTGTTTCCACTCGCGCCTTATTGATTACTGACCGCTTAGAATGCGGGCTGGGTCTAACTTACTTGCGCGTCTTGCTGGATACCAGCTAGCTAATAAGCTCAGAACAACCGCGGTGGACAGCACATAAATCACATCCATCACATGCAGTTCGGAAGGCAGGAAGTCAATAAAATAGATATCCCCTGATAAGATAGGATGACCGATAATCACTTCAAGTCCCTTAATTATTGTGGTTAAATTCAAGGAGATTAGTACCCCCAGCACCACACCGATAAGTGAACCAACCAGCCCCCCGATTAAGCCATACCACAGGAAGATTGCGCGAATTTGCCTATCTTTTGCCCCCAATGTCCGCAGAACTGCAATATCACTGCTTTTATCTTTGACTGCCATCACTAGCGTAGAGACAATATTAAAACAAGCGACCCCGATGACTAAAATCATCGCCAAGTACATGACACTACGAACCACTTGAATGTCGTTGTACATATAGCCGTAATCGCCTATCCAGCTTTTCACGACCACATGATGCATCGTTTTAAGCCCAGCGTCATACACCACTTTATCGGCTTCGAAAGGATCTTTAGCTTTAATTTCAAAACCGCTAATGCCGTTTCCATAACCGAGATATTCCTGTGCATCCGCTAGCGGAACTAAAGCAAGCTGATGGTCGAGTAATCCACTTAAACGAAAAATTCCCGTCACTTGGACACGAATACGCTTAGGTTGCTGAATTTTCATGCTGTCATCGGTATTCGGAATCATAATTGTTATCCAATCCCCGACTTTTACATTCAGCGAATTCGCCACCCCTTGCCCTAAAATGATTGACTGTTTACCCGCCTCAAAATGTTGCCACGCATCATTTAGGATAAACTCAGGCAATGCACTGACTTGGGATTCCGTCTCGTGAGAAACGCCCATAATCTGGATGGCTTTCAGGTTCGCGCCGCGCTCAAGTAACCCCGTAAAATTCACATAGGGGCTGACCCCTTGCACACCCGGCGTTTTACGGATCACATTTTGGGCAAATTCCCAATCTTGATAAGGGGCTTCAACCGCGTAGATTTGCCCGTGAGGCACCACCGAGAGCACGCGGTTATTCAGTTCTCGCTCAAAGCCATTCATGGCACTTAAGCCGATAATTAACACCGCCACACCTAAGACAATGCCAAGGGTCGAAACAATCGACACCAAAGACACCATTTCTGTCCGGCGACGTCCTCGGCTAAATCGCAATGCCGCTAATAGCGTCAGAGGCATTTTAATCATTACATTGCCCCCAGCGTAATTTCCTGTTGCAAATGACCATCACGCATTTCTAAACGTCGGGATAGACGACTCGCCAGTTTCATATCATGGGTGACCACTAAAAATGCCGTTTTTTGCTTGCGGTTTAGTTCACCCAATAATTCAAAAATCGCATCCGCATTACGCAAATCGAGGTTACCTGTTGGTTCATCCGCCAGCACTAACGCGGGGTCATTCACCAATGCACGAGCAATAGCAACACGTTGGCGCTCACCACCAGATAATTCAGATGGGCGATGATTGGCTCGGTGCTCTAACCCTACCGCTTTTAACATTTCGGTGGCTTTCGCAAACGCCGTTGCTTTCGCAACACCGCCAATTAACAGTGGCATCGCCACATTTTCTAATGCTGTAAAATCAGGTAATAAATGGTGGAATTGATAAATAAAACCGAGGTCTTTATTACGAATTGCCGCACGGGCGTCGGAAGAAAGCTGATTAATCTGCTGCCCACGGAAAATGACATTACCTTGAGATGGCGTATCTAACCCGCCAAGCAGGTGTAATAAGGTACTTTTACCGGAACCTGAGCTACCCACGATAGCCATAGTTTCGCCTTCATTCATCGTGAAGCTGACATTCTTTAACACTTCTGTGGAGAGTGCGCCTTCTTGATAAATCTTACTTAAATGTTCACAGACCAGAAGTGGTTGGTTATTCATATCGTAAAGCCTCAGCAGGTTGTACCGCTGCCGCACGCCAAGAAGGATAAAGCGTCGCCAGCAAAGAAATCAGCATCGCGCACAGCGCAATAATTAAAATACCCGGATAATCGAGTACAATCGGGAGTGCCACTCCCCGTGGTAATAAGCCAATTAACGGCATAATTACGTTCAATTGGCTCGATAGCAGCGTACCCAACACGGTACCAATCAATGTACCGATAATGCCCGCGCCCGCACCTTGGATCATAAAGATAGTCAGGATTTTGCTACGTTTGAGCCCTAAGGTTTTCAAAATCGCCACTTCGCCTTGTTTTTCCATGACTAATAAGGATAACGACGTAATGATATTAAAGGCCGCTACCGCGATAATCAGGCTCAGCAGCAGACCCATCATGTTTTTTTCCATTCTTACTGCTTGGAAAAATTCGCCTTTACGCTCACGCCAATCTGTCCAAACTAACCCTTCCGGCAGTGTCTGTTTGCTCGCCACATCCACTTGCAGAGGTTCGTCCAGATATAAACGCCAGCCAGTAATGTTTCCGGTTGGGTAACGTAGCATTCGCGCTGCATCAGGCTGAGCAACAATCAATTCGCTCGTATCCGCTTCACCATTCGTTTGAAAAATACCCGCAACCGTAAATAAACGCTGACTAGGTATACGCCCCATTGGGGTTAATTGGCTCACGCCGGGAATAATCAAGCGTACTTGGTCGCCGCGTTTTACGCCGAGGGTTTCCGCCAGTCGATTACCGAGAAAAACATTGTATTCCCCATCGATTAAATCACGGCGATCTCCGCTTATCAGCTTATCGAGTAACAAGGAGGACTCATCGGAACGAATTCCTCCCATCACTCCCACTCCTACGTTAGTTCGACTTTGTAAAACCACTTCCGACTGAACAATCGGCTCAATTTTCTTAACGCCTTTGAGGTTTTTTAAGTCCGTGATGGGATGTTGATTGGGATCGATATTTCCCGTATTTGAGGTCAATATGGCCTGTGGCATATAAGCAAGTATGCTATCTTGTAACGAACGTTCAAAACCATTCATCACAGACGTCACGGCAATCAATGCCGCAACACCAAGGGTTATGCCTATTGCCGACAAGCTGGACACAAGACGTCCAAATTTATCGACTGCGCGCCCACGCATATAGCGCAGACCTATAAAGAGTGAGACAGATTGATGCATGAAAACGTAATGTCCCTGTTGCCAAAGCGAAGTGTTCAGGGATAATAAAGGGTACGATTGATGAATGGAACCACCCAACCGCGCTTTTGTGGTTTTTTTTATTATAAATACTATTTGTTTAGATCACTTTCAGACTACTCAATGAGTTCTGTGGGTCGTTTAATTAATTTTTAATTGCCTAACTAATCATTAATTAACTAGTTAGCTATGAGAAGCTGAATATTTCTATGTCGTCAAATTATCGTTATGAACTGCCCAGTCGTGCTGGAGATGTCCGCCATTTAGGCTGCTTAATTGGTGCTGCGGGTCCCTTAGAATGCGCAGAAATGATTGAACGCCATCAAGGTCCTGTCGTGATTGTTACGCGTGATATGCAAAACGCATTACGCGTTCGTGATGAACTTCAACAGTTTACCCAACATCCTATAGAGACACTGTCGGATTGGGAAACGCTACCCTACGATAATTTTTCGCCGCATCAAGAAATCATTTCTCACCGTTTATCCACTCTATACCGCTTGCCAACACTGCAAAAAGGGGCGCTGATCCTCCCCGTTAATACCTTAATGCAGAAGGTATGCCCTGCTGATTTTCTAACGGGACATGCTTTAGTGATGGCTAAAGGCGATAAGCTCTCACGCGATAGCCTGCGAGACGAACTAGATAAAGCCGGATATCGCCATGTTGAGCAAGTACTTGAGCATGGTGAATATGCGATTCGCGGAGCATTACTCGACTTATTCCCAATGGGTAGCGACCTGCCATTTCGTATCGACTTTTTTGATGATGAAATTGATAGCCTACGCACCTTTGACGTCGATACCCAACGCACTTTAGAAGAAGTCAGCGCAATCAACTTGTTGCCAGCTCACGAGTTTCCGACCGATAAAGACGCTATCGAGCGTTTTCGTAGCCAATGGCGCGAACGTTTTGAAGTTCGTCGTGATCCGGAACATATCTATCAGCAAGTGAGTAAAAACACCCTGCCAAGTGGGATTGAGTATTGGCAGCCACTGTTTTTCGCTGAACCGTTGCCCTCTTTATTTGAATATTTACCCGCTAACACCCTGTTTGTTTCGCAAAATCTGCAAGAACCCGCAGAGCGGTTCCAGCAAGATGCTCAGCAACGCTATGAAAGCCGTGGTGTTGACCCAATGCGCCCATTGCTTCCCCCTGCCGAGTTATGGTTAACCGTCGAACAGCTGAATCAAAACTTAAAAAATTGGCCTCGGGTACAGCTGTCTACGGAAAAATTACCGAAGAAAGCCGCCAATACCAATTTAGACTATCAGCCACTTCCGGATATTAGCACTCAAGGGCAAAGTAAAAACCCATTAGAAAAACTGCGTCAGTTCACCGAACAGTTTGATGGCACGATTGCGTTCTCCGTGGAGAGTGAAGGACGCCGAGAAACGGTGAGTGAATTACTCGCTCGCCTGAAAATCCGCCCTGAAATTATCAGCAATTATTTTGATCAAACCCAAGACCGTTTTGCCATTACGATTGGCGCAGCAGAGCACGGCTTTATTCAGCCAGAAAGCCACCGCGCATTAATTTGCGAAAGCGATTTACTGGGTGAACGAGTTGTTCGCCGCCGCAGTGACCAACGCCGCACCATCAATACCGATACGCTCATTCGTAACCTTGCAGAGCTACGCCCAGGTCAACCCGTGGTTCATATTGAGCATGGTGTCGGACGCTATCAAGGCTTAATCACCTTAGAAGCGGGTGGTGTTCCCGCCGAGTATTTGATCCTCACCTACGCAGGCGAAGATAAACTGTATGTCCCTGTTTCTTCATTACATTTAATTAGCCGCTATGCAGGTGGAGCCGATGAAAATGCACCGCTGCATAAGTTGGGTAGTGACAGTTGGGGACGCGCTCGCCAAAAAGCGGCGGAAAAAGTGCGAGATGTGGCAGCCGAACTTCTGGATATTTATGCTCAGCGAGCCGCAAAAGCCGGATTCGCCTTCAAACATGATAAAGAGCAGTACCAAGAATTTTGCCAAGGTTTCCCATTCGAAACTACCACCGACCAAGAGATGGCGATTAATGCAGTATTGAGTGATATGTGCCAGCCTCTGGCAATGGATCGCTTAGTCTGTGGCGATGTGGGCTTTGGTAAAACAGAAGTCGCCATGCGAGCTGCATTTTTAGCGGTCAACAATAATAAGCAAGTGGCTGTACTGGTTCCTACCACTCTACTAGCCCAGCAACATTATGATAATTTCCGCGACCGCTTTGCAAATTGGCCAGTACGTATCGAAATGCTATCGCGCTTTAAAACGGCCAAAGAGCAGCAACAAATTATTGCGGAGGCCGCAGAAGGCAAAGTGGATATTTTGATTGGTACCCATAAATTGCTACAAAGCGATATTCAATGGAAAGATCTGGGTTTACTGGTAGTGGATGAAGAGCACCGTTTCGGAGTTCGTCATAAAGAGCGCATTAAAGCGATGCGTGCTGACGTGGATATTCTGACCTTAACGGCGACACCTATTCCACGTACCCTGAATATGGCGATGAGTGGTATGCGGGATTTATCAATTATCGCAACCCCACCCGCTCGCCGCTTAGCCGTAAAAACCTTTGTTCGCCAATATGATGATTTAGTGGTGCGCGAAGCGATTCTGCGGGAAACCTTACGCGGCGGTCAGGTTTATTATCTTTATAATGATGTGGAAAATATCGAAAAAGCCAAAGCGCGTCTTGAAGCCTTAGTGCCTGAAGCGCGATTTGTTGTGGGTCATGGACAGATGCGAGAACGCGAACTTGAGCGAGTTATGACGGATTTCCACCATCAACGGTTTAATGTCTTGATCTGCACCACGATTATTGAAACGGGTATCGACATCCCAACCGCAAATACCATTATTATTGAACGTGCTGACCACTTTGGTTTAGCGCAGTTGCATCAGCTACGCGGTCGTGTGGGTCGTTCCCATCACCAAGCTTATGCTTACCTGCTGACACCGCATCCAAAAGCCATGACCACCGATGCACAGAAACGCCTTGAAGCAATATCGTCTCTTGAAGATTTAGGGGCTGGGTTTGCGCTAGCGACTCATGACCTTGAAATTCGTGGAGCTGGCGAGCTATTGGGGGAAGACCAAAGTGGGCAGATGACTACCATCGGTTTCACCTTATATATGGAGTTACTCGAAAGTGCGGTCGATGCACTGAAAGAAGGACGCGAGCCATCCCTGGAGGATCTCACCAGTCAGCAAACTGAAGTGGAACTGCGTATGCCAGTACTGCTGCCTGATGAGTATATCCATGATGTGAATATCCGCCTGTCTTTCTATAAACGTATTGCCAGCGCTAAAGATCAGACCGAACTGGATGAGCTGCGTATCGAGCTAATCGACCGCTTTGGTACCTTACCTGATGCAGGTAAATTCTTGCTGTCGACAGCAGGCATTCGTTTACAAGCGCAGAAACTGGGCATGAAGCGGATTGAAGCTCATGAGAAAGGCGGATTTATTGAGTTTAATGAACGCAACAAAGTCGATCCGATGTTCTTAATCAGCTTACTGCAAAATCAGCCGAAAACGTTCCGCATGGAAGGGCCTGTCCGTTTGAAATTCTTCCACGATTTAGCCGACAGAGCGACGCGTTTAGACTTTATCAAGCAGCTAGTCGCTGATTTTGATGAGCATCAGCTGGTATCGTAGGGGCAATCATCCTCAACAAAAAAGCCATCGATTCACTACGATTCGATGGCTTTCTTTTATGTAGTTTTAACCAATAAATGACTACTTTTTATTATCTATCGAATGACCTATCGCTTCTAAGTGTCCCAGAGCATCGCTATTGCCCTGCGCCGCAGATTTCTGAAACCATTCTAAGGATTGGTGAGAGTCATCAGATAAACGCTCACTGGTTTCATACATCATGCCCATCATATATTGCGCTTGAGCATGCCCTTGGCTAGCCGCTTTCAGATACCACTCAATGGCTTTTTCCTCATTCTCTTCAACGCCTTCCCCTACATCATACAGAGTACCAATCTCGTACTGTGCATCGAGGTCACCACTTTTGGCTTTCAACATGAGTTCATTAAATGAGGGGATATTGCGTGACCTGAAACCTAAAAATTCCAGTAATTTTTTCAGCATGCTTTCTCTTTCTACTCAAACATTCCAAAGGTATTTTTACCCGTTTTAACTTCCAGTACGGTAGACGGTTGGTAAGCTTTTGGTAGGTCATCTGGCTTCATACAGTAGAATGGCAAAATGCCTTTTGCCCCTTCACGCAGGGTTTCACATGCCGCTTTACTGGACATGGTTAAATCTAACTGCCCATTTTCATTTAGAGGAATAAACACCGTTGGCTCATACGGCATTCTCACTTTACCAATCGTATCGCCAATACGGTAAATCACATCATAACCCACAATAATCTGCTCTAAACTTTTGGTGATCACACACGTTCTTGGTTCATTGCTGGAGAATGGAGGTAGCGACCTGCCTTGTAAGGATTGGATCATCAAAATGGTTCTGCATTCGCGTTGAGCGGGATGCCAACGAGATAACGACTCTTGCGTGAATGTGCCTAAAATACCCGTGACCGAACAGTTTTCATGTTCCACCATACGCGTTGCCCTAATGGGTTCGGTAGATAAAACAGTGGCAATTTTTACTTCGTCACTGCGCACAAAAGAGAAATAAACGACAGCAATTAGGCAAACAACAACGAATGCGGCTAACAACAACTTAATTTTTAGCTTCATCGCTTGCCCTTTTTTTAAATAGTGAATGTGTTAGCTATTGTAGCTTATCTAGTATCAACTACATTAATTACATACAATAAATATGGTTTTTTAGATTAGTCTGAGTATGAGACATACATCTTATTTACTTACGCGTAATAAGTTTACCGTGAATAGTCGTAAATAATTAACTAAATCCATTTCAATATATTACACCAAATAAAAAGCCCACCTACTACTTTGTTTTATAACAAAAAAAAATAAAAACCCCAATGAATGGATATCATGAGCGATTTAAATTAACAATATGCTGCCTTTTTGTATTAAATCACACTTAACCCAAACTCATTAGGGTAATTAGCTGACTTTATGGCGTTTATTTAATGAATAAATATTTAAAATATATGTACCATTTTAACTGGGTCTATTATTTTAAATACATCTTTATTCTGATTGGAGGATACACACGATTATTCACTGATAACCGTGTATATCCTTGCGATTGCAGAACTGAAAAAACGATAACTACAGATTAATGTAATTTCAGTTTAGGTCGAATAATACGGTTAATGCTGCCAACCAGCATCATTAAGCCCGTTTTTATATAGCCATGTAATGCAATTTGGTGCATGCGATATAGGGAAATGTAGACAAAACGAGCTATACGCCCTTCTACCATCATATCTCCACGCATTAAGTTCCCCATCAAGCTACCTACCGTACTAAAACGAGATAACGAAACTAATGAACCATGATCTTTGTAAATGTAGTTTTTCAGTGGCTTATCTTTCATTAATGCCACGATATTGTCATAGCATAAGCTCGCCATTTGATGAGCGGATTGTGCTCTTGGTGGGACAAAACCACCTTCTGGTTTTGCACAAGACGCACAGTCACCAATAGCGAAAATTCCATCATCCAACGTGGTTTGTAATGTCGGCTTAACCACCAACTGATTGATACGGTTTGTTTCTAAACCTGCAATATCTTTCATAAAGTCAGGTGCTTTGATCCCAGCCGCCCACACCATTAAGTCAGCATAAATTTTGCCGTCTTCTTTGGTATTTAAGCCATCGGCATCCGCGCTGGTCACCATGGTCTTGGTTAAAACTTTCACGCCCAATTTATTCAGTTCTTGGTGTGCTGCGCTTGAAATGCGTGGAGGTAGCGCAGGTAAAATACGCTCCCCCGCTTCCACTAGCGTCACATTTAACGCATCAGTGTCTAACCCTTTAAAACCATAGCTTGTTAACTGCTCCACTGCATTATACAGTTCTGCAGAAAGCTCAACCCCCGTTGCTCCACCGCCGACAATGGCGATATTCACTTTTTCTTCCGCATTATCACGTACTGAATAACGCAAGAATAAATTCAGCATTTCATCGTGAAAGCGGTGAGCTTGTGCAGGACTATCAAGGAAAATGCAGTTTTCTTTTACGCCTGGGGTACCAAAATCATTCGAGGCACTTCCCAACGCCATGACTAAAATATCGTAATCAATTTCACGCAATGGCACTAACAGCTCGCCATCTTTATCACGCAATTCACCGAGAACCACTTTTTTGTTTTCTCGGTCGATATTCGTGAGGGAGCCTAATTGGAAGTGAAATGCATTGTGACGAGCATGGGCTAAATAGCTAATAGCATCAACACCATCATCCAGTGAACCTGTCGCCACTTCATGAAGTAATGGCTTCCATAAATGGCTTGGGTTACGATCAATCAGTGTGATATCCGCACGTTTTTTACGCCCTAATTTACGTCCTAAACGTGTTGCCAGTTCTAAACCACCAGCACCACCGCCTACAACAACGATTTTAGGTTGAGTTAAGGTCATACGCCCCTCATATAAAATATATTAATGTTATTTAAGATTTCTAATAACAAAAAACTTAAATAACACTAATTCACCGTCTTTTATTTTGTTTGGGTTTGAAGAATATCATGCTTGGTTATTTGGTCATACCAAATGTTGATGCAAATCAATTTAGTTGATTATTATGACAACGATCACGCTCGTCAAATCATTTTTTGAAAAAAAAGAAACGAGTCAGCTTTATTTAACTTAGAGACAAAAAAGCCCGAGAATGGCGTTATTCTCGGGCTTGGAAACCTAGCATTTTGTGGGGGTATTTTACTTCACTTTCTTAATACGTTCGTCAGTCGGCAACTGAATTGGCGAGTTATCTTTGAAGTATTTCATCAGCGCTTCGTTATCCGGCAGGCTATAGATACGGTCTTTACCTTGTTTAAAGGCAGAGAAACGGCTACCACCGGTTGCCAGAAATTCATTGGCAGCGACACGATAGTTTTTCTTCATATCGATTGGCTTACCATTTAATTTCATTGAGCTTGCAATCACTTTATCGCCTACCGCACGACTGTCATCCCATTCGTAATAAAAACCGTGGGAAACTGGCATGACTTGCGGGCGTTCACGATCCCACTGTTGCTCTAACGCTTGTTTGATTTGCGCGCCAGTTAATGATTGCGTAACGACCACATTCGAGAATGGCTGCACCGTAAAGATATCACCGTAAGTCAGCTCCCCTGCTTTGAGATCAGCACGAATACCGCCGCTGTTCATAAAGGCAATTTGAGCGCCGCCCGCATCTGGAGTCGCAGCAACATATAACTGAGCATCAGCGATAATTTTACCTAATGTTGAATCCCCACCCGCCGCTAGTTTTTTATCCGCCGGCGCACTCAACGTACCCATCACTTGTTCAGCAATCGGTTTGGAGATGCGTTCATAGTTTTGGATAAAACGGCTTAATTGTGGATCTTTCTCATAACGGCTGGTTTCTACCGGAATATTTTTCGCATTAATGCTAACGATATCCTTGGTTTTTCTATCGATTTCAATATTCAATTGAGACAATAATGTCCCGTTAGATTGTGCTGAAATGACTTTTTTTCCATTAATATCACAGTTATACGCTTGATGCGTATGGCCGCTCACCACAAAGTCCACATCCGCATCGAGCTGCTTAACGATCTCGACAATAGGTCCTTTGATGTTATCGCAACGGTTAATATCTTTAACCTTGGTATCCACTTGCTGAGTTGCCCCTTCGTGGATCAAAACACCAATACTGCGAATACCTTGCGCCTTAAGCAATTTCACTTGCTGGTTAATGGTTTCGGCTTCATTTTTAAACTCTAAGCCCGCAGTACCACTTGGTGTAACGATGGCAGGCGTTCCTTCCAGCGTTAAGCCAATAAATGCCATTGGTACGCCATCAAATTTCTTAACGTAATAAGATGGGAATAGCGTTTCACCGGTCTCTTTGACAATCACGTTCGCGGCTAAATAGTTAAAGTCTGCACCAGCAAAAGACTCTTTACCCACACAGCCTGCGGTAGGATGGCATCCCCCATTTTGCTTTCTCAGTAACTCGATTTTACCTTTGTCGAACTCATGGTTACCGACTGCACTAGTCTCAAGACCAATTGCGCTAAGCGCTTCAATGGTCGGTTCATCGTAGAACATCGATGACAGTAATGGACTCGCACCCACTAAATCCCCTGCGCCGACAATAATGGTGTTGTCGTTTTCCGCTTTTAATTGCTTAACCAGTGTTGCAATGGATTCGATTCCACCGAGTTTACCATCCCCCGGCGCTTGTAATGCACCGTGGAAATCGTTAATACCAATGACTTGAACTTTTACGGTATCGCTCTGTTTTGTGGCACAGCCTGCTAATAAAGCACCTGATACCAGCAATGTCACTAAACTGATTTTATGATTCATCTATTCATTGCCCTCAATTACATTTTAAAGCGATAAGTGGTTGTCATCGAACCGGATAAAGAATGTGCACGACGCGACTCACCATCATACAGTTTTGGCGTGGAGTTATCAGACTCTTGCTGATGGTGCCAGCCCATACCGCCACTTAATGAAACGGAAAGGTTTTCAGTTGGTTTCCAGTAAGTAAATAAGCCAACCTGACCTTGTTTTAAACGCTCACCGGAGTAAGAGAATTCACTGTAGTTACTGTTAGCCCCGACAGACCAAGTTGGGTTAACTTGATATTCGGCTTTTAACGCCAACATGGTTTCGCCATCACGAACATAGTCGATATCGGCATAGGCTGGTGAATTAAAACGTCCACGAGTGTTACCAATTGGGTTACGTGCAAATTGCCCTACGCCATTGGTTTTATGTGCGGTGGTATGCGTGATGCCCGTCATTAAAGTCCATGGTGTTTCTGGAACGCGCCACTCAATTTCACCCGCATAGTGCCAAGCACGCTTATCAAAGTTTTGTTTGCCACGTTTGGTATCTGTCGATGTACGCTTACCATCGCTACCATATTCATGACCATAAATTTGAGAAGATAAGGTGATATCTGAGTTAAGTTTATATTTGATCTCTAAACCTTGTTGACGGAAAACATCATCAGCCTGACCAATAAAATAAGAAGCTTTCAATGGTTTGGTGTTGTAGTTAATGCCACCTGTAACCACATGGTTGATATCGTGATTAACACCATTTCCGTCACGGAAATACATTCTGTCAATATTTGGGCTATCACGACGCATCACTTTGCCATCAAGATAGAGCAAATCTAAGTTCCAATCGCTAATTGCGGTGTTGGTATAATAACCATTATAGGTGTTTAAAGATAAACGCTGAGAGTTGGTAAAAATCCCCGTATTTTTCAACGTGAACCAACCCGCTTTACCTTTGAAATTAACAGGTTCAAAATCTAATTTAAATTTAGCGTAACGCTGACCAATTTTGTTATAGCCTTTCGCTTCGCCATCATCGTTATATAAAATTGCTCGAGAGGCGAAGTCTTTACTTGCTGCCAGTTTGATTGCGCCGTAATAAGAAGCATCAAACCCGATAAAATCAGCAAAATACCCTGATTGGTAGTCTAACTGAATATTCTGACCCCAAGCTTGTGCAACTTGTTTTCTGTAACGTTGCTCGTTGGCATCGTAACGGTTTTCTGACTTCAGGTATTTCCACATATTTCGTGTAGAAAGTTCTAATTCAGAATCTGCAACAAATGAGTTTTCCTTGATGGCATTTTCCCAATCGCCAGCATTAGCCCCAAACGCAACGAAACAAGATGGAAACAATATTAACGCTATTTTTTTGACTTTCATTTAAATTAAACCTAGTCGTGATTATTAGAATATAACTACCCGCACCCAATTTTCATTGGGTGTTATGGCACCTTGCTATCTTTCAATAAGTAACAATTTTATTTAGCTTTAATTACTGCAATAGTCTTTAATGATTATTTAATTTAAGTTGCATCCTCTATTCTTTAAGCACAATTTATTTTCTTGGCGTTAAGAATAAAATTTAATTATTTTATAAGTCGAAATAATTAATCCAAACGTGCGAATTTAATTTAAGTTCACACCATGATTTCAAACTTATTTGGGCAATATTCAACCGCACTCTGATAAGGAGCATTTTGCGTTGATATTCATAATGAAAAGTATGCTAACGTAATTTTATGTCAATTAACACGATCAGCGTCACAACAAACCAGATACATTGCAAATCACACATCATTCGATGTGATATCAATCACTTTATTGGCTATTGCAGCTATTAATTGAATTCCATATTTAAACAATAATTTTGCTATTTTAGTCATCTATATTTTAATGAAATGTTATTTACTAAAGTGAAATAACATTTTTATTTAAATCAATAACATTAACCCATAATTCAGACCTTCTATTTAAATAAATGGCTAAGTCAATCATTCTGTTTTTAAGCGATATACTGGTTTGATTAGTTGAAATGAAGAATATTTATCATCTATAGAGAGATTATTTAACGCCAATTAATCATTCTAACTAGGAATTATTCCTAGTTAATTCCATGTAGCAACTAATATTAACGTGTGATTTTTACACACATATTGAATATAGATACAGTATTACTAATCAATTTAGATAATCTCTATCTTTGCTTCTATTCAATTTATATCAATGAGGTTACCCGTAACTTATTCAGTGAATTTAGGATAAAAAAAACCGATGGGTCATTATCCCATCGGTTCAATTTCAACACAGTTTAATTAGCGGTTACGGTGTTCTTGCCATTTTTCATGTAATTCGACTAATTGACGGTGACTTTGCTTCCAACGATCCACCGATTGTAGCTCATTCAGTGAATACTGGCGGCCACTGTGGTACAGCTTAGAAGCGCGGCTGTCACTTTGTTTCGGTAAATTATCCAGTACGCTCACCGCACCTTCTCGATTATTACAAACAAGGATCATGTCACAGCCCGCATTCAATGAGGCTTTCGCTCTCTCTGGGTAACTTCCCATAATGGCAGCACCTTCCATCGATAAGTCATCAGAGAAGATAACGCCATCGAAACCAAGCTGCTCACGTAATACCGATTTTAGCCAGAATGGTGAACCACTCGCAGGACGGTCGTCCGCTTGAGTATAAACCACGTGAGCAGGCATAATCGCATCAAGCAATTCACGCTGAATAAAGTCTTTAAAAATAGACATATCTTTGCCACGAATTTGCTCGAGTGGGCGATCATCTCGTGGCGTTTCTTTATGGGAATCTGCTTTGACGGCGCCATGCCCAGGGAAGTGTTTACCTGTGGTTTTCATTCCTGCGCTGTGCATACCGCGAATAAAACGCTCTGCCATCATCATCGCAATTTCAGGATCTGCATGGAATGAACGCTCACCAATGGCGATGCTTTCATGCCCTAAATCCAGCACAGGTGCAAAGCTAATGTCGATATCCATAGCAATCATTTCTGCGGCCATTAACCAGCCTGCTTCTTGTGCTAATTTAGCACCATCCATCTGATTGTTCAGTTCAGCAAAAGCTTGTGCAGAAGGTAATGCGGTAAACCCATCACGAAAACGCTGTACACGGCCACCTTCTTGATCCACAGCAATCAATAAACGGTGTCTTGATGCATCACGGATTTGTCGCACTAACTCACGCAACTGTGCCGCATCATGGAAGTTACGAGTAAATAAAATCAACCCGCCTACCAGTGGATGAGCTAAAATTTCACGCTCTTCGTTGTCCAGTTCATAACCCTGAACATCCAGCATTATCGGACCCATAACATGCCTCACTTGATTAATTTTCACAAATTCTCGTGTATTCACGGAGATTTTATATTACCCAATCAAAGACCAAAATAGTCTCGTAATGGGGAGGAATCGTTTAAAAACTGCGCTTCTTGACGCTGGCTCCACTGGACTTCATACCACATTAACGTCATGTATTTGACCCACGGCTCCCATTGCAGGCAGTGCTCTGCCAAACGGAATTTATCTTTATAGGCGCCATAGGTGTAGCAATATTGCGTCAAGAAATAATCTCGCTGTTCTACCGTCAAGCTATTGAATTGAAAATAGGTTTCTAGGGACAAACCAATATCGGTATTTGCCGCATATTCCCAATCCACCAGCATTTTTGGTACCCCTTGCTCACACAGCACATTGCCCGGATGAATATCCATATGAGCGGGTGCGAGCTTTAATACCTTTGGCATTGGCGTGCGTAGAAAGCGACGATGTACCCGCTTCCAGCGTGCAGAGACTCTTTTATTATCAATTAAATAGCCATAATGAGCAATCTCATTACGTAACGGTAATCGGTAATTTAATACGTCATGATTATGGAGCTTAGCAACGATCTCTGCCAAGTTTTTTTGAAATTCAGAGGAAAGAAATTGTTCGCAGCTAGGATGGTCTCCATCAACCCATTCCAATAATAACCAATGGGTATTACGCCCGATGACTTGAGGTGAATAAGGAAAATCTTTCAGTTGCTTAAGAATATGCGCTTCTTTACGGCGATTAACATACAACGCATTTTGCGCTTGCCCATCTGAGCGGGCGATTAATTTGATGGAAGGAACCGTATCTTGAGTTTGAGTAGCGTATCGCTTTTCAACTAAATAGCTGCCACCTGATAACCCTGCTAATGGCGAGACTTCCCAGCATGATGCTAAAACAGCTGGGAAGCATTCAGCAAGTAATGCAAACAGTGATGATTGATTACTCAATACTCTGTTTTCCAGACCACACAATCTCACCGGTTTGCACGTCCATTAACTGCATTTCAATGCTGCGTTCTTTAGAAGAGCCTGACATGACACTGTAAATCACATATTGCGCTTGGACGTAACGTCCTAAACCAATCGCTTTACTGCGAGTTACCAGACTATCATCCTGCGACAGTCCCAATGTTTTACGGGCAGCACTGACGACGCCTTGAGGAACCACTTTAAACTTATTGGTTTTCATGACTTCACTGGTTAATGCAGCCGTGACTGCCTGTGAAGGTAAACTTCCGCTGGTATTATTTTTGACAGAATCGACCAGCAAAACTTTGCCACTTTCAACACCATCGTCCGCCACCATTTTCTTGACTAACGGCTGTAATGCCCCAGCCCAATCAATGGTTTGCTGCTTTGGTGGCATCGGTACTGTGTCTGTTGGTGGTGGAGGTGTTAATTCCGGCTGCTTTTCAGGCTGTTTCGGTGTTACACTCGGTTCAACTGGAACAATCGGGGGTTTAGGCCCTTGAGGGACTGACGGACAACCTGCCAAAATAAATGCTGCTGCTGCGACCAATAAGATCCGTTTCATTGTGACTCTCCAGCTATTGAAGGTAAGAAAACATAGATACGCGCATTACGTGCAAGCGGGGATGTTGTGACCTCTTTTAGCATCACTGACGAATTAGCAGGGATGACTTGAGATTGACTCTTTGTTGAATCCACTCTCAGTCCTTGCTCGTCATACCAAAAGATACGATACATCACAGTGACCGGTTTCTTTTCAATATTGCTCATATTGATAGTTGCGGTCGCCGTTACACTACCGACCTTGATCACTGGTTTTTCTACAATCACGCCCGCTGCTAGCACGGAAGGCTCCATCACGATGCGCTGCTGATCATTAAATGATAACCCTGTTTTTTTATTCCAAGCACAACCACTGAGAAACAACATGAGTAAGCTCAGTGTGGCGATGTATTTTAAGGTTGATGCAGCACGTTTCATGATGAATTACTTAGCCAACAATGGGCCTAATGGACGTCCACCCACTAAGTGCATATGAATGTGGAAGACTTCTTGCCCTGAATGCTTGTTACAGTTCATAATCAGGCGATAGCCATCTTCAGCAATCCCTTCTTCTTTCGCAATTTTCGCCGCCACGGTAAATAAGCGACCTAATGCCAGCTCATCATCAATCGTCACATCATTCACGGTTGGAATTAATTTGTTCGGAATAATCAAAATATGCGTCGGTGCTTGTGCCGCGATATCACGAAATGCAGTGACCAGTTCGTCTTGATAGACGATCTCAGACGGGATTTCACGTCGAATAATTTTACTGAAAATAGTCTCTTCTGCCATGACAAATTCCTTAATAATTTAATCGTTATCTATTTATTGCCCAACGTGTAAATGGAATAAACGGTTGAAGTTTTCTGTGGTAATTTGTGCCATTTCCTCAACACTCACCCCTTTCAATACAGCCATATACTCCACCACATCACGCACATACGCAGGTTGGTTCTCTTTACCACGATGCGGTACTGGGGCTAAATAAGGTGAATCTGTTTCCACTAAAATTCTATCTAATGGCACAACTCGCGCTGCTTCTCGGATCTGTTCAGCATTACGGAACGTGACAATACCAGAAAAAGAGATATACATCCCTAAATCCAGTAAATCGATGGCCGTTTGTTGGTCTTCCGTAAAGCAATGCAACACACCGCCACACTCGTCAACTTTCTCTTCACGTAAAATAGTCAGTGTATCTTCTCGAGCGGAACGAGTATGCACAATCACGGGCTTATTCACTTGACGACCAATGCGAATATGCTGACGAAATGACTCTTGCTGTAGTGCCGCATTCTCTTGCTGATAATAGTAATCTAAGCCCGTTTCACCGAGCGCGACCACTTCACTGCCCGCCGCTAATTGCGCCAATTTTTCAAAATCATAACCTTCATCCAAGTTCAATGGATGAATACCGCAAGAAAACGCGACATTGTCGCGCTTTCCAATTAACTGTTTCATGCTTTCAAAACCTGGCAAAGTGGTTGCCACGGCTAACATAAAGCCGACATCTCGTGCAGATGCCTTTGCAATAACATCATCGACGTTAGTGTGTAGTTTTTCGTAATCTAAACAATCGAGATGGCAGTGTGAATCAACAACAAACATAGTCTACTCTTTTTATCTTGAAGGCGAAGCGAATAACGCTTCCCAGTGTAATAATTGGTTGGTCAGGATCAATTCCTGATTCAGTGCAGGCACGGTTAATAGCTGGTAACGACACCCTTGCCACTGGCTATACACATCCAATAGCTGCGAGCTGCTCATGGATGTAGCCAACAAAGTGACGCACGCCATTTTATCTTGGTTAACAACATATTGCCCTGCTTTTTGCTGCAATTTTATGCCATCGGCAATTAACCCGAGTAGCCAATTAATGCATTCAGGTCCATTGTCAGTATTTAACGCTGGCAAAAGCTTTAAAAAATCTTTCTGACGTAAGCTCTGCTCTAACTCATTGCACAATAGCTGACGTCGTTGCCACTGCTCCGGCTTAAGCAACTGTAATGCGGCAACAGGAGCACCTTGACACAATGTTAACGCAGTCACAGCATCTTCTGCGGATAAGCCCGCCTGCTGTTTTTGCAGCCAATACAACGCAACTTGCTGATCCGGTGCAGGTAAAAAATGAGTTAAACAGCGACTTCTTAATGTCGCCAGCAAACTATCAATTTTTTCACAACCTAATAAAAAGTAGGTTTGCCCTGCGGGCTCTTCTAAGGTTTTGAGCAGCGCATTAGCCGCGGCATCCGTCAGTGCTTGTGCATCGGGAATGGAAATGACTTTTGCACCACTTTGCTGTGCATGACCACTTAACGTTTCTGTCAGTTTACGAACCGCATCAACACTGATGGTTGTTTTCCCTTTTTCAGGCTCTAGAACATGATAATCAGGATGTGTACCTGCCAACATTAAGCGACAGCTATGGCACTCTCCACAGCTTTTTAAACCGTCTTTATCTTGGCAAATCAACCAACGGCTCACGCCATAGCTTAATGCCTCAGCCCCATTGCCCGCTATTGAGTGAATCAACAACGCGTGGTGTCCACGTCCTGCTTGATAGGCGCTAATTAATTGACGATAAGTCTCATTAAGCCACGGATACCAATTCATCATTAGTGCCTTATTTTGCCAGCCACGTCAGTAAAGTACTGCGAATATCGGCTTGCACCTGTTCAATATTTTGGCTCGCATCGATGGTTAAAATCGTGTCGTCTGCCGCTGCCAATTCTAAATAACGCGCTCGGGTACGTTCAAAGAAAGCCAGTGATTCTTTCTCAATACGGTCTAATTCACCGCGAGAGCGGGCGCGTTGTAAACCCAATTCTGGCGGTAAATCTAAATAGAGCGTCAGTGCAGGTTTAAATTCACCAAGGACGAGGTCTCTTAATGAAGCCATTAAATGGCGATCGATTTCACGGCCACCACCTTGATAAGCTTGGGAGGATAAATCGTGTCTGTCACCGATAACCCATTTTCCTGCAGAAAGCGCAGGCTTGATGACGGTATCAACTAACTGAACACGCGCCGCGTACAACATTAATAGCTCAGCTTTGTCGGTGACTCTATCACCTTCAATGCCTTGCTTTATCAATTCACGTAGTTTTTCCGCAAGCGGCGTACCACCCGGTTCACGGGTAAACACCATATCATGGATGCCAGCTTGTTTTAATGTGTCAACAACGGTATTGATTGCCGTCGTTTTACCCGCACCTTCTAATCCTTCAATAACAATAAATTGGTTTTTCATTTCGTTTATCAATTCTTTTGCTCAATTTGTCGGTAAACCTTAACAGCGCGGTTATGGTCGTTAAGATTGCGACTAAAAGTATGTCCGCCTGTACCGTCGGCGACAAAGTATAAATAATCTGTTTTTGCTGGATGAGCTGCCGCTTTTATCGAAGCCAGACCCGGCATGGCAATTGGTGTTGGCGGTAAACCATCGATTTTATACGTGTTATACGCGGTATAGTTATCCAAATCACTACGGTAAATTTTACCACGATAGTTTTCCCCTAACCCGTAGATAACCGTAGGATCTGTTTGTAAGCGCATATTTTTCTTCAAGCGATTCACAAACACCGAAGCAACCTGCGCACGTTCGTTGTCCACGCCAGTCTCTTTTTCAACAATCGATGCCATGATCAACATTTCATAGGCATTCTTATAGGGTAGATCTTTATCGCGACCTTTCCACTCTTCGTCCACCGCAGCTTGCATGCGTTTATAAGCGCGCTTGAGTATCTCAACGTCGCTGGTTCCCGCAGTGTATAAATAGGTATCGGGGTATAACCAACCTTCGAGGTTATCTCCCTCTTTAAAATCCAGCATGGCATAAAGCTCAGTTGGCGTAGCATCTTGAGTTTTATGTTGCATATAGGGAGCATCACGCAAAATATTGCTCCAATCAGCCAATTTGTTACCTTCAATAAAACGAATACTAAATTGTGCTTCTTTTCCACTGGCGATCAACGCTAATAATTGCTCCACAGTCATATTTGGCTGTAAGCGATAGGTGCCCGCTTTGAATTGAGCTAATTCAGGACGCGCTTTAAGAAGAAGTTGGAAATTATGCCCTTCTTCAATGAATTTTTCTTTGATAAGCAACGCTTCTAAGGCCACTCGCCCTGTTCCAGAAGGCACAGTAAAAATTGTTTCTTGGACAATGTTTATGGGCTTTTTCGCATAATCAAGAATTTGGCGATATTGCAGATACACCACAATCGCGCCAATAACCGCAAGGACAAAGACAATCAGTGTTATTTTTTTCGCTAATTTCATTATGGGTCACTTAAGTGCATTGTTTGTCGATGAATAATTGTTTGTCGATGAATGATATAAGTTAAATAGTTATCAGCTTTAAATTTGTCGCTGTAATAGTAAATACTCAAACAGTTCTCTTGATTGATAACGGATTGTTTTATCTTCTGAAAACCGAATACTTTTCACCGGTAAAACAGGCATTAAAGCATTGCAAATAATCACTTCATCACATTGAGTCAAAATGGCGGGAAAGCGCTCGACTTCTGCCAGATGGTACTGACTATTATTGAGCTGTGCTATGATCTTTTGTCTCATTAATCCATTGACGCCGGAGTGACTAAGAATCGGAGTGTAAACATCACGCCCTATACGCCAAAAAATATTGGCGCTACAGCATTCAACGATGGCGCCATTCGTATCTAACACCACGGCCTCGTCTAATTTTGCATCATCAATTTCTTGGCGGATCAACACTTGCTCTAATCGATTTAAGTGCTTCATGCCAGCTAAGAGTGGATTGCGGCTTAATGGAATTTGACTGAGCAACAACGACGCCCCTTGGCACTGTAATGCTGCGTAGTGTTTTGGGAAAGGAGAAACCATCACGATAATTGTCGGATGTTCAAATCCTTGAGAGCTATAACCTCGACCGCCCTGACCACGACTTAACATGACTTTCACCACAAACTCTTCATCCGTTTGCTGCTCACAAACCTCTTCAATATGTCGCGTCAGTTGTGGCCAATCTATCACCGGTAATTTGAGACGAGCAGAATCCTGCTGTAGGCGTAAAATGTGCTTATCTAACATCTTTGCTTGTTGATTCACACCATGGATAGTCGTAAAGCAGCCATCACCAAAGGCGATAGCGCGATCGGTAATATCAATTTGTTGACAAGAAACCCTGTTAACCCAATAAGTCATGACCATTTCTTATAATAAAAGCTGATAAATCAGGCAGTAACATAGTGTGTAATATCATAAACTAAAGCAAAGAGTACTGCAAAAAGAAGGTAAAAATAAAGCCCCAGTATCAAAGACACTGGAGCTTAGAAATGCACGGTATTATTGATTATTCCGCGTGATAACGACGGAAAATTAAGGAACCGTTAGTACCACCAAAGCCGAATGAGTTACACAGAGCATACTCCATGTTTTCAACTTTACGGGCTTCACCCGGAACAAAATCAAGCTTACAACCCTCATCAGGATTATCTAAGTTGATTGTTGGTGGAATGATTTGGTCACACAGAGACAGAATAGTAAAGATAGATTCAATCGCACCCGCAGCACCTAATAAGTGACCTGTCATGGATTTTGTTGAACTGACTAATACATTCGTGTCTTCACCAAATACAGAGATAACCGCTTGCGCTTCCGCTAAGTCACCTGCTGGTGTTGATGTACCGTGAGCATTGATATAGCCAATATCACTTGGCTTAATGCCTGCATCATTTAGCGCATTCACCATCGCTAATGCAGCGCCTTCACCATTTTCTGGTGGTGACGTCATGTGGTAAGCATCACTGCTCATACCAAAGCCTGCGACTTCTGCGTAAATTTTCGCACCACGCGCTTTAGCATGTTCATATTCTTCAAGTACGATAACCCCTGCACCATCACCCAGAACAAAACCGTCACGGTCTTTGTCCCATGGGCGACTAGCCGCTTGTGGGTCATCATTACGGGTTGATAATGCACGCGCTGCACCAAAGCCAGCGACACCTAATGGTGTTGTTGCTTTTTCGGCACCACCTGCCAACATCACATCAGCATCACCATACGCAATCATACGTGCTGCGTGCCCAATATTATGAACACCAGAGGTACATGCAGTAGCGATTGAGATGCTAGGACCACGGAAGCCATACATAATGCTTAAGTGACCAGCAACCATATTGATGATTGTTGAAGGTACGAAGAATGGGCTCACTTTACGAGGACCGCCGTGTAACATAGATTCACAGTTGTCTTGAATGAGACCTAACCCGCCAATACCAGAACCAATCGCCAAACCGATACGAGTAGCATTGGCTTCTGTTACTTCCAATTCAGCATCTTTGATAGCTTGATAGCCCGCAGCAATACCGTATTGAATAAATGGGTCCATCTTCTTCGCATCTTTGCGAGAGATGTCAAAATCTTCGTAGTTGAAATCTTTTACTAAGCCAGCAAATTTAGTTGCGTGGTTAGTAGTATCAAAATGATCGATTAGGCTGATACCACTCTGTCCGTCACAAACAGCTTTCCATGATGACTCAACTGCGTTGCCGACAGGAGATAACATGCCCAGTCCGGTTACGACTACACGACGCTTAGACACGTATGTCCTCCAAGGAGGGAATTAGTTACAAAAGAAACATAGGCGATCGAATGATCGCCTAGATAAGTTTTACCGCTATTACTCAGATGCTTTGACGTAGTCAATTGCAGCCTGTACTGTAGTGATCTTTTCAGCTTCTTCGTCAGGGATTTCGCAATCGAACTCTTCTTCCAGAGCCATAACCAGTTCTACTGTGTCAAGAGAATCAGCGCCCAAGTCATCAACAAATGAAGCTGTATTCACAACTTCTTCCTCTTTAACACCCAGTTGTTCAACGATGATTTTCTTAACGCGTTCTTCGATAGTGCTCATACTATTAAAATTCCTATCAAAACTCGCTTTCGCGATGGTTTTCGTAGTTTATGAAATACAGGAAAAGATACAACCCAATCCCGGCTGTGGAAACCATTATTTTGCATAATTTTGTATTAGATAACACAAAAATATGCAAATGGTTCCCTCATTTCTTTAGATCATGTACATGCCACCATTGACATGCAATGTTTCACCTGTGATGTAAGCAGCTTCGTCAGAAGCTAAAAATGCTACAGCACTGGCAATTTCTTGTGCATCACCCAGTCTATTCGCAGGAACCTGAGATAAAATGCCTGCACGTTGTTCGTCTGTCAATGCCTTAGTCATATCAGTTTCGATAAAACCAGGCGCTACAACGTTAACAGTGATACCACGAGAAGCGACTTCTCGAGCTAATGATTTACTAAAACCAATCAGCCCAGCTTTCGCTGCCGCGTAGTTTGTTTGTCCCGCATTTCCCATGACACCCACAACAGATGCGATAGAAATAATACGCCCACAACGCTTTTTCATCATGGCACGCAAAACGGATTTAGACAAACGGTAAACGGATGAAAGATTCGTGTCAATAATATCTTGCCACTCATCATCCTTCATACGCATCAATAAGTTATCACGCGTAATACCAGCATTATTAACTAAAATATCAATTTCGCCAAATTCCGCACGGATCTGGGTCAATGTTTCTTCAATTGATGCTGGATCTGTCACGTTTAACGCTAAGCCTTTACCTTTGCCATCTAAATAGGCAGTAATTGCTTGCGCGCCTTTTTCGCTTGTTGCAGTACCGATAACGGTCGCACCGCGTGCAGTCAAGGTTAAAGCAATCGCTTTACCGATCCCACGGCTAGCACCAGTTACCAGTGCAATTTTTCCTTCAAAGCTCATTGTCGTCCTCAGATAGTTTCTAAAGCCGAGTCTAATGATACAGGATCATTGACTGCAACGGCAGTTAAATTAGAGACAATTCGCTTGGTTAGACCAGTCAGGACTTTACCTGGACCCATCTCAACCAATTGCTCAATGCCTTGTTCTGCCATGAATTCGACTGTTTCAGTCCAGCGCACCGGATTATATAATTGGCGCACTAATGCATCACGGATATTTTTCGCAGACGTTTCCATTTTAACATCAACGTTGTTAATAACTGGATAGGTCGGCTCACAAAATTCAATTTTTTCTAATGCTTCAGCTAATTTATCTGCAGCTGGCTTCATTAATGCACAGTGGGAAGGCACGCTAACAGACAGTGGCAATGCACGTTTTGCGCCGGCTTCTTTACAAGCAGCACCTGCACGCTCAACCGCAGCTTTCTCACCCGCAATAACAACTTGACCCGGTGAGTTAAAGTTAACAGGTGAAACCACCTGCCCTTGTGCTGCATCCTTGCATGCTTTCTCGATAGATTCGTTATCTAAACCGATGATTGCATACATTGCGCCCGTGCCTTCAGGAACCGCTTCTTGCATTAGTTTACCGCGCAGTTCCACTAATTTAATGGCTTGTTTGAAGTCGATAACGCCCGCACAAACTAGCGCTGAATATTCGCCAAGGCTGTGACCTGCCATCAATGCAGGCATTTTGCCATTTTTTGCTTGCCAAACACGGAAGATAGCTACAGACGCTGCTAATAATGCGGGTTGAGTCTGCCATGTTTTATTTAACTCTTCTTCGGGTCCATTTTGAACTAGTGCCCAGAGATCGTAACCCAATGCTTCAGACGCTTCAGCGAATGTTTCTTTAACCAGCTGATTTTGTTCTGCTAAATCAGCTAACATTCCTAAAGACTGGGAACCTTGTCCCGGGAATACCATAGCAAATTGTGTCATGTTTGTTTTCTCAGTAAATTAAAAACGAACCAGTGCGGAGCCCCAAGTAAAGCCGCCACCAAATGCTTCTAATAACACTAATTGGCCACGCTGAATGCGACCATCACGCACTGCTTCATCGAGTGCTGTTGGGACTGATGCCGCAGAAGTATTTCCATGACGATCCAGCGTAACAACCACTTTATCCATGGTCATATCCAATTTTTTTGCGGTCGCGGAAATAATTCGTAAATTTGCTTGATGTGGTACTAACCAATCAAGTTCTTCTTTTGCTATGTCGTTTTGCGCCAATGTTTCATCAACGATATGGGCTAATTCACGCACAGCAACTTTGAATACTTCGTTACCTGTCATGGACAAGTAAGCTTGGTCATCTGAACAGCGGCTACGGTTTGGTAAGGAGAGTAAATCTCCATAACGCCCATCAGCGTGCAGATGTGTAGAAATGATACCCGGTTCTTCAGAAGCGCCAATTACCACAGCGCCCGCAGCATCACCAAATAGAATAATGGTTCCGCGATCATTCGGGTCTAACGTTTTAGATAACGCATCCGCACCAATCACCAATGCTTTTTTAGTCATGCCCGTTTTAACGAACTGATCAGCGATACTGATAGCATAAGTAAAACCAGCGCAAGCTGCTGCTACATCAAATGCCGCACAGTCATTAATTTCCAGCATTTGCTGAATTTGACATGCAGCGCTTGGGAATGCGTGAGTTGCGGATGTTGTCGCGACAATAATTAAACCAATTTCACTGCTGTCGACCTGTGCCATTTCCAGCGCATTTTTTGCTGCTTGGAAACCCATTGTGGACACGTTCTCATCGTCAGCTGAAATTCGTCTCTCTTTAATACCCGTACGCGTTACAATCCATTCATCAGAAGTATCAACCATTTTTTCCAGATCAGCATTGGTACGAACTTGCGATGGCAAATAGCTGCCTGTTCCTAATATTTTACTGTACATAGGTTATTGATCACTCCTGGGTAAAACAATATTAAGTCGAGCTGTTATTCTTTCGGGAACTTGTCGTTCAACAGCCTGTACCGCACGTTCAATCGCGGCTTTAAACGCATTCTCATTCGCTGCGCCATGACTTTTGATGACAATCCCTTTTAATCCTAACAGAGTCGCGCCGTTATACTGGTCGGGGTTCATATCCCCAAAACGCTTCATTAGCCGTTTTTTCAACCATTTCTTAGCGAGTTGCATAAACCAACTGCTTTTTTTGTTCTCTTCACCGGCTGATTTTAACAATGAAAGAATGACACGAATCACCCCTTCCATTGTTTTTAGTGAGACATTACCTGCGAAGCCGTCACACACTAATACATCTGTTTTACCTGTCAGCAACTCGTTGCCTTCAACATAACCAATGTAATTAATTGACGCCGTTTCTTTTAACATAGCGGCGGCTTCGCGGATATTGTCCAGCCCTTTACTCTCTTCTTCACCAATATTGAGTAAAGCGACTTTAGGTTGATTGATGTTGGCAACTTCTTCCGCCATCACTGAACCCATCACTGCAAATTGCACGAGCATTTCACTGCTGCAATTCACGTTAGCCCCTAAATCGAGGACAACGGTTTTTCCTTTTTTCTGATTTGGCAAAATGGTCATTAACGCTGGGCGTTCAATACCCTCAATTGATTTTAACATCAATTTTGCCAAGCCCATCAATGCACCCGTATTACCTGCACTCACGCAAGCCTGCGCTTGACCTGTTTTCACTAACTCTAATGCCACTCGCATTGATGTCCCTTTGCTTTGGCGAATTGCATGGGATGGCTTAGCATCGTTAGCAATGACGTTTTCAGCAGGGATAATTTCGATACGCGAAATTTGCTCAGCACTTTGTTGTGCAAGCAAGGGATGAATGGCTTCGGGTTGACCGACAAGCAGTAATTTTAATGCTGGATTAGATGCCAGTGCCTGCAATGCAGCAGGCACCGTGACGCGGGGACCAACATCCCCGCCCATGGCATCTAACGCGATGGTTAGACTAGCCAAAGTATCAACAATTACTTGCTGATAACCTTACGGCCACGGTAGTAACCATCTGCAGTCACGTGGTGACGCAGGTGAGTTTCACCGGAAGTTTTATCTACAGAAACTAGGGTAGCAGTCAGTGCATCATGTGAACGACGCATACCGCGTTTTGAACGAGTTGGTTTATTCTGTTGTACGGCCATTGACCTTACTCCTTAAGTACTTTTCTTTAAACTGGCTAATACGGCAAATGGATTTGGTTTCTCTACCTCAGGAGGTAGTTCACCATACACCATGTCCGCTTCGGACACTTCACAGTGTTCAGAATCATGAACCGGAACCACTGGTAGGGATAGAATTATTTCATCTTCTAACATTCCCAGCAAATTTATTTCACCAAATTCATCTACATAAACTGGTTCATACTGTTCCGGTAATGCTTCGGCCTTTTCGTCACTGACGACAGGACTAAAACAATACGATACGTAGACATGATGTTTGAAATCTTTTCTGCAACGTTGGCATTGTAGGGTGACATCCAATTCAGAATGCCCCTCTATGACCGTCAAGCGCTGATTATCAATTTTAAATGATAATTTGCTTTCAACATCACTATCTACACTGACTACTGATTCGGCAATTCGTGTAACTTGCTCAGGTGTGTAACTCCCGACATAGTCGAGGTTTTTCTGAGCTGCACGCTGCGCATCGATAGTCAGGGGTAATTTTACCTTTTGCATAAGGCGCGCATATTAACTTTGTAATGAACTATAGTCAAAGAAAAAGGCGGGATAAACTCGCCTTTTCACCAAAAAATCGCCGGTTAAGCGGATATAGTTTAAAATGAGTTAACCCTTTTGGCTATGAGTTTCGAGAAAAATCATGAAATCGATTATTTTGGCGTCAACCTCTGAATACCGACAAGCCTTACTGAAGAAGTTGGGTATCCCATTTCTCTCCGCCGCGCCCAACATTGATGAAACCCCTGTTTTACAGGAATCGGCTCAAGCTTTAGTGATGCGCTTATCTCACGAAAAAGCCAATGCATTGGCTCAACGGTATCCACAACATTTAATTATTGGCTCTGACCAAGTTTGCGTCATCGACGATAAAATCGTCGGAAAGCCGCATAATTTTGATAATGCCTTTAAACAACTCAAGGCAGCGTCAGGTCATCGGGTGACTTTTTATACTGGGCTTTGCTTATTAGATAGTGCGACAGGTAAATTCAATCTCCAGTGCGAACCCTTCGATGTCTATTTTAGACAGCTCACTGATGAAGAAATCACCCAATACCTAAATAAAGACGAACCTTATCAATGTGCGGGTAGTTTTAAATCGGAAGGACTAGGCATTAGCCTGTTTGATAAACTTTCAGGGCGAGATCCAAACACACTGATTGGCTTGCCGACTATTTTATTGCTGGAAATGTTACGCCAGCATGGCGTCAATCCACTCTTAGACTAAATAATAAGGTTAGCTAACCTGCGGGAGTTGCTAACCTTTATTATCATTATTACTGCGCTTTTTTCGCTCTCAAGACTTTCAGGCACTGATTCAAATCGTTATGTAACGGCGCAACGACTCGCATCTCTTCACCTGTTTTAGGATGAGTAAATTTCAGTGAATACGCGTGCAAAAACAAACGTTTCAGCCCTGTATCTGCCAGCTGGCTATCAAATTGCCTATCACCATAACGATCATCAAAAGCAATTGGATGGCCTGCATGCAAAGTATGCACGCGGATCTGGTGAGTGCGCCCGGTTACTGGGCTCGCTTTAACTAACGTTGCATTTTCAAAACGTTCTTCGACTTTAAAGCGTGTTTCAGAAGGCTTGCCTTCACTACTCACTCGAACAATACGCTCACCACTTTGTAAAATATTTTTCAATAACGGCGCTTGCACAACTTTAGTATGTGACTGCCAATTACCGCGCACTAACGCTAAATAATCTTTTTGCATCTGTTTCAGGCGTAATTGTTCGTGAAGCGCACGTAACGCCGAACGTTTTTTAGCAACCAATAAGATGCCGGAAGTATCTCTGTCTAAACGATGTACCAGCTCTAAAAAGCGGGCTTCTGGACGTAATGCGCGCAGCCCTTCAATCACGCCAAAGCTTAATCCACTGCCACCATGAACCGCGGTACCTGATGGCTTATTAATGACTAGAATAGATTCATCTTCAAATAGAATGCAATCTGTTAATGCTGCCACCTTATCCAATTTCGCTGAAACAGGTGCGGTTTCACGTTCAGCCACACGCACTGGCGGCACGCGAACTTGATCCCCTTCGAGTAGTTTGTATTCAGGCTTAATTCGCCCTTTGTTGACGCGCACTTCACCTTTACGGATGATGCGATAAATCATGCTCTTAGGAACACCTTTTAACTTGCTCAGCAAGAAATTATCAATGCGTTGCCCTGCTTCGTCATCGCTAATATCAATAAATTGGACTTGGTTTTCTGTTTTCATTCGGGAATGCGTTAACTCTGATTGATGAATAAATAGTCTCACTTACATCGTTATATCATACCGACTCCACGAATTTTTTTATGTTTTTTTTTAAATTGGTCAATTTCTGCATGATTGGCTCAATTTCTTAATAAAATTTCCATATAACTTACGTTGCACTTGCTATAATGCACTTGGCAATGGAATAATAAGCGGCGCCAAGATGTTTAAAAACGAAAATTGGCTTTGCTATGTTAGCTTTAGGTGTTTTTGCACTTTCGGCTATAATTATTTTTAGCTAGTAGAATACAAGTTAGACGTAATACTGTAGGAATTTATTATTTGATGGCGTAACGATGCTGCAATGGCGTAAGACATCTAACTAAATCAAATAAATTAGCGAGCAACGAATTTTAGCTTATTGGGTTGGGAGTCTCCGTTTTCTAAGAAATCTACGGCATCCTGATTAAGAACGCTGAATTTTTAATCTAAAAATCAGGTTCACCGAATACTGCGCGTCTCTATACGAACGACTGCCGAGAGGTAGACGGCTTTGTAAAAATCATGAGGCCATCGGTTTACAGTAGCTCCTTCTTTCGCTGCTCTTTATTATTTAAAAAATAATGAGTAAGTAATAACATGAAAAGAATGCTAATCAACGCAACTCAACAGGAAGAGTTGCGTGTTGCCCTTGTTGACGGGCAACGACTCTACGATTTGGATATTGAAAGCCCAGGTCATGAGCAAAAAAAAGCCAACATTTATAAAGGTAAAATCACCCGTATTGAACCAAGCCTCGAAGCTGCTTTTGTTGATTATGGCGCTGAAAGACACGGTTTCCTGCCTATCAAAGAAATCGCTCGCGAATACTTCCCTAGCAATTACCACTCCCAAGGTCGTCCTAACATCAAAGATGTGCTTAAAGAAGGCCAAGAGGTTATTGTTCAAGTTGATAAAGAAGAACGTGGTAATAAAGGTGCAGCCTTAACCACATTCATCAGCTTAGCGGGTAGTTATTTAGTTCTGATGCCAAACAACCCACGTGCTGGTGGTATTTCTCGCCGCATCGAAGGTGAAGATCGTACAGAATTAAAAGAAGCGTTATCTTGCTTAGAAATTCCAGATGGTATGGGGCTCATCGTCCGTACTGCGGGTGTGGGTAAATCAGCAGAATCCCTGCAACAAGATTTACTGTATCGTTTACGCCACTGGGAAGCGATTCAAAAAGCCGCTGAAAACCGTCCAGCTCCGTTCTTAATCCACCAAGAAAGTAATGTGATTGTCCGTGCTTTCCGTGATTATTTACGTCCTGACATCGGTGAAATCCTGATCGATAACCCGAAAGTGGTTGAGATGGCACGTAACCATATCGAAGCGATTGGTCGTGGTGATTTTGCTAGCAAAATTAAACATTATAGTGGCGATGTACCTCTGTTTAGTCACTATCAAATCGAATCTCAAATCGAATCGGCGTTCCAGCGTGAAGTGCGTTTACCTTCAGGCGGTGCGTTAGTTATCGATACAACCGAAGCATTAACGGCTATTGATATCAACTCCTCACGCTCAACCCGTGGCGGTGATATCGAAGAAACGGCATTCAATACTAACCTTGAAGCCGCTGACGAAATTGCACGTCAATTACGTTTACGTGACTTAGGTGGGCTGATTGTTATCGACTTTATCGATATGACCCCAGTTCGCCACCAACGTGAAGTTGAAAACCGCCTACGTGAAGCCGTTCGCCAAGACCGTGCGCGTATTCAAATCGCACGTATTTCACGCTTTGGTCTGTTAGAAATGTCTCGTCAGCGCCTTAGCCCATCACTAGGTGAGTCCAGCCATCACGTCTGCCCACGCTGTACAGGTACGGGGACTATCCGTGATAACGAATCGCTGTCACTGTCAGTACTGCGTTTAATCGAAGAAGAAGCACTGAAAGAAAATACCCATGAAGTGCATGCGATTGTCCCTGTGCAAATCGCGTCATACCTGTTAAACGAGAAACGCCAAGCAGTCACGGAAATTGAGCAGCGTCAGCGTAACGTGCGCGTTGTGATTGTACCGAATGACCAGATGCAAACACCTCACTTCCACGTCATCCGTATCCGTAAAGGTGAAGAAGTTCAAACTCTGAGTTACAACTTAGCCCAGTATCATGAAACTGAAACTTTAAACCACGGTGAAGAAGCGACGACTGAGCGTAAAGCACCGGAGCAACCTGCTATTTCAGCATTTGCACTGCAAGAGCCAGTTGAAGTTCCTGCACTGAAACCAAAAGAAGCTCCGGCTAAAGCACCTGTTCGTGCCAAAGTGGATGAACAACCTAAAGTTGGTTTATTTAGCAAAATTGCTGCTTTCTTTAAAGGTCTCTTTGCTGAAGAAGAAAAAGCGGTTGAAAAACCGGCTCAAAAACCACGTCAAAATAACAATGACCGTCGCCGCAATAATGATCGTCGTCGTAATAATAACGACCGCCGTAATAACAATCGTCGCGACCGCGATGATAATTACGAAAATCGTGATAACCGCGACAATCGTGACAACCGCGATAACCGTAATAATCGCAATGCACAATCTGAAGATGCTGCCAACCGCAACAAGGGACGTAATAACAAAAATACGAACCAAGTTGAAGAGCAAACCACTGACAATGCAAACCGCGAAAATCAGCAGCAACGTCGTGATCAGCGTGCAGAACGTCGCCGCCGTCAAGATGAAAAACGTCAACAACAAACTGCAAAAACGCAGCAAGATAACCAGCAAACCGCTGTTGATAATGCAGCTGTAGAAAAAGATGAAGAAGAACAACGTCCTGTTGCTCCTCGTCGTCAACGTCGTCAATTAACACAAAAAATTCGTGTGACTGACAATGACCAAGCAGCAGAAACGTCAATGGTTGCTGATACCGCCGTTGTTGCAGAAAAATCTGCGCCGATTGCGGCATTACCAGCAGCAGTGAATGTTGAGAAAAAACAATCTCATGTTTCGCTGGACGAAGATGACAACTTAGTGACTAACTCAGAACAATTGGATGATGATGAAAAACAAGACACCATCATTCCACGCCGTTCTCGTCGTTCACCACGTCATCTGCGTGTGAGTGGTCAGCGTCGTCGCCGTTACCGTGATGAACGTCATCTGAATAAATCACCAATGCCTTTAGCGGCGGCTGTAGCTTCCCCTGAATTAGCCTCTGGTAAAGTGTTTATTCGTTACCCTGTCGTTCAGCCTCAACAAGAAAGCATGGCTATCATGACCAATGAAGAGATGCTGGAACAACAAAATACCGTTCAGGCCCCTGTGGTAGCTGCTCCAATTGAACATGCTGAAGTAAAAGCCGAGCTCACTGAAGCCCCAGTTGTTACTGAAACTGTTATCGAAGCACCAAAAGTAGAAACTGAAGCCAGCGTTGTTGTTGAAACCTCAGCAATCGAAAGCGATGTGCCTGAAAATGTTGTTGCTGAGAATATTGTTGAGAGTGTCGCAGCCGACGTTATCGAAGAGACAAAATCAGCAGTCGTTGAAGAGGTCAAAACTGTTGTTGAACCTGTCGTTGCTGATGTAGTGATTGAAACCGCAGTTACAGCAATTGTTGAAACCGCCGTAATTGAACCAGCTTCAACAGCAAATGCAGTTAGCTTACACAAACGTCATGCATACTCACCAATGACGAAAGCCCCAGCGCCTGCTGTAGTGGCTTCAGACTTTGAAATTAAAGAGTATCAACGTGAGCCATCAACCTTTGAATCTAAAGGCGCAGGTGGACATGTAGCAGCCAACGTTGCGACATCAGAAATGGCAAAACCTGCTAGTTTCTGATTTTAGCAAGTTACTGACGAAAGCCTTGATAGGAAACTATCAAGGCTTTTTTTTGCCCAATAAAAATTGAGTCTGTTGTAATTTATTAAATACTAAGGAAATTTATCATCTTAAAGCCTTTGACGAAATATCGTAGATAACTGCATTGTACATTTGCATAAAAGACATATGTACCGTGGGAAAACACACTTAATGAGGATATTTCTATGGATTATGATTATACACAAATAGACCATTGGAAAAATGGCCATGCCTATGCAAGCGATGGTGTATTACTACTCCCAACCCTTCATGTAAGTTACAACAGAATTCTTCCTGACCACATTCTGAATGCGATGGCAAAAGGATTATGTGGTGTCTGTGGGATCAGTAATTGCCGTTTCGAAAAGACATCTCCTTATAAAAAAATGTTAAGCGCCTATCAAAGTGGACAACTTGAATTAATGTATACCATTTATTGGCGCTCTTTTGGCGGGTTGTACCCAATGATGAAACCGAAAATAGAGCAGGATTTAAATGAAATAAATAAAATAGAGTCAGAGGAGATTAAGGAGTCAGTTAAATTTACAACTGATTTTTATAAAGAAGTTTTTAATACCTATGGAGAAAAAGCAGAAAAACTGGCTAAAACTATAGCGGAGCAATCCAGAGGAAAAAGGATTCGTAATGTTGAAGATGCATTAAGAGCTTATGATAAATATAAAACTAATATTAATAAAAAGATCGATACTAAAAACCGGAAAATTATTGCATCAGCATTAGAATCACTCAACGTTGATGAGATTGCAAAAAACTTGAAAAAATTCAGTAAAGGCATGGGCTTTGTAAGCTATTCAATTGATGCTAACGACCTAAGAATTGAATTGGTTAAAGCCGTAGAAACTGATAATTGGAGACCATTTTTTGTGAAAGTAGAAACTATATTAATAGGAATTAGTGCTACGGGTATTGCTGGCTTAGGTTTTAGTTTTTTATTAGGTGGACCAGTTGGTATATTAGGCTATGGACTTATACTTGCCGGAATAGGGTCTCTAATTGATGATAGCTTGGTAGAAAAAGCAAATAAGCTAGTTGGTTTATAGTAAGCCACAAGAAGGCAGTTCATTTGGTTACTGCCATCTTTTTATAAAGATAATTATTATAAATATTAACGTTATTGGAATTGCGAAGAAAAAAACAACACCATGATACAAAGCTAATCCTCCAGCCTTACCTGGAGTGTCCATCAACAAGCCTCTACTCCAAAATTCTTTAGTAGTAAAAATTAAAAAAAAGCTTTCCACAGCCCATTTAGCCAGCGGAAAAATTACAATGCCAATAATACTTATCAGTATAATTAATGGTTTATATTTAAGCTCATTATCTAAACAAGAGTATAAAAATAATAAACCCATAAACCATCCCCAGTACATATTTTTAATATAATATCGTTTATTCATTGCGTGCTTTCTTACCAACTAAAGAGTTAATGATAACAAAACACATATGCGAATGAAAACTCATAATAAAATTAAGTTATTAATATATATGCATTTTAAATCCAATCAACTAATCACTAAGTGAACCATCTCATTTTATTACTAAAAAAAAGCTGAGACATAGCTCAGCTTCCTTAAAATTAAATCAGACGACAATTACTTAGTTTCAGGTCGCGCCAGTTCACCCATTTCTTTAAGTTTTTTAGAGATCTCACGACGCTCTTTGGATAACTCAGCATTCTTAATGATGTAATCATCGATACGATCATCATAGTCGCTACGCATGTTTGCGATGATGCCATGGATATCATCAATGGACATACCTGGTTTGATATACTCACTCAGGTTATCTAACAGCAAAACACGTTTTTGGTTATCACGAATTTTCTTTTCGTTATCCGTGATTTCGCGACGAATTTTATTTTTACGACGAAACATACGCACAAATTCCAGTACATTCTGGAAAGTTGGTTTGTTGGCGTTGTCCATGTTTAAAATCCCCTATTCAATAATCAAAATGTATTGTCTATTAACACAATACCTTCTTCTAGGGTCACCTTACAAGATACATTCGCTATTTTATTGATTTAATGTTACTCATAACATCTTGGTATTGATTCAATACACGGATCACTGTTTTGGAGTATTTGGAAGGAATAAAAAAGACAGTATGATTCTCAACGGGTAACGAGAATATATTTCGTCCTAACTCTCGTCGTTGTACACCAATAGTGAGCTAACAACTCAAAACTGTTAGTGAGCCGAATGAGATACTCTTCCGCCTTTTTAGTCCCAAAATGCTTCTGGCTATATCACCAAATAGCTTCTAAATCCTCATTCGCTTTTGGGGTCAGATTTATCGTTTTCATTTTTAACCTTATCTTTCATCCGTTGAAGGAATTTGGTTTGATCCCAAGCGATTGGCGTTCCACTGCTCAATCCTTCAGCAATAAGATCTTTTAATTCTTGCACATGGGATTGCGCTTGCTTTTCTTTAAGTAAACGCAAGGCATCACGTAAAACTTCACTCTGCGTTCTGTAATCACCTGAATTAACTAATGAATCGATGAAATCACGAAGTTCATCACCGAGATCGACTGTCATTGTTCTTGCCATAAGCTTTCTCGTATAAGATATATTCTTACATCTAGTATAGGTTCATCTATTTTTTTGATCCAGATTATTTTCTATACTCAATTTTTCTAGACTACTTTTGAGGTTAATATGGATAAAACACGCCTTCATAGCGATGCCATCGCTGAGCTTCTACGAAATGAACCCCACCTTATTAAATATTATTTAGAGCACGCTTTGCTTGAAGCTAATGAAGATGGCGGCCAAGAGGCTCTTATTTAGTGTCTATCCCATATAATGCAATCGCTATCCCCCACATAAGTTTAGATTTTCTGCCAGATGGTTTACCATAGCATCAAACCGTTATGCGTTTGCATTTCTCACCTAAATCGACGATGGATCTCATTTTGAAAAATAAGCATAATCAGCCGACCTTTTTTATCCATGACTATGAAACATTTGGTAAGCATCCGGCTCTGGATCGCCCTGCTCAGTTTGCGGGTGTGCGGACAGACTTAGATTTCAACATCATCGATGAACCTGAAGTATTTTACTGCAAACCTACGGATGATTATCTTCCTCAACCAGAAGCGGTAATGATAACCGGCATTACCCCGCAAATCGCAATGGCCAACGGCATGAATGAAGCGGAATTTGCGAAGCGCATCCATAACGCATTCAGCGTACCTAACACCTGCATTATGGGTTACAACAATATTCGCTTTGATGATGAAGTGACGCGAAATATTTTTTATCGTAACTTTTATGACCCTTACGCCTATAGCTGGCAGCAAGGTAATTCTCGCTGGGATTTATTGGATGCATTACGTGCTTGCTTTGCGCTGCGCTCTGAAGGGATCAATTGGCCAGAAAATGATGACGGGTTACCTAGCTTACGCCTTGAGCACTTAACCAAGGCCAACGGTGTGGCTCATGAAAATGCCCATGATGCGATGTCTGACGTTTTAGCCACCATTAATATGGCTAAGTTACTGAAACAAGCTCAACCTCGTATGTTTGATTATTTCTATCAACTGCGAAATAAAAACAAAGTTAACCAGCTGATCGACATCGTGGATATGACCCCGTTAGTTCATGTATCGGGGATGTTTGGCGCGGTACGCTCTTATGTCAGCTTAGTGGCCCCTCTCGCTTGGCACCCTGAGAATAAAAACGCGGTGATTATGTGTGACCTGTCAGCAGATATGTCGCCACTACTAACGTTAAATGCGGATGAACTTCGTGAGCGCTTATACACACCGAAAGCTGAGTTAGGTGACGAGCTACCCGTCCCAGTTAAACTGGTACATATTAACAAATGCCCAATCCTTGCCCCTGAGAAGACCTTGCGAACAGTAGATGCTGAACGTACAGGCATTGACCGTGACCTGTGCATGCGTAATTTAGAGCTGTTACGTAAGAATCCTGATGTGCGTAATAAACTGATTGAGTTGTTTAGCGTCGCCCAACAATTTGAAGAAAATAATGATGTAGATAGCCAAATCTATAATGGTTTTTTCAGCCCATCTGATCGCTCTACGATGGATATTATTCGCGAAACGCCACCCCAGAATTTACCTGCGTTAGATCTTAGCTTTGAAGATAAGCGAATGAAGGAGCTATTTTTCCGTTATAAGGCACGCAATTTCCCTGCGACACTCTCTTATGATGAGCAACAGCGTTGGTTACAGCATCGCCGCGATTATTTTACTGAGAGCCGTTTAACGGATTATCTACAGCAAATTCAATTACTCATGGAAGTTCATCATGAAGATGAAAAACGCTGTCAGCAATTAAAAGCCTTAGTGAACTATGCCGCAGAATTAGCAAGTTGATTGTCAGTGATAGGGATGAAAATGGCTCTTTTTGAGTTGTAAAATTAACGAGGAAAATCAATTTGTTGATTTTCGCCTGATAACACAAAGAGGGAAAAACCACGCTTTTATCCCTCTTTGTGATCAATCTCATGGGCAGAAAACCCGCCCATTTTATTATCTTCTATCTTTTAGTGGTCTAGTGGTCACAACCACAATCCCCTTCCCAATGTTTCCGCTTAGTGGTCTTTCCAAGACCTGGATTCATGGTATTTGTTGGGTCGGACTCTTTATAGAACGATTTCAATTGTTCCGGTGCTTTATATAAATGCCCAACGTTGTGCTCTGCTGGGTACTGAGCGCCTCGCGCATCCAGTAATTCCAACATTTTTTGCTTCAGCTCTTTCGGATCTACGCCTTTTTTCAAAACATAATCTTGGTGCATGACGTGGCACATAAAATGTCCGCAATATAATTTATGCACAATCAGATTTTCAATTTCTGGTGGCAATTTTTCAAACCAATCACGGTCATTACGTCTTAGTGCAATATCTAGCGGTAGGACATCTTCCACATCATTATTATGTACGGCATGATAGCGAACGGCAGATCCCGCAGCGGCAAAGCGATGTAAGAATGCTTTTGCACCTTCTTCTGGTGTGCATTCAAAATAGCCGCCATCGGCTGTGGCGAAGAAGGATTTCAACCAAACTTTAGCTTCATCAATACCGTCCCCCGCCATTTTGAGCATTAAATGGTGCTCGTACTGGTCACGGAACTGTTTCATGCGCGGTGGTAGATGAGATGGCCACAGTTTGCTTAGCAGCTGCATGGTGCGGTCAATTAAGTTTGATGGCAGAAATGGTACTTTATTCAGCACCGCATCCATACGTCCTTTAATGGTAAAGAAGGTTGGCATTTTGTCGGTGCCAAATTTATCGATCATTAAGAACGTATCTTTGCCGTAAATTTCGGCAATATCAAAGCAGCCACGGTGCATATATTCACCTGCGACAGGCAAATTTTCAAACTCACTCAAAATATGGCGACGAATGTCTTCTAGGACATCTGGATTGTTTGAACCAATATAGAAAACTTGTGTGGCTTTGTCCGCAGGGAAAGTATCTAAGCGAACAGCGAAAACAGCTAACTTACCCGCACAGCCTGAGGCTTCAAACAAACGACGCTCATCCGCATTAAAGCGCGATGGCGTGTCTGCATCGACATCTCGCACGCGTTCTGCGTAATCATGATCGGATGCCAACTTTTCACTATTTTCGATATCTTCACTGCTATAGCGACGGTTTTGTAGGTTGGTTAAGATCTCTTCTGGAGTTTTCCCCAATTCGATACCTAAATGGTTTACCAGCTCAACCTTGCCATCTTCATTGACGCGTCCATATAGGGCCAACTCCGTATAAGCCGGACCACGACGCACAAGGGAGCCACCAGAACTATTACAGATCCCTCCCACAACGGATGCACCAATACATGAAGAGCCAATTAAGGAGTGCGGTTCACGCCCCAGTGGTTTGAGGATTTTTTCGAGGTCATAGAGCGTACTGCCAGGCATCGCAACCACTTGGTTAAATTCGGGTAGGACTTGAATTTGGTTTAGGCGTAACGTGCTGATAATGACGATATCGCGATCATAATCATAACCGCTTGGGGTTGAGCCTTCAGTGAGCCCCGTGTTTGCCGCTTGCATGATCACAATTTTGTCAGCTTCGACACAGGCTTTAAATACATACCACTGTTCGAGTAACGTGGTTGGGAATACAACGGCAATGGCATCACCCACTCCTGAGCGGAAGCCTTTGCGATAACGTTCTGTTTTATGGGATTCGGTAAGGATATTTTTTTTGCCAACAATGTTCCTGAGTGTGAGTAATAATCGTTGGTTCTCAGGATTTTTTACATCATTCATCTCATGCCTTCCTGTCAGGGTCTTGTCATTAAACCCATCCACAATATCACATAAGATTAATATGTTAAGAAATTATTAATACTCTTTAGAAACAAAAACAGCACCCAAAGGCGCTGTTTTTATTAGTCATCAATTTCAGTTCGCAGTTTAACTATTTTGATGCCAACCTGTATTTGAAGTTATATTTAGGCAGCTATGCTGACATATATTCAAAATAATTCGTGTTGTAGCTAGGCGGCAAGCAAGCTAGACCCTAGGAGCATACATAAGTATGTGACTAGGGCTAGCGCGTGCAGCCAACAACGCTACGACGCGAAGAATGAAGAATATATTTATAGGTCGCTCATCTGCGGCATAGGCCTACGGAACATACGAGTCAGCACCGCCATATACACCAGACCAACCGCCGTCCAAATCAGACCATAAACCATTGAATCTTCTTCGATATTCAGCCACAGCACACAGACTGTTAGCGTACCGATGATCGGTAATATCAAATAGTTCATGATATTTTTGAAGCCTTTAATTCGGCGTTCACGAATAAAGAACTGGCTGATGACTGAAATATTGACGAATGTAAATGCAATCAGCGCACCAAAGTTAATTAATGCTGTTGCAAAATCCATCTCAAACCAGATAGCGCCGAGGGCTAAGAAGCCAACTAATAAGACGTTATAAGCTGGGGTACGCCATGTTGGGCTAACATAGCCGAACACTTTTTCTGGGAATACACCATCACGACCCATTACATACATTAAACGCGCACTACCCGCATGAGCTGCCATACCGGATGCTAATACCGTGACACAGGAGAACACAAGGATAATGGCTTGGAAGAATGACCCCGCCACAAATCGCATAATGTCAGGCTGTGTTTCGTTAATATTCGCAAAACGTGAAACGTCTGGGAAAAATTGCTGTAAGAAGAACGAAACGGTAATAAAGATCACACCACCAATCAGTGCAGTTAAGAAAATTGCACGAGGAATGACTTTACCTGCGTTTGGTGTCTCTTCTGACAGTGAACTTAACCCATCAAAACCTAAGAATGAGAAACAGAGTATGGTTGCCCCAGCTATCAGCGGGATCATCTCAGTTTTTTCATTCGCAAATGGATTGAATGTCCAGATCTCCCCTGTCCCTTCACCATTTGAAACGCCGTGGATCACTAAACCTGTGAATACTGCCATTACCCCCATTTGGATAATCGCAATTACAGTACTTAAGTTTGCAATCACGTTGATACCCCGTAAGTTGGCGGCAGTCATTAAAATAACCAAACCAATAACAAAATACGCAGGTTCAACATTCGGGAAAATATCTTGTAAATAAATTTTCGCCAATAAGATGTTGATCATTGGCATGAAAATGTAGGACAGCAAAGATGTCCAACCCACAAGGAAACCAATATGTGGACTCATTGATTTCTGGGCATAAGTATAGGCTGAACCCGCTGATGGGAAGCGTTTAACCAGCTTACCGTAGCTCAGTGCAGTAAACAGTATCGCAGCAAGTGCAATAATGTATGAAGTCGGGACGTGACCACCAGTCTTATCTGATATCATTCCGAAAGTATCAAAGATAGTCATTGGCTGGATATACGCAATACCAATCATAACAACTTGTACAAGCGTTAATGTCTTCGCAAGTTGAACACGGTTATTGGCGCCAGTTTGGTTGTGGCCGATATCTAAAGGTACGGAATTATTTTGCATGATAAAGCCCCCCCATAACTTTCGATTGCGTACTTCGACTCAATCGACAGTTACTGGGAAGACTTTGCATCTGCCTATAAGCAGAGAAGAAAGAAGAGAAGTGGAAAAGCGTCTGTGCGAAGCCGGTGTTTGCTCCGTAGTCATCAATGCGGCAACGACGACCGCTTGGCCCTGCTGCCAGTGCGAAAAAGTAAGCCATAAAAGCATTCCTCAAAGCTGTAGCATGAAATATTAGCTACACGTAAATATTTATTTATCTATCCGGCCTGATATCCGGCCCCGTTAAAATGAAAGAACCCTAAAAAGCAAAAAAACCGATGCCGGTTTTTATCAGGCATCAGTCATTTTTTAGTCCGCGCATTTTGCACGTCATACCTGTAAATAGCAAGCCAATTTGTTAACAAAACGCCCCCTTTTCGATGAGAAATTCTGATAATTTTAGACTTTCCGTTCTGATAGCTAATATGACATGCTTTTAAGACGATAAATGACACTAAAGCCGATTGATTATCCTTAATAAAATGCTAAACCGGTCGGTCTAATTTCGCGGCACTTTTTTCCAATAACATATCTAAACTTGAGTGCAGTAATTTACTTTTTACGGCTTTGGTTTCTGACTGCAATGGACTACCAACTTTGTTATCCATCGTATAGACCGTTACTTTTCCCTCTTGATGGTTATAAATCAATAAACCATCCACGCCATAATCATATTGGTCTTTAAAATTACCCAGTACCGATTGCATACTGTTTCTCGCCTCAACATCACCATTGACGGCTTTACGGAGTGCTTCGATGGATAATCCCACAGGAACCGAGTAGACATACAACACTTCCACATCAGAATCACCATCATCACTGCCATTACACATAAAGCAGCCGTCTCTTTGAACAGAGGATAGCCTCTCCATTTTGCGCAGTTCGATTAATAATTTTTGTCCATCTTGATACGGTGATTCTGAAATATCGAGAAAAACGAGTCGGTAAGGTCCCGGATCACCCGCAAGGGCATTGGAAATATAGCCTATAAAGAGTAAAAAACTCAGACAACTAGCTCTAAAATAACGGTTAAATTTGGGCATAGTCTATTCCTGCTTGGCTCCATATCGCGGTGAGGAAGATTGACGCAGTTAGAGATAAATAACCATATCTTTATTTCCGAATTACTGATTTTCTTTTTGGATATCTATTTTCTTTTTAAATAATAGTACAAAAAGCCCTTTGGCGATTAACCAAAGGGCTTAGATAAACAAAAACTAATGGTTTAATTAGAAGTTGTAGTTGATGCCGATATTATAACGACGACCTTCTAATTCCGCGCCATAGGTGCCTTGATCTACACGACGGTCCAATACGTTATAAACACCACCAACAATATTGGCATTTTTACTTAGTTTATAGCTCGTACCCAGGTCAAACATTGCATAGGATGGTGTCCCTTTACTCATTTGCTGACCACGACCTTGATAATCTGAAGTTTCACTACGGAAATTCATACGACCCCAAGTTTGTAAATCTTCCGTTGTATCCCAAGTCAAGGTGGTATTTACCATGTGCTTAGGCTGCTTACTCAACGGCTTACCTTTATTTACGCCACTTTTTTGTTCTGTATGCGTATAGGTATAGTTCGCTGCAAATTCGAGGTTATCAAGAATTCCCCAGTTGAAAGTCACTTCAACACCTTGCATTCTTGCTTTGTCAACGTTGGCTTTATCGCTAACAAAACGGTACGGTTTACCTGGGGTATCACCTTCACCATCCGCTAACGTACAGTCTCTGATTGTGTCAATGCTATTGTCACAACGTCTGATTTCCGTAATTTTATCTTTGAAATCAGTATTATAAATAGTAACCCCAGCAGTTAAGTTATCTTGATTATTCCAAATAACACCAATCTCTTCAGTGATACTTTTTTCTGGTTTAAGATCTGGGTTACCGTAAATGACGGCATTTCCTTTACCACCGCCAGTTGCTTGTCCCCAGTTTGCCGACGATTCACGTAAACTTGGTGCTTTATAACCTGTGGATACACCACCTTTAATCGTCCATTGCTCATCTGCATGCCAAACACCGTATAAACGGGGGGTCCAATGAGCACCGTAGTTTTCATCATTATCCATTCGCAGACCACCTGTTAATGCAAAGTCATTTGTCATTAACCATTCATCTTCTGCAAATAATGCCCAGCTATATCTGTCTAACTCACTATTTCCCGGCAGCTTGTTACTTTGATCTTTTAGCTTTTCCTTACGGTACTGACCACCAATACTGACACTGTGATCACCCAGTAAGAAAACACTTTGGTTACGGACGACTAAATCTTCTACCGTCATTTTACGGCCTGGGTTTTTCGCTTCATCGTACTGAACATAAGTGTCCGTCGATGCAAGATCATAAGTACCTGTATGCGTTAAAGCTACATGAGTCATATCGTACTTACTAAATCCGCTACCATCACCATATGCAGCGGTATAACCCTCACGATAGTCACGATGCTGGTTATCTTTTTTAAAGTCTAAATCAAAGGCGTTTTGCTCATTTGGTGTCAGTGATAATGTACCGCCACCACTAGTCATAATTTGGCGACCAAATCCATCAATAATTTTATCTTCACTTCGGTGTGAATATTGACCTTGTAACTTTATTCCTAATAAACCATCAACTAATGGTCCCGAGGTATAGAAGCTACCTTGCCCTGTATTACCTGAATTTTTGCGTTCTGTAATGGTAGTATCTGCTCGTAAACTTGTTGTCCACTCTTGCTGAACACGACGAGTAATAATATTGATAACCCCGCCCATCGCATCAGAGCCGTAAAGAGAGGACATTGGACCGCGAACCACTTCGATGCGTTCAATAGCAGGTAATGGTGGCAACCAGCCTTGTTCGATACCTGATCCATCACTATTTGGTCGGATGCTACGAGTATCCACACGTTTTCCATCGATAAGGATCATAGTGTATTTTGCATCCATCCCTCGGATACTAATATCGGAGCTACTACCGCCACCAGTAACAAGAACACCAGGAACATCCTTCAGGGCATCCGTCACATCGCGATAAGCTTTAGTTTCTAGCTGTTCACGTGTCACAACGGAAATTGATGCTGGCGCATCTTCAATCTTTTGCTGATAGCCTGATGCAGTTGTTACAAAAATTTTATCGCTGCTGTCATCCGCAAAAGCAGGTACCGCAGTGATAGCCGCAATAATACTAACTGCTATTTTTCTTTTAGTAAAAACAACCATTCCCAATTCTCCAAGAGATTTCTTTATCTTAACAATGAATTTTCTATGCTCAGCATGGGTCGTCTAACGCCCCAAAGGTTTATTATTCTTTTGACATGATACTTTCTGAGGTTTACCACTTTCGAAGCTAAATCAATTAAGTAATTAACTCTCATTCGCAGGCGGTAACAATAATGTAAATGGTAATACTTATCAATACCATTATTGAATGATTCATGACTTTCCGTGATGAATTGTGTGACTTAAGTCAAAGGTTAAATCTTTTGAATCAAGATCTGCGGCTGATTATTCATCAGTCGTAGATCCGATTAAAAACGAAGAAAGGTGAGCGCTTGTCAAAAGAAGGCTAAATACAAGCGCAAAAAGGCAGTAGATACGGAAGGTTATTGATTAATATTCAGGCTAAATTGTGCGTAACCGCGTTTTGCCGCAGCGTGATACTGTTGGTTTAGTGGTGCAGTCATCTGTTGTGCTATTGCCGTCATTTCAGGGCCTGCAAGTTCAGGTGAACCAGTACGAAACGGCGGGCGAGGATCATACTCAATTGCCAATTCGACAAGGGAGGCAACCTCTTCCCCACACAAGGCTTTGAGCACCAACAGTGAAGCGTCAAATGAACCAGTTGCCGGTCCAGAGGTATAAATCGACCCATCGATGACGACATCGCTGCCCCCTACAGGAATTGCCCCTACGTCTGGTAGCATCGGGACAACATTGCTATTACTTGTTGCCCGTTTACCCCGCAATAACCCTGCCGTTCCTAGCATTAACGAGCCATAGCAAGTACCAATCACCGTTTTTGCGGTATGCCCAACCCGTGCAAAAAACTGAATCACTTCAGGATCTTCAATAACCTCCGGAGGCACCATACCCGTGACTAAAACATCTAAATCATCAGGGCACTCATCGAATGTCATTGTTGGCATAGTTGGCCACCCTGTGTAGCCCTCAAGCAACTCTTTACGCTTCCAGATAAAATAAATTTCAGCGCCCACGATAGTAAAAACGGATTGCGCCCCATTAATGTCCATTGGCATAAATCCTGGGCAGACAAAAATACCCACTTTAAGTAAAGAAGATTGTTGTGCCCTACCCCCTGCAATCAGCGCCTGAATTGACGGAGTCGTTAACCCAGCAGCCGTGCTAATAGCATAATCATATTTATTCATTCTATTACCTTTGGTTATTTAATTGCCATTATTATACTGATCGGTAAGATAATATATGATATACAATGAAGTAAACTATTTTTGTACTGAATGGTAATAAAATGGCACAAAAAGGTAGACCACGAAATTATGATAGCCATGAAGCACTAAATAACATCATGGCGTTATTCTGGCGCAAGGGGTATTCCGCGACTTCACTTGAAGATTTGGTTAACGTCACTGCGATGAAAAAGCCGAGTCTCTACGCCGCTTTTGGAAACAAAGCGCGACTGTATGAATTAGCAATGGCACGGTTTGGTGAAATCGCGCAGGCACATTACGCAGCTGCGCTGGCTGAGCAATCGCCAAATGAGTCATTGTTCGCACGACTTAGCCGTTGGCTTCGTGCCACCGTCTCCTTGTATAACGGAGTAGACGGTAAAACGGGCTGTATGGTGCTCTCTACTGCCGTAGCAGAAACCGATGACCCACAGGTACAAGCCTTCCTAAAAGACGTTATCCTTGCACAGGAGACGATGCTTATCACTTGTATCGAAAAGGAAAAATCGACCTTACGTGAACCTGAAAATGCGCGATTACTCGTAAAAACGCTTATCGCATTACTGCATTCAGTATCGCTACGGGCGAGAGCGGGCGAAACAGAAGAGGAGTTGTCCGCGCTAATTGATGCGGGAGAGATGGTGCTGCGTGCAACGCTAGTTATACCAGAAAACACCCAATCAACGTCATCCCCTTAGAAAACAAAAATGGGTAATGTTGTCAGCAAACTCACTGACCAACATTACCCATTAACATCTTAATTTTAAGAGAAAATTACTTCTCTAAATTCTCTTTATATGACGGGAAGCTCATCTCTTTATAACGGATAATCGAGGTTTTCTTCACGATTTTATATCCGAACCAGATAGCTAAGAATAGAGGAATACCGATATAGGTTGCGGTAACACCTACCCAGTCAATCTTATCTTCTAAGAAAGCTTGATAGTTTTGACCCAGTGTAATCACTAAGCACAGGATAAAGGCGAAAATTGGCCCGATTGGGAAGAAACCAGAGCGGTATGGCAAGTCATTAAGATCTCTACCTTGCGCAATATAGCCTCTTCTGAAGCGGTAATGGCTGATGGCAATCCCTAACCACGCGATAAACCCAGTCATACCTGACGTGTTTAATAACCACAGATATACCGTTTGGTTACCAAACATTGAGCTTAAGAAGCACAGACCCGCCACAACCGTGGTTGCCAGCAATGCATAACGTGGTACGCCACCTTTTGACAGGCGAGCAAAGATTTTCGGTGCTTTACCTTCACGAGCCAAGGTGTACAGCATACGCGTTGAGGCATACATCCCGGAGTTACCCGCAGAGAGAACCGCAGTTAAGATAACGGCATTCATCACCGCTGCCGCTGATAATAAACCTGCATTCTCAAATACTAATGTAAATGGACTTACGCTAATGTCTTTCACGTCGTTACGCAGTAAGCTTGGATCAGTGTAAGGGATAATTAAGCTAATGATTAAAATCGCGAAGATATAAAACAGCAAAATACGCCAGAACACTTTACGCACCGCACGAGGGATATTTTTCGCTGGATCTTTTGACTCACCCGCCGCAATACCGATTAATTCAGTACCTTGGAATGAAAACCCTACGATCATCGCCACACCAATCATGGCAGAGAAACCACCAGCAAATGGTGCATCACCAATTTCCCAGTTATGCCAACCCGCGTTTTCTGCGCCGTTCATAATGCCGAAAATCATCAGCACGCCAACGACGATAAAAATAACCACCGTGGTCACTTTGATTAGCGAGAACCAATATTCCGCTTCACCGAAGCCTTTAACGGAAATGTAGTTCAGTAAGAAAATGATTGCTAAGAAGATAGCACTCCAGATCCAGCCTGGGGTATCTGGGAACCAGTAGGTCATCACTAATTGTGCCGCTACAAGGTCAACCGCGATAGTCACCGCCCAGTTGTACCAGTAGTTCCAACCTAATGCGAAGCCAAAGCCTTCATCGACATATTTTGCGCCATAAGTCGCAAAGGAGCCAGAGACTGGCATGTACGCAGCTAATTCACCTAAGCTGGTCATTAAGAAATACACCATTAAACCAATAATGGCATATGAGAGGAGCGCTCCACCCGGTCCAGCTTGTGCTACTGTGGCACCGGATGCCACAAATAAACCGGTTCCGATGGAGCCGCCAATTGCGATCATCGCGAGGTGGCGAGCTTTTAGTTCTCGACGTAATCTTGGTCCGCCGCTCATCGATGTCGTTGTATGTTGTTCTGCCATCTGTTCCCTGTATTTTATTTTCAGTCAATAACGCGGGGGATTCTAACAAACTCAAACGGCAGAACTAAGCAACTCTTTGCTGTTATAAGATACCTTCATAATCCAGCGATAATTATTAGCAAAACACGTTATAGTGAATAAAACGTCAATTACAATAATCCAGCAGATTCGTTATCGCGTTAGAAAGATGCTTCTGACGGTGATAAATCAGGTATAACGTACGCTCAAGTTGTAACTCTTCCACTTCAAGCTCTACCAGCGTGCCATTCTCTAACTGCTCCGCAATCACGCGTCGAGATAAACAGCTGATGCCCATCCCAAAACGTACCGCATGTTTAATCGCTTCGGAATTACCTAACTCCATTAAAATATGGAAGCCTGGAAGGTGAGCAAAGAGTAGTTGATCTAGTACATCACGCGTACCAGAGCCTCTTTCACGCAAAATCCATGGCGCATCTTTTAACTCTTTTAAGGTGACTTTTTTCTGTGCTAAGGGGTTACTTGGTGCGGAAAACACCACTAATTCATCTTTTAACCACGGTTTTGAGATGAGTTCAGGACTGTGGCAAACCCCTTCTATCAGCCCCACATCAGCCCGAAACTCCATCACGCCTTTAATGACTTCCTCGGTATTGCCGATAAATAATTCCAGTGGAATTTCAGGATTATCATGACGGTACCCGGCTAAAATCTCAGGCAACATATAGTTACCGATTGTGGTACTTGCCGCCAAACGAACTGCACCCATCTCTTTTTTGAACAGTTGCTCGACTTCAAATGCTTGTTCTAATAACGCTAATGCCTTTGGGTAAAGTAGGCGCCCATGTTCGTTAGTGACAAGTCGTTTACCTACACGGTCAAAGAGTTGCACACCTAATTGCCCTTCCAAGTCAGTCAGTGAAGCGCTCACTGCGGACTGCGATAACGCTAATAATTGCGATGCTTGCGTCGTGGAGCCACTTTTCAATACTTCCGTGAAAACTTCAAGCTGCCTCAATGTAATACGCATACAGAAAGCTCCAAGATGATTATGTAGTTGTAATAATATTGTTAATATTAATCATTTATTAGCAATATACCAGAAGAAACTCTTAATCTGTTTTTTAGATAAATAATACAAAAACAATCAATTTAGATTATTACATTTTTTGTTATATGCTTATTCCAACTTAATCTAAGTCGTCATAAAGAGTGTAGTCATGGATAAAACTGGAACCAAAGCAATCACACAAAATAATTCATTCCCTATTCTAAAACTTGTTCCGGGGATCATTTTAGCGGGAATTTTAACAGCCATTGCCATATATCTTGGTGAACAATCATGGTTTATGGATATCGGGCTGGGCGCGCTCACTCTGGCTATTCTTCTTGGTATTTGTGTGGGAAATACCGTTTACCCTGCGATTAGTACAAGTAGCGATGCAGGGATTAAATTCGCTAAGCACTATTTTTTACGTGCCGGTATTATTTTGTATGGCTTTCGCCTGACTTTTCAGCAAATTACCGACGTGGGAGCCACAGGACTGATTATTGATGCACTCACATTAACCTCCACTTTTTTCTTAGCTTATTGGCTTGGTAAAAAAGTATTCAAACTTGATGATGAAACCACCATGTTAATTGGTGCGGGTAGCAGTATTTGTGGTGCAGCTGCCGTAATGGCAACCGAGCCGGTCGTTAAAGCGTCCGCAAGTAAGGTCGCAGTTGCCGTTTCAACCGTGGTGATCTTTGGTACCATTGGTATTTTTGTCTACCCATGGTTATATCAGTTAAATGCGCATTTCGGCTGGATCCCTGCGACTCAAGAAACATTCGGGATTTATATCGGTTCAACCGTACATGAAGTCGCCCAAGTTGTTGCCGCAGGTCATACTATTGGTCCAGATGCAGAAAATGCTTCTGTGATAGCGAAAATGTTACGCGTGATGATGCTGGCGCCGTTTTTAATTATCTTATCTGCATTTATTAGCCGTAAAAATGCGGCCAGCACGCAAGAGGGCGCCCAAAAAAGTAAAATTACGATCCCTTGGTTTGCGGTGATTTTTATCTTAGTCGCCGCGTTTAACTCATTCAACTTATTACCTGAGCAACTGGTTAAACAAATTATTACGTTAGATACCATCCTATTAGCGATGGCGATGGTGGCATTAGGGTTGACAACGCATGTCAGTGCGATTCGACAAGCGGGGATCAAACCTTTATTGATGGCTGCTATCTTGTTCGCTTGGTTAATTTTCGGCGGTATAGTGATTAACGTTGTTATTCAGTCGGTGTTTTAACCCTCATTTTCTACTTGCTAAGTTTGTCTCCTTTTTTGAGCACCTCCGATTGCCGCTTTTTATAAGCGGCATTTTTTTATTGGTTTCATTTCTTTAGTTATTAATGGCATACTCCTGAAAAAAGGAGTCTATCATGAAATATGTTGGAGCACATGTCAGCGCCTCTGGCGGCGTAGACCAAGCAGTGATTCGCGCCCATGAAATTGGAGCCACTGCATTTGCCTTATTTACCAAGAATCAACGTCAATGGAAAGCCGCCCCCCTTAGTGATGAATCAATTAAAAGCTTCAAACAAAACTGCGCTAAATACGGTTATGGAAAGCACCAAATTTTACCCCACGACAGTTATCTCATTAACTTGGGGCATCCTGAATTTGAAGCATTAGAGAAATCTCGCGTCGCTTTTATTGATGAAATGCAGCGTTGTATGCAATTGGGAATTGACCTGCTGAACTTCCATCCCGGCAGCCACCTTAAGCAAATTGAAGTTGATGATTGCCTCGCGCGTATTGCAGAATCGATCAATATCGCCTTAGAAGAAACTGAAGGTGTTATCGCCGTCATTGAAAATACTGCAGGACAAGGGACAAATCTGGGGTTTGATTTTACACATCTAGCTAAAATCATCGAGCGCGTTAAAGATCAAAGCCGTGTCGGTGTTTGTATTGATACGTGCCATGCCTTTGCCGCAGGTTATGACCTGCGCACAGCAGAAGATTGCGAGAAAACATTCCAACAATTTTCTGACATTGTGGGCTTTGAATTCTTAAAAGGTATGCATCTTAATGATGCGAAAAGTGAATTTGCCAGCCGTGTTGACCGCCATCATAGCTTAGGTGAAGGCAATATTGGCTATGCACCATTTAGCTATATTATGAAAGACCCACGTTTTGATGGTATCCCGCTGATTTTAGAGACCATCAATCCCGATATTTGGCCACAAGAGATTGCATGGTTAAAATCGCAACAAAATAGCTAAGACAGCTAATAGACAAAAACCATCGCAAACAAAAAGGCGGCCTTCTATAGCCGCCTTCTCAATGAAATAATCGTACAATATTTACAATGATTTCATCTCAATTTTCGCCATCATATCCGCCAGCTTATTACGATTTTTTAAGCCAACATCAGGCTGAGAAACCGATAACGCAGAAATTGCGGTCGCCATACGGAGTGTATGCTCGCTAGTCTCACCATTTAATAAGCCGTAAGCTAACCCTGCAACCATTGAATCCCCAGCACCTACCGTACTGACAACCTCACATTGAGGCGGTTTTGCAAGCCAAGATCCTGAAGCATTTACCCAAAGAGCACCTTCTTCACCAAGGGAAATGACCACGTGAGAAATGCCTTTATCACGCAGCTCATGTGCCGCCGCAATAACATCTTTTAAATCAGGTAATTTACGCCCTACCCATGTTTCTAACTCTTGACGATTAGGTTTAACTAACCATGGGGATGCTTTCAGACCCGCTTTTAATGCTTCGCGGCTACTATCAAAGATAATACAAGGGCATAATTGACGCAGACGAGTCATCCAACGTGTGAATTCTTCAGGTTCAATCCCATTAGGTAAACTTCCGCTTACCACCACCATGTCAAAATGACCAAGCCAATTAAGGGATTCTGTGGAAAAACGGTTCCAATCTTCTTTACTGACATCAAAACCAGAGAAATTAAAGTCTGTCGATTCACCGTTATTTTCTGTGAGCTTAACATTAATGCGCGTACGACCTGGCACCATGCTAAAGCGGTTTGCCATGCCATTTTCACTAAAGAAGTGTTGGAATTCTTCTTGGTTGTCCTTACCCATAAAGCCGCTAACAGTGATATCAATACCGAGGTCACGCAGGACTTTTCCTACATTAACCCCTTTGCCTCCAGCATTGAGACTAGCGGTCTTAACTAAATTGACTTCACCGACTTCGATGGAAGGGCATAGCCCCACAAGGTCATAAGCAGGATTTAATGTAATTGTAGCAACCCGGCGAGTCATAACCACTTATCTCCCTTATCATTATTGTCTTCGTGCAGACGGTCTTATCACAAGATTTTCAGGGCATAGTTATAACACTAATAACTGTTAGTTTCAGTGATATTTGTATTTTTTCCTGATTGTAATTTGAAAGTAACGTGGCAAAATTCTTTCCTTTATAAAAATAAGAAGAAGGAAAAATAATGTCGGATCCTCAATATGTTGTTGTTGGTATCGGCGTACTGATTACTAACGCCCAAGGGCAAATTCTCCTAGGTAAACGTAGCAGTCAGCATGCGCCTTACTGGTCTATTTTCGGAGGCCATGTTGACCCAGGAGAATCTTTCGAAGCCTGTGCAATCCGTGAAATAAAAGAAGAGATTGGTATTGATATCGAGACCCCAACCGTATTTGGTATCAGCAATAATATCGAAACCTTCCAACAAGAAGGAAAACATACCGTTTCCATCTGCATGCATGTGGAATATAACGGAGAAAAAGCCCCACAGATCATGGAAGCGGATAAATGCGAAAGCCTGTTGTGGATCTCCCCAACTGACCCATTACCTGAGCCTCATTTTGAAGCTAGCCGTAATACCATTGAGCTATGGCTCAACAAACGCTTTTATCAGCCTCACCACTAAACCCCATATGCACAAATTTTATCCTATTTGTGCATATAGTAATCACCATTAATTATTTTTTATTTTATTATCTTTTAGATGTTTACATTATTTCAGTCCTAATGTATCGTTCAGCTAGTACAGTGAAACAATCATTCAGGAGTCATCATGGAAGCCGATGTAACAAAACCACCAAAGCGCCCCTCTATTTTAGGCGGTTCAATGATCATAGCCGGTACCGCAGTCGGTGCAGGTATGTTTTCTATTCCGATGGTGACTTCAGGTGTTTGGTTTTCCGGTTCAGTTGTCTTACTGATCTACACATTTATCTGTATGTTATTATCAGGATTAATGATTTTAGAAGCCAATATGAATTATCCTGCAGGTGCTAGTTTTCATACCATGGTAAAAGATTTATTAGGCTCCGGCTGGAATACCATTAATACCCTCTCCATTACGTTTGTATTATATATTTTGACCTATGCCTATATTTCGGCAGGTAGTTCAATTATTACAGAGAACATTTCTCAATATGTTCAAGTTCCACAAGCACTCTCAGGCTTTGTTTTTGCGGTCGTTATCGCGTTTTTTGTTTGGTTATCTACCCGCGCGGTTGATAGGTTAAGTACGATTTTAATTGGTGGGATGGTGATCACGTTCGTCATGTCTATTGGTGGCATGGTCACAACCGCTTCGCCTTTAGTTCTCTTCGACCAATATGAAAATAGCCACAGTGAATATTTACCTTATGCATTAGCTGCATTGCCTTATTTACTGACCTCTTTTGGTTATCATGGTAACGTGCCGGGATTAGTGAAGTACTACAATAAAGATAGCCGTAGTGTCATGTTGAGCTTAGTCTACGGTGCAGGAATTACCGTCACTATCTATATCTTATGGCAGTATGCTATTCAGGGTAATATTCCGCGCTCATCCTTTATTGCGATCAGAGAAAATGGTAACAATATTGGTGCGTTACTGAATCAAATGAATATTTCCGCACAGAGTAGCTTTATTTCACAATTTTTAACGCTGTTCTCTTACATGGCATTAGCTAGCTCGTTTTTAGGCGTATCCCTCGGCTTATTTGATTTTATCGCTGACTTCTTTAAATTTAACGATAGCCATCAAGGGCGATTTAAATCAGTCATTATTACTTTCTTACCGCCAACAGTTTTAGGTTTAGCGTTCCCTGACGGCTTTATTTATGCCATCGGTTTTGCAGGACTTGCAGCCACTATTTGGGCGGTCATTGTCCCTGCCATGATGGCAAGAGCAAGCCGTAAGCGTTTTCCTAATAATAGCTATCGAACACCCGGCGGAAGCTTTGTGATTGGGTTCGTAATCTTATTTGGTTTGATTAACGCAGCAGCCCATATTTTGTCTCTGTTAGGTTTATTGCCTGTTTATTAAGTTATTCAAAGACAATCATTGGTTAAAAAGAGATCCCTAGCGTGAAAACTAGGGATTTTTTTGATGTTAACATCTTGCCTAATCCGTTATCTGCGAGTAATTTTGTCGAACTCTTTTTGACTAATAACAAAGAAGGTTATTTATGGCTAAGGCCAACGAAATCAAACGTGGTTTTGCAATAAACTACAACGGGAAATTACTGCTGGTTAAAGACATTGATATCCAATCCCCAAGCGCTCGTGGCGCAAGTACACTGTATAAAATGCGCTTTACCGATATCAAAACTGGCCAAAAAGTTGAAGAGCGCTTCAAAGGCGATGATATTTTAGACACAATTTCACTCACTCGCCGTGCGGTAAGCTTCTCGTATATTGATGGTGATGAGTATGTGTTCATGGACAATGAAGACTATACCCCATATATCTTTAAAAAATCTGATATTGAAGAAGAGCTACTATTTATTCCTGAAGAAGGTTTACCAGGAATGCAGGTTTTAACAATGGATGGGCAAGTGCTAGCACTTGAATTGCCACAAACTGTCGATATGGTGATTGCTGAAACAACACCAGGTATTAAAGGCGCTTCTGCAAGTGCTCGTACTAAACCTGCAACAATGCCGACTGGCTTAACAGTTCAAGTTCCTGAATATTTAACTACCGGTGAAAAAATCCGTATTCACATTCCTGAACGCCGTTATATGGGGCGTTGTGATTAATTATTTTGCTCTATTTTCTCAGTTTGAAAATAAGCTTACATTACCTATGGGCATTCCGCCCATAGGCGTCATTATAAATAAATATCACTCATCCTAGAAACGCATTCCATTTAACATTCAAAAATTAATATAAAAATGACAATTTAGTTATTAGTCATAAATAACCGTGTAAACCCCTATTTTATTTTCCTTATTAATCCATTTGAATGTTTGAGTTCCTTTATGATTTGGAAGTACAGTTCCTTTTTCAGTCAATTTATTAAACTTTACTGACGTCGTTTTAACGGCTCCATCATCATTCCAACATTTTGTATCAATACTCTGTTCAATACTCGTGATAACGCAAGGTGATGCGACAATCGCGCCGACAAAGTGGATAGTACCTGATGCAACGGGTTTTGCTTCGCTATGTGTAGAGGCTTTAGCGTGCATACCGAATGTTAATGCCATTAAAGAAAATACTGCTAATGTTATTTTTTTTACTGAGTGATCCACAAGAATTTCTCCGCTTAAAATTAAGTTATCGTCAATTACTAGAATTTATTTACATCTAATTGATGCGTTGTTTAATAAATTTCGGATATAAGCTTAATTTGAGTAGGGAAATAGTTATTTCACATATGGTCGCCATTTTTTATTTTTAGAAACCCGCAAAGGGAGGCAAGATTTTTAGCGTTTAAAATTTAACTTAGATACAATAAATTTCATTGGAATTGATTTCATTTATACAACAAATCACTTTCTATTTTATTAAAATTAGTCATCTTATCCATCAATCACATTAGATGTTTATTAATTAGAACTGCTATCAACAATTCTCTAATTAAATTCATTTTCTTAGTAAATTTTTAATCTATTTAATTCCTTTCACTTATTAAAGGAGTAAAATTTCGTAGCATCGAATAATGAACATAACTGTTTAGCTCTCTTCATTGGAAGCTTAATGCATAAAAAACACACGATAATGTAGTAAGAATATCCGCAACATATACCTATCTAATACGGACAATTTGTTTTTACATTTAAGTGACAAACAATATAAATTTAAACTTCTTTACAAATCAGATTGAAATTTAAAAAATCACCACTGTTTTTATAAAGATATTAGATAATAAACGTGACTATGATCATGTTTTCTTTGAAAACGGTCTTCCTAAGAGCGCAAAAACACTGGATTATTCGCATTCTGAAGGCAAGTTAATGATGGATCTCTCGTTTTATATAATGTTTTGTAAATTATGCCCCTATTAACTCGCCATTTCAGCTTTGTTTATGTATATTCTTTATGTTTGGTTAAAGAACCTAATATTCATCAGCCAAATATATAAAATAAGTACGATTTTTAGCAGCTTCTGATTATCTTTTTATAATCAACAGGTGTTAGAGCACAAGATAGCTGCTAATTTAGAGCATAATTTGTTCGATACATAAACACTTTCTGCGAAAAATACACTCAGTCGTTTAATGCGTTTTTCACAGGGATCAGTTTAAGTGTGTTGTGTAATTTCCACACGGCAACAAATAAAATGGCAAGGGATATTCTATTAATGTTAACTTCTGAAAAATTTAAGCGCTATATCTGGCGCATTGTTCCGGCAGTCGCAATTGCCGTAACGCTTTCAGCATGTACGGCACCGAAAACGTCGAAGAATGGTCAGACAACCACAAGATCTTCAGATGCTCGTATGTTAAATGCAACATCGAATGACTCACTCGCAATGGCATCTCAAGATGAGTTCGAAGATTTAGTCAGAAGTGTTGATACCAAATCCAAAATAATGGATCAATATGCAAGCTGGAAAGGCGTAAGCTACCGTTTAGGTGGAACCACGAAAAGTGGTGTTGACTGTTCTAGCTTCGTACAACGTACTTTCCTCGAACAATTTGGCGTGCAATTACCACGTACTACCTCTGAACAAGAGTCTTCAGGTAAAAGTGTAAAACGCAATAATTTAAGAGCGGGTGACTTAGTTCTGTTTAAAACAGGTCGCACGATGAAACATGTAGGGATTTATATCGGGGACAATAAGTTTGTTCACGCCTCTACAAGCAATGGCGTTATTGTTTCTGAAATGACTAACGATTATTGGAGCAAGCGTTATTACGCAAGCCGCCGTGTGGTTAATGGTTCATAGAACCCAGAAACATTAATGCAGTAACATATAGATACCTTGCCAATAAAAAAGCTTCCAGGCTCTAAACCGGAAGCTTTTTTATTGGGCCGAATATCATAAAGACGACCTTAAGATTAAATAGTTTCAATGCCATTAAGCACAATAGAAACCAGAAGCCATTTCTGCGATAGCAACACCGGATGCTTTTAAACGGCACATTGCGGTTAGCTCATCACTCGCTCGGATAAATAAACACATCTCTTTTTGCCATTCTAAAATGGCGTTATCGATCTGCATTTCCGATAACGATTCAGATAAATGCTTCATTGCAATACAATCTGTTGCACAGTCGTGGCTCAGCAATTTTAGCCCTACTAGCTTATCGCTATTCATATCATTCATAGGTACAACTTCAACATCAGTCCCTATTTTTCCCGATAACCAGCGGTAGCTTTGCGGTAGCCTGTGCACCACCGAAAGACCTAATTTTTCCACAAAAATTTCCTATTAAAACATGTCATCATTTTGCCAAGTAAATTGACTAGCCAAATCGCCATTTAATTTACATTTCACTCAATGAATATCGATTCTTTTAGATACTGAAACTCCCCCAAGAGACAACGTCCCTCTTCCTTGTACCTCTCTCTATATTAGAGAGTGAATAGAGCTACATATGTCTTAAAGAAATCCTCGTTCAAACCGAACTTTTAACTCAATCAAAAAGTAACATGAATGTTAAAAGCAAGAACTTAAATATAACATTAAAAAAGTAGCATGTCGTTAAATTTTTGTGACATACATCATTGCATACGAATTTTTTTGACAAAAAAGTTAATTATTAAACAAATTTTGAGAACAACCATCAAAATAAACCATAGTAAATCAATTTATTTTTTACATTATTATTCAAATGTATTAACAATTATCTCTTTTTTAAGCTCATATAGCCTTATTTCGGATTATTAAAAAATGAGTTCCACTTTTCATCGAAAACAGAAATTTAACAAACATTCCATTTAAGTTAATTGATATGGATCATTTTTTGATAAATACTTTAATTTCATTACGAAATTAATCGATTTTATCGAAGTGTTGAGTAGGTTAATCCATAGGTATCATGAATAATATATTGGTGAGATAAATCAGCATGATATAAATAATTGAGGGAAACTAATGAGTTTATCAGCTTCATCCTTGAAACTGATTCTATTGGAGATGTTATTTTGCTCTTTTCGCTAAAAGCACAAATAACATGGAGAGAGCCACACAACCTACCATCGAGCCTACCATCGGCCATGCATTTTTAGCAGGAATCATTGATAACAAAGTCCCCACCAATGCACCAATAGAAAAACGAATTGTGCCGGCAAGTGAAGACACTGTTCCTGCAATATGAGGATAATTATCGAGGATCACTGCCATCGAGTTTGAGGTGATCATTGCAATCCCACTCACATAAATCGCGACGCCGATCACTAATGTCCAGAAATCCATACCCAATGCTGTCGTCGTTAATAACCATATTCCCATAACGAACTGAACAATAATCCCGAAATACAACATTCGCTCAGCGCCAAATTGCCTTACAAATTTGCCGTTAATCGTCGTCATAATAAATAAGAAGACAATATTGATGCCAAAGTAATAGCCAAAATGTTGAGGCGATACTCCGTTAAGGTCGATATAGACAAATGACCCCGCATTCAAGAAAGAAAACATACCGGAAAACGAAAATGAGCTGGCCAAAATATAGAACAACACTTGGCGGGCTCTGAATAACGTCGCAAATTGGCGTAATGTGGTTCCGATATGGAATTTTTGTCGCCTTTCAACGGGTAGTGTTTCTCGGATAAATAAACTGACTAGCACCACAGCGATAACAGCCGCAATTGCAATACTCCAGAAAATGGCATGCCATGAGAACCAGCGCATCATTTCGCCGCCCATGATAGGTGCCATCAACGGTGCAATTGTCATCACCAATACGACGAAAGACATGCTTCTGGAGAATTCATCTTTAGTAAACATGTCGCGCATTAATGCGTTGATCACGACGCTGGCTGCGGCTGCCGCAAATCCATGAAGGAAACGCAACCAGATAAATGTATCGATCGATTCCGCAACTGCACAAGCCGCCGAGGCTAATGCAAAGACAATCACCCCACCTAAAATTACGGGTTTACGTCCTAGACTGTCCGCCATCGGACCATAAAAAAGCTGACCAATTGCAAAACCAAAAATGTAGCTGTTTAGGGTCATCTGAATGCGCCCTTCATCTACATTAAAGTAACCTGTCATTGCAGGGAAACTCGGTAAATACATATCAATCGCTAATGGCATTAGCATTGATAGCAAACCTAAAATTAAAATCAGCCCCAAATAGGATGAACGCTGTTGTTGCACTTATTAACTCCTGCTATGACATCATTAACGGGGAACCGTAATACTCTCAATCTCAGCTTCAGTCAGTGGACGATATTCCCCCGGCTCTAGCTGCTCATCTAAACGAATTTCCCCGACTCGCTCACGATGCAAACCACACACATGATTTCCGACGGCCGCAAACATCCGCTTAACTTGATGATAGCGCCCTTCACTGATTGTCAGCCGGACGTCACGTGGAGAAATAATCTCCAATTGAGCAGGTTTCGTGAGTGATTTCTCACCATTTAACATGACGCCTTGTTCAAATTGAATAGCGACATCGTCGGTAATATCTTCACTCAGTTGAACTCGGTAGGTTTTCTCACAATGATGTTTTGGCGAGGTAATGCGGTGAGACCATTGCCCGTCATCTGTTAATAACACTAACCCTGTCGTATCAATATCCAAGCGACCTGCTGCATGCAGTTTTTGGGCGACGGGCTCATCAATAAAATAGAGAATTGTTGGGTGCGTTGGGTCATCAGTAGAGCAAACATAGCCTTCAGGCTTATTGAGCATAAAATAGCGAGGTCCTGTGACTTGCACTAACACATTGCCATCATAGGCAACTTCATTATCAAGACCCACCTGCATTGAACCTGATTTTACAACTTCATCGTCAACCATGACATTACCGGCACGTAGCTCACGCGCCACCAAACTCCGGCTTATCCCAAGTTGCTGGGACAAAAATTTATCCAGTCGCATAGATTCTCTTAACTTGATGGAATGTCAGCGAGAGGTACAATAGCACCGCGCTGTCATAAGATAGAAAGATGGATTGCTGTGATTACTATCACATAATTTATTATACCAATAACCTGTTACAAGTGATAGCGCAGCAAGGGGAACGCTTAAATTTAGACCTAGCAACGGATTTAACTTAAATTTAACATTAATAATCTGACTTTTTTGAAAAAACTAACTCATATGCCTGCAGCCTCATCCCGTTTTACTTTACGCCCTTACCAACAAGAAGCCGTTGACGCGACGATCCAGCATTTCCGTCGTCATACTACACCAGCAGTGATTGTGCTTCCGACAGGGGCAGGAAAAAGCTTAGTGATCGCAGAATTAGCGAGGCTGGCTCGTGGGCGCGTATTAGTTTTAGCGCATGTCAAAGAGTTAGTTGAGCAAAACCACGCTAAATATCTGACTTATGGTCTAGAGGCAGATATATTCGCAGCAGGTCTCAATCGCAAAGAATCCCACAGTAAAGTGGTCTTTGGGAGCGTACAATCGGTAGCGCGTAACCTTGAACACTTTGACGACAAATTCTCCTTAGTGATCATCGATGAATGTCATCGCATCAGCTTAAACGAAGAAAGTCAGTATCAACAAATTATCCTAAGCTTACAAAAGCATAACTCTGCACTACGCATTTTGGGCTTGACCGCGACGCCCTATCGCCTTGGCCATGGGTGGATTTACCAATACCACTACCACGGAATGGTTAAAGGTGATGAACACTGTTTTTTCCGTGATTGTATCTATGAATTACCGCTGCATTACATGATCAAAAACCAATTTTTGGTTCCCCCTGAACGCTTAGATATGCCAGTGCTACAATATGATTTTAGTCAGGTATCGGTTAACCAATCGGGAATTTTTAGTGAGCAAGAACTCAATTTATCTCTCAAAAAACAGCAGCGCATTACACCAAAAATTGTGGCGCAGATTATTGAGTATGCAACGCCATTACAAGGTTGCATGATTTTTGCCGCTACGGTTGAACATGCTAAAGAGATCCTCAGTTATTTACCTCAAGATACTGCGGCATTAGTCACCGCGGATACACCATCCCTCGAGCGCCAAAGCATCATTCAGCAATTTAAAAACAAGCAATTACATTATCTTGTCAACGTTTCAGTACTGACCACTGGTTTTGATGCGCCACACGTAGACGTAATTGCCATCTTACGCCCGACAGAGTCTGTCAGCTTATATCAGCAAATCGTTGGACGTGGCTTACGTTTGAGTGAAGGAAAAAAACAGTGCCTAATTCTGGACTATGCCGGAAATCCTCACGACCTCTTTCGCCCCGAAGTGGGTAGCAGCAAACCCAACTCCACCAGCGTTCCAGTCCAAATTTTCTGTCCACTGTGTCAGTTTGCCAATGTTTTTTGGGGGAAATGCACCGCTGATGGTCAAATTGTCGAGCACTACGGGCGTCGCTGCCAAGGGTGGGAAGAAGATGAGCATGGACGAAAACAACAATGTGAGTTCCGCTTTCGATTTAAGCAATGCCCCCATTGTGGCGCTGAAAATGACATTGCCGCACGACGTTGCCATAAATGCCAAGAAGTGCTTACTGACCCCGATGATATGCTTAAAGCCGCATTACAACTCAAAGATGCGCTAATCTTACGCTGCGGGGGAATGGAACTCACGTCAGGCTCGGATGCAAAAGGCGAATGGCTTAAAATTGCCTACTATGATGAAGATGGTACGTCGGTGTCTGAGCGCTTTCGACTCACCACTCCAGCTCAAAAACGCGCATTTGAATTCCGATTCTTGCGAGAACATCATCGAGCCCCAGGTGTTCCTTTCCATTGGAATAATGCAAACGACATTATTTCACAACAAGCTTTATTACGTTACCCACAATTTATTGTTGCGCGAAAAAAAGAAAACTACTGGGAGATTAGAGAGAAAATCTTTGATTATCAGGGGCGTTTCCGTCTTGCAGCATCGTTAAGATGAGCAGAAAAGACGCGATTAATGATGAATAAATCATGCCAAGTCAGAAAGATAATGATCTTAATGATTGCCCGCTGACCGTTTTTTCGTTAAAATGCCGCCCGCCTTTGTATGTCTCGCTTAGCGAAATGATGTTACAGGGCCAAATCTCGAACCTGCTGCTGGGTCGCCTGTAGCAGGATTTTTATTTTTTCTTTTATAGAGAAATTGTAATGTTAACTATCAATGCAATTGAACGTAAAGAGCAGGGTAAGGGTGCGAGCCGCCGCCTGCGCAGAGCTAACCAACTGCCAGCTATCGTTTACGGTGGCAACCAAGAAGCTATCTCTGTTACTCTGAACCACGATGAAATCATTAACCAAGAAAGCAAAGCAGAATTTTACGAAGTTCTGACTCTGGTTATCGATGGTAAAGAAACTAAAGTAAAAGTTCAGGCTGTTCAACGTCACCCATTTAAGCCAAAAGTGACGCACATTGACTTCCTGCGCGCTTAATTAAGCCCATAGCCGAGCTTTAAAGTTTTTTCGGGACGCCGAGTAAATAACGCCGCAATTGCGGCGTTATTTATTTCAAACATACGATTTCTAACATAAAAATTTCGATAGTGAATCCATCATTCACTATTTATTACCGCGACGTTGCAACTGGTCACGCAGATTCGGCGGTGTACCACGGATAGTCAATGTGTCCGTCACGGGATCCCAGAAAATACGTTCTCCCATTAACATCGCGTCAAAGCTAATCGTAATACCCCCACCACTGCCTGAAAATTTCGTTAATTGCTTCAACGTACCGCGATCAGCAGGAAAACTCTCTTCCAGTTGATAATCATTTTGGCGAGTAAAATCTTCAAAGCTTTGCTCTTCCACCATTGGTAACTCTTTTGAGAGTTCCTTCAGCTCAATCTCTTCGCCTGATTGCAGTTGCTCACTGCAATAGCTGTGAACTTGCTGGCGATAGGCTTGGCGAGTGTTTTTATCCATTTGCGCATTATCACAAAAATCATCCAATGCTTGGACTAACCCTTTATTCTGTACCTTCGCATTCAAACCTTCAGACGCAGCTAAAAAGTCCATAAAGAAATCAGATACTTTACGCCCCACTCGTCCTTTAAGGAAAGTCAGATAACGCTTCGACTCAGGATTAGTTTCCCATTCAGTCAAATCAATACGCGCTACAATATCCGCATGAGGAATATCTAAATAGTGAGTCGTACCCAAATCGAGGGACTCAGTCACAAACATACTGTCGCAACTATTCAGAACAGCGATAAGGAGATATTCCACTGCCAAGTAACGATATTGGCAGAAGAGAACGATTCCGCCTTCAGCAAACGGGTATTTTGCCAGCTCATCTTTTAAACGTACGGTCATTGCACGGCTAAAGCCTAAAAACTCTTCTTCACCCTTACGCAGTAACGTTAACGCTTCAGCCAGTTCACTCTCTTCGTTGAACTCACCAAACGCCTTACTTTTTGCACTGTATACACGATGTAATTCTGCCATCATGTCTTGCACAACATTGTCTGTCGTCAATAACGAATCACGTAACATGACTTCTAAGGTCTGTTCATCTCGTTTAATCAACTGGTGTAACGCTATCTGGGTAATTTCCAGACTCATTGTTGGCTCCTTTCGCTAGCAGAAATAATGTCGCGTATTCAAACACTGTTAGTATTTGTCTGCAACTGAAACCGTTAACCGCCATTTTTTTATTACTTTTGTGGCGAACTATTATCCACTTCGGTGATCTAAATAAACATTATTATCAATTAAACGAAAATTTGTTTAAAGAAAGAAGAAAAGTCACCCACAATGGGCTATCATATGGAGCTTTCATTAATTTAGGATGCCATAATTTATGCCACAATCATCTCGCTATAGTGATGAAAAAGTTGAAGGTTTACTGTCTGACCTTGTTAGTGTGTTAGAAAAAAACCATACTCCCGTTGATCTATCATTAATGGTACTCGGTAACATGGTTACCAATCTGCTGAATACGTCTGTCGCCCCTGCTCAGCGTAAAATGATTGCAGAGTCCTTTGCCAATGCATTACTTTCTTCTGTACAAGAAGATAAATCACACTAATTTGGTTGATAAATAAACAGCATGGTCACCCATCAGCGCTACCGTGATAAAGTCTCCAACATGATTGGTTGGGGGCATTGGTTTGCACTTTTTAATATACTACTTTGCCTTTTGCTAAGTAGCAGCTATCTGTTTATTTTTGACTGGCCAGATACCTTCGCTGGTCGCGCTTATGCCTTCGTCAGTTGGTTGGGTCATTTCAGTTTTGTGGTGTTCGCTACTTACTTGCTAATCATCTTTCCGCTGACCTTTATCGTTATGTCCCAACGATTGTTGAGGGTTATCTGTGTGGCGCTAGCCACCGCGGGACTTACCTTATTACTCTTTGATATTCGCGTCTTTAGCCAATTTGGTCTTCACCTTACCCCGCAGGTATGGGATTTAGTCATTAACCCTGCCAAGGGTGAAATGGCGCGCGAATGGCAATTGATGTTCATCAGCATCCCCATTATTTTTCTGGTTGAGATGCTATTTGCGACCTGGAGCTGGCAAAAACTACGCAGCTTAAGCCGACAAACATTTGGGCGCCCGCTGGCAGGTCTATTCATCGCAACATTTGTGATGTCACATTTAATGTATGCGTGGGCGGATGCCAATTTTTATCGCCCAATCACGATGCAACGCTATAATTACCCGCTGTCTCAACCAATGACAGCGCGTAAGCTACTTGATAAATATGGTCTACTCGACCTAACTGCACATCAAAATCGTGTATTCCAGCAAGGTAGCCCAACTGCACTGAAACTTCAGTATCCATTGAAGCCGCTTAGCTACCAAGACCAAGGTACGGGTTACAATTTACTGTTATTGGTTGTTGATGATTTAGGTAATGTTTCTCAGCAAAACCAAATGAACTCATTGAAAGAGTTCAAAAATATCAGCTCCCAATTTACCAATCACTATACTTCTGGGTTGCGCAATGACACCGCCCTATTTGGGCTGTTCTACGGTATCTCATCAAGTTATATTGATAACATTCTCAATGGTCGCCACCCTTCTGTACTGATTGAAGCTTTACAGCATCAAGGCTATCAGTTTGGTTTATTCTCCACTGATGGATTTAGCTCACCATTATTCCGACAAGCGATTTTGTCTGACTACTCCTTGCCGACAAAAGCAGCGGACAATGACAAACAAACTATTGCACAGTGGAATTTATGGCTAGATAACGTGAAACATGGCTCTCCTTGGTTCTCATTCTTAAATATCAAGGGAACGCCGGGAAGTAATCAAACGGATAACCAAATCAGTCAAGTCATTGAGACGTTGAAGAGCCAGAACAAGCTGAATAATACCATTGTGGTGATCACGGCAAACTACAACAGTAACGGTTCGCAAGATACTGACTGGGTGAATAAAAAACACTTTAACCGCGACAGTATGCAAGTTCCGTTATTTATCTACTGGCCTAATACTCCAGCGCAACAAATTGATAAGCTGACTAGTCATCAAGATGTAATGACCACCCTCATGCAGCGGGTATTACATGTTAATAATCCGCCTGATGATTACAGCCAAGGAGAAGATCTCTTCAGTGCGCAGCGCACTTATCCGTGGGTGATCACCGGCGATAAAAGCGATGTCGTCATTACCACCAACAGCGCTACCATGTATATGGATCATAACGGACAATTTAATATCTATGACCCACAAGGCAACGAGCAAACTGACGACAAACCAGACCTTGCTGAGCTACTGAAAATCTTTACTGAACTTAAACGCTTCAATGAAAATTAGCGCTTAAATTTCAATCAGTCATATGAATTTGCTCTTGATTTCGCCAATGTTTTGAGTAGTATATTTTTACCTAAAGCCTTGCTTTAAAGGCATACAATTCGTTAATCGGCACGTAGCGCAGCTTGGTAGCGCACGGTCATGGGGTGTCCGGGGTCGGAGGTTCAAATCCTCTCGTGCCGACCAAATTCTCACTCAAGCCAGCCTTTTCGGTTGGCTTTTTGTTATTCAATACTTCCCTTTCTTTAACCATTATCTGATAGCCAAATTGCATCGCTATCGGGATAATAGCCACTATTCTTTTAACCTTTTATTGAGTTATACAGCATGTCGCTATCCGTCACGGTTGCGTTATCACGCCAAGAATTTATCGCCTTTAGCCGCTACTGCCATAAAAACAACTACTTTTTACCCAAAAACCGCAGCTTGCTCACTTATACCCTGCTCTATTTGGCTTTCTTTGCCATCATGGGAGGGGTATTCACCTTACTCCAACATTTTGATATCGAGCTTAATCTAGGGCAATTTGTTGTCTCTGTTCTGATGGCGGTATTACTTTATGCCATCTTTGCAATACGTTTGTTTAAAACATTGAACAAAGCGATTCCTGATGCGGATAGCTCGACTTTCTGCACAAAAACATTCACGGCAGATGAGAATGGATTACACATTGAGAGTACCTATGGATTATGGCACTACAATTGGAATTCAATGGGTTTTATAAAACAAAATGGAGACACGCATTATCTATTTATTGATAGAACTAGCGCCTTTATTTTCCCAAAACGAGCGTTTGATTCACACGAAAACTATCTAAAGTTTGTGCAATACCTCACTCAACAAAATTATTTTTTAAATAATCCAGAATAAATCTTAGTAAACTAAATTAATTTAGCATAATCATCCGTTATGCTTTATTTTAAATTTTGCGAAGCATTTATATTCACTACACATTTTTTTACACTTTATTTTTAGCTTTAATTAACGATTTATATTAAAAATTAGAAATAACTCCACGAATAGTATTTCGTCTATATTATCACCTGTTACCACCCCCTTTGTGAGTAAAAATATTTATATATTCTGTTTTTCTTAAGAATAATCTCTATTTTCACTATTTAAATTTCCTGCCAATTATCTACTCACATTTATTGTGACTTTAAATTCACATTGATTTTAAATGATTTTTAATTAATTAAATAGGTTTGCATACGTAAAAATACGTTGTATCGCACTCAAGCATAAAATCAAATCCATTAGAAACCTTGATCTATCCATCTTAAAACTATATAAAATAGCAAACTGATTTAAGCTAAATTAAAGTTAAAGAATATATTTCATTTACCAATAATTCATATTTAAAGCGAGTAATACCACTAAAGGACTCCTAAAATGTCAGATAGCTTCCAAAATGAAGTACCGAAGGCTCGGGTTAATATCAAATTAGACTTGCACACGGGTGGTGCGCAGAAAAAAGTGGAATTACCACTTAAATTATTAGCTGTTGGTGATTACAGCAATGGACAAGATAATCGAGCATTATCTGAGCGCGAAAAAGTTAATATCAATAAAAATAACTTTAACAGTGTACTCACTGAATTTGCGCCGACCATTAACCTCACGGTGAAAAATACCCTTGCCGGTGATGGAAGTGAAGAAAGCATCAACCTCTCTTTCAAAAACATGAAAGATTTTGAGCCTGAGCAAGTTGCCCGCCAAATTCCTCAACTGCGCGCAATGTTAGCAATGCGCAATCTGCTGCGTGACCTGAAATCTAATCTCCTCGATAACGCAACGTTCCGCCGTGAACTGGAAAATATTCTTAAGGATCCAGAGCTCAGTGATGAACTTCGTGAAGAACTAGCACAGCTAGCGCCGAAGAAAGATTAATTTGGATTATTAAAGGATTATGCTGATGTCTGTAAAAACTGAATCAACTCAAGGCGCAACAACTGTGCTGGATGACACCTCAAACCAAGGTGTTTACGCTTCTTTGTTCGAAAAAATCAATTTAACGCCAGTCGCATCAATCAGTGATATTAACGCATTCCAAGACAATGCTGCCTTGGCAGACGCAACGGCTGATGAGCGAGTCACTGTCGCCGTTCAAGTCTTCCTAGATCGTTTAAAATCATCAGGTCAAAAAGTCAAGCGTTTAGACCGAAACCTACTCGACCATCATATCGCTGAACTTGATAAACAAATCAGCCAACAACTGGATGAAGTCATGCACCACCAAGACTTCCAACAAGTTGAATCCACTTGGCGTGGCCTGAAATTCCTCGTTGACCGCACTGATTTCCGTCAAAACGTTAAAATTGAGCTGTTAGATATCGCTAAAGACGATTTACGTCAAGATTTCGAAGATAGCCCTGAGATCATTCAAAGTGGTCTTTATCACCATACCTACATTGCTGAATATGACACCCCAGGTGGCGAACCTATCGCAGCCATGATTTCCAACTATGAATTTGACCGTAGCCCGCAAGATATCGCCTTACTGCGTAGTATCTCCAAAGTCTCAGCATCCGCACATATGCCATTTATTGGTTCTGTGGGACCAAAATTCTTCGGCAAAGAGACGATGGAAGAAGTCGCAGCAATCAAAGATATTGGCAACTATTTTGACCGCGCCGAGTACATCAAGTGGAAATCATTCCGTGACTCTGATGATGCTCGATATATCGGCTTAACGATGCCTCGCGTGCTAGGTCGTCTACCATACGGACCAGATACCGTGCCTGTTCGTAGCTTCAACTACGTTGAAGAAGTTAAAGGTCCTGATCACGAGAAATACCTGTGGACCAACGCCACCTTTGCTTTTGCTGCCAACATGGTAAAAAGTTTTATCAACAACGGTTGGTGCGTACAAATTCGTGGACCTCAAGCCGGCGGTGCCGTTAAAGATCTCCCAATCCACCTGTTTGATTTAGGTACGGGTAGCCAGGTAAAAATTCCATCCGAAGTGATGATCCCTGAGACCCGTGAATTTGAGTTCGCCAATCTTGGATTTATCCCGCTGTCTTACTACAAAAACCGTGATTACTCCTGCTTCTTCTCGGCTAACTCGGCGCAAAAACCGGCGTTATACGATACCGCTGATGCCACCGCGAACAGCCGTATCAACGCCCGCTTACCGTACATTTTCTTACTGTCTCGTATCGCCCATTACTTGAAGCTTATTCAACGCGAAAACATTGGTACCACCAAAGACAGACGCTTACTTGAATTAGAACTCAACAACTGGGTTCGTGGCTTAGTCACTGAAATGACCGATCCAGGTGATGATTTACAAGCTTCTCACCCACTACGTGATGCAAAAGTGGTTGTAGAGGATATTGAAGATAACCCGGGCTTCTTCCGTGTGAAACTGTACGCGGTTCCACACTTCCAAGTCGAAGGTATGGATGTTGATTTATCGCTAGTTTCTCAAATGCCTAAAGCTAAAGCCTAACGGTTATTAAAGGTCATTCAGGATGAAAATCTACCATCCCCTATGGACAGACGGGGCCTTTTTGGCCCCTCAGCAATTTCAACAGCAAGCCCGTTGGGACGGTCATGTTGCTGAAGTCGTCGCACAAATGGGTATCGCCTCCACGTGGGGCGTCATTAATACCGAGTTTGATGTCAGTGCATTAACGCTCTCTCGCGTAAGCGCCCAAAAAATCGTGGTGCGCTTTCACGACGGCACACTGATTGACACTACCTTAGCGGATGCCCTTCCTCCGGTATTGTCCCTCAATGATTATGCAGATCGCCAGTCATTGGATATCGTTCTGGCGTTGCCTTTAATGTTAGCCAATGGCGGAAACTTAGTTCCCGAAACAGGAACCGATCGCCCACGTCGATTTAGCCAAGAATGGGTTAAAGTCCAAGACTTATTAGGGCATGAACAAACAGATATTGCCGTGCTACGTCACGTGGCAACACTGCGTTTTGCTCATGATGAGAATGAAGCCTATATGACCTGCCCTGTTGCACGCCTTATTCGCAACGCTCAAGGGATGTGGGAATTTGATAGCCACTTCATTCCTCCCTTACTTTCCTGCCAGGGAAGTGCTGAATTACGAACATTACTTTCTGAGTTTATGCACCGTTTAGTGGCTAAGCGCCGTCGTTTAATGGCACTACGTCGTGAAAGTAATGAAAAAATGGCCGACTTTGTGGTCGCTGATGTTTCACTGTTTTGGTTACTGAATTCACTCAATAGTGCCGAACCAGTCCTCAATGAGCTCAGCACCGCATTACATCGTCATCCTGAATTACTCTATCGAGAGCTAGCTCGTTTAGCCGGCAGCTTATTAACTTTTTCTTTAGAAAGTAAGCTGGAAGACATCCCGCTATACAAACATGAGCAGCCAGAGCTCGTTTTCCCACCTCTTTTTGCCTTGTTAAATACACTGCTTGAAGCCAGTTTGCCTTCTCGCGTGATTAGCATTGAATTGGCGAAAGAAGGTCCATTTTGGAAAGGTCAACTCCATGACGGTCGATTACGTGAAGAAGCCGATTTTTACTTATCGGTTCGCTCATCATTGCCTGCTCACTTATTGATCGCCCAATTTCCACTCCTTTGCAAAGCGGGCAGTAGTGATGATGTGGCTGATGTCGTTAATGTGGCCCTCAATGGTATTCCATTGAAACCGCTCAGCCATGTCCCAACGGCAGTTCCTCTTCGCCTAGAAAATCAATACTTTGCGCTAGATATTGAAACACCTGCGGGTCAAGCCATGCTCTCTTCTGGGCAATGTGCATTCTATGTTCCAAGCACGTTAGGTGACATTCAATTAGAGCTGTTTGCGGTACTTCGCTCATGAACAATACAACATCACACCATACTATCGACATGATCTTCGCCCAAACTTGGCTGATGGTTTGTCAGTTACATCAAGGCACCGCCATCACTCAAGGGGATAGTTTTTATCGTCGCGTTTGCCAACTCATTGATGAAACACGTCAAAAACTGCTCGAACATGGCTACCCTGAATCCGCCATTGAGCATATGCAATACGCACAATGTGCCCTGATTGATGAATCTGTGATGAATCGCCAGCACCAAGATGATGGCTACAACACATGGATCCAGTCTCCTTTGCAAGCACGTTACTTCAATACATTAGAAGCGGGAGACAAACTTTGGGATCGTCTACGCAGCATTTTAAACGAAACCGCCCCGAATCCTGACGTTTTGCTCTGTTTTCATCGCGTGCTTACCCTCGGGTTTGTCGGTAAGTTTCGCCAAAAAGAGGCGCCAGAACGTGAACGTATCGTCGCTCAACTCAATGTTCAGCTTCCAGATTATCTGATCACGTCAGAATTACCTCTCGTCGTAAAACCTAAATTACGGTTTAGCCGTCGCAGACTTTACTGGTTTGGTTGGATAGGCGGCATCCTCATACTCGCCGCCATGTGGTGGGGGTTCAGTGCTTCGTTAGAACATTTACTACAACAGTGGATGACACAAGGATAGGCATGCAAAATCCAATCAAACAGTGTCTGACGCTTTTTGCTACGGGGCTTTTCTTGTGGCTACTCTGGGGATTTTGGTCTCTAGGGCAAAGTGTCACCATTTTTGTTTCCGTCTTCGTCTTAGTACTGACGGGGGGAATGTTGTTTTGGCAATATAAACAACGACGCCAAGTGCTATCCACTGAACATGAATATACGGGTGCATTTCCTACTGATAATTATCAGGGGCCTGTCATTTTAGTCTGTGGTCAATCTCAAGCACTATTCCTTGATGACCAATTACACAGAGAAACAAATCAAGGTTGGTATATTCGCGTATCCGCGCCCACTGAGCTCGTTAAACTGATTGCCGCATTGGTGGAATATGCCCCTTCACTATCTGGGCACTTATCCTTGCTTTACGTTGTATTACCCGAGCAACTGACCCAACAAGAAACCCTGACACAAGCGCTACTCAACTGGCGTCGAGCTATTGGGGAAGGTCGTCAAAAAATCGGTGCTAAATTGCCATTTTGGGTAACGGTATACCTTTCTAAACCTCATCATGCTGATACCGCTATGCATGTTGATGATGAACATACACCTTGGATGACGTTACTCAGCCACCAAACTGAATTTCAGGTGGAGCAAGAAGGTGCGATGTCAGTCCCTTACTCCGTGTGGCTACCTGCGCATTTCGGACAGTCAGAACAAAGCCTGCAATTTTCTCTATGGCTAGATACCTTACAAAGCTGGCTAAACCAAGTTTTAGTTCCTCAATTTACCCTACCTCAAGCTGGAGCACCGAAGCAAATCCCTTCCGCATGGGCCATTCAGTGGATTAATATCACTAGCCAGCCGAACAATTTATGGCAGCAATTCATCCAAGAAAAAACCACATTGCCATTGCTTTCCTCAGCGCAAAAAACGGATTTACTCCCTTTGCCGGATGTCATGCTACGCCGCTTACATCATGATATTAACCTAAGCAGAACAGAAAAAAGCCTCGGTGCAATTGGCGTCATTTTTGGGGTTTTCTTCATGGGTGCTTTAGTCGGTAGCTACCACCATAACCAGCAACTCATTCGCCATATTGGTGAAGATATTGCTCGTTTCTCTCAGCTTTCAGAAGTTCCACTCGCACCCAAATTGACCGCTTATCAGCAGCTACAAGATGATGCTGCTGAAATTGCACGCTGGGAGCGTGAAGGGATCCCAAGCGCTTACTCTTTAGCGTTATATCAAGGTAATCGAATATTGCCTTACTTACATACTCTGCTAGGGAGTTGGGCGCCTTCTCAACCTGAAATCACTCCTGAAGCGCCAGCTGCACCACCTCAAATCGTCACTTTGGACAGCTTGTCCTTATTCGATGTTGGACAATACACACTCAAAACGGGCGCGACCAAAGTGTTAGTTGATGCGCTACTCAATATCAAAGCCAAACCCGGCTGGTTAATTATGGTTTCTGGCTATACCGATAACACCGGGAATCCAGAGCAAAACCAAAAACTGTCTTTAAAACGCGCAGAGTCTGTCCGTGATTGGATGATCCAAACCAGCGATATCTCGCCAACCTGCTTTGCTGTGCAGGGATACGGACAAAATAACCCCGTTGCCGACAACAACACCGCTGACGGACGAGCTCGCAATCGCCGCGTAGAAATTCGCCTGATACCGCAAGCTGAAGCTTGTCAGATATTAGGCGTCAACACCGTACCATCGATGGATGGTGGTACACATTCCACACGAAAGGAGAAGTAGTTATGGCTATTCCAGTTTATTTATGGCTGAAAGATGATGGCGGTGCTGAAATTAAAGGTTCTGTCGACGTACAAGACCGTGAAGGCAGCATCGAAGTGGTTGCTCAAGACCATAACCTGTACATCCCAACGGATAACAATACCGGTAAATTAACAGGTACTCGTATCCATACGCCATTCATTTTCGTTAAAGAAATTGATGCTTCAAGCCCTTACCTTTACAAGGCTGTGACCACGGGTCAAACCTTGAAAGAAGCGGAATTCAAATGGTATCGCATTGATGACGCAGGACAAGAAGTCGAATATTTCAACACCAAACTTGAAAACGTCAAAGTCGTGAAAGTCGCTCCCAAAATGCACGACATCAAAGATCCAGGTAAAGAGAAGCACAACCATCTCGAAGAGATTGAGCTGCGCTATGAAAAAATCACTTGGACATACAAAGACGGCAACATCATCCATTCCGATTCTTGGAATGAGCGTGCTACCGCTTAATTAAGACAAGCAGGCGTTTCGGCGTCTGCTTTTTTCTTGCGCCCCTTGCGCAACATCACTCACACACAACACATTTTGCCATTAAACAAGCAATACGCGCTTTCAACCGCGCATTCCCATCGCGAATATCACCTTATGAACCTCGGTTAACGGTTAGGGGCGGTAGCGTGCCTAAACACATTGATATCCACCAGATTATCTAGGGAGAGAACATGGAAAATTCTTCAGTTATGTTATTGCGTCGCCTAAACCCTTTCTGTGCAAATGCACTAGAGGCAGCAGCTTCCTTGTGCCAAACACGCGCCCATGCTGAGGTTACCATCGAACATTGGTTACTCAAGCTGCTTGAGCTAGGAGAAAGTGATATCACTGTGTTAGCGCGCCGTTATGAGTGGGATATTTCTGAACTTTGGCAAAGCCTGCTAACAGAAATCGACAGCCTACCCCGCTCTATCCATAGCCGCCCCTCCCTCTCGAAATCACTCCTAAACTTAATTCAAAACGCATGGGTGATAGCCTCATTGGATGAAGATATCGAGCACATTCGCAGCGTCCATATTCTTGCAGCGATGGTGAAGCAACCCTCTTTAGTTCCGAACGACGCCCTTTGGCCATTAATGACCTTAAGCATCACACAATTACAACGCTTAAGACCGATGCTGGATGCGCAATCCGATGAGCGCCCTGAAGTTCAGCAACTTGCGGCGCATAATCAATCTTTGCCGGCAGAAGCGCCACTTGAAACGCAATCAACAAATGAAGCTCCTGCACCGAATGTCATCGGAAACACACTGAATGAAGCCTTACTGGCCGTGCTGAATAAATTTACGGTGGATGTGACCGAAAAAGCACGCGAAGGCGCAATTGACCCAGTCTTTGGACGTGATGACGAAATCCGTCAAATGGTGGATATTCTTTCTCGCCGTCGCAAAAACAACCCCATTCTCGTGGGCGAACCGGGTGTTGGAAAAACCGCGTTAGTGGAAGGCTTAGCCCTACGTATCGTTGAAGGTAATGTTCCTGTCAGTCTGCAAACCACATCATTACGTACATTAGATTTAGGTCTACTGCAAGCGGGGGCTGGCGTCAAAGGCGAATTTGAACAGCGCTTAAAAAACGTGATTGAAGCCGTACAACAATCTCCTACTCCGATTTTACTGTTTATCGATGAAGCCCATACCATCATTGGCGCAGGCAACCAAGCTGGTGGCGCTGATGCCGCTAACTTACTCAAACCCGCCCTTGCCCGTGGTGAATTACGCACGATTGCCGCCACCACTTGGTCTGAATATAAACAATATTTCGAGCGTGACGCCGCTTTAGAACGCCGTTTCCAAGTCGTCAAAGTCGATGAACCTGATGATGAAAAAGCCTGTTTAATGCTGCGGGGGCTAAAACCGCGCTACGCCAAATATCATGGTGTTCACATTACCGATGATGCGGTCAAAGCCGCTGTTACCTTATCCCGCCGTTACTTAACCGGTCGCCAACTCCCCGATAAAGCCGTGGATTTACTCGATACCGCCAGCGCCCGTATCCGCATGAGCCTCGATACACTCCCTGAAGAATTGACGCGTTTAAAGGCCAAGCGCAATGCATTAGAACTTGAACAGCAAGCGATCCTTGATGATTTGGCGATTGGCAACACCACCAACCAATCCCTACTGAGCGAATTAGTCACTCAAGATGCCCAAATAGCGATACAGCTGGCTGAGTTAGAACAGCGTTTTGAGCAAGAAAAAAACCTTATCAGCGAGCTCTTAGAACAGCGCCGTCAATCCCAAGATGTCAGCGATATCCAATCACAGTTAGAACTCGTTCAACAAAATGAGCCGCTGATCACCCCCGATGTGGATGTTAGAACTGTGGCCACAGTCATCGCCGACTGGACAGGCGTACCATTATCCAGCCTCTTAAAAGACGAACAAACCGAACTGCTGGAGTTAGAAGACTCGCTAAGCAAACGTGTTGTGGGTCAAGAAAGCCCATTACTGGGGCTTGGACAAAGACTGCGTGCTGCTCGCACGGGTCTCGCCTCAGAAAATGGTCCTCAAGGGGTATTTTTATTAGTGGGTCCAAGCGGAATCGGTAAAACTGAAACCGCCTTAGCCTTGGCTGATGTCCTATTTGGTGGCGAAAAATCCTTAATTACCATCAACATGTCAGAGTATCAAGAAGCCCACACTGTCAGCCAATTAAAAGGCTCGCCTCCAGGTTATGTGGGTTATGGTCAAGGCGGGATTTTAACGGAAGCCGTTCGCAAGCGCCCTTACAGCGTCGTGTTACTCGATGAAGTGGAAAAAGCCCACCGCGATGTGCTCAACCTGTTTTATCAAGTTTTCGACCGTGGATTTATGCGCGATGGCGAAGGCCGTGAAATTGATTTTCGTAATACCGTGATCTTAATGACAGCCAACTTGGGCAGTGATTTGTTGATGCAGCAACTCGAAGAGTTCCCTGAATCTACCGACGGCGAGCTGCAAGAACTGCTGCGTCCAACTTTGCGCGAACACTTCCAACCTGCCTTACTCGCACGCTTCCAAACCTTAATTTATCGCCCATTAGGCCCAGCCGCTCTGCGCCAAATTGTTGAAATGAAACTGGGCAGCGTCATTAAGCGTCTTTACACCCACTACAAGCTTGAAGGCATTATCGAAGAAGCGCTGTATGACACGCTCGTGAGCGCCTGCTTATTACCCGACACCGGCGCCCGCAATATAGACAGCCTACTGAATCAGCAGATTTTACCAGTACTGAGTCGGCAATTACTCATGCGCCAAGCTAACCACCAGCAAGCGCAAAGCCTGACTTTGGGGTATAGCGAAGAAGACGGGATCACCCTGAGTTTCAGTGATATTGAGGAGATAAATCCATGAGCCTACTCGATACAGCCAAAAACCTCCTTCAAGGTCAAAACCGCTATCGCCTAGAAGTGCAAGGCTGCTCAGATTTACTGGACGTTGAACATTTTACCGGGCGTGAAGCCGCTAGCGATACTTATCGCTATCAAATTACGTTTACCTGTTCCGCCCAAGATCTTTCTGCTCAGCAATTATTGCGCCGCAATGCCAGCCTGACCTTTTCCGCGCCGATAAATAACTTAATGGGACTCTCCACTCAGCCGAGCATTGCCAAGCGCGTTCATGGCGTAGTGACGGATTTCCGTCGTCTCTCTGGCTCTGCGGATGAAGCTCGCTACCAGCTAGTTATTGAGCCTTTTTTTGCGCTACTCCGCCATCAAATTCGCAGCCACCGTTTCTTTATCAACCAATCCATCCCTGATGTGGTTGAACAGATCCTGCGCGAACATAATTTCAAAGGCTGGGAATTCGAATTTCATCTCGAAAAAGAGTACCCAAAACGCGAACAAATCAACCAAATTAACGAAAGTGACCGCCAATTTATCGAGCGTTTACTCAGTGAAGTGGGTATTTTTTACCGCTTTGGTTTACAAGATGATACCCAAACCGAAGTGCTCCACTTTACGGACAGTCAACGCGGTTATGTGTATGACAAAATGCTGCCATTAAATAGCCCATCTGGGCTGAGCGATAACCATGTTGACAGTGTTTGGGGATTATCTTTGCGCCATCAAGTGGTTGAAAGTACTGTTTTTGCCAAAGACTATAACCACCGACTGGCGGAAGATACGTTGATTTCCGCCGTCGCGGACATGACTCGCGGTGATGGCGAAAAAATCAACTACGGCGATGTTTACCACTATAAAGGTCGCCACCTGACCCGTGGGGATAAAATTCGCCCTGAAACCGAAACCGCTAACTTCTGGGCAAGACTCGACCACGAACGCTTTTTAGCTCGCCAGACTTTACTACGCGGAGAAAGTAGCGCAGCAGGTCTGACGCCATTATTAGTATTAAGCATTCAAGATAACCCGCTCAGTTCAACGTTACCCAGCGTATTCAAATCACCCGTTTTAATTACTCGCCTACGTTTTACTGCCAGCCGAGATAAAGCGCTGACTGTTCGCTTTGACGCCGTGCCTTACACGGAATCACTGTGCTGGCGCCCTGCTCTAAAACCACGCCCGGTCATTGCTGGAACCTTAATGGCGCGCATCACCAGCGCAAAAGACCACGACATTTATGCCCACCAAAATGAACATGGCTTTTATTGGGTAAAATTCGACGCAGATCGCGATGATAAAACCAAGGGCTATGAAAGTATGCCCGTGCGTTTGGCGAAACCTTACGCCGGAGATACTTATGGGATGCATTTCCCACTGATTCAAGGGACTGAGGTCGCTATCGCCTTCCATGAGGGTGATCCAGACCGCCCTTACATCGCCCACGCACTACATGATTCCCGCCACCCCGACCACGTGACGGATAAAAATAACACCCGTAATGTGATCCGCACGCCTGCGAATAACAAACTGCGCATGGAAGATAAACGCGGGCAAGAGCATATTAAGCTCAGCACCGAGTATGGCGGAAAAACCCAGTTAAACTTGGGGCATTTGGTCAACGCCGAGCGCGAACAACGCGGTGATGGTTTTGAGTTACGTACAGATAGCTGGGGCGCAATTCGCGCGGGTAAAGGGCTGTTTATTACCACCGATAAGCAGGATAAGGCCGGTGGGGATGTGTTGGCGATGGAAGAGGCTGTTGCCCAGTTAAAACAAGCCCAGCAGCTGACTGAATCTCTTAAAGAAGCAGCAAAGATCGCAAAAGCTGAGCTGGCTGATTTACAAACTCAAAAAATTCTGCTCTCTGACACTCTTCACGAACTTAAACAATCTGCGTTGCTTGTTTCTTCTCCAGAAGGTATCGCACATACCTCACCTAAAAGTATTCAACTTTCATCGGGTGAAAACATTATTGCAACCGCACAGAAAAGTGCCGATTTTAGTATTGCAAAAAAATTCACAGTTGCGGCAGGTGAAATTATTAGCTTGTTCGCTCAAAAATTAGGCATAAAAATCTTTGCTAACCAAGGTAAAATTTCCATAGAAGCTCAGCACGACGAAATGTCATTAGATGCATTAAAAGATTTAAGCATCAGCAGTCATGATGGCAAAGTCATTATCAAGGCTAAAAAAGAAATCATTTTAACTAGTGGTGGAGGTTATATCCGTATTGCGGATGGTTCTGTTGAATGTGCCGCACCCGATAAAATCATCGAGCGTGGGGCTGTCTGGCAAAAATTTGGTGGGCAAAGTATTAATACTGCAATGCAATCTTGGGAAAGCTCTGAGTTTGCAGTTAAGCCTCAGTTTGTGAGTTATGACAAAGAAGCACAAATTGATTTATCACATCCTGTTGGCATTATTGCTGACGGTACTAAAAGTTCTAGCACTAGTGACACATTAGGAAACGTATCTGAGCAAAAAGGATTAGGTCTCGATAAATTGAACATTGAATTTAACGACAAGAAATAGTTTGTCAGCAATGGATGCAGCGATTCCATTTTAAGGAGATTATATGGCCGATAAATCAGATCATGCAGCAAAAATTGGCGAGTGCCAGCACACTTCATATCATTTACCTCAATGGGATGAAAATGGGAAATGCAGTTGGGTTGATATCCAACGTCAACATAAACCCCTCAATGCTGAAGCGAAATGTATCGTACCGCCAACAAAAGTAATACCTATTATTTTTATCCCTGGGGTCATGGGAACAAATCTTAAAAGTAGTGTTGGTGAAGATTCTTGGAAAGCGGAATCGATTAAGGGGGCTGATACTCTTTGGTTTGTTCCTAAAGACGGTCATGAACGTAGAAAAACTTTAAACCCAGACACTACTACTGTTGAAAACAGGAAAACAAGTATTAGCTCTCGAGTTCATTCTCTCTTCCCTGATAATGGAAATCTACTCCCTACTAGACAGGAGCGGCATTGGGGTGAAGCGTTATATTTAAGTTATGGAAAATTTTTAGAATTTTTTCAATATGCTTTGTTGGATGATTGGCAGACTGATGTTTATCGTATGTATTCTGACGCTAAACTAAAACAATTCAAACGTTCAGGTGTATTAGCTAACTTAGTTAACCGAAAATTAGGGGATACTCATGACTCTCCGCTAACCGATCCTGAGCTAACGCACTTTAAACGCTTCCTCTTTTCTGTTCATGTTTTTGGCTATAATTGGCTGAAGGATAATGTTATATCCGCTGAAGAACTGACTAAATATATTGATGATGTTTTAGATATCTACAAAAATAAGCATGGGTATGGTTTAGCAGTAGAAAAAGTCATTTTAGTCACGCATTCTATGGGGGGATTAGTCGCTCGTTACGCAATGAGCCCCCCTGAAGGGGTTGAATTTAAAGGTTGTCAAGATAAGGTTTTAGGCGTTGTTCACGGGGTTATCCCTGATTTGGGGTCTCCTGCAGCTTATCGCCGAATGAAAACCGGAGCGGGTAAAGAAGATATTCCAGGGCAAGTTCTAGGAGGAAACGCAGAAAAATTAATGCCTGTTTTAGCTAGAGCACCAGCTCCATTACAATTACTGCCGTATCCGTCATACCCATCAGGATGGTTAAAAATTGATGGTGAGAGTGCATATCCTAAAGTAGACCCTTTTGACGAAATTTACTTACGTAATGATGTGTGGTGGAAATTGTATCAATCTGACATTATTGATTCCGATAATGCGAAGGTCACGAGTAATTGGGATGAATATGATAAATTAATGGAAGGTTCGGTTAGACCTTTTATGGAGCATCAGGAAAAAGGCTTTTATCACCCTAACACTTACGTATTTTATGGTAATGAAAAAGAATCCGATAATTATCTATCATGGAGTCGAGTTTCATATAAACGAGAAATACAACTGAGTGAGGATGCATTGCGACGTTTACCGGCCGTTAAAAATGTTCGATTTGAAAAACAATCAGATGGTAAAATGTATGTTATTCCTACAGGAGATGTTCCGCATTATTATTACAAAATAGATGACGATAATGTTTATGAGTTAGTTTCGTCGTTAGGCAAAGGTGATAGCACCGTTCCCATTGAGTCACTCAATAAAATAAAAATACATACATCAATTAAAAGTGTCTTGGCGACAAATGTTGATCATCAAAATGCTTATGCATTAGATGATACGGCTTATTCTGAATTTAGTGATGCCATTAAATTTACATTAAGATCAATAATTAAAATTGTACAAGAGGTTGATGCCAGTGCAGCTGACTAAATTACAAGCATCGTTCATGATAATTTTGTTTATGCTCATAATTTCATTTTTATGGCTCATTCGTGAAGTTGCTCCAGCTCCGTTAAGTGACAAGGAAAAGATTGTGATAGAAACTCTGTTTGATAAAACGAAACCTCAATGTATTGGTCGTTATGTTATTGATGTTCCTGCATCATTTAATAATAAATTGCAGGATAAGATATTTATTGATGATTTTAAAATTGAGAGCAAATTTATTTATCCCCCTGCATTTCGGCAACGAATTGAGTTACGAGAAAAGGAGTTAATAGAAAGAAAAACGAGTAAAGAAAATACACCTGTACTGAAGGAGGTTATACAATTGCCAGATGGAAAAGGCGTTATTTTCGATGCGAATCAGTCTGGATCTAATGATGCTTATAGAACATTAGAAGCTCATGTGTATGTTAATCATATCGCGTTTATAATTACTACTGACATCCGAGATCTTTCTGATAAAAAATATGAAAAAAGAAAAGCTAGCTTTTTAGCTAGAGGTGGAACAGAATTTCAATCAAACCAAAAACCAGCTAAATTAGCTGCTATGCAATCTTTGATCTCACGATTAAGTGGGCGGTTAGATCATGTCGTTCCCACAGAGAAAGGGGTTTGCATTCCTAATGGTTTTATTTTAGATGATAATAGTAAACAACAAGAAGATATTTATTTTTTATATGAAAATAGTGATTTTAGTTTAGCCATAAACATGGATCATCATGAGACGCCGCAAGATGAAATATTATTAAATAAATCTTTTGAAATAAAAAAAGCAATGGCGTTAAATAATATGCACACGTTTAAAAAAGGTGAAATAAAACCTAATGGAGTCCCTGCTCAAGAATGGCTAATGTATGGGAGACAAAAAGTTTATAACGAAGAAAATAACGAAGAGTCAGGATTTTCTCATTATTCTTTTCTTTTGAAGGTAAATCAAGGTACATCCTCTTTCGCTAAACCATTTTTAAGTATAACTTTATTTAACAATGATAAAGAAACAACATACAGTGATGCCGAAATGGTCGAAATTTGGGATCGAATTGCCAGCTCACTACGTTATAAACCCAACGCCTTTTAATTTAAAAACTATAATTAACCAATTGAATTTCAGGTAAAAATACCATTAATTACTCATATTAAATCATCATCTATCATCGCCTATTTCACTTTTATACATTATTATTTAGTAATAATGTATGTGGTGTGTTACTGGCCTAAAAACACCATGATTCTATTAAATAACGTTTTACCGTTAGATAGTAAAATAATAGGAACTAATGTCTGTGCGAATAATTAAGAATCACTATTGGGGTATAATCATACTTGTTGTGCTTATGATACTTGTTGGACTCATTCTTTTTACAGAAAAACAAGCAAACACCAAACTGAACGATAAAGAAAAAATCGTGGTAGACGCATTATTTGAAAAAACTAAACCTCAATGTATTGGGCGTTATATCATCGATGTTCCAATTAACTGGGAAAACGGTTCTCATGATAGTCTGTTTATTGATGATTTTCATATTGAAAGTAAATTTATTTATCCTCCAGCCTTTAAACAACGTATTGAACTCCGAGAAAAAGAATTAAGAGAATGGAAGCAAAGCACAGAAAATTCACCTGCACTTAAAGAAGTTATCCAATTGCCAAATAGTAAAGGTGTTATTTTTGATCGAAATGAGCCTGGGGCAGATGATGCTTATCGAGTATTAGAAGCTCATGTCTATGTTGACCATATCGCATTTATTATTACTACTGAAATCCGAGATTTTTCGGATAAAAAATATGAAAAAAGAAAAGCCAGTTTTTTAGCTAGAGGTGGGACAGAAGTTCAATCAAACCAAAAGCCAACTCGTTTAGCGGCTATGTATTCATTAATTTCTCGATTAAGTGGGCGATTAGATCATGAAATCCCGACCGATAAAGGTATTTGTATCCCGAATGGGTTCATTTTGGATGATGATAATAATAAGCACCAGCAAAAAATCGCTATGGTCTATAAAAATGATGAATTGTTATTGTTCTTGGAATCTGACAATCGTTATTTTGGGTCTAATGATACGTTACTAAATAGAGAAAAAGAGATAAATGAGGCGATGAAGCAACAAGGGTTACACACAATAAAAAAAAGAGATTTATCAATTAGTAATATTCCAGCACAAGAATGGTTAATGACAGGGAATCAGGAAATTTACTCTAAGGAAGAGAATAAAAGAATATCCAATTTACCATATTATGATTTTTGGTTTTTTGCCAATGAGGCAACATCAACTGAAATAATACCACTACTACATATTGGTATGAATAATCGAAATAAATTCACTTCATACAGTGATGCACAAATGGTCGAAATATGGGATCGAATTGTCGGCTCTCTGCGTTATAAGCCCAATGCATTTTAATCTATACAAAAGGGATAATAAATATCTAAACACTTAGCCCTATTTCTGATACGAATCCGAAAGGGAACGATAAAATAACGGTTAAAAAATACTGTGTATTTTGGTGGTTCAGATAAAAATGGTCTTCCATTATCAATGACTGAACTTTCGCATAAAGATAATAACGTTATTTCCAAAAAGTAGGTTCAAAATGAAAGGTTTTGTCTGTCTAGGTGACAAAAATACCCATGGGGGATATGTACTGTCCGCCTCATCAAGTTTATTTATTAATGGTAAACAAGTTGCACTCATCGGAGATCTTGTTTCCTGCCCTAAGCACGGTAATAACTCCATTATAGAAGGGTCTGATTCAACTTTTGATAATGGAACTGCCGTTGTGGTTGATCAGTGCCTATGTTCATGTAGATGTCGAGTAATCAGTTCTGAGCCTACTACTTGTATAGAATAGATAAGGATATCAAACTAATGCATTGGAAAATCCCCTCTATCCCTGATAAAACACCAAGAAAGAATCCCAGCTATAAAATTTTAATTGCCTTTTTCATAGGGATAGTTACCGCAATTTATGCTTATGGAGTAACATTACCTACCGAACAAAAAATGCGTTTATTTATTATCACATTACCTGTGACGGCTCTTTTATTTCTGGCATGTTTTAGTTTTTTATATATACGCTATCAGCATTCCGTAATCACCTGTAATAACTGGGAAAAAGAAAAGAAAATCACCGAAATGGAATGGCAGCATTGGTGCCAATCCTCAATTACATCTCTTGGTTATGTTAACTATACACCAGATAAAGATGGCGCTGGCGTATTTTTAAAAGATGACGAATCTATCCCAATGTTCCCAGATAAGCCACGGCAGTTATTCAACAAACAAAAAACTGATGAAGACCTTTTTTCAAAAATTGATAAAAATCTTGAAAAGCAGTGTCCAAACTACAGAGTGTATCTATCAAATATTTATATCTTCGATAATGAAAATCGCGTTGATAACAACCTACTAATTTACAATCAATGGCATCTTAAACCGACTGAGTTATCATCATATCAAACTATTTTCTCCGCTTATGACACTAAACATGAAGATACATTTTTGATTATTACTATCCAATCAGAACCAAAATTTAGTCAATTCGTTTCAGCTCAATTATTTTCAACTAATAATCAATTAATTAATCCAAGTCATTCTCGTATAAGTATAGAAAGGATTATGGAGATTGATATGCAAGATATTGACAATGAAATAATCAAGTTTATCAACTATAGCGGAATATCAAGAAAGCATAGATTTCAGACCTGGGTAACAGAGTCCAAGCAAGATATAATTGATAGTATTCTAATCAATTATAGTGATAAAAAAATCGAATTTGATAAACATCGCCCTATTTACTCTCTAGCATTATCTTATTCAGTTCCCCATCCTAATGCATTTTTAAGCTATCTCTCGTTAGTGAGTGAAATAGCAAAAAAATCAGGTACAGATCAGGTTCTCATCCATTCTAATACTAATGGCTCTAGCTATGCCGTTTACATTCGCAGGTTTTAATATGATAAATAGAACATCTATCAGTTTACCTAGAGGGAAATTGTTTTTTATTCTTTTCCTCGTTGTTATTCTCTCATTGATAACTATGTTTTTTGTTTATCAATATAAACCTTTTGATACAAATCCATTCCTGATAGGAATATCTGTACTTAGTGTAATTGCTTTATTTCTTATTTCTTTTTATCCCATAAAAAATAAGTTAACACAAAAAAAACAACAAAAAGAATTCAAACCTCAAAATACCCCAATCGATTTGAATGCACCAACTAAAGAAATAAGCTTATTGCATAATCAAATTATTCAAGCACTACGCAACCAATACGGCACTTTCTGGCATTCCAAAGTCTCCATTCAGCTCCTCCTTGGCTCCCACTCCGCCGTCGAAAAACTCGCTCCTAGCCTGACGCAAGAAATCTGGCAAGAGTGTGATGGAACCCTACTTATCTACGGTGGCGATATCGGGAGTTCCATCGATTCAGAGCGACTAGAAACCCTCAAACACCTACGCCGACGTCGTCCGCTCGATGGCGTGATTTGGGTGACTGAAAACAGCATTTCATCTCAGCTTTTAGACAACAACGTCACTTTCACTAACCTCAATACCGCAACAGCCCATAACGCAGGGCGCGCTATCCAGAACCTCTTCCAAGAATTAGGTTGGCGTGCGCCTGTTTGGGTATGGAGTGTCAGTGACCAACAATCCCTCAGCGCGGTTGAAACGCCCTCGATCCTCTGCATGACAGAACAAAACATGCCAGCCGAGGCGCTATCCCCTAGCTTATTAAGCCTGATCCCCGCGCTCGTTATCAACGGAACTCAAGCGTTACTGCGAGAACAAAAACACACCTATCTGCTTGCTTTAGCTCAATTTTTACAAAACGGTGGCAGTCAGCAGCTTGCAACCACATTAGCCCCACTCAATACCCAATTACGTACGCTGCCTTTTTCCGGCATTGCATTTAGCCCTTGTATCAATCCGTTAAATCAGCAACGTTTACCCAATAGTTGGCACCCTGATACCCGCTGGAAAAGCTGGTTGAATGTGCAATCTGAACTAGCATCCGGTTTACAGCCTGCCTCTTTAGGCTTTGACAAAAAACGTCTCGTTCAATATGGCGCAGCCACCGCCATGACTTTGTGGGGCGCGGGCATGATCGTCTCTTACTTCGCCAATCGCCAGCTTATTGAAGAGAGCTACCAAAGCGCGAGTGTCGCCGCTAACAGCCAATTACCGGAAACTGAACGCCTCAAAGCCCAATACGATTTTCAGCAAACCCTAGGCTTACTCAATCATCGCGAACAAACTTCTGTGCCTTTCTGGCTCCATTTTGGGCTAAACAGTAATCAACCACTATTAGCCCATTTATGGCCACTGTATCAACAAACGGTATTACCGCCTTTGCGTGATACCATCGCTCAACAATTGTCTCAACAATTACAGGCGTATGCTCAGCTATCCCCTAACAGTGATGACCGTCGCCAAGCCACCCAAGGGGCGTATCAAAGCCTAAAAACCTACTTAATGATGAGTACCCCAGAGCGCATGGATCCGGCGTTTTTTACTGATAGCGTGCTCTCGACTCTCCCCGTCCCGCAAGGAATGAACGAAGGCGAATGGCAAACCCTCGGTAAAGAATTACTTATGTTCTATGCCCAACAGCTACCGAAACACCCCGAATGGCAATTGACTGCCAACAATAACCTGATTAATCAAAGCCGTACTTTACTTATTCGTCAAATTGGTCAACGCAGCGAAAGTGCCACGCTGTATCAAGAAGTATTATTACAAGCGCAGCATCAGTTCCCGGATATGACATTAGATGATATGACCGGTGATACCGATGCCAGCTTTTTATTCACCACCGATGAGTTTGTTTCGGGCATTTTTACCCGCAAAGCGTGGGAAGAATCTATTCAACCCGCCATCAAAAAAGTGGTTGAATCCCGCCGTAATGAAATTGACTGGGTATTAAGTGATAGCCAACATGAACTTAGCCAAGATATTTCGCCTGATGCACTTAAGCAGCAGCTTACTGAACGCTATTTTGCTGACTTTTCTGATAGCTGGTTAAACTTCCTCAATAGCCTGCAATGGCGCCATACTGAAAGCTTGTCTGATACTATCGACCAGTTATCCTTGATGAGCGATGTGCGCCAGTCACCTGTCATTGCGTTAATGAATACCGTGGCTTATCAAGGGAAAACCGGACGCCAGCAAGAAAAGCTCGCCGATTCCTTTATGAACTCCGCGAAAGACCTGCTCAATAAAGAACAGAAACCGGTCATTAGTCAGAAAGCCGACTTTACGGGTCCGCTTGAAGATACCTTTGCCCCTATTCTGAATTTTGTGGACCCGCAAGCCACCGCGCAAACAAGCGATAACCTCAGCCTACAAGCCTATCTCACCCGCATAACCCGCGTGCGATTAAAACTTCAGCAAGTGGTTAATGCACCGGATCCGCAAGCGATGTCTCAATCCTTCGCGCAAAGTATTCTAGAAGGTAAAAATGTCGATTTCGCCGAAGCGCGGGATATGGGTAGTTTGATTGCCGCCAGCTTTGGGCAAGAGTGGCAAAGCTTTGGGGATGCGCTGTTAGTGGAGCCGATGACCCAAGCGTGGCAGCAATTACTCACACCAACCGCCCAAGGCATTAATAGCGAATGGCAAAATGCCATTGTCAGTGAATGGAACAACGCTTTCGGCGGACGCTATCCTCTAAAAAATACCCAAAGCGATATCTCCTTACCGTTGATGGCGCAATATCTGCGCCCCGATAATGGTCGGATCCAACGCTTCTTAGAAACTCGCCTACAAGGAGTTTTACGCAAAGAAGGCAACCATTGGGTCCCCAATAGCACCAATGCCCAAGGCTTACGCTTTAATCCTGCTTTTTTAACCGCGCTAAATACCCTGACAGAGTTAGGTGATGTGGCTTTCGCGAACGGGGAAGCGCGTCTCTATTTTGAAATGCGTCCAGGCACCAGTAAAAATGTGATGCAAACCATATTGGTGATCGATAAACAAAATCTTACCTACGATAACCAATTCCCTGAATGGCAACGTTTTGTTTGGCCTGCCGATACCGTCGCGTCCGGCGCATCTTTAACCTGGATGACCACGTCATCGGGTACCCGACTCTATGGCGATCATCGTGGTGTTTGGGGTTTGATCCGTTTACTCGAAACGGCCAACGTCGCGCCTTATGCGGGCAGCACTAGCAGCTATACCGTCTCGTGGGTAACACCCGATGGCATCTCTCTAAATTACCAACTACGCACCGAAATGGGTCAAGGCCCGCTGGCGCTATTAAAACTGCGTAATTTCGTTTTACCTGAAAAAATCTTTTTGGATTAGCCATCGATAGGACATCACCTATGCCTTTATTAACTGCCTTGCGCACCGCTTGCTTTACTGGAAATCCGCTTGCTGCTAACCAGCTTGTTGAGCAACAAGTGGCACTATGGGAGCGCTGGCTACTGCCCATTACAGCTGAAAATCCAATGGGGGATGACCCCGGTTATGACGATGACTTCGAACGCATGAAAGAAGAAGTCAACAAACTCTCTGGGTCAGACACTGAATTAATTTGTGCTCTTGCCGAGAACCTCCTGACCAACGTCTGCAAAGATGCGCGAGTTATCACTTACTATATTTGGGCGCGTTTGCATCGCGAAGGGGAAACAGGGTTAGCCGATGGGCTCGGTCTACTCACAGGATTACTACATCGCTACCATGACAGCCTACTACCTTCGCGCCCAAATAGCCGAAAAGCCGCCATCGAATGGCTGGCGGGTCAACGTGTCATCGACAGCTTATCCCTCTACCCTGAGGTGGATAGCAACGAATTTTCCCGCATTGTGGCACTACTTAGCGCGATCGTGGATGAGTTTAATACGTGGGATGAAGCAAGCCGCCCTAACCTTGCCCCCCTCTTACGAGCTTTAGAAAATCGGCTCGCCCAATCCGGTGGGGCTGATAGCGTCATCCCGCAAAATATCAAAGCGTCGGAAAATGTCGCGACAAAGCAAACGGCCTCGGGGATCAGCCCTATCGCCCCCATACAATCAGGTCGTGAGCTGCTCGACCAAGCCAAAGTGCTTGCCAATTATTTGCGTAATCAACCCAACGGCTGGCTGTCGGGTCACCGGCTGATGAAATCTGTCCGTTGGGATACCCTGCACCAATCGCCACCACAGAACCAGCATGGTTGCACACGTTTAGCCCCACCGCGCTCGGATGCGAAAGCCCAATTAAAACGTTTATATCTGCAACAAAACTGGTTGGAGCTCACCGAACAAGCCGACCGCCTATTTGCTGAAGGCGTTAACCATTTTTGGTTAGATGTTCAATGGTACCTACACCAAGCGCTCAGTAAATCTCCCGCGCCTTGGAACGGTTGGGCAGACGTTATTGCCTCGGATTTAAAACAATTTTTATTGCGCCTACCCGGGTTAGAAAATCTCGCATGGGAAGATGGCACCCCCTTTGCTGATGAAGTGACCCTCGCGTGGATCAAACAACAGATTCTGGAAGATAACATTCAGTCTCTGCACTCTATGCCAGTTCAAGGCGCGGATGATGATGATAACGGCTCGATATTTGCCTTAGAGCAAGAAGCATTAACGCAAGCCGATACCGAAGGGGTAGAAGCCGCCTTAGCATGGTTAATGTCTCGCCCGAATATTCAGACCACCCGCCAAAAATGGCTATTGCAATTGGTAATGGCAAGAGTGGCAGAGCAGTTTGCCCGTCATGATTTGGCGCTGAACTTATTGCGTGAATTAGACAATCGCGCTGAACACATGCAACTGGCTGATTGGGAACCGCATTCCCTGTTTGAAGTCAAAGCCCGCCAATTACAACTTCTGCGCGGTAAAGCGCAACGTAACACACCGGATAAGGCCGAGTTACATCACCAAATGTCTGAGTTATTGGCTCAATTGACTCGCTTAGATCCTGTCCGAGCGCTAGTACTCTACCCTTAAATTAATCAGTGAGAGTGATACGAATGGATGATTTAACCCTTCGCTATTATGATGCAGAAATGCGCTATCTACGCGAAGCTGCGAAAGAGTTCGCCCAAGCTCATCCCGACCGGGCGGCACTATTAGATTTAGATAAAGCCGGCATTCCCGACCCTTTTGTTGAGCGACTATTTGAAGGTTTTGCCTTTTCGATGGGGCAGCTGCGCCAGAAAATTGATGATGATTTACCGGAATTAACGGAAGGATTGGTCAGCCTACTTTGGCCTCATTATTTACAAACCATCCCTTCCCTGTCCGTGGTTGAACTCGCACCGGATATTCACGATATGAAATTATCGTCGGTGATCCCCGCCAATTTTGAAGTACTTTCACGCCCGATTGGCGAGAAGAAAACCGTTTGTCGTTACCGCACCACGCGGGATTTAACACTGAACCCTATTGCGCTATCCACAGTGAATTTAACCACTGAGCCTGATGGACGTTCCGTGATCCGATTACGCTTCGATTGTGCAAAACTTGTCGATTGGAAACAGAGCCCACTTGGGACCATTTCCTTTTATTTGGCGGGTGACGTTCCAACCACTTACGCCCTGCATCTGGCTCTCACTAAACATGTCGCGGCGACCTATATCCGTTTACCGTCATCCCCTGACCGCGTTCGTTTGCCGCTGTGGTTTTCCCCTGGGGGATTTGCTGAAGAAGATCAATTGTGGCCCAAAGGAGATAGTACCTTTAGTGGCTACCAGTTGTTGCTGGAGTATTTTTCTTTTCGAGAAAAGTTTTTCTTCGTCAACTTAAACGGGCTTGAAGAGATTCAATTGCCCGAAGGATTAAGCCACTTTGAGCTAGAAATTGTGCTCGATACCCTGTGGGATAGCGACACTCCATTAAGTCACGATAACCTAAAATTGCACAGCGTGCCGGTGATCAACTTATTCAATATTGAAGCTGATCCACTCACTGTTAACGGGTTAGAAAGTGAATATTTACTGCGCCCTCGCCGTCTACAAGATGGACACACCGAAATTTATGCTGTCGATACCGTTCATGGTACAAGGCGAGGTGAACACATTCACTATGTCCCATTTAGCAGCTTTCGCCATCGAGGTGGCATGTTGCGCCGCAATGCACCAGAACACTACTACCACACTCGCGTTAAGCGCGGTGTCAGCGGGTTACATGATACATGGCTGATTTTAGGGGGAGAACGCGAACAGCCGACCGCTGCCCTTGAAAGTGAAACCTTATCTTTGCAATTAACTGGCACTAACGGGCAACTTCCACGCAAAGCGCTGCAAAGTACATTGCTCGACAGGACCGAAGAAACCCTACAAACCCAATTGCAGGTTCGCAATTTATGCAAGCCAACCCTGCCTTGCTATCCCCCAGCAGAAGACCGATTTCATTGGCGCGTTCTCAGCCACCTTGGCGCCAGCTTCCTCAATATGATGGACAACGTAGAGGTATTGCGCGGCACATTGGCACTCTATGACTGGCGAGAGGATGATTTAAACAGCCGCAAACTCGATGCCATGATCCACGTTGAACAGCACCTTATTGAGCGTTTCGAAAAAGGCTTTTTACAGCGCGGTATTGCCATCGATATCACTCTTGATAGCAACGGATTTAACGGTGAAGGGGATATTCATCTCTTTGGTGAAATGCTCAACCGCTTTTTCGCACTGTATACCGACGTGCATCTATTTAACCAATTGACTCTCCATATTTTACCAACAGGAAATAACCTCACATGGACAGAGAACCATCCTCAGTAAATCAGCTTTTTGATGCACTAGGGGAGCGTCTACCACTGGTTAACTTCTATCGGTTTTGCCAACTGCTAGAACAGAGTAATAAACAGCGCCCGCCACTTGGTAGCACCCAAGACCCGAAAACAGATGTTATCCGGTTTCGTCCCCATCGTGGGATGGGTTTTCCTGTCACCGAAATTAAAGGCATCGACATTGAAGACCGCTACCGAGATAGCAACACACCCAGTATTCGAACTACCTTTTTAGGGTTATATGGTGTCACATCACCGTTACCCACCGCCTACCTCGATGACATCGCACAACAGCGGGAAGGAACCGAATCGCTCACGGACTTCTTGGATATTTTTAACCATCGGCTCACGACGCAGTTTTACCGTATTTGGCGAAAATATTCCTATCCAGCAACTTTTTCCGCAGGTGGCGAAGATGAAACATCCCAGTATTTGTATGGGTTAATTGGCTTGGGGATCCCCGGCACTGCTCAACATGTGCAAGCGCCTTTATCCCGCTTTCTCGCCTTACTGGGCACGTTACGTTTTCCAACCCGCACCGCAGAAGGCGTTGTGTCACTCGTAAAATTACTCGCGCCTGACACTCATGTGAAAATCAAACCCCATGACCCGCGGCGTATCGAGCAAACAACTCAAACAGGGCTGTCGTGCAAAACCCCAATGACCTTAACCAATAAGCCCGTTTTAGGTCAGTATTCTACCGATGTAAACAGCCAAATTTTGATTACCTTACGGACAGATAACTTTGATGAAGCCCGCAATTGGCTGCCTGACGGACAGCTGTATCAAGATTTAATGGCGCTATTGCATGTTTACCTAGGGTCAAGAGTCAATGCCCGTCTTTGTCTTAAATTACCCAGAAAGTTGCTCCCTAACGCAACGTTAAGCTCGCAATCTCACCAAGGTGTTCAGCTGGGACGGACCGCCGCGATGGGCACATTGGCGCCTAATGTCGCTCTCCGCGAACACATTATTACCTTAAATCTGGGGCGCTATCAGCGATTATCGGCAACATCACACTCTACGCCGCCCTCACATTACGCTAATTATCGATTCTGATTCCGGGACTCTCCTATGAAACACATCCCTTTATTGCCATTTTGCGGCAAAACATTGGTGCTTCTGACTGCATTAAACCTCACTGGATGCGGGCTCACTCAAATGGTCAGCGATGGCACTCGCAGTGCAGCAAGCGCGATATTTTATAAGCAAGTGAAAGTCGTCCATCTTGATTTCGTGGCACGTGAAGCGCTCAATACCGATGATACAGGCGCATCGCTGTCCACCATCATTCGTGTATATCAATTGAAAGATACTGAAAGCTTTGATGAGAGTGACTACGCATCGTTATTTGCCAAAGATAGCCAAGTACTAAAATCCTCTCTCGTGGTACAAAAAGATTTACGCATTCGCCCGGGTGAGTCGATTTCCCTTGATATGCCCCTTGAAGACGGCGCTGAATTTGTTGCCATCGCCGTGATGTTCCATCACCCAGACCTTATCACCGATGACTGGCGCGTAGTGATCCCCAAAAAGCGGTTACTACCGGATGACCCACGCTTACTCACCCTTGCTGATAACTCCATGACCTTAAAACCACTTGGAGAAAAATAGCATGTCCCAGCCTTCATTATATGAAATGTTGACGGGGTATTTTGCGGGAGGATTGGATATTGATACTATCCCAGAACATGACCAAGTGATGGTTTCTGTGATGGACAATATTCGCCGCATTCTCAACGCCAGAGCGGGCAGTATCGAGCACCTTCCCGACTACGGGCTACCAGATATGAGTAAAATGATCCAAGGTCTCCCCGGCACTGCTCACAATATGATGACCATTTTATCGGCAACGTTACTCAAGTATGAGCCCCGCATCAAATCACTCTCTTTAGTGTTATTACCGCAAAACAGCTTTGGGGCACTCCATTACGCCCTTGAGGTTGAATTACATGAGCAAGGTTTGATCCGTTATGGCACTGAATTTATGCCGGATGGGCGCATTCTCGTACACCATCTAAAAAAACAATTCGATACGATTTAAACTGACGACTGCGTGAGAAGACTATGAACCCAGATTTAAACACATTGCGCCTTGGTGGCGACCCGCGCACGCTGGCTGATTTTGCCGCGCTCAAAGAAGAATTAAATAAACGCTTTCACCCCGCCCGCCCAGATGTAGACTGGGCGCGCGCTCATGGGCTATGTTTGTCCTTATTCAACCAAAACGGCGCTGATTTACAAACTTGCGCATGGTTTACCTTGATCCGCCAGCATCAAAATAGCATCGCGGGATTAAACGAAGGCTTATCTTTACTTCAACATTTACTGAGCCGCCACTGGCAAGGATTATGGCCACAACAGACCCATGCCCGGGTTGAGATCCTCGCTACGCTGAGCCAACAACTCATGACAGGGTTACGCGCCCATGCACCTGTTTATGCAGACCTGCCAGCTCTGTATCAGACTGAAGCGACGCTAAACCAAATTGGACAGTTGCTACAAACATTAGAGCTCAAACACCTCACTCAGCTGGAACGACTGCAAAACTTGCTCACCACTCAAGCCAAGCAGCTCGAAAATACCGATGTTCCCGACAGTGGTTTTATTCCACCAACGCCGCTGCAATTGCCAAAAACTGCGCCATCGTCATTTCATGCCCGTACCGCAGCAACGCCAATTTCCATCAAGGCCAATGCCACTATCAGCACACCAACACCGACCAAGCCTTCTTACCGCAAAGGCATTTGTGTGGGTATGGCTTTCGGTATTGTGCTCACAGGCGCGCTGTGTGCAGGAACTTTGTATGTGTTACACCCACAAATCAATAACCACGTTTTAGCGCAAGCGCTACCCCAATTACCTGACTTTACGCCGAATATTGCCTCAATTCTTGAGCAACAATTGCAGCCTAATGCCGCACAACCGAATAGTTTTTCTCCTGAAAAACTCAAGATAATCGATAACTACCTCGTGGAATTAGAGTCCGTCTCCCCAATTTGGTCTCAGCAGTATGGATTAAACATGGTGAGTTACCTCACTAAACAATATGGTGACCGGCAAGAAGTCAGCGCATTTAACGATAAATGGCAGCAAAATATGCAAATTAATGCGCTATCTAACGATAAATTACAACAGTGGTCTGAAGGGATGGCAGAGTTAAATAATCTCAGTACGCGCTTAGACAGTCTTGATGGTAAACCTCGCAGCTATATCACGGGGTCTGAATTAAAAACCATTATTTTCAATGCCCGCCAGCATTTTAATCAAAGCGTTCCGTTAGAAGAAGAATTGCGTCGTCTTGAGCAACTTCAAACCCAAGGCTCCGTCCCTGAGTCTGAATACCAACGGATTGATAACCATTTTAAACAGCTACTCAATCGCTATGCGTTGATTCAGCAAAATAAATAATTCTTCATCTCTCAATTAAGCCAGCATGCTCAATTAAAAGGACACGCAATGAGCCAAGATGAACAAAGCGAAAATATTCAGCATTGTTTTGCTGAATTTGATGACAATAAATGTGCAGTTTGGAAAGACTTACAGCGGAAGCACCAATCTGAAAATGCCAAAGCGAATTGTTATCTCCCATCAACTAAAGTGGTTCCCGTTATTTTTCTACCCGGCATTATGGGGTCTAACTTAAAACATAAAGATACGGGAGACTCTGTCTGGCGGATACGCAGTAATATGGCGTTAATGCTATGGGATGCGTTGGGTTGGGGATTGACTGGCGGAAAACGTCGTCGTGAATTGCTAGATCCTAATGCCGTTGTAACGGATTTTGGTCAAAAAGTGGGTAATGATGATAACGAATCAACCTATTTTGCCAGTTCACGTCAAAAACGAGGTTGGGGCAGCGCATTAGAGTTCTCTTACTTTGAACCCTTAGAGCAATTACAAAAAGAATTACTGGTTTGGGAGCAGTATTACAATAAAGCGAAAGATCAGGGATGCGCGACGGCAGATGAAGCTGAGGAGTATTTCTCTCAACACTCTATTTTTAAAAATATTCTAGAGAAACCACTTTCGCCAGAGGATACTAACCTGCTTTCATATGGTGAAACGGGGAAATACCGTAGCTTACTGCTTCCACTTCATGTTTTTGGTTATAACTGGTTACAAGACAACGCTCAGTCCGCACAAGATCTCGCCAAATACATTGATGAGGTTTTAAATTTATACCGTCCTAAACAGAATGGCGGGATTGGGCATGGACTCGCCTTTGAAGAAGGGCAGGAGAAAGTCATTCTTGTGACCCATTCGATGGGAGGCTTAGTATCACGTTACGCTTCCGAATTATTAGCAACACCCTGCAAAGATAAAATTCTTGGTATCGTGCATGGTGTGATGCCCGATTTAGGTTCGCCAACCGCCTATAAGATGATGAAAATCGGGGAACATGCGTTTCCGATGTCACTTGTTTTGGGGGCCAGTGCCACACGGCTTATGTCTGTTTTAGCGCAATCCCCTGCACCGTTACAACTTTTACCTTCTCCGAAATATAACCATGGTCAACCGTGGATGCGGGTTGAAAAAGGCAGTCCTGATGGGGTAACTGATTTATTGTTGCCGCAAAAAGGTGATCCATTTAAGGAAATCTATCTTCAAGATAAAGTTTGGTGGCGAATGTATGAGTCTGATATTTTGGATAAAAAAGAGGATAAAATTACTACTAACTTTATAAATTATAAAATGTTAATGATAAAACAAGTAATACCATTCATGGAAAAAATGAATTCTCATTATCATGCCAATACTTACCAATTTTACGGGGCGTATGACGATAAAAATGACACTACGCTGGCTAAAGATCCTCGCCGTTCAGATGAAACGGTGACCTGGAAATTACGGGATAAAACGTCGTGGTTATGGGTATCTGACGATAGTCGAGAGACAACGGAATATGGTGATAAACGGGAGTATACATTACTTAAATCGAGCTATGCGTGGAAAAGCCCCAATGGAAATTATGAAGGAGGTGCGGGAGATGGTACGGTGCCTAAATACGCTATCAATCTACAGGAATCGTGGCGATTTAAAGACATTTTAGAAACGAATGTTGACCATCAGAATGCCTATAAATTTGAGCCCATGAAGGGGGATGGTATTTATGGTGAGGGTAAATTATCACCAGCGATAAAATTCACCTTACGCTCCTTATGCAAAATATTGCAAACGGGTGAGGTTAAACCATGATAAGAAATAAATTTATTGCTTTTTTAAGCTTGGTCTTATTGGGGGCTTTAGTTGCGTGTTCCGTGCCCAATAAAACCTATTCCCGCTCACTTAATGAAAAGGATTCTGCTGTGATTAATACTCTGTTTGATGATGCACCGACCTACTGTTTAGGTCGCTACACCTTTAATTACCCAAAAGCGTTAACCCAAGAGCTTTCCTCGGTCATCACCATCGATGATATGACGATTGAAAGTCAATTTATGTATCCCCCTTCATTTAAACAACGTATTGAATTACGAGAAGACGAATTAAAAAAACAGCGAGTGAGTGAGGAGCGGGATGGACCCTTTTTGAAAGATATTGTGCGATTAGAAAAGGGGGTAATTTTTGATAAAAATGAAAGCTATGCTTACCCTGGATTTGCCAGAGAGCTAGAAGCTCATGTGTATATTGATAATGTAGCGTTTATTATAAAAACTAAGTTCCATGATCTGACATCAGATAAGTATGCTAAAGAAAGATCATATTTTACAGGTGATTATCCTATTACAGATAAGTCTCAAAAACTAGCAGCGATGCAATCCTTAATTTCTCGCTTACAAGGGCGACCAAAGAATGAAATTCCGACCGATAAAGGGATTTGTATTCCTTATGGCTTTATTCACGATGATGGACGTGACCACAAATTTAAATTGTCCATGCTCTTTAAAAACAATCAATTTGCATGGGCAATTGTGATAGATAATTTATTGGGAAGTGAAGATGACAGTTTGCTTGAACGCTCATCTGAAATTAAACCGATTATGCGGCAATTAGGGGCTTCTACCTTGAAAAAAGGCCCAGTGAAATACAATACGATTGCTGGTGAAGAGTGGTTAATTTCCGGTGAAGAAGACGGAGATAAAAAATACCGTTTTCAATACAATGCCAATGAGAAAAATGTCACTTATTTACAACCTTTAGTGCTTATTTTACTTCATAACTCCGGAATATTGACAGTGAAAGATTACACCGATGCGCAAATGGTTGAAATCTGGGATCGGGTTTTACAGTCATTTAAACTTCGTCCTAACGCGTATTAAGATTTAATGCAATGACAGATTATCCCCTGTCATTGCGCTTTCTATTCCTGTCATTATCATCAGACACCGCATAGTAATTGGAAAGAAGAAACGCCCCTTCCACTTCCATTTGTCCAGACACTTGGCCGCCAGAAATGACGAAAACATCCACAACTAAAAATGTGTCATCTGTTGTATAATAAAAATAGGCTTTATACTTAACTATCATGGCACTAAACATCAGCAGTAGAAAGGTCTGCGACCTTTTCACACAATTCATTTGCATATAACGGCGCTGAAAAGCACAGCAGCAAGCATAAATAGAACTGTTTCATTTCATTCCTTGAAACGCAGTGATTAGTGCATCCTTTTTACCAATGGTATACTCAATTTAATTTAGGAAAAACACCCGATTATTAAATTCAAGGAATACCCCATGCTTCGCTGTGCTGCTCGTATCACCCACCAGCTACGTCATGCATTTCATTCTCGACCGCGCTTTTTGGTCTCGCTCATTGTTGCTTTCATCACTTTCTTCGCTTTATTTCAAACACAAAGTCTGATTATTAACTTAATTATCAGTTGGAACGCATTTGCGTGGTGTTATTTGTTGTTTCTGTTCCAGAGAATTATTAGCCACAATGTGAAAGACATTCGTAAGCTGACAAAAATCGAAGACGAAAGCGCGAGCATGGTAATATTTTTCTTGATGTCAGGCTGCTGCGTCAGTTTATTAGCCTTATTTTTTGCCTTGGGCGGACACAGTGATATCCCGAAAGCCGATAAAATTTACTCTTATATTTTAACTGCCTCGACATTGATATCCTCTTGGCTGCTCTTACCTACGGGCTTTACCATGCACTATGCCCATCTCTATTACGGCAATAGTGAAAATGAAAAACCGTGGCTAATTTTCCCCGATAAAATCACCCAACCCAGCTATTCGGATTTTATGTATTTCTCATTCACCATTGCCGTCGCCTCACAAACGGCAGATGTAGAAGTAGCCTCAACCCCTATGCGTCGCGCAGTATTGCTCCAATCCGTTATTTCATTTGTCTTTAATATGGCCATTTTAGGGTTGTGTATTAATATTTCTGCCAGCTTCTTTTAAAGGTTATCGGATTAACTTGTCGAAATAAAAAGAGTTAGCCTGCTATCACAATAAAAAAATATTCAATGCAGGATATTGACAATATCCCCATATAGATCTAAAAATACTGTATATTAATACAGTCTTTAGTAGAGGCTATTATGTTACGCATCGAAGTGTTATTTGATAAGAATTCACCGCAAAAACCAAGTGGCTTGGTTTTACAAGCTTTAGAGTCTGAGATTTTACGCAAACTACAGTCACAGTACCCTGATATGGTCACTCGAGTGGGCTTTAGCTCTCAGCAGGCGATTAATATTTCAGGAACGAAGATTGCGGATGATAAATTACGCATTGAAGAGATCTTAGAAGAAATTTGGATGGATGACGGCTGGCTACCTGAAGCAAATACCGATGACTAGATGATTAGCAGAGAAATGGAAGGGTAATATCCATCTTCCATTTCTTAATTCATTATTCTTTGAAGTTAATCTGAGTCACTTTCAATCTATTTCTGCCTATCGTTTATACGCTTCTGTGTATAAAAACCGATAGCACCACAATTCACTATTCCGCCATTATCGAAAGAGTATTAATAAAGTTTCTGACGAAGATACGATTTAAACTCATTCACCGGATTACGTTTCGTTTTACTCACTTCAAGTATTCGAGCCTCTACTAAGCAAGTTTTCGCATCAGTGCATCGCTGAACTTCATTTAATTTCGTCGGATTCAACGCCAATTGTGGTTTATTGAAACTCGCCCCCATAAATACCATGGCAAAAAAAATAATCCCGATAAATAGAGGCACTTCAATATACGCTTTTTTCATGATGAATGCTCTTGTTATGGTTGTTGAGGGTATATTAGTGCTTTTGCATTTTAGTACCTTAATATTTGGTTAAACCAACCTTAAGGGATGCTTAAGGGGATAAATATCCTAGTTGCTGGGTGAGCGGAGTCTGCTTATACTCCGCAACAGAGGTAATAAATATGAATATTTTATTGGTAGAAGATGATCTTCAGCTCGGCAAAGCGTTATGTCGTGGACTGGAATTAGCCGGATTTAATCCTTGCTGGGTCAGATTATTATCTGATGCTAAGCAGCAATTACAGGCACGCAATTTTGATGTCATGCTTTTAGACTTGGGATTACCTGATGGTGATGGTCAAGAGGAATTAATTGCATGGCGCCAATCTGGAGAATCAATACCGATTATTATTCTTACCGCCCGTAATAAAATGGATAATTTAGTGGCGAGCTTAGATTCTGGTGCCGATGATTTCTTAACAAAACCCCTTGAAATGCCAGAGTTGATTTCTCGCGTAAAGGCTATTAGCCGCCGTATGGCTGGGTTTTCATCTGAAATTTGGCAATTAGATAATCTGCAATTAAATCCATTAAACCATCAAGTCACCTTGGATGGTCAATTATTATTACTCTCCGGTAAAGAATATCTGTTGCTATACGAGTTAATTAAAAATGCCGACAATGTCGTGCGAAAAACAGATTTAGAGCAACGTTTATTTGGCTTGGATGATGTGGAAAGTAACTCCCTTGAAGTCCATATTCATAATTTACGCCGCAAAATTGGTAAAGACAGAATTATTACTATCCGTGGCATCGGTTATTTACTAAAAAAAGAAGCGCAATCTGGTGAAGATTAAATCCTTTCTGGTCTACACATTTGGTATTCAGATTGGCGCAGTCATCTTTTTATGGCTGCTGCTAGTCGGTTGGTTACAATTTTTTTATCTACCTGATTTGGTCGATGATGATGAATTTAACCAACAACAGCAAATCGTCACACAAGGGATTGCGCGTACATTAGGTACAGTATCAGATACCCCAGAATATTTTGATAAGCTCGCGGTTATTCTGCAAAAAATGTATACCGATGCCATGGAAAACGGCATTGAAACTAGCTATAAACCGTATATGGTTGTGCGGGATAATCTGGGACATGTGCTATATCGCAATAGTGAAAAGATTTCAGACCCATCACTAAAATCAGTCGATATGCTAACTGCCCAACATAAAGATTGGCATTTCACTTCTGCATGGGATGATGATCATACCCTCGAAGTTGTGATTGCAGAATCGTATCTTGAGCGACGAAAGTTAATTGGTAATCCAGCCGAAGGCACTGCCATTCCTCTCGCCTTTATTTTGGGCATAATGTTAATCGCTATTTTGATCACTGCCTATTTTAGTATTCGCCCCATTAAACAAGTCGCTAAAATTATTTCATCGCGTCAACCGGGAAATTTAACGCCGATTGATACCAAAGATATGTATAAAGAAACTCGCCCTATTATTTCCGCGATTAACCAATTAATGGCACGAGTCGATGCCGCGAATTTACGCGAAAAACGTTTTATGGCAGATGCGGCTCATGAATTGCGGACTCCGATTGCAGCGGTAACAGCACAATTGCATGTGTTAATGCATATCGATAATCCAAAAGAAAAAGCCGAGATTATTAATGATATGAAAGAGACATTAACGCGCGCCGCCTCTTTATCTCATCAATTAATTGATCTCGCACGTTTGGAAGCGGAAGATTTTGCCATTCGTAAAGAGCAAATTGATTTACCTATGTTAATCAGTAATCTCATTTCATCCCATATTCCTTATGCTCTCAATAAACATATTGATGTGGAATTATCCAGTCCAGATTCTTTTTATGTCGAAACTGATAAGCTGGCACTGAGTAATGTGTTCACTAATTTAATCGAAAATGCGATTAAATATTCTCCTGAAAAAGCCAAAATAAAAGTGACACTGGTCGATCTCACCCCTTTTGGTGCCACCATTACGGTTCAAGATAATGGACGCGGTATTCCGGAAGAGAGCCGAGCACATCTATTTTCTCGCTTTTACCGTGTACCCGGAACATTAGAAACAGGAAGCGGTTTAGGATTATCTATTGCCCATAATCTGGCATCGAAAATAGGTGCAACATTAAAAGTCACTGATGGATTAGAGAATAAAGGTATTGGATTTATTATTGATTTGCCTTAATTAAGGCGGCAGTCGAGAATAATACCATTATTTAAAATAATGTTATTCAGTTAACATCCCTAGTGCATAATAAACATTACAATCCCCTTTTACGTTAAATTACTTAGCCATAAAAAGGGGCAATAATGTCACAGGCGCTAATCATCATTGATCTTATTAACGATATTGTGGGTAAAAATGGTTTATCCAATAGCAGTTATTCCCAAGTCAATTCCCGCAATATTATTGAAAAGGCGAATCAAGCCGCTAATTACGCAAGAAGTCAGCGTATTCCTGTTATTTGGGTCAAAGTTGGCTTTAGCGATAATTATCAAGATATCCCCGCTGGCTCCCCACTTTTTTCACAAGCTAAACAGAGAGGCGCATTAAAATTAAGTGGCTACGGCTGCCATTGGGTGGAAGATTTGGTCGTTCATATGCAAGACAGAGTGATCATTAAGAAAGGCGTTTCTGCATTTGCAGGCAATAAACTCCACCAATGGCTTAACGATAATAATATTACTCAGCTCTATTTCGGTGGAGTCAGTTCGGTGATGGCAATCCAAAGTAGCGTAAGACAAGCCCATGATTTAGGTTATTTTTGCCATGTCCTCGAAGATGTGTGTGCCGCTGCAACCATTGAACTACACGAACAAAGCATGCAGGCACTGGCAGGTCTAGCCACCATTTCATCCAGCAAAACCTTTATGCAAGGTAATTAGCCGGCATGATGAGTAAGCTGTAAACAATAATTTACAAGGTTCGACCTAAAAATTAGTTTAATATTTAAAATATCTTTTGGCTGATTATTGACTTTGATCAATAAAAAACTAGAATGCTCCTACGTGATCAAGATCACACATTAACATTCGGAGCGAACATGAAAAGCATCAAAGAATTTTTCGTTAACCTGCAAGAAGTTGTTGAATTACTGTCCAAGCGTTTTATGTAATTTGCTTTAAACTTTGGTTAGTTAAACCATAGTCAATCAAACCTTTCATTTACCTCATTCAAGTATTTGCAAATTTTTGCTAACGGCCTTTTTTAAGGCCGTTTTTTTATTCAAATACGTTCTCAATAATTTCAGCAACCACTGCCGTGCCAATCGCTACCAAAATAAGATCTTTACCACTCATTTTCCATTCATAGCCCGCATAAACAGGCAACTGATGGATAAACTTTGATGGTAGAACCTTTTTAGCTATCCCCGGAGGTAACGGTTTTCCTCTTCTTACTTGCTTTGCAATTCCTGGTGGTAGCCCTTTGTAGCCCGTAAGACCGTACTCAATGGCTAAAGGTCGAACATTCCCAAAATTCAAGCTAAAACTAATATTAGGTGAAATACGCAACGTTCCTTGAATGCCTGAATTATCACCGTTCCATTGCTTCGCTTTATAATGGTCATCATCTTTATTTTTATGGCCGTTGTTGCCTTTAAATTCTTTATTATTATGTTTGTTACCGTTTCCATGCCCGTTGTTACCACTTGGGTCAGAAAACGCAAGTGGTGATGTCCCCATGAATGCTAAAAGAACAATCAGTGGTAGACAGCTATTTTTCGTAGGCTTTTTCATCAGTATTTCCTCATAAACATGATCGTTTGAGAGTATTCCTCAAAGTATAGAGCATCAATCAGAATAACCGCCATTTTCCGTAATCTTATGTAAATATTCGGTATATTTCACAAACTTAAGTCCTATTTGCTTATACTGGGTCGTCATTTATGGATAACGTAATAAAGGAGAATTTATGCAGCAGCAACTGCTCGACTGGGCTCGCCAGTTTAATCAAGACTATGCCACCCTCGCCTCTCTCTTAATGGTTCTTGGGCTGATACTGATTGTCGCCCTGATTTTGCATCTTTTTCTGCACAAAATTTTGCTTCCCACGATTGAAAAAAGAGGATTAAAAGCGGGTTCCGGTTGGCAACATCAACTCACCCAATATAATCTGTTCAATCGAATTGCCTTTATTATTCAAGGTATTGTTGTCAACATTCAATCCACCTTATGGCTATCTTCGGGCTCAACGACACAAATGGTATTGAATGTCGCTTCCCAAGCATGGTGCTTACTGTTTGGCTTACTGACGATTTATTCCATTTTGGATATCACGCTGGGCGTATTACAACGTGCGGCAAAAACAGCTCATCTCCCGCTACGTGGAATTTTCCAAAGCATTAAGCTTATCGCCACCGTTTTGATTTCGATTATGATCATCGCGCTACTGATTGGTAAATCTCCGTTGATTATCCTCAGTGGGTTAGGGGCGATGACCGCCGTCATGATGTTGGTGTTTAAAGACCCGATTATGGGCTTAGTCGCTGGTATTCAGCTCTCTGCAAATAACATGGTCAACATTGGTGATTGGCTGGAAATGCCTAAATACGGTGCTGATGGTGCGGTAATTGATATTGGATTGACCACAGTTAAGGTTCGAAATTGGGATAATACCGTCACCACTATTCCAACTTATGCACTGATTTCCGATTCATTTAAAAACTGGAAAGGCATGACTGAATCAGGCGGGCGCCGTATCAAGCGCAGCCTACGTATCGATGCCAATAGTATTCATTTTTTGAAACCTGAAGAAGTTAGCAACTTTGAAAAAGCCAACTTATTAGAGCCTTACATCGGGAAAAAAGTCTCTGAGATCCAGGTCTACAACTCTGCTTTACCAGAGGATAAAGCGACGCCACTCAACCAGCGACGCCTCACTAATATCGGGACATTTCGCGCCTATATTGAAGCGTATCTACGCGCTCACCCGCAGATCCATAAAAATATGACCATCATGGTTCGCCAATTAGAGTCAGACTCAAACGGTATCCCAATTGAGATTTACGCGTTTACCAACACGACAGTGTGGTTAGAATACGAACGCATCCAATCGGATATTTTTGACCATATTTTTTCCATTCTGCCGCAGTTCAATTTATCTGTGCATCAATCACCTACCGGTAATGATGTTCGATTCTTAGGTCATTCAACAAATAAATAACTCATCATAGGTAACTTATAAATACTACTTAATGATTAGCAAACATGGCCAGCCTACCTAGAGGGGGAAACCCCTCTTATACTCACAGATCCCACCCTACCATTATATAATTCTCAATATAACGATTGATAATAAAAACAGAACAAAAATGGCATCTATGACAAGAAAACTCCTTATAAATTAAATAAATAAAAATATTTCCCTTGGTTTTTTCAAGGATATTGTTGATGCATATCATGTTAGTGAGTGGGTATTTTTTCTAACATATTGAACATACCTAATACGTTATTTACATATAGGCAATGTCAATGCATAAAAATAAAACAAATACTCATTTCGCAGAACTGAGCAGGAGGGAGTTTCTTCAGACCTCCGCAACCGTAGCGGGTGCAGCCGCCGTTGCAGGCTCAATCACTCTGCCTTTTGCTGCTCAAGCAAAAACACCAACCATCATGCCTGACGAAGTCAGTGAGAAAATCAGCTACAGCGCTTGTTTAGTTAACTGCGGTAGTCGCTGCCCTCTAAAAGTTCATGTGAAAGATGGCGTTATCAGCCGTATTTCCAATGAAACCATGTATGACGATTCAACACTGGGAGAACATCAGATTCGCCCTTGTCTGCGTGGTCGTTCAGTTCGCTGGAAAACCTATAATCCAGACCGTTTAAAATACCCAATGGTGCGTGTGGGTAAACGTGGTGAAGGTAAGTTCAAAAAAATTAGCTGGGATGAAGCTACCACTATCATTGCAGAAAAACTGAAATACACCATCGATAAATACGGCAACGATGCCATTTATTACCAATATGGTTCTGGTTCAACGGGTGCCAACTTGCACGGTCGTGCGGCCTGTAAACGTCTTTTAAGTCTAACGGGTGGATTTTTAGGTGACTACGGAACTTATTCCTACGCACAGCTAATGGAGATCACGCCATATGTTTACGGCAGTGTGGAAGAATCTTATTTAACGGAAATCCAAAACTCCGATCTCGTGGTGATGTTCGGTCATAACTTGGCTGAAACCCGTATGTCCGGTGGTGGTCAGTTCTATGAAACACTCAATGCCCTCGATAAGAGCAAAGCAAAAGTCATCATTATCGACCCACGCCGTACCGATAGCGTCACAACATTAGGCGCAGAATGGATCCCTATTTATCCAGGTACTGACGCCGCGTTAGTGGCAGCCCTGGGTTATGTGATGATCCAAGAAGGCTTAACCGACGAAGAATTCCTGAAAAATTACTGTGTAGGCTGGGATGAATCAACCCTGCCAGCTTCAGCACCACGTAATGCCTCTTACAAAGATTACATCTTAGGCAATGGTCCTGATGGGATTGCAAAAACCCCTGAGTGGGCGAGCAAATTAACGGGTATTTCGGTTTCACGAATCATTCAGTTAGCCCGTGAAATTGGTAACGCTCAACGTGCTTGGATCTCACAAGGCTGGGGCTTACAACGTACTGAAAATGGTGAGCAAGCCTGTCGCTCTATCATGATGCTGCCTATTATGTCTGGCAATATCGGTCGTTCTGGGACTAACACCGGTTTATGGGGTAACAGTTTCGCCTATCCAGTGGCTGGATTTGGCTTGCCAAACCCTGTGAAAGCGTTGATCCCTACTTATATGTGGTCAGAAGCGATTGTGCGCGGTAAAGAATTAACCGCAGAAAATGGCGGGATCAAAGGCGTTGATAAGCTGAATAATGACATCAAATTTATGTGGTGTTATTCCAGTAACGTCATCGGAAACCAGCATGGTGACTTGAATAAGACCCATGAAATTCTGTCTGATGAATCAAAATGTGAGTTTATCCTTGTTTGGGATAACCACGATACCCCATCGGCAAAATATGCGGACTTACTACTGCCAGATGTGACCACCGTCGAAACAAACGACCTGATCAATAACTCCTATGCAAGTGGGGCTTATCACTACCTAGTTCGTCTACAAAACGCCATTGAACCACTGTGGGAAAACCGTCCAAACTACGATGTATTAGTCGAAATCGCAGAGAAAATGGGCGTAAAAGATCAATTCACTGAAGGTCGTACCTACGCAGAATGGATTGAGTTTTGCTACAACAAAACCCGTGAAAAAATGCCTCATTTGCCCGAATTTAGTGAAACTGATGGCGCGGGGATCATCGACCGTAAGTTCCTTAATAGTGCTGAAAACGTGGCACTGAAAAGCTTCCGTGATGACCCAGTGAATAATCCACTGAAAACACCATCGGGCAAAATTGAAATTTACTCCGAAAAACTGGCTGAACGCGTGAAAAACTGGGAACTTCCAGAAGGTCAGCGTATTCCAGCTATTCCTGAATATTGTGTGAATAGAGAAGGTGTTGAAGCGCAATCTGCACAGAAAAAACACTCTTTATTAATGACAGGCTTCCACGATAAGGGTCATGTTCACTCAACCTATTACAACGTGGCTATGCTGCGTGAGGCTATTCCTCATCAATTCTGGTTAAACCCAATTGATGCACAAGAACGTGGCTTGAAGAACGGCGATTTAGCTGAAATCTTCAATGATCGCGGACGTATTCAGATTAAAGTCAAAGTGACTGAGCGCGTCTTACCGGGTGTGATTGCGGTTCCTCAAGGTGCATGGCGCACATTGAATACCGAAGGTTTAGATGTTGGTGGTTGTATCAACACCCTAACCTCCCATGTCCCTTCTCCACTGGCGAAAGGCACACCACAACATACTAACCTTGTTGAAGTCAAACGCGCTTAAGGAGTTAATTGATGAAACAGTATGGCTTTTATTTTGACTCCACAAAATGCACTGGCTGTAAAACCTGTCAGGTAAGTTGTAAGGACGAAAAAGATTTAGATTTAGGTCCTAAATTCCGCCGTGTGTATGAATTCGGTGGCGGTAGCTGGCAGAAACAAGACGGTATTTGGCAACAAAACGTCTATAGCTACTACCTGTCTATTTCGTGTAACCACTGCTCGAATCCAACTTGTGTAGAAGGTTGCCCAACTGGTGCAATGCACAAACGCAGTGAAGATGGCTTAGTGGTTGTTGACCAGTCTATCTGCGTAGGCTGTCGTTACTGTGAACTGCGCTGCCCATACGGTGCGCCACAGTTTGACGAAAAGAAAAAACTGATGAGCAAATGCGATGGCTGTTATGAACGTGTCGCAAAAGGAATGAAGCCGGTTTGTGTAGAGTCTTGCCCGCAGCGCGCTTTAGATTTCGATGACATTACCGTTTTACGTGAGTTACACGGTACGGAGTGCGGCATTGCACCGATGCCAGATCCAAGCCTGACTAACCCGAATATCGTCATCAAGCCACACAAAGATGCTAAGCCATCAGGTGATAAAAGTGGCGAATTGAAAAACCCTGCGGAGGTCTAATATGCATGAGTTACCACTGGTTTTCTTTACTGTCTTAGGGCAATCCGCGGCGGGTTTATTTCTGTTAGCTTATATTGCAAAAAAAATGGGCTCAATTGACGATAAACAGCTGAAAACAGCCAATATTGTCGGGTTTATCATTGTGATGATTGGCTTAGGTATTGGCGCACTGCACGTCGGTCAACCACTGCGTTTCTTCAATATGTTGTTGGGCGTGGGTCGCTCACCAATGAGTAATGAAGCGTTCTTAAGTGGCGTATTTGTGGGTTGTGCTGCCGCTACGCTGTTTTTCACCCACTTTGTTAAACAAGCGGCTCTGCGTGAACTGTCTAACATTGCGGCGGTGATTTCAGGATTAGCGTTCGTTTGGTCAATCCCGCAAGTGTATAACATTGCAACCATTGCTAACTGGGATACCCAATTCACTACGCTGCAAATGTGGACAACCCTGTTTGTGGGTGGTGGCGCACTTGCAATGGCAATCGGCGCTCGTGGTTTAGGATTAACGGCGTTTTTAGTCGGTACCTTTGCGATTTTTGCCAGCCGTGCCAGCTACCAAGCATTTTTAAGCGAAACTGCACCCGCATTAAGCGCAGAGCAGACTGGTTTTTGGGGCTTCCAAGTGATTGTATTAGCGATTGCCTTAGCGGCATTCGTTGGGTTCGCTATCAAGCAACGTTCACCAAAAATCCCTTTACTGGTCTGTGCAGCAGCCGTATTACTTGCTGAATTGTCTGGCCGTATTGCCTTTTATAACCTGTGGCAAATCACCATGTAAGGTGCTATAACCACAGATTATGGTTAGCAGTATAAAATAAATAATAATATAAGAGCCTGAATTCAGGCTCTTTCTTTTAAGTTAATTGAAGCTTTAAATTAATTGCAGCTTTATAGGTAATATCATGCAAACTCTCGATACCACTCTTTTTCGTATTTTAGGGGGAATGTTTTACTACTCTCCTGAAACCCCCACATTTCAAACGTTACAACCTGTACTGCGTGAAATCCCATCCCTGTATGATTGGCAAGAACCTGCTCAGCTGATTGCCGATTGTGAGGCATTAAGTGATTACCCAGCAGATACGCTTACCTATGATTTTTCAATTCTTTTTGAAGGTCAAGGTGCAATGCCAGCACCACCGTGGGGCTCGGTGTATCTGTCTCACGACAACACCGTTATGGGGGATTCCACCAGCGCCTATCGCCAGTTTTTGATGTCCCATGGATTGGTTACCGATACAGGATTACGAGAGCCGGAAGACCAATTTGGTTTGATGTTAATGGCCATTTCAGCACTGGCAGAGCAAGGTCAAGACGATGCCATTGTGGAATTACTTGAGCAGCATTTATTACCTTGGGCGGAACGTTACTTAACGTTGGTTCAGCAAACGTCAACTGAACATGGGTTTTACCCTACCCTTGCAAAAATCACTCAGACCTATTTGGCTAGTGTGCAAAAACAGCTCGGTTTACAGCCTGCAACGGCTGAGCTTTTCCGTTAATAAACCTTGAAAGAAAATGAGTTTGCTAGTGCGTAAGCAAACTCATTTTTATGTAGACGAATTAGAATGACGAGTTAGGTTGCTGTAGAAAAGCAATTTCTTCTCGAGTTGATGGCCGACCGAGAATCTCATTGCGATGCGGGTAGCGCCCAAACTTATCGATAATAGCCTTATGGCGCATTTCATAATCCAGCGTACTATCATCCCCCAACATTCGGAATAGCTCCACCGCTTGCAGGTGGATAAAGCTCGATTCTGAATGCATAAACGGCATTAACATAAATTTTCGCTGAGATAGCGTAAGTAGATGATAATCCGGCTGTTTAATGGCTTCTTGTGCCAGTGCTAGCGCCATCGCATCTTGCGCGAACGCTCTTGGTGTATCTCGCCATAAATTACGGGAAAACTGGTCAAGAATAATAATTTCCGCTAAACGGCCGCGAATAGAGGCTCGCCAATAAGCCAGCTCCCCTTTTGCCGCCTGTTCACTGAGCGCAGTAAAACGTTTTGCGATGGTTAAATCGAATTTCTCGCTTTTTTCAAACCACTGTTTTGGGGTCGATTCTTCAAACCAAAATGAAAGCACTTCTTCCATGGCATTCATAAGTTACCTATTTATATTATTATTGCGATTATTATTACGATATCGGGTTCATCGTAGATAAAAATAGTTCAAATTGACAGGATGGAGATCTAAAAACACAAATTTGCAGATAAAAATTTTGTTATTTGCGAGCTAGCCCTAAAATAATCGCGATAGCACTCTGTAACTCCCTACTGTTTTTTATTGCATCAAGATAAGTATTCTTTTTTTGATAATGATAAATGCTCGATCACACATTATTATTTGCTGTTTAATGTGAATTTAAATTTATCTATCGTATGAATACATACATTTATTTAATCCAATGTTAGAATTTGACTTATATTTTATAGACAAAGCATTTTATAGACAAAGAACACGCCCCCATATATTAAGCGTGTTAATTTGACATCTTGGGTGTACTTCATTAGCGGTGAGTGGGAAGGCAAGATAAATGGCAGGACATATGGTACTTATCGGTTGGGCTTTGTGGGTCAGTCCTTGTGGCACTGATTCATGCGATGCATTACCCGTGACCGAAACCATTTTTACCCAAGAACAGTGCATGAGCCGAAAATCCTATTTAGAGGCAAAACGCCCTAATTTGTTTTTCTTATGTGGTGAGGTTTATCGTGATAGCGATGAAATCGCCAAAGAGGAAAAAAGTATCGTGCCCGCACCTAATCCACCATTACCTGTACGCAACTTACCGGAACGCAAATCACGTTGAGTTACGATCAAATAGGTAAGGCGGTGGCTATTCGCCACCCCTTATTAACGATTAATCGCCATTAGCGATTAGATAATCTCCGCAATTTTATTATCTGCATTGATAAAATCCCCTTGTTTAGCCGTATATTTCAGTTCCCCTGAACGGTGGGCGATGACTTGAACTTCCATTTTCATTGCCTCCATCACGCCAATAATGTCCCCTTCTGTTACCTTATTTCCTTGAGGAACTAGCCAATTGAATAGCACGCCAGAAATGGGGGCGTTCACGCTGTTAGGGTTGTTTTCAACGCTTTGAGGTGCAGAAGTTGCTGTCGTTGGGTTCACCGCCATTCCAGCAAACAATTGCGCGGGCAACCCCAGTTCGCAACGTTTCCCATCAATTTCAATAAATGACCGTGTTAACGCTTGTTCGGCTTGTGGTAATTGGCGTTTCGCAGGGGGAATTTCAACACTAAATTCCGTTTCAATCCAACGGGTATGCACCTTAAAGTTTTCACAAAAATCCGCTTGCTCCATCACCGCACGATGAAAAGGCAATACGGACGCGATCCCTTCAATCTTAAATTCAGCTAATGCGCGACGAGCACGTACAATCGCTTGTTCACGGGTTTGACCGACCACAATCAATTTTGCCATTAGCGAGTCAAAGGTACCGGGAATAGTTTTGCCTGTTTCAACTCCACTATCAACACGGACGCCTGGGCCTGATGGTGCATCAAAACGTAAGATGGTTCCCGGAGTTGGTAAGAAGCCATTCCCTGCATCTTCCGCATTGATACGAAATTCAAAAGCGTGACCACGAGGTTTAGGCGTTTCTTGAATACTCAGCGGCAAACCTTCAGCAATACGTAGCTGCTCAACCACTAAGTCAATTCCTGCCGTTTCTTCTGTGACTGGGTGCTCAACCTGCAAACGAGTGTTCACTTCTAAGAAGGATAAAGTGCCTTCTTGGCTTAATAAGAACTCAACCGTTCCCGCGCCCACATAGCCGGCTTTACGGCAAATATCTGTGGAAGCGCGAATGATTTGTTGCTCCAGTTCAGGGGCTAAAAACGGGGCTGGAGACTCTTCCACTAACTTTTGGTTTCGGCGTTGCAACGAACAATCTCGCGTTCCCACGACAACAACGTTACCGTGGGTATCAGCGATGACTTGCGCTTCAATATGGCGAGGGTTATGCAAAAATTGCTCAATAAAACATTCCCCGCGACCGAATGCCGCTGTCGCCTCACGCACCGCAGAGTGGTATAACTCTTCCACTTCGTGCATCTGCCATGCCACCTTTAAACCGCGACCACCGCCGCCAAATGCAGCTTTAATTGCGATTGGTAGCCCATGTTGATGGGCAAACTGCACCACTTCCTGCGCGGTTTCAACGGGATCTTTGGTTCCCACGACAAGCGGCGCACCCACTTGTAAGGCGATATGTCGGGCTTGAACTTTATCCCCTAAAATATCAATACTCTCTGGGCTTGGACCAACCCAAATCAAGCCAGCTTGTTGTACTGCTCGCGCGAATTCAGCACGTTCAGAAAGAAAACCGTAGCCCGGATGCACCATGGTTGCACCGGATTTTTTTGCTACCTCAATCAGTTTCTCAATGTTTAAGTAGCTCTGTACTGGGGTGTTGCCACCTAACCCATAAGCTTCGTCCGCCATGTTGACATGCAATGCGTCAATATCGCTATCGGCATACACCGCCACAGACGCAAAACCATAATCGCGGCAAGCTCGAATAATACGTACGGCGATCTCACCACGGTTGGCAATCAATACCTTATGCTGTGCATTTTTATTATTGGTATTCATAAGCTTCATGACTCCCTTCAAGTTGATAAAATTCACGTAATGGATTAAAGCGGATTTTGCCATTCACGGGGATTTGCCCTGCAAGATCCAAATGATAGTCACACACCGCACCTATCACCGGATATCCTCCCGTCAATGGGTGGTCATTTAAAAATAAGACCGGCTGCCCATTAGCTGGGACTTGGATGGCGCCAATACAGGTTCCTTCGCTTGGTAATTCTTGTAACAGTTCACGACTTAGCGGCACTTCACCCGTAAGGCGTAACCCAATACGGTTTGAGGCGGCAGTCACTTGCCAAACTTGCTGACGCAGTAATTCGGCGGCTTGTTCAGTAAACCAATCTGTTCTGGGTCCCATTACTACATCCAATACCACCACATCATCTGCTGTCGGGTAGTCAAAGGCTGGGGATTCTGTGAGCGAAATGGCGCGATGATTCATTTTTTGATGAATCGATAAAGATTGTCCAACCATCAATGGTGCGGGTCCTACTTGGGCTAAGGTATCGAATGAGCAGCTTTCAAGAACTGGCGCCACAGAAAAGCCCCCGCGTACGGCAAAATAACTACGTACACCGTTGATTGGGCGTCCTAATTGAATGACATCCCCTTTCGCGAGGTGAATCGGTTGGTAGGTTGCTGAGGTAAATATTTGCCCGTCTTCTGTCGTGATGGTGACAGGGCACTGGGCACCTGTAATACCGACCAAAAGGTCTCGATTAGCACGGACTTTTAAGCCACCTTGTGTGACTTCCAGTACAGTGGATTGGGTACAATTACCGACCAAACGATTTGCACTGTATAGCGCCGATTTATCCATCGCTCCTGATTCGGAGATCCCTAATGCTGACTGCCCAATACGCCCTCTATCCTGAAATAAGGTTTGTAGCCCGGTCGCCAACACGGTGAGATCGTACGTTTGGTTTTCATCGATAGATTTAATGTCAGTTTGACTCGGTAAACTATAGCTCACGGAACTCTTGCTTTGGTCAACAAATTGTACCCGATAACCCGCTTGTAAAAGTGCCGGTTCTGGTCGATTAATATCCCACACGGCTAAATCAGTCTGACCTATCAGTTGCCAACCACCGGGGCTGGCTTGTGGATACACACTGCTAAATTCTCCCGCCAATGCCACTGAACCAGCGGGAATTCGCACACGAGGGGATTGGCGGCGCGGTACCTGTAATTGCGCTTGCTTCGATACCATATAACCAAATCCAGGCGCGAAACCGCTAAATGCCACCAGATATTCATTTTCCGTATGGCGACGGATCACCTCTTCGATAGTGACCCCTAAATACTCCGCCACTTCCGGTAAGTCTTCCCCGGTATAGTGCACGGGAATAGTGACTAATTTCCCCGTTTTAGCTTCGCCGCCTTCAATGTTGCGCAGAGAAATTTGCTGCACAATCGCATTAATATGCTCAATTGCTGGGTTATAACGCACTAATACCGTTCGTGCCGCTGGGGTTATCTCTTCAATGCCGTTAATTGGGCGATGCGTTAATGAGTCTGTCAGTGCCATCGTCTGTTCGAGACTTGGCAGTTCAACCATAAACGCGCTTAAATTGACAGGTAAGAAACGCATAAGCCCCCCCCTATACGTGGTAAGCGGCGTCAGGAACATCCGTGATAAACATATATCCCGGAGCATGACTTAACGCAAAAGGAACACCCGATTTCATCACCGCCGCTTGAGGCGTCACACCACAAGCCCAAAATACAGGAATTTCACCTTGTTCAATGCGGACTGCATCCCCAAAATCAGGGCGCATAATATCTTGGATCCCCAGTAATTCAGGTGCGCCAATATGTACGGGAGAGCCATGTACCGCGGGAAAACGCCCCGATATCATGACGGCATCGGCAACACGATCGGCAGGGATTGGGCGCATGGATACCACAAGCTCGCCCTCTAGACGCCCCGCAGGACGACACAGTCGGTTTGTTTTATACATCGGCACATTGGAACCATCAGTAATGTGGCGAACATCAATACCCGCCTCTATCATCGGTGTTTCAAAGGTAAAACTGCAACCAATCAAGAAAGTGACTAAATCAGGATGTTGCTGATAAATAGCCGTCGCATCCGTAATTTCATCCACCAGCTTGCCCTGTTCCCAAACGCGATAACGAGGAATATCAGTACGCAGATCGGCGCCTTCGGCTAACACAGTTTGCCAACTCCCTGATTCGCACACATCCAAGACAGGGCAACTTTTGGGATTACGTTGAGCATAAAGTAGGAAATCAAACGCCCAATCTCTCGGCAACGCAATCATATTGGCTTGAGTCATTCCCGGCGCCATACCTGCTGTGGGTTTATCATAGCCATGGCGAATCGCTTCTCTCGCTGATTTCGCCGCTTGAATAGCCTCTTTTGAGGCTTTCATTAATGCATTCATGCTTGGCCTCCCTTTCCTGCAAACGCACGGATACCGATTCCTTGCAGTTCAAAGAGTTCACGCACTTTTTTCGCCATCTCTAACGCACCGGGGCTATCTCCATGTACACAAATAGAGCCCGCTTCAATAGGAGTGAATTTCCCATCAATAGCGACTACGCCACCTTCATTCACTAACTGCAACATGCGCTTAGCCACTAACTCTGGATCATGCAGAACGGAACCTGCTAACTTGCGAGAAACCAGCGTACCATCGCTGTTGTAAGCTCTATCAGCAAAGGCTTCTGCGACCACCTTCAATCCGCTCTCTTTTACCCAACCAATCAATGGGGATCCCGCTAATGCCACCAGCGTTAACTGGTTATCAATCTTCAAGATCCCATCAATGACAGCCATTGCTTGGCGTTTGTCATGGGCGATGGTGTTATATAACGCGCCGTGTGGTTTAACATATTCCACGTGGGTGCCAGCCGCCGTTGCAAGCCCCTTTAATGCGCCAATTTGATAAATCACGTCTGCGGTTAATTCGTTAGACGCAATGTCCATATTTCGACGACCAAATCCGACTAAGTCTGGATATCCCACATGCGCTCCTACCGTCACACCCTGCTTTTGCGCGGCAATGAGCGTTTGGAGGATCCCATCGGGAGACCCCGCATGAAATCCACAGGCAATGTTGGCGCTACTGACAATGCTCAACATCGCCTCATCATTGCCCATTTTCCATTGACCAAAACTTTCACCAAGGTCGCTATTTAGGTCGATTTGCTTATTCATTATTGTTCCTCAATCCTTGATAACGACTTATTTTAAGTAGTTGAAAATTGCACTCACGGACATGGCACCCATGTACCACGTTAACGCACAGGTCACGACCCCCGACCACAGTAACCAACGTGGATAATGATACCCTTCCATTAAATCTGCACGTTTCCAGCCAATATAAACAAACAGCGTCAGACCAATCGGTAAAATCAAGCCGTTAAAGCCACCGGCAAAGACCAATAGAGCGGCTGGCGCGGTTCCCATAAACAGGTAAACAGCCAATGAAACAGCGATGAACAGGATAGTGGCAATATTACGTTGTCTTTCTGTAATGGAAGATTTGAACGCTTTTAAGAAGCTCATGGAGGTGTACGCTGCACCGATAACGCTAGTCAGTGCTGCCGCCCATAAAATTAAACCGAAAATACGTAAACCGAAATTACCCGCCGCGGCTTGGAAGGCTTGAGAGGCAGGGTTCGCCGCTTTACCTGAAATATCAATCGTCACGCCACTAGCAACCACACCTAAGATAGCTAAAAACAGGACATAGCGCATGACACCGACGACGATAATCCCTTTGGTCGCTGCGCTAGAAACCGCTTTGATGTTTTCGACACCAACTTCGCCTTTATCCAGTAAACGATGCGCCCCTGCGTAGCAGATATAACCACCGACCGTTCCGCCAACAATCGTGGTGATCATCGCAAAATCGACGGTATCAGGGAGTACGCTTTGACGTAACGCTTCACCAATTGGTGGGTTAGATGCAATCATCACAAAGAGGGTTAGACCAATCATGACCAAACCTAATGCAATGATTAATCTATCAATAAAACTACTAGCTTTGCGGGACGAGAATATATAAATCGCTAAGAGCGCACTGAGTAAACCGCCCCACTTAGGGTCAAGACCAACGAGTGCATTCAAACCTAAACCAGCCCCAGCAATGTTACCAATATTAAATATCAATCCACCAAAGATGACTAACACCGCCAGTAAATAGCCACTTCCGGGAATTGTCGCATTGGCGATATCGGATGAGTGCATTTTCGTGAGTGTCACCACTCGCCAAATATTTTGCTGTACCACGAAATCAATCACGATGGAGGCTAAAATACCAAAAGCAAACGCGGCACCTAAAGTAACGGTAAATGTCGCGGTTTGGGTGATAAATCCGGGACCAATCGCTGATGTTGCCATTAAAAAAATAGCGCCAATCAGCGAGGAACGACGTTTCTTCACATATTCTGCTGTCGAGATATTTTCATGAGCTGCCATATGCATACTCCTCTGTAGTTTTTGTTGTTATCTGTATTTTGATGTTGTGCAAGTTTTTTAATACTGAACTCATTTGTAGAGGCAATTTTCGTGCCATTGTTCTATCAGTGGTATGGATTGTTAATTTATTGAATGAAGATTGTTGAACAATTAATACGGAGCGATGAATAATTAAGCAATCAAAATCGTTTCTGGTAAGTTAAAAATCAAATCTTGATCACTTTTTTAACAATTAATGTTTATCTGTAACATTAAGAATGAGAGGCGTAATACGCCAAAGCACCAATTTAGTGCTCAAAAAGGAAAATGCCCTGAATTAGTGCATAAAAGGAGTCTTGCTGCCCTACAGCGAATATGTGAAGATAGCGCTCAAATACCTGTTTTAATGAACTGTTCACCCTACTTTTCTTCAACTAGGCTCACCTTTTTATGAAAAAACAGCCCGTCGCACAAACCTTGTCAGTCACTATCGCAGAAACTATCCGCCATAAAATTACGATTGGTGAGTTAACGCCGGGACAACGTTTATCAGAAGCCGCATTGAGTGAAGAGTTGGATATTTCCCGTAATACCTTAAGGGAAGTCTTTCGTGTATTAACCCAAGAAGGTCTACTCACCTACGCTCCCAATAAAGGGGTATATGTTTCCGTCCCAGATATGGCGGCGATTATTGATATTTACCAAGTGCGTCGATTAATTGAATGTGATTCATTGACCCATGCTTATGCTCTGCATCCTGCCGTTCAAAAAATGAAACTCGCTGTCGCTGAAGCTCGAAAGCATGAAAAAACGGAAGATTGGGTAGGTGTCGGTACCGCCAATATGAAGTTTCATACCGCGATTGTGGAATTGTCGGACAGTGAAAGGTTAATTAAGCTTTATCATAATATTGCCGCTGAACTACGTTTAGCTTTTGGTCATTTAAATGATGCCAAACTGCTCTATGCTCCCTACATTGATAAAAACCAAGCTATTTTAGAGTTACTTGATGCAGGTAAAAATCAAGAAGCGGCCGCAGCACTTTTACACTACCTCGATTTATCTGAACGCACATTACTTGCCGCCTACAAGCGCAGCCAATCACTGCTATAAAATCCTCATTTTTACAGATGGCTCGCTTTATCCCATGTCTTTTGTTACCCCTTTATTTTTTTAATTCAATATCTATGCAAATAATTTTGCATAGATATTGCAGAATTAAACACTCCACAGAAAATCCAACTCATAAAAATTGTATTTAACAATCTTTATAGATTAGATTAATCACTTTTTATTATCAATTTAGCAACACATATAGATACAAATAGAAATAAATATTAACAAATCATTCAATTTCAGAAACTTAATTTACAATTTGTTATAAGTAACCATTGTAAATAACTCTACTTTCTCGAATAAATGATTGTGGTTTTTCCGAATATTGGTTATAAAACTGAGCATAATAAAAATACAATGTTAAATATTATTAATATAAACGAGAATTATTTATGACACTAAACAACATCGTTCCAAAAAAACCGTTTAAATTTGGGTTAGGGTGGCAGATTCTAGTTGCGCTTTTTTTAGGTGTTATCGTTGGTGCTTTACTGCATGAAAGCGTGGAATACAAAGATTGGTTAATACTGAATGTTCTCTCTCCCGCCGGTAAGATTTTTATTCAGTTAATCAAAATGATTGTGGTACCTATCGTCATTTCGACCTTGATTGTGGGGATCGCTGGTGTCGGGAATACAAAACAATTAGGCACATTGGGTTTCAAAACGATTCTTTACTTTGAAATCATTACTACCATTGCCATCATTGTGGGTATTTCGTTTGCCAATATCTTCCAACCAGGTGTGGGCATTGATATGTCTCAGCTCACTCAAGTGGATATTTCTCAGTACCAAAAAACGACGCAGGAGGTTGCTAGCCATCCTTCAGGGATCGTGAATACTTTATTATCTTTGGTACCGAGCAATATTTTTGCTGCCATGGCGAGTGGCGATATGCTTCCTGTTATTTTCTTCGCGGTTTTATTTGGTTTAGGATTATCTTCTCTACCAGTAGCAAAGAAACAGCCACTATTAGATGTTCTGCAAACTTTTTCTGAAACCATGTTCCGCGTGACTAACATGATCATGATGTATGCACCAATCGGGGTGTTTGCATTAATTTCCGTCACCGTTGCAAACTTTGGGTTTACTTCACTGGTTCCTCTGCTGAAGTTAGTTATTTTGGTTCACTGTGCGATTATTTTCTTCGCTGTTGTGGTGCTCGGAATTGTTGCACGTTATTGCAAAATTAATATTTTTACTCTGATGAGAATATTAAAGGATGAGTTACTGCTTGCTTATTCAACCGCCAGCTCTGAAACTGTACTTCCTCGTATTATGGATAAAATGGAGAAGTATGGTGCACCAAAATCTGTCACCAGTTTCGTTATCCCAATTGGTTATTCATTTAACTTAGATGGTTCCACCTTATATCAAAGTATCGCTGCCATTTTTATTGCTCAGCTATATGGTATTGAGCTGTCATTAGGGCAAGAGCTTATTTTAGTCTTTACCTTAATGATCACGTCAAAAGGTATTGCAGGGGTTCCGGGAGTTTCATTCGTCGTCTTGCTGGCAACGTTAGGCTCTGTGGGGATTCCATTAGAAGGTTTGGCATTCATTGCCGGTGTTGACCGTATTCTCGATATGGCAAGGACTGCACTTAATGTGGTTGGTAACGCATTAGCTGCCTTGATTATCGCCAAATGGGAACACAATTATGATGAGAAAAAAGCCCGAGAGTATGAGGAAAGTTTTTAATTAAAGACTAAATATCCAGGCTCTTCTTATTTCTAATTTCTAACCCTAGCCATCTTTAAACGATTAAAGATGGCTTTGAATCAGCGTATTTATCGTTGATTGCCCTCACTCATCCCTATAAAAATTATTTTACCATTCAATCAGTTATGCTAATATCACCTAAAATCAGTTAATTATTAGAAATAATACCTAGCTTTATCAAAAAATGATTTATTAAATATTTTTTATTATACTATTATTTCATTCTACTGCTGATATTTGTACACTATTTTATCTACGATTGATATATACTCAATGATACATGCTAAGCGATAACCTCTTACTCAAAAACAGAAATTGATGAAAATATGCACAACTTAGTGAAAAATAATTTCTTATTAAAATTTATTGCGTTATTTTTGTTCTTTACCGCTATTCATTATGCAATGGGTTACCACTTCAAGATTTTCTACATCCTAGCCATCACAGGAATATTAATTGTCGTTAATGACTATCCTAAAGTGTATAAAACCATTATTGCCATTTATACCCTAGTGGGTATCTTCTATCTACCTGTAGGGTTACTTTACGGCTATCCTGATTATAATATCTTTTCATCTTTTTATTATACGGATAGCGAGGAAGCTAAAGGCTTTCTTAAAAACATCAATTACAAGTATTATTTATTATCAATTCTTCTCTTGTGTTTCAGTTATTTCATATTCAAATTGAAGTTTGAGGTTAATAAAAAAAGTAAATTTGCTTTCTCTGCTATTTTTTTGATAATCACCGCGATATCTCCTATTAAAGCTATTTCTGAAGGAAGCTGGCGGTTACTTTTAACATCTGGATTACCTGAGTATCGTTTCTTTACTGAAAGCCTCTTTTACCTAGATTATTTACAGCAAGAAAAAAAATCTATTGAAGGTAATGATACCTTTGAAACAGTCACCTCCAATCCTAAATATCATGTTTATGTCATTGTTATTGGCGAAAGTGTTCGCCGTGACTTCATGCACAGTTATGGTTTTCCAATAGAAAACACCCCTTTTACCGATACAGTAAAAGGCTATATATTCGATAATTATATTTCTGCATCAGGTTCAACCAACCTTTCGTTGTCAAATACCTTATCTTTATATCCAAAAATGCAAAATAATATTATTTCTCTCGCAAACAAAGCGGGTTTCAAAACTTTTTGGATTTCGAGACAAGGCACTTACGGTAAGCATGATGGTCCTGTAGCATCAATCGCCAAGCGTGCAACACATGCTTATTTTGTCGGTGGAAGTGCGTTACTCGATAATAATGTTATGTCTCAAGATGCCTCTGTAATCCCTAATTTTGTAGAATCCTTAGAGCAGCCTGCTCAACATAAGCTTATTGTGGTGCATTTAATTGGTAGCCATTCACCATTCTGCGATAGAATTGATAACACTTATGAGCAATTTCATATAAGCGACAAACTTTCTTGCTATATTCAATCTATTAAGAATACGGATATCTTGTTATCTCAAATTCAGCAACTACTTATAAAACAAAATACATCATGGTCTATGCTTTACTTTTCTGACCATGGTCTGTCTTTTATCGACAACCAAACTGATCTGATCCATGGTGATAAAACACGGCAAAATTATGAAGTACCGTTTTTTATCACATCGTCTGATTCCACTCAACGCGAGGTTATTTCTACTCGTCGAAGTGCAATGAGTTTTATGACATTATTCTCTCAGTGGACTGGAATATCGGAGAAGAGTATTTCTCAATCATGTACAATGATTTCGAATCAAGAATGTGAAAATCAAAATACCGTCATTAATTTTGATAAAGATTCAATGAACTTTGAACGTCTTAATAACGATAAAAAGAAATAAAATACCAATCAAAGGCGATAAATTAACTCAGTTTATCGCCTTTTTAATAGTTACTTTTACGTAATTTGAAATTTAATTTATTACTTATGTGATATTTACTCGCAAGATTTCATTTCATTGCTACGCTAAATATACACTTTAATTTAGGTCATTCTTTATTTGGGTTTGCAGCAATGAATCAAGTCAGACGCTTTCTTTTATTCTTAAAAGTTTTACAGCACCTAATGATTATCTTTGTATTTACCCTGTCATATTTTATGTTTCAGAATTGGCTATAATTCGATAAAGTTGAACGTAAACCCAAAGCCCCCTTCTATAGTAAAACAATACACCGACTATTTAGGGGGAGCTTCTGAGACATTATTTGGATGAGTTTTACATACGATACTTAAATGTTTTCTTCCGTATTAAAACGCCGCATCCATCAAGATAAATTTAGGCTCTGCTCTTTGATAGTGGTTAATCATCGGTACTAATCGTTGGAAGTGTTCAGACGCACAATGTGAATCTAATGCAGCACGATTCGGCCACTCTTCAATAAAAACAAAATGTCCAGGATCCTTTTCATCAATATAAAGGTCATAAGCGATACATAGCGGTTCTTTCTTTGTGGCTTCAACAAGTGCCTTATAGAGCGGCAATACAATTTCTACCGCTTCCGGCTTGATAAAATCTTCAGCAATGACTTTTAGCATGGTAATCCTCTTTGTTTAGCTTGTTAAAACTCAAATCAATCCCTTTCAACTAAGCGAGCTTCAAAAGCTCTTATTGATTCAGCTTATCATCCACATTTTTAATTATCTGCGCTAATTTTGCTTTATCTTTATCAGAGAGATAGTCATGGTATTTTTCAACAAAGCGCTGGATTCGCTCTGCCCCAGCAATAATTATCTGAGCAGCCTTGTTGATGTCATCTTGATGGGTATTCATGTTGAACCTCATTAATCTGTGCCATGACAAAGAAGGTACCATGCGTTTAATAAATGATCACCAAACTAACCTTTAGTGACATATGAGGATTACTGAAAACAGATATTGTCGACGGACGGAGCATACGGAAAATACAACGTAAAACAGAGGGTATAGATGACTGACAAAGAAAAAACCCGCTATATCTTTCGATATAGCGGGTTCTTATTTGGTGCCGGCTACCGGAGTCGAACTGGTGACCTACTGATTACAAGTCAGTTGCTCTACCAACTGAGCTAAGCCGGCTAATTTGGCGGAGAGATAGAGATTCGAACTCTAGGATGGTTTCCCATCGGCGGTTTTCAAGACCGCTGCCTTCAGCCGCTCGGCCATCTCTCCATGGGGCGCGATTATGGAGGAATCCCGGGGGCTTGTCTACCCCTGATAGTAAAATAATTGCATTTTTTTGTTCGTTTGACTAATCTTCACTCAATTGTTCTCTATTGCCCTAAAAAAATGCTAATATCTGTGCAAAATCGGTGTCTATAACGTACCTAGGCGTATGATTTTTAATCTGATTAATCTAATTTGCCAGTGTGACGGCGTGGGACTGTATGTACAAACAATCATTATTAAAACCGAATGTTCTTTCTCGCATTTTTATTGCCTTTATTGTGCTGCTCGTCACAATGCTGTCGTTGTCCCTCTATAATTATTATCACGCATGGATGTTAGCGCACCAAACGGCCATCAACACTCTCGCTAATCGACTCGCTTATCAAATTGAAGATTATCGCTATCAAGCGGGTCACATCTATAAGCTTGCCAATGATAAAACTACACCTGACTCTGTTAACGACATTTCCGTGACTGAAATGCGCCACGATGTTTATTGGCTAAGTAGCAATAACCAGACCATTGATTCCATTGTGTTTGGTCTCAATAAACCAAGCAGTAAAGTCTTAGCGACAAAGCTCGCAAACTATATGGAGATTGTATGGGGGGCACGGAATGAATTTAACTCCATGTACTACCTTAATGGTCAAGACAACTCCTTAGTTCTGGTAACTACCCATTCCATTCTAAAACCAGAGTTACGCTATAAAGAAAGCTATTTAACACTAACGGCGGAAGATAAGCGCTCTGATATGATCACCCAATCGACATTATTAGATCGCCGTGAAGTTATCTCCAATATGCAGAAAAATGCGCAGGATAATGTTTACTTCTATACCTATCGTTTAGTCTTTAACTCGCCAGGGCGCCTTAGTAGTGTGATCTCCTTTGATATTTCTATCAATTCAATCCTCCCCTTTACATTACAGGGTGATGATATTTCGATTTCACAGCGACCAAACAATCAAGAAAATAGCCAAGCGGCCAGCGAACTCGTCGGCACCAGCCTTATGCTATCTCAACCCATTGAAGGCACTAATTACCAGATTAGCTATACCCTTTCTCTGAAAAGTATTATTTTCGGGGTGCTAAGTTACAATTTTTGGTTAATTACCTGCATGATTGCGGTCAGTATTTTGGCGCTGATCACCACCATGTTTATCCGCAAGCGAATTATTTCACCCAATGCTTCAATGCTGGATGAGCTCCAGTTTAAAGATGCCCTCAATAATGACATTCTTAACCATATTTCTTATGGCATCCTAGTCTTTGATTTTAATAGCAATAAAAAATTATTAAGTAACAGTATCGCGAATCACTTATTACCATCTATGGATCTGATACATATCAAAGAAATGGCAACCGATCATAATGATGTCATTCAAGTTTCCATAGAAAACAATATCTATGAAATCATTTTGGTGAAAAGCTTAATTAAAGAAAACACCATTTTGTTTATCATCATAGATAAAGATAAAGAAGTTCTGACGCAAAAACGCCAAGAAATGGCTACGCGTGAGCACCAACGAAATATTCAACTTAGAAAAGTGGTTTTCGAAAATATTTGCCAGGAAATTCTACCCGCTGTTAACCAAATTGATGCCAAATTTAACCAATTAAGCTCTTCACTCGGCGAGCCTAAAAATCCATTATTATCTGAAATTCAAAACCAACTGTTTTATATCAATAATTGGTTTAGAAATATCGAACTTATTAGTCAATTAGAAACTCAACAGATTGAGTTTAAAACAGAAAAATTTGCTATTGGTCAGATGATTAACCAATATCTTAAACAAAATTTAGCACATTTAAATCGAAAAGGACTTTCGTTCTATTTTTATAACAACATTAATCCTGACTCATTAATTGAAAATAACCCGGATTATTTCCAGATTTTATTCCAATCAATTTGGGAATACTCAATAGAAACTACAGCCTTTGGTAAAATTACCGTTTCAATTGACTATATTGAAGAAAAAAGTGAAGTTTCTATTGATATAAAAGACAGCGGAATTGGGTTAACTCATATTGAATTGAATAACTTGCAAAGCCCATTCACAGGGAAAGCACAAAGTTCAAATCAATTTAAGCGTTCTGGCATGACTTTTTACCTCTGCAAATTATTAACGAAAAAAATGCAGGGAACATTTAGTATCAAGTCAAGTGATGCCATCGGTAGCCATTATCAAATTAAGCTCCCCGCGCAACCCCAGATGCAAAGCCATGAATACCCTGCTCTGCTTGAAGATATGTATATTCGCTTGAATATTCAGAATATTGATACTCGTCGCATTGTTAAACAGACCTTATCGCATTATGGTGCAGAGTTTCTTGATATCGATGAGAGCTCACCACATAGCCACTGGGATCTCTTGATCGCCGACAATGATGACGTTTCCTTTAATAACATAATTAAAATTAAGGGAAATCTATCTTCAATAAATTGTATTAACCCAAATTATATTGAAGTTAACTACAATTTCGCGGATGAACTTATCGATGCTATCTCATTATTGATAGAACAAGCGAATGAGACAGAAGATAATAATGAATCCAACCTATCTTCATCACTCGTTCTACGAGAAAATAACTCTCAGTCGAATAATTCTGTCGATAATATTATTTCAGGCTATCATTTAATTCTGTCGAAGAGCGATTATAAAGATTTGTTTATCTCAACAGTACCGATAGATATTAATAAACTGTATAATAGTGAAAGTGTTGCGAATTTAACCGAATTAAAAGACACTGCACATCGTTTAAAAGGAGTTTTTGCTATGCTTGAATTCCATTATCTTCATAAACTTTGTGAAGATTTGGAACATTACATAGCAGATGAAAACGGATTTGAAATAAAAAATTGCATTAGAGAACTGGATGTCTCAGTGAAAAGACTAATGCCAGAAGGTAACCAATAATATGAATAACCTAAATGTCATTGTTGCCGATGATCATCCTATTGTTCTTTTCGGTATCAGAAAGTCGCTTGAACAGATTGAATGGGTAAACATCGTCGGTGAATTTGAAGATTCTACTTCTTTAATTAATAACTTAGCGCGCCTGAATGCAGACGTTCTGGTTACTGATTTGTCTATGCCTGGCGATAAATACGGCGATGGTATTACATTAATTAAATACATTAAGCGTCACTACCCTGACTTATCGATTATTGTCCTCACCATGAACAATAATCCGGCGATCTTAAGCGCTATTCTTGAGCTTGATATTGAAGGTATCGTACTAAAACAAGGTGCGCCTGCTGACTTACCAAAAGCGCTAGCTGCCTTACAAAAAGGGAAGAAATTTACCCCTGAAAGCGTCAGTAAATTGCTTGAGAAAGTGAATGCGAGTGGATATGGCGATAAGCGTTTATCACCAAAAGAAAGTGAAGTGCTACGCTTATTTGCAGAAGGATTCTTAGTCACTGAGATTGCTAAAAAACTAAATCGCAGCATCAAAACCATTAGTAGCCAGAAAAAATCGGCGATGTTAAAGCTGGGTGTTGAAAATGATATCGCACTGCTGAATTACCTTTCATCAGTCAGTATCGACAATTCCCCTTCTGAATAATCGTTTTTTGGCGCTAAAATAGAAGCCCGTTCAGGGCTTTTATTTTTTTCTATTCAATATGTTAACTGTTTAATAAATAATTTATTCATTAGGTTTAACATATTTCACCAACGACTCCCGTAGCACACTGATCGATGTAGGCTTCGAGAGACAATCATTCATACCCGCATCAAGACAACGCTGCTTCTCTTCTGCCATGGCATTTGCCGTTAACGCTACAATAGGCTGCCTAAAACCTTGTTCTCGCAACGTGCGCGCCAATTGATAACCGTCCATATTGGGCATATTCACATCAGAAAGAACAATGTCCGCATGATTATGCTCAAGGAATTTCAACGCATCTAATCCATCGACTGCCGTACTTGTCATAAAGCCAATGCTTGTCAGCTGCTCTGTCAATAGCATTCGGTTAATAGGATGGTCATCAACAATTAAGACTTTAAACGTATTCAAATCTGCATCGGCATCTTCAAGGTCATGGTTCTCTAAACTCTCTTTAGTACCTTGAACCAACTTAACAATGATTTTATCAATCAACATTGGCAGCTTATCGAGCTGATAAGTGTTATAGAGCCAATTACTTGGTTGAGTTTCAAATAATTCACCTGAATATAAACTACTGAGTTTCAGCAAGTTTCTATTCTGTAAGGCAACACTTTCTTGGGTATCCGTAATCAACAAGTCATACGTCTCATTGATATCAATGGATGAGCCCGTTACCACATTAAAATGATGGTGTTCGAGCAATCTTACAAGAAAATCAATTAAGAATGCATTTTGACCCGTCACGGCGACACGGTAATTTTTTCGGTACTCAGGAATAACGGGTTCTAAATATTGCTGGTCATAGAGTGGAATGCGGATCGTAAACGTACTCCCCAGCCCCGCTTGAGAATCCACACCAATATCACCATCCATCAAGTTGATGAGTTTCTCACAAATAGCGAGCCCTAACCCTGTCCCTTTGTGTCCATTATTTTGATCGTATACTTGGAAGAATGGGTCAAATAATTGCATAACCACTGCTGGGGTCATTCCAATCCCCGAATCCTTGATTTCAATTTTTAAATAATTTTCATCTTTCCAAACATGCAGCATCACAAAACCAGAGTCTGTGAACTTTATGCTGTTATTCACAATATTGGAGATAACTTGTTGTAGGCGCACTGGGTCGCTAAGCATCATGTCTGGAATGTTCGGCTCAATATAAGAGTAAAGTGACACTTGTTTTTTAGTTGCTAAAGGCACGTAGTTAGCGAGGACATAAGCAAATACATTGCGGCAATTGAATAATTTATTTTCTATTTTTAATTGTTTGGATTCAATTTTGGAGAAATCCAAAATATCACTGATAATCTGCAACAATAGCGATGACGAATTATCCATTGTAGAAACTAATCGAAGCGCTTTATCTGATAAATCATACCGTTGCAATAACTCAATATTACCGATGATCCCATACAACGGTGTTCTTAATTCATGGCTCACCGTGGCTAAGAACATCGATTTCGCTTGGTTCGCCTGATCCGCTGCATCTGCGACATCCTGCAATGATTTTTCCATCTGCACACGAATACTAATGTCGATCAATACGCAGATAGCCACATCTTCATTTTGATAACGTGAATTCACAAAACTAATTTGCAGATGGGTGCCATTCGTTGCAACAACATCAATATAGTTGCTAGATTTTTGACGAATAATCGTCAAAATTCGCTGTTTATCATCTTCACTCAGTAAACGGAAATAGTTATGTGCGAGCTCATTACTCAGAATATTGCCGCCATCACTTAGCCTTAGGATAATGATCCCAACAGGAGCTGATGCCACAATTTTATGGTTAAATTGTTCATGCTCTTCAAGACGAATCGCTGTATTGGCTGCAGGCTCTAACATTCGTCTTTCTAATAACCAAATTAAAAAGAAAATTAACGTACCAGACAAAATATTAATTAATATTGCGTAAATTATTGATGTTTTTAGGTTGCTGATTAAATACGATGTCTCAATTGAATAAATAACCGTTAGTTGCGAAGGTGCTAAACGCTTCTTAAAAAACAGCTGAGTATAATCAGAGTTAAAACCGAAATAATTTATCTCTCCAGATGTCAGCAATGGTGAATTTTTAATATTCGAATCTGATGAAGTGTAGAGAACAGGTTGATTTGATGAGTTAATTAATGTGATTTCAACGGCTGGATTATTACGTAAATTAAACTGATTTAAGTTTATCGCTCGCTCAATCCCAATAAAACCAACAATTAAGCTTTTCTCATAGATAGGGATCATCAAATAGAGTTGACCATTTGATGGTTGAGAACTGTGGGTGATGGTATATAAATTGCGCTCTTGACCCTGCTGTCTTAACTGTTTGTAGATCCGCGCATTGTCATAGACCACTTTTTTTAGCGTATCAATATCAGAAACTGCAGCACGAATTGAATAATCCATCATGCAGTAACTGCCTGTTCCAAAGACAAATACGTGATTTAAGCCTTGGGGGACCGCAATGCTGTCTTTCCAGAAAATATTGAGTTGTTCAAAAGCAGAAAGATAATTCTGAGTTCGCTGCTTAAATACATCACAATCTGCCGATGGCATGAGTGGATATAGCGAGTATGACGTGGATGCGGGTAAAGTGATATCTTCTTGTTGAATACCCACTTTTTGTTGATGTTCTTCGTCTTTGAGTCGTTGCTGCTCCGTCATGGAATGAATAAGGCGAAGTGTAGCATTTGACTGCTGAATATAAACTTGCAGGTTTTCATAACCAGAATGGAATTGCTGGCGCAGATCAGATTTATGTTCATTGAACTGCATATAAAGGAAAAACAGAGTGATGAAAAGCCCCATTCCCCATAGCATAACGCCTAGGACACGAAAAAGATCTCTAGATAATCTGAGGGATGTTTTAAACGAGGGTAAATATCTCAATCCGTTACCTACAAGTACATTATCACTAATACTGAGTATACTCGATTAACTCGATGAAAAGCGACAACCAATAACTTCCATGTATATTGCTAGTGTAAAGATACAAAAACGGGCGGATAATCCGCCCGTTTCATTGATGAATGATACTTACTCTTCGGTATCTGCATCAGTTTGTGCTTCACCGTCAACATCAATACCCTCTTCATCGGTATTGTCATCGTCTTCAGTTTCAGCAACACGTTGTAAACCAACTACTTTTTCATCTTCAGCAGTACGGATCAACGTCACACCTTGAGTATTACGCCCAACGACGCTAACTTCAGAAACGCGGGTACGAACCAGAGTCCCAGCATCCGTAATCATCATAATTTGGTCGGTATCCTCAACTTGGATAGCGCCAACAACTTGACCATTACGCTCGCTCACTTTAATAGAGATAACCCCTTGAGTTGCACGAGATTTTGTTGGGTATTCTGCTTCTTCAGTACGCTTACCGAAGCCGTTTTCAGTCACGGTCAGAATATGGCCTTCACCACGAGGAATAATTAAAGAAACAACTTTATCGTCGTCCATTAATTTAATACCGCGAACACCTGTCGCTGTACGTCCCATCGCACGAACCGCATCTTCTGCAAAGCGCACCACTTTACCTTGCGCAGAGAACAGCATGACTTCATTGCTACCGTTGGTTAAATCAACACCAATCAGCTCATCGCCTTCATTCAAGTTCACGGCAATAATACCGGCACTTCTTGGGCGACTGAAATCTTGCAGAGGGGTTTTCTTCACGGTACCGCTCGCGGTCGCCATAAAGACATAATAGCCCTCTTCGTATTCACGCACTGGTAAAATCGCGGTGATACGTTCATCTTGCTCAAGTGGCAGTAAGTTCACAATTGGACGTCCACGAGCACCACGGCTAGCTTCAGGCAATTGATAGACTTTCATCCAATATAAGCGACCACGACTGGAGAAACACAAGATAGTATCGTGGGTATTCGCCACCAGCAGACGCTCAATAAAGTCTTCTTCTTTAATACGCGCTGCGGATTTACCTTTACCACCACGGCGTTGTGCTTCGTAGTCAGACAATGGCTGATACTTCACATAACCTTGGTGAGATAGCGTTACCACCACATCTTCTTGGTTGATCAAATCTTCAATATTGATATCTGCGGTATTTTCAGTGATCTCAGTACGACGCGGGTCGTTATAAGCATCACGAATTGCTTCTAACTCTTCACGAATAACTTCCATTAAACGCTCAGGGCTACGCAGAATAAACAGTAATTCTTCGATTTGTTTCAGAAGTTCACGGTACTCTTCCAGCAGTTTTTCATGCTCAAGACCGGTTAATTTCTGTAAACGCAGATCCAAAATTGCTTGTGCTTGCTGTTCAGTCAGGAAATATTGACCTTCATGAACACCATATTGTGGCTCTAACCACTCAGGACGTGCAGCATCATCACCCGCACGTTCCAGCATCGCAGCAACATTACCCAGAGCCCAAGAACGGGCAATCAGCCCAGCTTTTGCTTCAGCTGGTGTTGGTGCTTTACGGATCAATTCGATAATTGGGTCGATATTCGCCAGTGCCACCGCCAACGCTTCAAGGATGTGCGCACGGTCACGGGCTTTACGCAGTTCGAAAATAGTACGGCGTGTAACAACTTCACGACGATGGCGAACAAACGCGGCAATAATATCTTTCAGGTTCAAGATTTTTGGTTGACCCTGATGCAGTGCCACCATGTTGATACCGAAAGAAACTTGCAATTGCGTCAGTGAATACAGGTTATTTAGTACTACTTCGCCGACTGCATCGCGCTTAATTTCAATGACAATACGCATACCGTCTTTATCAGACTCATCACGCAGTGCACTGATACCTTCAACGCGTTTTTCTTTAACCAATTCCGCAATTTTTTCAATCAAGCGCGCTTTGTTCACTTGATACGGAATTTCGTTGACGATAATGGTTTCACGACCATTTTTCTCATCAACTTCGACCTCGGCACGTGCACGAATGTACACTTTACCGCGACCGGTACGATACGCATCGATAATACCACGACGACCATTGATAATAGCGGCAGTCGGGAAGTCAGGGCCTGGGATGTGTTCCATCAAGCCTTCGATACTAATATCTTCGTCTTCTATATAAGCTAAGCAACCATTAATCACTTCCCCTAAGTTGTGCGGAGGAATGTTAGTGGCCATCCCGACAGCAATCCCTGAAGAACCATTGACCAAAAGGTTAGGTATCTTCGTTGGCATCACTTCTGGGATTTGCTCTGTACCATCATAGTTAGGAACAAAGTCTACGGTTTCTTTTTCTAAATCAGCCAGCATTTCATGGGCAATTTTCGCCATACGGATTTCCGTATAACGCATTGCAGCGGCGGAGTCTCCGTCAACTGAACCAAAGTTCCCCTGACCATCTACCAGCATGTAGCGCATAGAGAAAGGCTGCGCGAGACGAACGATGGTCTCATAAACGGCGCTGTCTCCATGTGGATGGTATTTACCGATGACGTCCCCAACGATACGGGCAGACTTTTTATAGGGTTTATTCCAATCATTTCCCAGTACATTCATCGCAAATAACACTCGGCGGTGTACTGGCTTCAGCCCATCTCGAACATCTGGAAGTGCACGGCCGACGATAACGGACATTGCATAATCCAAATAGGAACTTTTCAGTTCTTCTTCGATATTGACTGGGGTGATTTCTCTGGCAATCTCGCTCATGGAACCACTGTCCCTCATAACTTCAGATTCAAAGAGTAAACTATACCACAACTCCCTTATTTAATTAAGAGATAAGAGAAGTGAGTATTTGTCTTTCAAGCTATGTATAATAGCGGAAAAATGCGCTTATGTGTCCGAATCTTGTAGATTTTCAAGCAATAGTCTCTCAAGGATTTTCATATTTGGTCCATAATCCCAATAAATTAACTCACGGGCGACTATCGTCCCATTACGAATTCCAACCTGTTTTTGCATTTTGCAAAATAAATATAGTCCAATAGGTAAAAATAAGTAATGCGAGGATAGAAATAGATATAGGAGTTCCTCAGATGAATGATACCCAAGACCAAACGTACCTAAACGTCGACAAACAAGAAATTGAAAAGTTTGAATCGATAGCATCACGTTGGTGGGATCTTGAAGGCGAGTTTGCCCCATTACACCGCATTAATCCGCTGCGTTTAGGCTACATCATGCAACGTGTAGACGGCATTTTTGGTAAGAAAATCCTCGACGTTGGCTGCGGTGGCGGTATTTTATCTGAAAGCATGGCGCGCGAAGGTGCGGATGTCACGGGTTTAGATATGGGTGCAGACCCATTAATGGTCGCTCGTCTACACTCTCTGGAATCGGGCATTCCTGTGGAATACGTCCAAGAAACCGTCGAACAGCATGCAGATAAACACCCTCAGAGCTACGATATCGTCACTTGCATGGAAATGCTTGAGCACGTTCCAGACCCAGAATCTGTGGTAAGAGCCTGCGCGAAATTAGTTAAACCTGGCGGACATGTTATTTTTTCCACCATTAATCGCAACAGAAAAGCATGGCTAATGGCTGTCGTGGCAGCGGAATATGTGATGAAAATGGTTCCAAAAGGCACCCATGATGCTAATAAGTTTATCCGCCCATCCGAATTAATTAGCTGGGTCGATAAAACGCAATTAAAAGAACAACATATGATGGGACTGCATTATAATCCAATCACCGATAAATTTTGGTTAGGCCCTAACGTTGATGTGAACTATATGCTGCATACGATCAGCGAATAAATAGCAAGCGGTACGTTTAAGAAAACAGCAAACGGTCTCAACTTTACAAAATAATTTTTAGGTTAATGTCGGTAAGTCAATTTTTGGCAACTCCACTTCTCATGCTGCTTACCGACATGATCAATTTTTCTTATCCAGTTGTTATCCACAAAAACTATCAGATTTGTACACTTGATAAAATCGCACATTAACATTATCTTGTTATTAGATTCTTAACAAACTACTACATATAGTGGTCATCACAAATATAATATACAAGTCTCATGATTGTTCATCATGAGCTTTTTTACGTTTGGGAGACTCTATTTTGTAACTCAACCAAGGTGTACTTGCTCATGAACCAGAGTCTGTTAGTCACAAAACGTGATGGACATAAAGAACGCATTGACCTCGACAAAATCCATAAAGTTATTACATGGGCGGCGGAAGGTCTTAGTAACGTATCAGTTTCACAGGTGGAGTTACGTTCTCAGATTCAGTTTTATGATGGGATCAGAACTTCTGATATTCACGAAACGATGATTAAAGCCGCTGCTGACTTAATCACCGGTGAAACACCAGATTACCAATATCTTGCTGCACGTTTAGCGATTTTTAACCTGCGCAAAAAAGCCTATGGCCAGTTTGAGCCACCAAAATTATATGCCCACGTAAAACATCTGGTTGAGATGGGTAAATATGATAAGCATTTGCTGGAAGACTACACCGAAGCAGATTTCGAGCAAATGGATGGTTTTATTGACCATTGGCGTGATATGAATTTCTCCTACGCCGCTGTTAAACAGTTGGAAGGGAAATATTTAGTTCAAAACCGTGTCACCGGTGAAATCTACGAAAGCGCCCAGTTTTTATATATTCTGGTTGCTGCATGCTTGTTCTCTCATTATCCACAAGCAACCCGTTTAGATTACATCCGCCGCTTCTATGACGCGGTATCAACATTCAAAATTTCTTTACCTACGCCAATTATGGCGGGGGTACGTACACCTACACGTCAATTCAGCTCATGTGTTCTGATTGAGTGCGGTGACAGCCTTGATTCTATCAATGCAACCTCAAGTGCTATCGTGAAATATGTCTCTCAGCGTGCCGGTATCGGTATCAACGCGGGTCGCATTCGTGCGCTGGGTAGCCCAATCCGTGGTGGCGAAGCATTCCACACTGGCTGTATCCCATTCTATAAGCATTTCCAAACTGCGGTAAAATCTTGCTCTCAAGGTGGCGTACGTGGTGGTGCAGCAACCTTGTTCTACCCTATCTGGCACTTAGAAGTAGAAAGTTTATTAGTGCTGAAAAACAACCGTGGTGTTGAAGGGAACCGTGTTCGCCATATGGACTACGGTGTACAGCTCAACAAATTAATGTACGAGCGCCTGATCAAAAACCAAGATATCACCCTATTCAGCCCGTCTGATGTTCCGGGCTTGTACGATGCATTCTTCGCGGATCAAGACGAGTTCGAACGCCTATATGTGCAATATGAGCAAGATGAGAAAATCCGTAAATCTAGCGTGAAAGCGGTTGAATTATTCTCATTGATGATGCAAGAACGCGCATCTACAGGTCGTATCTATATTCAAAACGTTGACCACTGCAACACCCACAGCCCATTTGACCCGCAGGTTGCCCCTGTTCGTCAATCCAACCTGTGTCTGGAAATTGCACTGCCAACTAAACCATTAAATAACGTCAATGACGAAAATGGTGAAATTGCCTTGTGTACGCTGTCAGCGTTTAACTTAGGTGCCATTGAAAGCCTCGATGAGTTAGAAGAGTTAGCTATCTTAGCGGTTCGTGCATTAGACGCACTGTTAGACTACCAAGATTACCCAATCCCTGCGGCGAAGAAAGGCTCTATGGGTCGTCGTACTCTGGGTATTGGTGTGATTAACTACGCTTACTACTTAGCGAAGCACGGTGTTCGTTACTCCGATGGTAGCGCCAACAACCTGACGCACAAAACATTCGAAGCAATCCAATATTACTTACTGAAAGCCTCAAATGAATTAGCGAAAGAGCAAGGTGCTTGCCCGTGGTTCAATGAAACCACTTATGCGCAAGGCGTGTTACCTATCGATACTTACAAACGTGAGCTCGATAAATTAACTGACGAACCACTGCATTATGATTGGGAAGCGCTGCGCAAAGAGATCAAACAGTACGGTCTGCGTAACTCAACGCTGTCTGCATTAATGCCATCAGAGACCTCGTCTCAGATTTCTAACGCGACCAATGGTATCGAACCACCACGTGGTTATATCAGTATTAAAGCATCAAAAGACGGTATCCTGCGCCAAGTGGTGCCAGATTACGAAAATCTGAAAGGTGCTTACGAGCTATTATGGCAAATGCCTTCCAATAGCGGCTATTTGCAGTTAGTTGGGATCATGCAGAAGTTTATCGACCAGTCGATTTCTTCTAACACAAACTATGACCCAACCCGTTTCCCGAATGGCAAAGTGCCAATGAATCAACTGTTAAAAGATTTATTGTTAGCCTACAAGTTTGGTGTGAAAACACTTTACTACCACAACACCCGCGACGGTGCTGAAGATGTTCAGGGGGATCTGGAAGAAGTTGTTGAAAGCGCAGATTCTGATTGTGAAGGCGGGGCTTGTAAAATTTAATAGGGATGGTTATGTCACATTCATACACGATTTTTTCTCAGAAAAAAAATAACCAGCTGCTGGAGCCGATGTTTTTCGGCCAGCCTGTGAACGTTGCCCGTTTTGATCAGCAAAAATATCCTATTTTTGAAAAACTGATTGAAAAGCAACTCTCATTCTTCTGGCGCCCAGAAGAAGTTGACGTGGCGCGCGACCGTATTGACTATAATGCGCTGCCTGATCATGAAAAACACATTTTTATCAGTAACCTGAAATACCAAACGCTGCTCGACTCTATTCAGGGTCGCAGCCCTAACGTGGCATTTTTGCCACTGATTTCAATCCCAGAATTAGAAACTTGGGTTGAGACTTGGTCATTCTCAGAAACAATTCACTCACGTTCATACACACATATTATTCGTAATATCGTGAATGACCCGGCGATTATCTTCGATGATATCGTTGAAAATGAAGAAATTCTCAAGCGTGCAAAAGATATTTCTGAGTACTACGACACGCTGATCGAAATGACCAACTATTACCATATGTTTGGTGAAGGGACCCATACGCTGGGTGGTAAACAAGTCACTGTTTCACTGCGAGCACTGAAAAAGCAACTTTATTTATGCTTAATGAGCGTTAACGCCCTTGAAGCAATTCGTTTCTACGTCAGCTTCGCGTGCTCTTTCGCCTTTGCTGAGCGCGAATTGATGGAAGGTAACGCAAAAATCATCAAGCTGATTGCTCGAGATGAAGCGCTGCACTTAACGGGAACTCAGCATATGCTGAACCTGTTACGCTCAGGTCAAGACGATCCTGAAATGGCAGAGATTGCCGCTGAGTGTGAAGATGAATGCTATCGCCTGTTTGTGGATGCGGCAGAACAAGAAAAAGAGTGGGCTGAATATCTGTTCAGCGAAGGCTCGATGATTGGTCTGAACAAAGATATTCTGTGCCAATATGTGGAATATATTACCAACATTCGTATGCAAGCAGTTGGCCTGAAATTACCATTTGAAGCGCGTTCTAACCCTATTCCATGGATCAACGCATGGTTAGTGTCTGACAACGTTCAAGTGGCGCCACAAGAAGTCGAAGTCAGCTCTTATTTAGTCGGTCAGATTGACGCTGAAGTTAACACCGATGATTTGAGTGATTTCGAACTGTAATTATGGCAAGTCATAAAATCACCCTGCGTCTTACGCAGGGTGTGCAAGTTCCCTACCACACGGATGTTCACACCAGTTTATTGGATGCCCTTGAAGATAGCCGAGTGCCTGTCGAGTACCAATGTCGAGAAGGCTACTGTGGCTCATGCCGCGTAACATTATTAAAGGGAAAGGTTGGATACAAACGTAAACCGCTCGCTTTTGTTCAAGAGGGTGAAATTCTGCCCTGCTGTTGTCACCCGCTATCCGATATTGAAATCGAGTAGCCGCGCTAGTAATACTGCATATCTAACAATAAAAAGCGATTGCTTTGATGACTCGAGCAATCGCTTTTTGCTTATAAAATCATACCTAAAATAATGCGAGTTACCGGTAAGCAGCTAACCCCCTGCAATTTGAAGTATGACGGGTATTTTTATAGATAACCGTACATTGCAGCAAAAATCCAACCAAACACACAGGATACACCCACCCCAATTAGACCAGGCAAGATAAAGCTGTGGTTGATAACAAACTTACCAATACGTGTAGTACCAGAACGGTCAAACTGAATCGCCGCAAGGTCACTTGGATAAGTTGGCAGGATATAGTAACCGTAACACGCTGGTGCAGAAGCAATAATATATGCAGGGTCAACACCAATACCCAGAGCGATTGGCACTACTGCCGCTAATGCCGCTGCTTGTGAGTTAACAAACTTGGATACCAACAGCAAAATCACCGCATACGCCCAAGGGAAATCTTTGACTAATGAACCTAAAGTGCCTTTGATTTCATCCATATGGGCACCGAACATGGTTTCTGCCATCCACGCGATACCATATACCGCCACGATAGCAATCATCCCCGACCGGAACACTTCGTTTTTAGAAATCTGTCCTGGATTGGTTTTACAGATGATAATGATCAGCGCACCCGCTAATAACATAAACATCTGGATCACTAGCACCATCGATAACGGCTTACCGTTAATTAATGGTCTGAGCTCAGAAAATGCACCCAGTAATGCCACCACCACGATGGATGCTAAGAAAATCCACATTGCTACCCAGTTAATTTTTGGCAATTTTTTATCTAACAGCGTAACGCTATCACCATAAACATAGTCATGGTTTTCAGGCACTGAGATAAATTCTTGGAATACCGGGTCTTTATCCAGATCTTTACCGCGGAACCAGCTAAAGATACCTATCGCTAAGATACCGATTAAGGTTGATGGGATAGTGATTGCCAGTAAATCTAAAAATTCTAATGATTTACCGTTGATGGACACGCCATTTAACATTGCGACTAAAGAAACAACTGCCACGGAAACAGGGCTGGCAATAATCCCCATTTGCGCCCCGATACTACTCGCCGCCATTGGTCTTTCAGGACGAATATTATTCTTGATCGCTGCATCGTAAATGATTGGCAAAATGGTATATACCACATGCCCGGTACCACACAAAATGGTTAAAATACAGGTAACGAAAGGTGCAACAATAGAGATGTATTTTGGATTTTTACGCAGTAAACGTTCTGCGATTTGTAGCATAACGTCCAAACCGCCTGATGCTTGTAAGGTTGCTGATGCTGCAACAACAGCAATGATAACAAGCATAACGTCTACAGGCGGTTTTCCTGGAGGCAAACCAAAACCAAAGACAAGTATAACTAGGCCAACACCGCCTAGCAGCCCGAGCGCCATACCCCCTTTTCTTGCTCCGTAGAACAAGCAGACAAGAATAATGGCAAGTTGAATCATAAAGTCCATAGGTCCATCCTTTATTTATAGGTTTCCCTTATTATCCAGATGGTCTTAACGTATTAATTTGATTTATATTAATTTAAAAAACAATATTGTTTTATTTTCATTCCTAATATTTTGGTCCCATCACAAAATTCCCCTTTAGTTGCTGCCATAATACTCAGTTAAATAATATAATGAGTAAAATCAATCTTATAAACCCCATTTTTTAACATTTAACCCTCATCAAGTTTCACTTCTTATTTTCATTCTTAACAAAAATTCACCCTTAGCGAGCAAGTTGTTACTTGCCCATACATTAATAGAATTTTTGACTTATTTAGACTGTTAATATTTATTTACACACACTGTAATTCAGATTTGACAGAGTAATCGCAATCGCATAATCTGCTTAAATTATTAATAACCCGAATTCAATCAGAGGAATTTGTGAAGAATCGTACCCTTGGCAGTATTTTGATCGTGGCAGGAACAACAATTGGCGCAGGAATGCTAGCAATGCCGCTAGCGGCAGCAGGTGTTGGCTTCACTGGAATAGTATGTTTGTTGATTGGTTTATGGATGCTAATGAGTTATACCTCATTACTACTAGTCGAGGTATATCAACATAATCCTGCCAATATGGGGCTCGGTAGTGTTGCGAAAAAGTACCTCGGTCCTGTCGGTCAAATTGTCACTGGTTTGAGTATGTTATTACTGATGTATGCTCTGACAACTGCCTATATTGGCGGGGCTGGAGTGCTTATCTCTGATAGCCTATCTTCTTGGTGGGGGATTACGGTTTCGACTCAAACAGCCATTATTATGTTCACCATTGTTGGCGGTGCTGTGGTCTGTGTGGGTACACACTCTGTTGATTTTATTAACCGTATTCTTTTCACCGCTAAGACGATTTTCTTAGTGATTATGCTGGCCGTTATGATGCCTCATGCCGAGGCGGTTAACCTAAGCACAATGCCGCTGGAAAAAGGCCTTATACTCGCTGCTGTTCCCGTGATTTTTACCTCTTTTGGGTTCCACGGAAGCGTACCTAGTTTAGTCAATTACATGAATGGTGATGTACGCAAGCTGCGTATCATTTTCATTACAGGGAGTGCAATTCCTCTGGTTGCCTACATTTTATGGCAAATCGCAACTCTCGGCGCTATCCCATCCAATACATTTATGGGGATCCTTGCCCAGTCTTCAGGTTTAAATGGATTATTAACCGCAATCCGTGATGTGGTTGCCACCCCTCGAGTGAATATGGCAGTTGCCCTGTTTATGGATTTAGCGTTAGCGACTTCCTTCTTAGGTGTGGCTTTAGGTTTGTTTGATTACCTTGCAGACTTATTTAAGCGTAGTAATGATTTTATTGGTCGTGCACAAACCACGCTGCTGACCTTCGTACCCCCGTTACTCGCAGCGTTGTTCTTCAGTAGTTTTGTTCAAGCATTAACTTACGCCGCTGTCGCATTATCAGTCCTAGCATTAATCATACCGGCACTGTTAACCATGCGCGTACGCAAGTTAGAAGCGAATGGCATTTACCGCGTCAAAGGCGGCACACCAATCCTCACTTTAGTTCTGCTGTGCGGTATCGCAGTCATCGCCATCCAATTCGCCATCGTGGCCGGCTTCCTACCAAACGTTGGTTAATCCCTAGAGTTTCATTCATAAAAAAACACCCCAATTTGGGGTGTTTTTCTTGGCATTTTTTGATGTTTTTTTTGAAAAACTATCACTGCCATTTTTCAACTCATAATGAGCACTAGCATTATTCTCTAAATAGTTTGAATTGTGGCTAGGCGGCAAACGAGGATATCTTGGGGAGCATACATGAGTATGTGACCCGAGTATCCGAGTGCAGCCAACAACGCCACAAATCAAAATATGACGAGAATATTAGAAGGATAGGCCGGCGCCCACATACCATCCGTCTGCCAACTTCTCATTACGATCATCATGCGCGCCTTTCATCTCAATCAGACGATAACCCGCATCAACCGACAGCGGTTTAAACACGGTATAGCGCGCACCTGCTTTCGCTTCCATGTAGGATTTGCTGCCTGAAGTCAGTGATTCTGGTGCGCCATACGCTTCACCGTAGAAACTTAATGATGGCAGTGCTTGCCAACTTAAGCCGCCGCCTAATGCTGCCGCTGCACCGTTAGAACCATCTTCAGGAGATAAATACAATGCTTTACCACCTACATAGGCATTAAATGGTCCTAATGGCAGACCGAAAGTTGCGCCTAAGCTACCTAACTCGCCATTATGATCGCTACGAGCCCAAGAGCCATTAAATGCTAAACCTGAACCTTGAGTTCCTAAACCAGCACTTAATTCTGTAAAATGTTCACCCGCGCTGAAATCAGCAGAAATTGCTTGGGCAGCACCCATATAAAATGCAGAGGTCGCTGCAACAGCTAAAAGAACTTTGCGCATTATCATTTCCTTTATTATTAAAAATTAAAGTATCGTGACGATGTTACGTGATTTAGTGCACGTACTCAGTCTTTTTTGCTTAAATTTACGTTAGAACACCGTTTAACGCACAATAAGTGAAATTCATCAGTGGTTTACTTCAATCAATTCTTCATTTTCTGACTAAACTTCTTACTATGATTACAGTGATTGGTCAGAGCGATTAGATAATTAATTCTTTGCTTATTATACTGTTCATCAAGTTTATTATAGAGATGAAGTGATATTCTACAAATATTCATCCAGTTAGTTACTTTTGTGTAGTCTATAAATCTAATAGCTTGGGAGTATTGTGATGAAAAAAAGAGGTTTAACTACCGCTTCAGGCGCACCTGTTGTGGATAACAATAACGTGATGACTGCGGGTAAACGTGGCCCGATGCTGTTGCAAGATGTTTGGTTTTTGGAAAAGCTCGCCCACTTCGATCGTGAAGTGATCCCAGAGCGCCGTATGCACGCTAAAGGTTCAGGGGCATTCGGTACTTTCACTGTCACCCATGACATTACCCGCTATACCCGCGCAAAATTATTCAGTGAAATTGGCAAGAAAACTGATTTATTTGTTCGCTTCTCCACCGTAGCCGGTGAACGTGGTGCAGCTGATGCCGAGCGCGATATCCGTGGTTTCGCCATGAAGTTTTATACCGAAGAAGGCAACTGGGATATGGTGGGTAACAACACCCCTGTATTCTATCTGCGTGACCCGCTGAAATTCCCTGACTTAAACCACGTTGTTAAACGCTGCCCTTACACCAATATGCGTAGCGCTGCCTATAAATGGGATTTCTTCTCCCACTTACCTGAAGCGCTTCATCAATTAACCATTGATGTCAGCGACCGCGGCTTACCAAAAAGTTATCGCTTTATGCACGGTTTTGGTAGCCATACCTATAGCTTTATCAATGCGAATAACGAACGTTTTTGGGTGAAATTCCACTTCCGTAGCCAGCAAGGTATCGAAAACCTTATGGATGACGAAGCAGAAGCGCTGATTGGTAAAGATCGTGAAAGCTCTCAACGTGACCTGTTCGATGCTATCCAACGTAAAGAATACCCTCGCTGGAACTTACAGATTCAGATCATGCCAGAAAAAGAGGCGTCAACCGTCCCTTATAACCCATTTGATCTAACCAAAGTGTGGCCACACAAAGATTATCCATTGATTGATGTGGGCTATTTTGAACTGAACCGCAACCCAGATAACTATTTCTCGGATGTGGAACAAGCGGCATTTAGCCCAGCGAATATCGTTCCGGGCATTGGATTCTCTCCAGACAAAATGCTGCAAGGTCGCTTATTCTCTTATGGGGATACTCAGCGTTACCGTTTAGGTATTAACCACTATCAAATTCCGGTGAATGCCCCACGCTGCCCATTCCACAATTATCATCGTGATGGTGCAATGCGCATTGATGGTAATAGCAGCAATACCGTGACTTATGAGCCAAACAGCGCAGGTATGTTCCAAGAACAACCGGACTATAGCGAACCACCATTATCCATCGAAGGTGCGGCTGATCACTGGAATCACCGTGAAGATGAAGATTACTTCAGCCAACCTCGTGCACTGTATGAATTGCTGGACGATGCCGAACATCAACGTATGTTCCAACGTTTAGCGGGTGAGTTGATTGAAGCGTCAGAAGAGACACAAAAACGTCAAATCGAGTTGTTTAAGAAAGTGCACCCAGAATACGGTGCTGGTGTTGAAAAAGCGTTGAATGCGCTGAAATAAACAAGCATTTCCTGTTATGACCAAGCGCTAGAACTTTCTAGCGCTTTTATCTATTCCTTAATTCATTCTGCGTTTAGTTCATCACTATCTTTGTGTTAACACCCATCGCTTCACCTGCTGGCGAGAGACTTTAATCCCCCCCGCTTTCAATTCAGGTTCTAGGCGATAAAACGCCATGGGGAATTGATACGGGGCTAATTTATCTTTTAGCCAATCCGCCAACATGTTCAAATTCATTGATTCATCAGCGTCAATCACTGCCACTGGGCGCTGTCCAAATTGCACATCATCAACAGGAACAGTAAAGCTTTGGTGCACACCAGGATGAGCATTGATCACCGCTTCAATATCTTCAGGCTGCACACACTCCCCGCCACTAATGAATAGATTATCCAAACGACCTAAAACCTGATATTCACCCTCAATAAAGGCACCTTTGTCATTGGTTTTAAACCATCCATCCACTAAATTTAAAGGATGTAATTGCCCATCAAACCAATACCCTAAAGATTGGCTGTCCGACTGAATTTGAATTTCATCATCCACCAGCCGTACTTGTTTACCCGCTAATGGAAGCCCTACACCTTTCTTACCATCTGTACGTTTGGCACACACGGTTGACGCCATTTCTGTCATCCCATAACCACTCCAACATACAATACCACGTTGCTCGGCTAGCTCCGTTAAACTGGTTGGGATCATAGCCCCCCCCAACAAGACTTCTTTTAACGAAAGATTTAACGGCATCTCGTCATTCAGTAACCGCCATAGTTGAGTCGGCACTAATGATGCATGGGTGACACCCTGTAATGCTTCGGGCAATGGTGTAGAACGAATGGCGAGTTTTGCACCGCTCAGTAACCAACGCCATACAATTCCTTGCCCTGAAACGTGAAATAATGGCAATGAAAGTAGCCAGCAATCCTCTTGCTGATAATTCATGGCATCCAACACGCCAGCCGCACTGTTCAAATGCGCCGAAATACTGTGTACAGCCGCTTTAGGTAACCCCGTAGAACCTGAGGTTAAAATTAACGTTGCAGGTTGCTCAGCAATTTTCTGAAAGCTTACCGAAGGAAAATCGTCATATTCAATAAAATGATAATAAAGCTGGTGGTCCAAATGACGATAATTCGCGAGCGCGTTTTGTTCATCGGTAAAATCAATCACTGCGCTAATATCAAGATGTGGCAGTAATTCATCTAACAACCGTTCAGGAAGGCGAGGATTGATAGGCAAGACTTTCGCCCCACAAGCTAGCAACGCCAATTGACTGAGTAGCAGTTCAACGGAGTTTTTACCGCGCAAAGCGACACATTGCCCTTCTTGCACGCCTTGCATCGCAAAGTAAGTGACTAAATCGGCAATCTGCTGATTTAATGCCGCCCACGTTACCGCATCAGTATCCGTAAAAAGTGCAATGTTATTTGGTTGAAGACTGGCCCAATGCTGCCAAGGCCAGTCGGTAAAGCGGCTAGACGATGATGCTAACTCTGCCATACAACTGTCAGCTCATCTAACTGTTGAACAGGAATTTGGCATTGTGGCCAAGGTCTCACCAATTGAGATTGGATCAGTGAAACCGTATCTAAACCTGGAATGGTATTCGGCGTTAGCCAATTTGCGACCCGCGCTAATTGGGTTAAACCAAAGCTGCTTTCGATGGATGAGCTGATCACAGCCTGCATCCCTAACTGATGAGCTTGCTCCACCAAACTACGGCAATAACTCAAGCTGCCCGTTAAGGTCGGTTTAATGATAATAGCCGCCACACCCGGTCGCGCTTCTACTTTGAAGTCATCTTCGCGCACACTTTCATCCCATGCGATGGCGATGCCAGTATCCGCAGAAAATTGCAAAGACTCCTCACGGGTTTTGCATGGCTCTTCAAGGAACGCAATTCGTGCACGGTAATCTGGATTCACATATTTAGCGAAACCATCTGCTTTTGCTCGGGTCCAGCTGCGGTTAGCATCTAAGCGCAGTTTTAGCTCAGGCACCGCTTCCAATAATAAGTTTGCCACCATGCCATCACGCACAGCTTCATAAAGCCCCACTTTCACTTTGGCGACTTTTTCCCCTTCCATGGCATCGAGGCTTAGGATTAGGTCATCAGGGTCACCGCTGCATAATGGCGCTTTACGATAATTAGCTTGTTGTGGAAGTTCACCGGTCAGCTCTGCTAATGCACAGCTACAGCCAAAGGCAACTGAAGGTAAATGGCTTGGCGTCATTGTGCCTTCATTCACCCATTCATTTAGCCATGCGATGGTGTCGGCTGTTGCTTCTTCCAACGTTTCACGGCTAAATTCTGGCAGAGGTGAAATTTCCCCCCAGCCTTCGCTATCCCCATCTTGTAAACAAACCAAAAGCCCATCACGGGTTTTTAGTCGTTGATAGCGAAGGATAACGCCTGCCTCCATCGGCAGGCTGAACGAGTAAAGTTTGGCTTTTCTCATTATGGATTACGCTTATATTTAGAAAAATCTGGCGCACGCTTTTCGTTGAATGCGTTACGCCCTTCTTGACCTTCATCGGTCATATAGAACAGCATCGTTGCGTTACCCGCTAATTCTTGCAGACCCGCTTGACCATCACAGTCAGCGTTCAGTGCCGCTTTCAAGCAACGTAATGCCATTGGGCTGTTTTCCAGCATTTCTCGGCACCAGCGTACTGTTTCTTTTTCTAAGCCAGCATAAGGTACAACGGTGTTTACCAGACCCATGTCTAACGCTTCTTGCGCATTGTACTGACGGCACAGGAACCAAATTTCGCGGGCTTTCTTTTGACCGACGATACGCGCCATATAAGATGCGCCCCAGCCGCCATCAAACGAGCCAACTTTAGGACCCGTTTGACCGAAAATCGCGTTATCGGCTGCGATGGTTAAGTCACACATCATATGTAAAACGTGACCGCCACCGATGGAGAAACCAGCAACCATTGCAACAACAGGTTTTGGACAGGTACGAATTTGACGTTGGAAATCCAATACGTTCAGATGGTGCGTACCGCTTTCATCGCGATACCCGCCGTAGTCGCCACGAATTTTCTGGTCACCACCAGCACAGAACGCTTTTTCACCTTCACCCGTTAGGATGATAGTCCCGATATGGTCGTCATAACGCGCGTCTGATAATGCTTGGATCATCTCTTTTACGGTTTGCGGACGGAATGCATTGCGCACTTCAGGGCGGTTAATGGTAATTTTAGCAATCCCTTCAGGGGATTTGTGATATCGAATATCGTCAAAACCTGCTGAGCAATCTTGCCACTCAATCGGTGCGTACAGTTTTTCTTCGCTTGGATAAATCATTATCAAGTTCCTTTAACCACAGTGTGATAAAAAATAGTGAAGTGCAGCTGCATAATGTTGGGGATTTTCCCGATGCGCATTATGCCCTGCATTATCAATTAGCGTAAACGGCAATGCATATTGTTGCGAAACGCCTCGAAATTTTTGGTCTTTCTCACCGCAAAAATAACAGTAAGGGACCGATAATTGCTTTAATGACTCAGCTAAAAATGGTTGTTTGGATAGCGACGTATTTTCTAGCATATCGGCAACGGCCAATGGGTTATTTTGACCTCGGAGTGCTACCAATTTTTCACGCTGAGCCGATGTAAGGTCGGCAAAAACCGCTTGTTGATACCAGTCATTCAAAACCTGTTCGATTGGCTGATGTCGAAAACGTTCTGCCCAGCGATGGTCGTTATCAGCTCTCGCAATACGTTCTTGTTCACTCTGTAAACCAACGTTGCCCCCTTCAATCACCAACCCTTGTAGCCCTTGATGAGTGCTAAAGCAGGCAAAGTGCATCGCTAAGCGGGCGCCGAGCGAATAGCCAATCAACACATATTGCGAAACAGAGTAACGCGCCAACAACTGAGTCAGTTGCGTATCAAAATCAACAAAACCTTGGCAGCCGATATTGCGTGAATCACCATGCCCCGGCAAATCGACCACTAAGCGCGGATAATTGGGGCAAGCCTCAACAATCGATGACCAATCATCGTGACTCCCTAATAAGCCATGAAGGAAAACTAGCCACGGTGTTTTTTTGCCGTTGGCAGGTTGTTCCTGACTCGGATAATAGTGCGCCGCTAGCACGGTAAACTTTCCACGTCTTGCAGTAATTGTTTTAGTGTTCGAGCACCTTCATCCCCATCAACCACTAACTCAATCAGCAGTGTACCGCGTTGCTTGAACCAGAATTCTTGCACTGTCTCTTTTAAGCTCGACCAATCTGTTGGCGCGCAGTATTGCAGACCAAACATCATCGCCGCACCTTCAAAGCTTACATTTTGTGGCATGCAATAATAGTTTTGGCGAGCTTCTGGGGAGGTTGGCAGCATCGAGAAAATTTGCCCGCCATTATTGTTCACAATAATCAACACACTAGGAGCAGAAGGTTCGCGCAACAATGCCAAACTGTTCAAATCATACAATGCGGATATATCCCCGACGATACCGAGTGTCGGTTTTGCTGTCGCTCTCTGTACACCAGCCATCGTCGAGATCAACCCGTCGATACCACTGGCGCCACGGTTACTAAATACCGGGTAACCCGCAGGCAATTGAGCCAGTGCATCAATTAAACGCACAATTAAGCTATTCCCCACGAAAAGTTGTCCGCAAGGCGGGAGAAGTTCAGGGAGTTGATGCGCTACCGCAGCTTCAGAAAATTGGTTTTGCAGCTGGGTTTGAACATGTTGCAAGGTACGATTTGTTAAGTCCGTTAAGCCTTCGCACCATGCACCGCGCGGTTGAGCAGGATGTTGCTCTATCCACCCTTTTACGCTGCAAGTGAGCTTACGACCCTGATGGTTGGCAGGATCTAAACGCCCGGGAATAGTATCAATTATCCAATACTCTTGAGGATGACACTGGCTTTGCCACTGTAATGCGCGTTTTCCTGTTATGCTGGAGCCAAACTGAACCACTAATTCTGCTTCATCTAACCAGGCTTTAGCGTTCGGGTGTTGTAACCATAAATCAGCACATGGATAAGGTTGTCCAGTCTGAGAGAGCACATCACCGATAACTGGCCAGCCTAGTTCTGCCGCCCATTTTGCAACAAGCTCGCCATCATTGCTGCTCATACGCCCTGCGATCACGACCCCTTTTTTCTGACGCCAGAAATACCAGTCAGCCACTAATGCGACAGTATGGGTTAGAGGTTCGCTTAGCCACGGGTGAGATGATTGCCACCAATTACCTAAACTGGCTTGCCACTCGGTTTCCCCTTCAGTTTCACCATACAGCGGTTCAGCAAAAGGACAGTTCACATGGAATGCCCCATGACGCAGCTGATTCATCCCGTTATCTAGCGCAGAAACCAGCCACTTCGCTGAAATATCGCGCGTGGGTCTTGGTAGCATTAAACTTTCGAACGGATGGCTAGCAAAAATATGGGTTTGGCGGATAGCCTGATTGGCACCGCAGTCAATTAATTCTGGCGGTCTGTCTGCCGTGAGGAAAATGACTTTTTCCCCCGTTAATCCAGCTTCTATCAGAGAGGGATACAGGTTAGCGACTGCCGTCCCTGAGGTGACAATCACGCCAACAGGTTCTCCACTCGCTTTCGCAAGCCCAAGAGCAAGATGACCTAATCCGCGCTCATCAAAGTGCGTATGGCAATGAAGTTTTGCATTATTCACAGCGGCTAACGTTAACGGCGTGGAGCGAGAGCCGGGAGCTATGCAGATATTTTTCATTCCGTGACGGGCTAGCGCCTCAATAATTACCTCAGCCCAACGGAGATTAAATGCTGAATTCGACATAATGTGCTCGGTAACTTATTCATGATGCTGAGTGTAATAGGATTGAGAAAAATTTCTTGATCTCAAAACAATTTTTCATGAACTAATTGAAAATAAAAAAGAAATAACCATTTTAGCTATAGGGTTTTTAGGCTATTTTTTCATTGTGCTTGGTTTTTCATTGCGTTTTAAGTAAGGATTTCAGCCCAGCCGCTTTGTTTTCAATTTCTTCCCACTCTTGTTCAGGATCTGAACCACTCACAATCCCTGCGCCTGAATAGAGGGATATCTGGGTACCATCAATTTGAGCGCAGCGCAGAGAAACCGCAAATTCACTGCGATTTAAACTGACAAAGCCACCCGTTCCTGCATACCAACCACGAGAAAATGGCTCGTGCTCGGCAAGGAATTCACGAGCAACGCGACGGGGTAAGCCGCATACCGCTGCCGTCGGTTGTAAACGTTGCAAACAATCGCTGTCTGAGGGCGCTAATAGGGTCGCGGCAATGGAGCGATATAAATGTTGGATTTTTCTCAGGCGGATCACCTTCGCGGGGGAGACATCAATACCCGTTACCGCACCTTGTAATTGCTGACAAATATCATCAACCACCACTAAATTTTCATGCTGGTTTTTACTGTCTTCCATTAACCATTTGGCATTTTCAGCCGCAATCCCATCATCAACATGGTTAGCAACCGTACCGGCTAGTGCTTCAGAATTAAGTTGAGTGCCTTGGCGCAAGTAAAGGCGCTCTGGGGTCGATGACATAAAGCCGGAGTGCGCACTAAACGCCATCATAAAATGGTAGCAATGGTGATTCACTTTTTGGCTAGCAGATAAAAACTCTGCCGCAGTTATGGGCTTAGATAGTGACAATTTGGTTTCCCGTGCCATCACCACTTTCTCCATTTTACCTGCACGCATATCGTGAATTGCCCCAGTGAGTAACGCACACCATTCATCATGATCGGGAATATGCTGCTGCCCAATGATTTGAGTGGATAATGGGGATACGCTATTCGATACCGAATTTAACTGCTGTACAAAAGCAATAGCGGCTTGGAGATCCTGTGCACCATCAATATTTAGAGCAACAGTCACCGTTGAGCGCAAGCGGAAGATTTCTAATCGAGGTAGAAAATAGAATGCGGATTCTCGCTTAAGGGTTTCACTGATACCTTCGCCCACACCATTCCAACCATTGAGGCCCCATAATCGCATATCAGGGATTTCAGTATGCTCGGAGATAAATTGCTCAGCATCCATGATAGCATTAAATGATTTTACTGTGCCTAACGCACTACATTCCTCTGAGCCAGTACGGTGATACCAATAGAATTGAGGGTAGCTATCTTGGGACGATAACCACGCTAATCCAGGAAACGCCTCTTTTGCATCCATCTTCCACGCTAAGCGGGTATATTCGTTAGGATTGAGTACTAATGTAGACAAATGGGTCAGAATTTCAGCTAATAATTTATCAATTTTTGTTTTTGTCACTTTAGATTCCCACTGCACCATCACAACGACATCGATTTACTTACAATTATTATATATCGCAATGTAATTTATTAATACATTCATTATTAATATCACAAGATGTTTAAAAAACCGTCAGATAGAAATCAAAAATGATAAGCTTACGACATGGGGGCATTTTCAAAATCATGTCATATCAAACTGTTAAATAAAGTCTCTCACCCTTCTTATTTGTATAACTCCACTATCAACTTATGAGTAAAATATAAAATTTCAATAATTCACCTTATAAACCACTTTTATTCTTTAATTAGTTCTAGATATTGAATCCTAATTAAGATTAATTACTTATTATTTGAAATCATAATATTCAGCTTAAGAACTCAGTGATGATCCTATATCTAAATTTTAAAATTGTAATTTATGTAATAAATGAATATTTAAAACTACAACCAATGAGTTATTTTTTAGCGCTGATTTTCATTTTTTAATATCAACATAAGCCCTGCGTTTCTAGTAGGTTATGAGTTATAAATTTGAACGTTACAAGCCCCTTGTTTATTACTATTAAAAACGAAAAGTAAAAAATAAATTAATCATCAAAGCAACAAGATAATTAGCTCTCTAATTTTATCATTCCACCTTCATTTAATTAATTGGAAATCCAGAATGAATACTCAGTCTAACTATGACAGAATTATTGAAAAGGAAAATATTGGCGATGCAACATTGGCATTGTTAACCAATCAAGACTCCTTATCCGCAAGATCAGCGGGTATATTCACCCTCGAAGATTTAATTAATATTCACCGACACGTCCAGTTTGCGCTAACCCTTCCTATCAAAGAAATTGATATTTTAAAATGGTTCGGCATTAATGATAAAAATGATTCATTACTACCAGCTAGTGAATTAACTGAGACGATTCTGAGTATTCGTAAACACGCTAACACCTGGGATAACGTTGAACTCAAAGTGAAAGAGCAATCCATTGATTTGTCATTAACAAGTCGTAACATCATACAAACTGGTGATCAAATTCTTGAATATATTAATCACATGCCGATTATTCAAAAAATCTCAGATAGCTTAGAGGATTTATCTGAAAGCGATTTAAACCAAATCACCTATCAAAATGACGACCAACAAATTGCCACTGAACTTTTAAGCATTTTGCAGTTAATTAAAGGAGATATAAAACAGCAATCGATTAAAACCATTCAAATTAAAAACACAGTCTCAGATTTTCGTGCGCATATTACCGGTGGATATCTTTCAGACTACACCCATGTAGATTCATTACTCTTCACAATAAAAGGACTATATCAACAATTAGAATCTAACGAGGATCCCAGCAATAACGAGTCATTTTATAAAGAGCTTATCGCCTTTAAGAAAAACGAACTATACCAATTAGAGCAGGAATATAGCCACTTTGTTAAGCTTTGCTTTACAGGTCTTGCGGGGGGCATTATTGGTTTAGTGATTACAGGCAGTATTTTTGGTGTAAAAGCAGAAAATATCCGTGATAGGAAAAATAAATTAATCAAAGAAATCGAAGGAATAAATCATAAGTTACATCAAGAACAGCTACTACAGAAAACTATCTTTGATATTCAAATTAATTTACAAAAAATTGAAAGTTTATTTAAAGATGCACGTCTAGCTATTGACCACTTAGATTATATGTGGCTCGTAATCCTCACAGAGATTAAACAATCTATTGATATATTTGCAAGGATAAACAATGCAGAAAAACTGATCCGGTTTATCACGCAATTCAAACGTATCATCACATCTTGGACTTCTATTCAAGATTATTCAGTTCATTTGATTAAGCTATTTGATGAGCTACAAATCAATGAAAAAAACTCACAATAAAAGGCGTTAATATGCATGATAACCTCGAATTACCTATGTTACCCTCCATTGATATCTACCAATTAAGGTGTATTTCAAATAGCATTAGCTCTTTTAATAAAAATATTCTTAACTACGACTATATTATTTATGGTCGCATTCAAAAAATTGCAATTAAGATTGAAAGACTCAATGAACTGATTAGAAACTCTGTTCCCATTCTAAAAATCAAATTGAACTATATTATTAAAAATGATGATTATGCATTGCTGACATATGAAAATAATGATGATGATCTATCTGATATTCGCCGAAAAATTGCAATTACAGGCTTTGTCGATGACTTAATGGATGTCAAATTTGAACTTGAAAAGCTTATTTCAAAAACACGCTATACATTAGAATCATTATTAGTTTTTCATCTAAATGAACCTAACAAACTGAAGCATTCTCAATATACCAAACAAAAAGAATTTCTTGTTAACTCTAAAAATAGTAAGCAATCTAAGATTAATGAATTAAATAACAATCTCTCTGTGATCCTCGCAGCAGAAGATATTATATTAAAGCATAAAATTACAGATTTCTTTGACCGATATTTTCAAGGGAAAGAGCTTATTGATTCTATTGATATCCAACCCAATAAAAAAGACATTCTGAAAGCGGCTATTAGTTATATTCGTAATTTATTAACGATGGTGGATGATGGGCTCGAGTTTAGTCAACTTGTTGATGTAAGGATCTATATCAGTGACCAAATTATTGAGGCGCGTGAAGAAATAAATACGATAGATAATAATATATTTCGACTCTCGCAGCTCATGAGCTATGCCAATGATATTAATCAGATAGAAACCCATAAACAGACCATAATCACTCAAGCCGGCGCTTTAAAATCTTATTGGGAGTCTTGGTGCGGTTTTATGAGTGAAAAAGTCTCAGAGGAGTGTTTGAATTTTGATCAAATTAAAACCGTTAGCCAAATGCTAATGACCTATTTGAACGATATTGAGTACCAATATCAACGACAATTACCGGATTAAAAAAATCCCCGTTACTGTTAAGTAACGGGGATTTTATCGGAACTGACTTGTTGACTAAACCTAGCTGTTTACTAAAACTTAGCTAAGTGCTGGCAGTGTCGATGTTGCAATATCAATAATCGGTTGTGGCCACAGACCAAACACAATAACCGCTATCGCACACAGCGCTGCAAACACAGTTCCCAACGTCATTTTTTCTGGTCCAGTATAGCGGTCTGCATGTTCTGCATCACGGCTATATAAGCTCGCCATAAAGCGCAAGTAGTAGAACAATCCAAGTGCACTACCTACCACCACAGCCCCTGTCAGCCACCACAATTGTGCGTATACGGCCGAAAGGATGGCATAGAACTTACCAATGAACCCAAGCGTAATAGGAATACCCGCTAGAGATAACATCATCACCGTCATCACCATCGCCAAGACTGGCTTGTGCCAGAATAAGCCGCGGAATGCACTGAAATCATCTTGGTCATCACCACGGTATGGGCTAGAAATTACGCTAACCACACCAAACGCACCCAAGCTCGCTAACAAATAGCTCACCAGGTAGATAGCAATGGTGACTTGTGCCAATTGAGCATCAACACGCATTGCCACTAACGTAACCAGTAAGTACCCCATATGAGCGATAGATGAGTAACCAAGCAGACGCTTCGCACTCTTCTGAGTCAATGCCAGCAAGTTACCAAACAAGATTGACGCAATCGCAATCACACCAACAACTGCTAATAATGTATCTGTTTGTGCGATGCCATCAACATGCGTAATTGGTGCTTCTAAGAAGATGCGAACCAACACCGCAAAGATAGCGATTTTACTGCCCGTTGCTAAGAAAGCGGCAACGGGTGCAGGTGCACCTTGATAAACGTCTGGGGTCCATAATTGGAATGGGAACAACGATAATTTAAAGCCAAAGCCCACAATCATCATACCTAAACCAACTAAAATCAGTGGCGCGTGAATGCTGCTATTCGCTAAACTTTGACCGACGACGCTGAAGCTTAAGCTACCTGATTCTGCGTATAATAAAGCGATACCAAACAGCAGAAATGACGACGCTGCTGCGGATAACACCATATACTTGATACCCGCTTCTAAAGTACGGCTACGTTCAAAGGTATAAGCCACCAGGCCAAATAGTGGAATAGAGATCAATTCAATACCGATGAACATCGAAGCCATATGGTTCGACATTCCCAGTAGAACACCACCCGTCACCGCAATGCTCAATAAGAGGTAAAACTCTTCTTTGTTATCATTAAAGCCTTCTAGCCAATGATAAGCAAAAATAGCGGTACCCATACCTGCGATCAGAACCAGTCCTGAGTAGAACAGTGCAAAACCATCAACTAACAGCAATGAAGTCACTGCTCTTGGTAGTAATGCTTCTTCGCCCACTGATGTAGGAATGGCATAGCCGTTAACCCAAATCAGTGAAACAAATGTCAGGAGAAAGCCAACAACCGTTATTCCGGCACTGGTTAAATGATCTCGCCGCCACGCAATTGACAGCATCACAATCACTGCAGTCAATCCAGAAAGGATTAACGGCAGCATTGCTAACAATTCTAAAGTTGTTATTGTCATGGCGAATTACTACCCTTGTGTTGAAAGTGAAGCAGAATACAGGTTATGCAGTGTTTCCATCGAACCCGCAGACGTATCTAAGATAGGTTGTGGGTAGAAACCAATGATAACCAATAAAGCCGCCAGAACCAGTAAAACACCAAACTCACGAGCCGTTAGCCCTTTCAGTTCAGTCTCTGATTTCGGCGTTCCGTAGTAAGTCTGCTGCATCATCCATAGTGCATAGATAGAGGCAAACACCACACCAAACACCATAATGCAGGTCACTAATGTGAATTGGCTGAAGCTACCGAAGAAGATCATGAATTCGCCGATAAAGTTACCTGTGCCCGGCATACCTAAGGTTGCTGCGGCAAAGAACAGGGATAAACCCGGTAACCATTTGATGCGTTTCCATAATCCACCCATCATGCGCATATCACGAGTCTGAGTACGTTCGTACAGCTGACCACTGATAATAATCAGCGCCGCACCCGACAGACCGTTAGTGATCATTTGCACCACAGCACCTTGATAGGCCAGTGTCGATGCTGCATAGATAGCCACGGTCACAAAGCCCATGTGCGATAAGCTACTGTACGCCGCTAAACGTTTAATATCCGTCTGTTTGAATGCTAACCATGCACCGTAGAAGATACTGATCACACCCAGCGTCATTGCCACTGGTGTAAATTGCAGTGAAGCTTCAGGGAACAATGGCAGTACAAAACGTAACAAACCGTATGCGGCTGTTTTCAGCATGATACCGGAGATATCGACAGAACCCGCCGTTGGCGACTGTTCTTGGGTATCTGCCATCCACCCATGGAATGGCACTAATGGCATTTTTACTGCGAAAGCAATAAAGAAGCCCAGCATCAGCAAGAAGCCCGCCGTACCTGACAACGCACTTTCAGTACCTAGCAACGCGTTATAGTCGAATGTCAGCTCATTGAACGCAATCCAGTGAAGGATAACTAAGCCGATAATCGCCACCAGCATGATCAAACCGCTGACTTGCGTATAGATAAAGAATTTTGTCGCTGCCTTAACATGCTGGCGGTTACCTGACCCTTTGTGTCCCCAATTCGCAATCAGGAAGTACATCGGGATCAACATCATTTCCCAGAAGAAGAAGAATAAGAACAGGTCAACCGCCGTGAAGATCCCCATCACACCTGCAATAATCCATAACAGGTTAAAGTGATAAGCACCTTGGTTCTCTTGCTGCTCGCTCCACGAACTGAGGATTGAAAACGCGCCCATGATGGCGGTTAACACCACCATCAACAGCGATAATCCATCAACCGCTAACGAGAAATTGATACCTAGCGCAGGGATCCATTCCCTTGAGTATGTATTTTGCCACTCTGGAATACCTTGCGGGTTAACCAGCGAATAATCCCCTTGCGCCCAAAATAGTACCGCAAGGATAAGCGTGATCCCCATTGTCCCCAGCGCAACCCAACGAGGTGCGCGGTGACTGAATCGGTCGGCCTGCCAGCTTAGCAGGGCACCGATAAAGGGAATAAGTATTAGCCAATATAATTGCATGGCGCAATGTGTCCCTTAATTAAACCAAAAGCAGCAGAGCAAGAATCAGCACTGCACCCAGCCCCAGAGAGGCAACATACCAACGGATCTGACCGTTTTCACTCACTGCAAGCCCTTTGTTTGCCCAACGTGAAAGATGTGCAGGGATATTCATCAGTGAGTTAATCGGATCGCTTTCGAGTAACCATGCAATTCCTTTGAAAGGTTTTACAAAAATTACATCATACAACCAGTCGAAGCCCCATGCGTGGTACCACCACGTTGAGAAGAAACGACCAATTGCTGTTTTCGCAATCGCATCAACGATAGAACGTCTAAACAGATAGAGGAACGTCGCAATCAACAGACCTGCGATAGCAAAACCACCCGAGATAGCTTCGATAAACAGTTTACCGTCTTCAGCTTCCATAGGTTTTGCAGGGAATACGCCCTCTAATGGCTGGTGGATCATCGCACCCACGAAGGTTGCAAGGATTGCCAAAATAGCCAGTGGTACAGTGTGAGTGATGCCTTTAACTTTATGCGCTTTGATTTTGGCTTCACCGTGGAAGACGATGAAAATCATACGGAAGGTGTAAATTGCGGTCATTAATGCACCGATGATACCCGCCCATAACAGCACAGTTTGCCCATCCACTTTCGCGCCCCACAAGATGGCATCTTTACTGTAGAAGCCAGAAGTAAACAGAGGCAACGCGGCCAATGCACTACCACCGATTAACATCACAATATAAACGAATGGAATTTGCTTACGCAGCCCACCCATTTTGAAGATGTTTTGCTCGTGATGACACGCGATGATCACCGAACCTGCGGACAGGAACAGTAACGCTTTGAAGAAGGCATGTGTCATTAAGTGGAAAATTGCCGCATCCCATGCTTGTACACCGAGAGCCAAGAACATGTAACCAATCTGGCTCATAGTAGAGTAAGCAAGAACACGTTTGATATCCGTTTGAACCAATGCTGCGAAACCTGCAAACAGCAATGTTACCGCACCCACAACACCCACTAAATGCAGAATATCTGGGGTTAATAGGAACAGACCATGAGTACGCGCGATTAAGTACACACCCGCAGTAACCATGGTTGCGGCGTGGATCAGCGCAGATACTGGCGTTGGACCCGCCATCGCATCAGCTAACCATGTTTGTAATGGCAGCTGAGCTGATTTACCTACCGCACCGCCTAATAACATCAGCGTTGCCCAGTTCAGCATCGATAAGCCTTCTGGAGACAACTGAGTCGCACGTTGTGCCATTTCGCTGAAGTTTAAGGTACCCAATTCGTTGTACAGGATAAACATGCCGATAGCCAAGAACACGTCACCGATACGGGTCACAAAGAAGGCTTTCATTGCCGCTTTGCCGTTCTCTGGATTGGTGTAATAGAAACCAATCAACAGATAACTGCACAGCCCTACCCCTTCCCAACCGAGATACATCAGCATCATGTTATCAGCCAGCACTAATACCACCATGCTCGCGATAAACAGGTTAGTGTAAGTGAAGAAACGTGAGTAACCTTCCTCGCCACGCATATACCAAGAGGCATACACATGAATAAGGAAGCCCACACCCGTTACCACACCTAACATGGTCAGAGAAAGACCATCAAGGGACAGGCTAAATGGGATGGTGAAATTACCCACAGACATCCAAGTCCATAACATTTGTGGGTATGGCTCATATCCACCATTAGCTAAAACAGGTTGGGCTAAAAATTCAGAGCCTGCATAAAATGCAACTAGAGCGGCCAGACCCACTGAGCCTGCACCGATAATCGCGGATACATTTTCTGACCAACGACCGCGGGAAAATGCGAGAAGCACAGACCCTAACAGCGGGAACAGAATCGTTAAATAGAGTAAGTTCATTCGCGCATCTCACTGACTTTATCAATGTTCAGGTTTTGACGATGACGATGGAGTTGCAGTAACAACGCCAATCCAATACTCGCCTCCGCTGCCGCCAGAGTGATAGCCAGAATATACATAATCTGACCATCTGGTTGCCCCCAAAAACTGCCTGCGACCACAAAGGCTAATGCCGTTGCGTTCACCATGATTTCCAGTCCGATCAGCATGAAAAGCAGGTTACGGCGAATAACAAGACAGCTCAGTCCCATTACAAAGATAATTGCCGCTAAAATCAGACCATGTTGAAGAGGTATCATTGTTTCTCCCCCGCATTACGGCTGTTGCTGACAAGATCAGCGCTGTTTTCTGAACGGTCACGACCCACGTGGAAGGCAACAACCAGACCCGCGAGCAATAATAACGATGCTAATTCAACGGCTAAGACGTAAGGACCAAACAAGCTGATACCCACTTCTTTCGCTGTGATAATCACACCTTCCGTTTTTTCTTGGTGAGAAAGGCTGGTGATCCCATACACTAAAATGCCCAGTAAAACGGCAGATAGCACTGCGGGACCAATCCACGTTTTCGGTGTTAACCAAGCGCGCTCTTGTTCTTGTACTGAGCGACCTAAGTTCAACATCATCACCACGAAAACAAACAGAACCATAATGGCGCCAGCGTAAACGATAATCTCCAACGCTCCGGCAAAATACGCCCCGAGCGAGAAGAACACCATTGACAGTGCCAACAGAGAAACCACCAGATACAGTAGCGCATGCACTGGATTGGTATTAGTAATCACCCTCAAAGTTGCTAGAACAGCAACTAGACCGGCGATATAAAATGTAAATTCCATGAATATCGCTCCTTACGGCAACAGGTCTTTGACGTTGATAGGTTTCGCTTCGTTATCCGCTTCGCCTTTATCTTTGCCTGCGATCGCCATACCTGATTTACGGTAAAAGTTATAATCAGGATATTTACCCGGTCCTGAAATCAACAGGTCGTTTTTCTCATAAACCAGATCCTGACGACGCCAATCTGCCATTTCGAAATCTGGCGTCAATTGGATTGCCGTGGTTGGGCAAGCCTCTTCGCACAGACCACAGAAAATGCAGCGAGAGAAGTTCACGCGGAAAAATTCGGGATACCAGCGTCCATCTTCGTGCTCAGCTTTTTGCAGTGAGATACATCCCACTGGGCAAGCAACCGCACATAAGTTACACGCAACACAACGCTCTTCACCGTCAGGATCGCGCGTTAGCACGATGCGCCCACGGTAACGGGGTGGCAGATAAACCGGCTCTTCTGGGTACATTTGCGTTTCCCGTTTATCGAACGCATGTAGACCCACCATCCAAATACTGCGTACTTGGGTGGCGAAACCGACCAATAACTCTTTTAATGTCATGGTTCAATCACCCCTTACTGAGCGTTGTATAAAATCACTGCTGCGGTACCCAGCAGGTTAAGCAGTGTCAGCGGCAGACAAATTTTCCAGCCGAAGGACATTACTTGGTCATAACGTGGGCGCGGTAATGAAGCACGGATCAAGATGAACATCATCATGAAGAAGGCTGTTTTAATCGCAAACCACAGGAAAGCAGGCAGGAATGGACCATGCCAACCACCAAAGAACAGTGTCACAATCAGCGCGGACACGGTCACGATACCGATATATTCACCCACGAAGAACAGACCGAATTTCATACCGGAATATTCTACGTGGTAACCGTCGGCAATCTCTTGTTCCGCTTCTGGCTGGTCAAATGGATGACGGTGACACACTGCGACACCCGCAATCGCAAACGTGATAAAACCAAAGAATTGTGGGATCACGTTCCACATACCCTCTTGGGAATTCACGATGTCGATTAAGTTGAATGAACCCGCTTGCGCGACCACACCCATCAGTGACAAGCCTAAGAACACTTCATAACTCACCGTTTGAGCCGATGCACGCATCGCACCCAATAAGGAGTATTTGTTGTTACTTGACCAACCAGCGAACAGTACCGCGTACACTGCCAGACCTGCCATCATCAGGAAGAATAAGATCCCGATGTTCAAGTCAGCGACGTGCCAAGTCGGGCTGACTGGCACAATGGCAAATGCTAAGAACAGAGAACAAAATGCGATAACCGGCGCAAGCGTAAAGATTTTCTTGTCCGCGAACTCTGGGATCCAGTCCTCTTTAAACAGCATTTTGAACATGTCGGCAATCAGTTGTCCCATTCCAAATGGACCCACACGGTTAGGACCGTAACGGTTCTGGAATAGACCGAGAATACGGCGTTCACCGAGACTCATGTATGCCCCGCAGGTCACAACAACCAGCAAGATAACAACCGATTTAAGGATGGAAATCAGGACTTCCATCACCGCAGGAGAAATCCAATCCATCATGCGCCCCTCCGCAGATTATTCACTGACACGCCCGCCATTACCGGAGCAATTCCCGGCATACCCAGAGGTAAACCGATTTGACCCACTGCAAGGTGCTGACTAATGCGCACTGGCAGATTAAAGGTTTGACCTGCATGACTAAATTCAGCTTTCACGCCAGCATTTAGACCGAGTGTCGCCGCATCTTGCGCGTTCAACATGATATAAGGCTCTGGCATACGTTGCTGGATCACATCAGAACGTTGTGAAGTTTCATCACTACCAAATAGATGATAGTAAGGTGCCACAACCCACTGTGCTTCGCCGCTTTGGTAAGCCGCCGGAACCTCAGTGAAGTACGCCAATTTGTTTTCTTTCGAATTGAATAAACGCACACCCGGATCACCAAACAGTAAGTGTCCGCCCACCTCTGCTTGGAATTTGTTCCATGCTTGTGGTGAGTTCCAGCCCGGTGCCCATGCAAATGGAATTTGCTGGCGTGGCGCTTTCGGTTGGTTATTCCCTTCCATTGAGAACGCAAATGGTGAGTCGATATCTTGCGGTTGACGCGGTTCATGAACCGATTTGTCTGCCAGCATTGCCGTACGACCGCTGTAACGATGAGGTTCACGTGCCAGTTTCTGCCCACGAATGCGGAAAGAGGCTTTCGGTGCCGTATCTCTAATACCCGCAAATTGTGGCAGAGCTGCCACACACTCTTCGATAACGTGGTCTAATTGCGACCAATCTGCATCACGTTGCTGCGCTTCAGTTTGCAGTGAATGCATCCAGCGCCAGCTTTCGTTCATCACGATGCTGTTATCGTAGTAAGTTGGGTCAAAGACTTGGAAGAAGCGTTGAGCACGACCTTCTTGGTTGATAAGCGTACCGTCCGCTTCAGCAAAACTTGCCGCTGGCAGGACTAATGTCGCTTTATCCATGATGTCTGTGTGCTGGTGGTCTGCCACGATCAGGTGCTTCAGTTTCGCTAATGCGCTATTGACAGCATCCACGGTGCTATGACGGTAAAGGTCATTTTCCATCACGATAGCCACATCCGCTTCATTAGCTTCAATGCGTGAGAACGCATTTTCTAATGGCAATGCGTTCATCATCGCAAGACCAAAGCTGTTGGCATGAGACGCGACATAAGACAGACCGACGTTCGCACCCTTCGCTTTCAGCGCAAATGCCACGTTAGCGGCGGCTTCGATCACCGCATCGCTAGCGCTATGGCTACCACTGATAATCAGAGGTTTTTTCGCACCCGCTAAGGCTTGAGCTACGGTTTCTACTTTCGCTTTCACATCAGCCGGTAAATCATTTACCGCCGGTGCGTCACCGTTGATCAGGTTAGCAATCGCAAAACCGAAACGTGCTTGATCAGTCACTGGCGCACGGTAGTTGTATGCGGCTACATCATCTAAACGCGTGTCATCCACGTTAGTGATAAACAGTGGATATTTGGCGTGTTGACCAATGTTTTGAATCGCTGCGATTTGCCAGTCAGCGACTTTCTGTGCCGCTGCCATTTCACGGGCTTTACCTTTCACTGCTTGGCGAACAGATAATGCCATACGGGCGCCTGTCTGAGTTAAATCTTCACCCAGAACTAATACCGCATCATAGCCTTCGATTTCACGCAATGTTGGGGTGTAAACACCGCCGTTTTGCAGAATGTTTTGCATCAACGCTAAGCGGCGCTGTTCATCCTTAGAAATACCGGAATAGAAGTTTTCAGCGCCAACTAAAGCACGCAGTGCATAGTTGCTTTCGACGCTAGCACGTGGAGAACCGATACCAATCACTTTCTTCGCTTGATTGATGATCTGTGCACCACTTTGCATTGCTTCAATCGCCGAAACCACCTGCTGTACGCCATCTTTGGTTAACAGCGCTTGGCGAGGACGGTCTTTACGGTTCACGTAACCATAACCGAAGCGACCACGGTCACACAGGAAGTAATGGTTTACAGAACCGTTATAACGGTTTTCAATACGGCGCAGTTCACCATAACGCTCACCTGGGCTGGTGTTACAACCGATGCTGCACTGTTGGCAGATACCCGGTGCAAATTGCATATCCCATTTACGGTTATAGCGTTCTGAATGCGTTTTGTCGGTGAATACCCCTGTTGGGCACACTTCGACGAGGTTACCGGAAAATTCACTTTCCAGCGTGCCGTCTTCAGTACGACCAAAGTAGACATAGTTATGCGCGCCATACACACCTAAATCGGTGCCATCGGCATAATCTTTGTAGTAACGAACGCAACGGTAACACGCGATACAACGGTTCATTTCATGACTAATGAATGGACCGAGATCTTGGTTTACGTGCGTGCGTTTTGTAAAACGATACTTACGCATAGTATGACCAGTCATCACCGTCATATCTTGTAAGTGGCAGTTACCACCCTCCTCACAGACTGGGCAGTCGTGTGGGTGGTTGGTCATCAGCCATTCAACAACACTTTCACGGAATTGTTTGGCTTCTTCATCATCGATTGAGATGTAAGTGCCTTCCGTTGCCGGTGTCATACAAGACATCACGAGACGACCACGAGTGTCATCTGCGTTTTGATACTGCTTCACCGCACACTGGCGGCAAGCGCCAACGCTTCCCAGCGCCGGATGCCAGCAAAAATAAGGAATATCTAGCCCCAACGATAAGCAGGCTTGTAACAGGTTTTCAGACCCGTTTACGTCATATTCTTTGCCGTCTACATATATCGTAGCCATAGTCAGCATGCTTCCCAAAGGCCCGCTTTAGCAGGCGTTAAACATAAATACGTTCTTCGTCAAAAATTCGTTTAGCGGTTGCTCAATCGCTAAATGCTTACCAACGCTGCTTGAGCAGGTTTGGCTGGATCCCGGCAATCTGCACGATGTTGCGCAGATCTTTTTTCGAGATACCCGCTTCGAACTCTCCACGGAAATATTTGATGGCGCTTTGTAATGGCTCAACCGCACCCGGTGCGTGTGCACAGAAGGTTTTGCCTGGTCCTAAGAAACGGCAAAGTTGTTCAAGAGTTTCGATATCCCCTTCTTGACCTTCACCTTTTTCTAATGCCTGTAGAATTTTTACGCTCCAAGGCAGACCATCACGGCACGGTGTACACCAACCACAGGATTCACGCGCGAAGAAGGTTTCTAAGTTACGTACTAAAGAAACCATGTTGATTTCGTTATCGACTGCCATCGCTAGCGCTGTACCTAAACGACTGCCTGCTTTTGCAATATTTTCGAAATCCATCGGTAAATCGAGGTGATCGTTGGTCAGGAAGTCAGTTCCTGCACCACCCGGTTGCCATGCTTTGAGTTTTAATCCATCACGCATACCGCCCGCGTAGTCTTCTAAGACTTCACGTGCAGTTGTACCAAATGGCAGTTCCCACAGACCCGGATTTTTCACGCGTCCAGAGAAGCCCATCAGCTTAGTGCCCGCATCTTTACTTTTGCCCGCGCTTAAATCGATATACCACTGGTCACCGTGCTCTAGAATTGCTGGCACGTTACAGATAGTTTCAACGTTATTAACGCAGGTCGGTTTACCCCATGCACCTGAACTTGCAGGGAATGGTGGTTTAGAGCGTGGGTTTGCACGACGACCTTCAAGGGAGTTAATCAATGCGGTTTCTTCACCGCAGATATAACGACCTGCACCGGTATGCACGAATAGCTCAAAATCAAAGCCCGAACCGAGAATATTTTTACCTAATAGCCCCGCTGCTTTGGCTTCTTCGATGGCACGACGCAAATGTTTAGCCGCTTCAACATATTCGCCACGTAAGAAGATATAACCACGATACGCTTTCAATGCATAAGCGCCGATAATCATCCCTTCCACTAATAAGTGTGGCAGTTGTTCCATCAGTAAACGGTCTTTGTAAGTGCCCGGTTCCATTTCATCCGCATTACATAAGAAGTAACGCAGTTTCATGTTTTCGTCTTTCGGCATTAAGCTCCACTTCAGACCCGTCGAGAACCCTGCACCACCACGACCTTTCAGTCCGGCGTCTTTGACAAGGTTAACCACTTCATCAGGAGCCATGCCTTTAAGGGCACGTTCGACACCTTTGTATCCGTTTTTACTGCGATACTCATCTAACCAGACTGGCTGCGCGTCATCGCGTAGACGCCAAGTTAATGGATGAGTTTCCGCGGTACGGATCACAGGGTTTGCGGAGAAGTTTGTCATGGATACTGCTCCAGTAGCTTTTGAATATTTTCAGGCTGCACATGACTGTGGGTATCGTCATCGATCATCATCGTTGGACCCTTGTCACAATTACCTAAGCAACAGGTTGGCAGCAGCGTAAAGCGACCATCAGCTGTGGTTTGACCTGGGCGAATACTCAGCTGTTTAATAATTTCAGCTTCTAAGCCTTGGTAGCCCGTAATATGGCAAACAACACTGTCGCAATAACGAATAATGTGGCGACCCACTGGTTGACGGAAAATTTGGCTATAGAATGTTGCCACGCCTTCCACATCACTCGCAGGAATGCCGAGAACTTCTGCGATAGCGTGAATTGCGCCATCTTCGACCCAGCCACGATTTTTTTGCACAATTTTCAGCGCTTCAATTGACGCCGCGCGTGCATCTTCATAGTGGTGTTTTTCCCCTTCAATTTCCGCACGCTCATGTTCGGTTAACACAAAACCGTGATTGACTTGCGGTTCGAAGGTATTCACCACGTCAGACTGGCTGTTACAGCCGCATTGGCTCGTGCCACATTGACCTTGTTTATCTTGTTCATTATGCATGGTTAGCGATCCACATCCGACATTACAAAATCGATACTACCCAGATAGACAATTAAGTCAGAAACCAAGCTACCTCTGATTGTCGCCGGAATTTGCTGCAAGTGCGCATAACTCGGAGTACGAATACGTGTACGGTAGCTCATGGTGCTGCCGTCACTGGTTAAGTAGTAGCTGTTGATCCCTTTGGTTGCTTCAACCATCTGGAATGATTCGTTAGCTGGCATTACCGGACCCCAAGACACTTGTAAGAAGTGGTTGATCAGGGTTTCGATATGCTGCAATGTGCGCTCTTTCGGTGGCGGCGTTGTCAGTGGATGGTCAGCTTTAAATGGACCTTCAGGCATATTCTTCAGACACTGCTCAAGAATACGGATACTTTGACGCATCTCTTCCACTTTGATCATTACGCGGTCATAGCAGTCACCGTTATGGGCGATTGGAATGTCGAATTCAAAGTTTTCATAACCTGAATAAGGACGTGCTTTACGTACGTCAAAGTCCACACCCGTTGCACGCAAGCCTGCACCTGTCACACCCCACGCTAATGCCTCTTCCTTGGTGTAAGATGCCACACCAATAGAACGACCTTTCAAAATGGAGTTTTTCAGCGCAGAGGTCACATAGGATTCTAGACGTTTCGGTAACCAGTCTAATAATTCACGCAGTAATTTATCCCAGCCACGCGGTAAATCGTGAGCAACCCCACCGATGCGGAACCAAGCTGGGTGCATACGGAAACCAGTGATTGCTTCAATGACGTTGTACACTTTTTGTCTATCAGTAAACGCAAAGAACACCGGCGTCATCGCACCAACGTCTTGAATATAGGTACTGATATACAGTAGGTGACTGTTGATACGGAACAGTTCAGACATCATCACACGGATAGTTTTTACGCGATCCGGTACTTCGATACCTGCCAGTTTTTCAACCGCAAGAATATATGGCATTTCATTCACACAGCCGCCGAGGTATTCGATACGGTCGGTATAAGGAATGTAGCTATGCCATGACTGACGCTCACCCATTTTTTCCGCACCACGGTGGTGGTAGCCGATGTCGGGAACGCAGTTAACAATCTCTTCACCATCCAATTGCAGCACGATACGGAATGCACCGTGAGAAGATGGGTGGTTTGGACCCAAGTTCAGGAACATGAAATCTTCGTTTTCATTTCCACGATCTAAGCCCCACTCTTCTGGTTTGAAAGTCAATGCTTCCATTTCCAGATCTTGCTTTTGCTTAGTCAGAACAAATGGGTCGAATTCCGTGGCGCGCGCAGGGTAATCTTTGCGCAGCGGGTGACCTTCCCAGCTTGGAGACATCAGCAAGCGACGTAAATTTGGGTGACCTTGGAAGGTGATCCCGAACATGTCCCACACTTCACGCTCATACCAGTTGGCATTTGGGAATAAAGAAACCACTGATGGCACGTTTAAGTCTTTCTCGTTAAGAGCCACTTTCAACATGATATCGCGGTTTCGGTCAATGGAAATGATGTGGTAGAACACACTAAAGTCCGCTTCAGGCAGACCTTGGCGATGAATACGCTGGCGTTCATCGACTCCATGTAAGTCGAACAACATCACATAAGGTTTAGGTAGCTTCTGTAAGAAATCTACAATTTCCAGTAATTGTTCACGGCGCACCCAAACCACTGGCATGCCAGTGCGGGTTGCTTGAACTGAAAAGGCATCCGGGCCAAATTGGTTGCGCAGTTCCAGAAGCACAGGATCATTAATGTGATCTTGTGTCTGCCATTCTGGCTGATTATGACTCGCTTGCGCTATCTGATCTGTCATCATTCTTCACCATAACGCTTGATCAGGTTTATTATTTCGCAACAACATTGCTCTGTTACGCTGTATGGCTAAAAGCCTTAAATTTCGTCAGGGGTACGCAGGTTGGTTACTGCAATACGTTCACCGTGTTTTCTTTCTCTTTCTGACTGCATATTCGCACGATAAACACCCTGATCACCGACAACCCATGAAAGTGGGCGACGTTCTTTGCCGATGGATTCTTGTAACAGAAGGAGAGCCTGCATATAGGCTTCAGGGCGTGGCGGGCAGCCTGGAATGTACACATCCACGGGAATAAATTTATCGACGCCTTGAACAACAGAGTAGATGTCATACATCCCACCGGAGTTCGCACATGAACCCATGGAGATAACCCATTTTGGTTCAAGCATTTGGTCATAAAGGCGCTGGATGACGGGAGCCATTTTGGTAAAACAAGTTCCCGCAACAACCATAAAGTCGGCTTGACGAGGAGAAGCACGCAGTACTTCCGCACCAAAGCGGGCTACGTCATGAACAGCCGTGAACGACGTCACCATTTCTACATAGCAACATGAAAGACCGAAGTTGTATGGTCACAGGGAGTTTTTACGTCCCCAGTTCACCACATCATGAAGTGCATGGGATAATTTCCCCATATACACGCTGTTTTCAACTTGCTGCTCAAGAGGATCAGTAACGATTTCTTGAGTTTGCAGTGGGTAACGGTCGTTCTCACCGTTCGGATCTATGCGGGTGAGCGTATAATCCATTGTATAATGCCTCGCTTTTTACTGCGGATGACGATTGCTGATTTTAATAACTTCACTAGGACCTTTAACTGCGCGACGTGAACGGATTGGAGTCCAATCGAGTGCACCAACGCGGATCAGATAAAATAATCCCGCCAACAATACCAAGATAAAAATAGCGGCTTCGATGAAACCGACCCATCCCGCTTCGCGGATGGCGACAGACCATGCAAATAAGAACATAGCCTCCACATCGAAGATCACGAAAAACATCGCGACCAAGTAAAACTTGGCTGACATACGAAGACGAGCACTACCGACAGAGTCAATACCTGACTCGTAGGGAACATGTTTTGTTCTGGCTTTAGCGCGGCTACCCAAGAAATGACCTGCGGTCAACATGAAAGCGCAAAGACCAATAGCGCCGAGAAGGAATATAGCAAAGCCCCAGTTATGGGCTAACTCTAGGATTGATGTAGACATACTCGTTGCTTACTCATTACTTATGGCACTTAACTGCTCTTTTTATAACACGGCAGTATTGCACCACAATTGCCCAGTTAATCGAGAAGAAAGACTAAAATTGACCTCTAAACTAAAAGATCCCCCAAACTAAAATCAGCCTGACGACTGCTGTTTGGTTTGCCCTTCTCTCACTACATTTTATTTTGCTCAAATGAGACAAAATAACCGTATTTATTACAAATAATTCACACGTCAAAAACATTTGTGAAACAAAAATAACTCATTAACTGCTAAAACGTGTCAGTGTTACTATACACAAATAAACACGCAAAGTAGTCTAACTGATTATTCGCTTTTACTACACTATTATCTCAGGAAAAACCTGTCTTAACAGACGAAAAAATGTGCTTTTTATTTGATCTAACGCACAGATTTATTGAAAAAATACTCAATTTGTTTACATAACATCCGAATTTAATTTAATAAGCGATAACGAATTTTTATTCATCATGCCCACTAAGCCACTGACTACTCTCAGCTATTTTATCAATTCAGCAAATAAATTTTGTTAACGGCGTAACAAATCGTTAACTAACTAATGAATTTCATGTTATGCCATATACATCACAATTATTTCATGCTCTTACGCGTAAATCCATACTCAATAAGTGGTTAATTCGTGTGTTTTGTCACCTATTGAGCAGAAACATTGTTCACTATTTTGTCACCTGAACTTTAAGTAAAATATCGTACTGGCAAAATCCCCTTCTTCCCCTATTAACCACTTAATGAGTATGGTTAGTAAATTTCAGTTAAAAACAATTTGATAACAATATAAATGCGTAAAATAGTCAGGTCGGTTTTAAGGAAGATATAGATGGAAAAAAAACGGCTGAGCCAGAATTAACTGACTCAGCCGGATAAACATATTTTGATTTATTTGACACTTATCTTTGATAAAAATCCTATTTTATCGATAAGGACAGTTCTCTATCTTATTGAGCGCCGTTCTCAACTTGTTCAGCGACAGAATAAGAGATTTTTTTGTTTTCAATTGCATTAAAAACAGTGAGCACGAAATCTTTTTGCTCATCCGCATTTTTATATAACCAGTACTGAATATCTGGTAAACGAGGTAAGCCATCTGACTCGCCTAAAACACGCAGATCCGCATTTTGCATTTCCATTGGACGTGCAGTTACTCCAACTTCGGCATTCACCGCTGCGCGAACAGCAGGTAATGATGCCGCTTCATAAGCCACATGCCATGGTAATCCTGCTTCATCTAATGCATGAGTACATAACTTACGGTATGGGTTAGTTTCATCCATTACCACCAATGGGATTGGCTCATTTGGGCGTAGCTGAAAATCAGGTGCGCTGTGCCATAAAATCGGGACAGTTCTTAATGCTGTTTTTGGGTGCTGAGGAATACGACTTGTCGTTAATGCTAGATCAATTTCATGATTATCTAACATTGACTCAATAAACTGAGCACGTTTAATTCTCACTTCTACCGCGATGCGTGGAAATACGGAGGCAATACGGTTTAGTAAGAAAGGTAATAAGATATCGACGGTATCGTCGGATGCCCCAATACGCAATTCGCCATCTGCATCGTTATAGGTTAAAGATGCGGTGGCATCATCATTAGCGCGTAAAATTTGTCTCGCATAACCGAGTAATTGCAAACCGTGGGCGGTTAACAGCTTATTACGCCCGTGACGTGCAAATAATTCACGACCAACTAATTGCTCTAAACGTTGCATCTACTGGCTAACAGCGGACTGGGTTCGACATACTGCGGCAGCAGCAGCGGCAAAAGTGTTAAGATCAGCCACTGCGACAAATGTGCGTAGTAAATCGAGATCTAAGTTCATTATGGGACGATTGGAATTTATCATCGTACATTCTCTTTATATAATTTTATGATACCTGGTGTTTCTGCTCTCCTCCGTGAGAATCAGCGAGTCTTAAAAATAATCCAACTTTTGCATTTCTAATCCGTAGATCTGCATTTATTGTATTCAATACTCTATATTGCTATATCTATTTGATAATTAACTTAAACAGCTTAATTATCCAATTAGTGTTTTAAATTTCTATCAATTAAAGCGGGGTTGATTAACGTAAAACTCAATAAGCGCGAAATAATTGAAGAAGACTAAATAGTAACATATTTAATGTAGTTGCAATTATTTTAATGTAAGCTGTTTATGTAACATATGATGTAAATTAACAATTTTATTAATTATCAATACACTAAACATTATAACCACGGTTTCACTAAGAATATTCTCATTAAAATAATCAATATTGCTAACAAAAAAAGTCAAAAAGCACCCAAAATGCCCCGACCAATAGTTAAATTTATTTCTAATTTAATGATTTAAGATGCAAACTTACAGAGTGATACAATTTTTGTTACTTTGTCATTATGCGACTTTTCTGCCATTTTTTTATAACTCATCCACTGACACACTCCAAAACAACGATAATTATCAGAATTAGATTCCAACTTAATAACTATAATTGGAATCATCATCTAACTTATTCAATACTTTAAGATAGCACATATCTGATTTATGTCTAAACCAACCTTTTACACCAAAAATTATCTAGCATCTTCAAAAGCTTCCGAGGGAGGAGTACAGTAGATAGTAACGCCGGAAGTCCCCTATGATTGCTAGCCCGTTAGGGTAATGAGAGAACCATGAATACGATAATGAAATCCAATAAGCTTGATAATGTTTGCTATGACATTCGCGGGCCAGTTTTAAAAGAAGCTAAACGCTTAGAAGAAGAAGGCAATAAAGTCCTAAAACTGAACATTGGTAACCCGGCACCGTTTGGCTTTGAAGCACCTGATGAGATCCTCGTTGATGTCCTGCGCAATCTGCCAAGCTCACAAGGTTACTGTGATTCTAAAGGCTTATATTCTGCGCGTAAGGCAATTGTTCAACACTACCAAGCCCGTGATATCCACGATATGACGGTTGAAGATGTTTATATTGGTAACGGTGTTTCTGAATTAATCGTTCAAGCAATGCAAGCGCTATTAAACAATGGCGATGAAATGCTGGTTCCAGCCCCTGATTATCCACTCTGGACAGCGGCTGTTTCGTTATCGGGCGGTAATGCTGTTCACTATATGTGTGATGAACAACAAGGCTGGATGCCGGATATTGACGATATCCGCAAAAAAATCAGCCCACGTACCCGCGGGATTGTCATCATCAACCCAAATAACCCAACAGGTGCGGTGTACAGCAAAGAACTATTAATGGAAATCGTCGAGATTGCTCGCCAACATAGTTTGATTATCTTTGCCGACGAAATTTACGATAAAATTCTGTATGACAATGCGCAGCACCACTCTATCGCAGCATTGGCTCCTGACTTACTGACAGTGACCTTTAACGGGTTATCAAAAACCTACCGTGTCGCAGGTTTCCGCCAAGGTTGGATGGTATTAAATGGTCCGAAAAAGCAGGCCAAAAGTTATATTGAAGGCTTAGAAATGTTAGCCTCCATGCGCTTATGCGCTAACGTGCCAATGCAACACGCTATCCAAACAGCATTAGGCGGTTACCAAAGTATCAGTGAATTTATCCAACCGGGTGGTCGTTTATATGAGCAGCGTAATCGTGCATGGGAATTGATTAACCAAATTCCTGGTGTCTCTTGTGTTAAGCCACAAGGCGCTCTGTATATGTTCCCGAAAATTGATATTAAACGTTTTAATATCCACGATGACCAAAAAATGATCCTTGACCTGCTACTGCAAGAAAAAGTGCTATTAGTTCAGGGAACTGCATTTAACTGGCCACATCCAGACCATTTCCGTATTGTCACCCTGCCTTATGCAGATGATTTAGAAATGGCGATTACCAAGTTCGGGCGTTTCCTTAGCGGATATAAGCAGTAATTAGAACATTACTAAGATTTTTGTTAGTCAATAAATAGCTCCTCAGTGAGCTATTTATTTTTGATAGCCTATAAAATGAAATATTACTGTTATAACTAATTAAAATGACCCATCCTATAATCAAAGTTATCTCAAAATACTTTAAATTATTTAAGTGTGATTAATTTCAGGATGAGCAGGCAAATAGAATAGTCCTAAAAGAACCATTCTATTTATTACATATCATCTCTTAATACGACTATCTTTATCTGATATTTAAATGATAGAAATAAGATAAACTGCCGCAAGAAAAAACAACACTAATATTACTGGAAAGTATTTCATAAAAACCTCGATTAGCTGACAAGTTAGAATAATATCGATGATTATAAATCATTCTTCCTTTATATCAATTAATCGTTCAATAAATTAATTTCAATCCATTTAAGAGCATCCTTATGAGATTGACTGAATTCCTATTTATATATAACAATAAATCCATCCTTAGATTAACCATGTACTACAGCCATTAGAATGTATAAACACCACAGATATTGTTTTAGCATAACCATTTATGGATTAAATCTCTAAAAACTCAAAACCATTCAAATTAATATACTCTGCATGACCCTATTTATTTCTTTTTTCACCCTACTTTACATTAAGCTTATGGTTAGCAGAATTATGTTTAACGACTGTTAAATCTTCACACTAGAAATTTTCAAAGGTAATATATATCAACCTTATTTCAAATACTTTACCGATGTTTCTCGCAATAGCTATTTGATTGAAAAAAGAAAAACTCAGTAATACATAGACATTTTTGTCGAAAAAGTTCCTGATACTGGGTATGTAACATTTAATTGCTTGTTTTTACCATCAACGGATAATTTAACTCGCCCTATTTTTTTATCTTCCTCACTAATTGAGCAAAAAAATCCGTCAGGCGTAGTATAAGAACCCGACAACGTTACAATATGAACACGCCAGTAATCACTTGTTTGTCCAACATCATGTTGAATAATATATTCAAATGCATTTTCAATCAGTTCATTATTTTGTATACCCCCAAGTGAAATTGAAGCCAATCTAATTGAAGTGTGCTGTAAATTAGCCATCAATATCTCTTCTCCCCAATGGTTTTCAAATGAGGCAATACCACCACTTAGTTTTTCTATGTTCATACATCCTCCTTTTTAGATAGAGTCTCATCATAGCGGTATTTAAGTAACCTTAAACCACTTGTATTTATTAGTTTTTTATAAGAAAAGCCCTCTTAAGCCTGACAAAATAAACTTACCAGCCTCATAAATTTTGAGATATAATTTAGACCATCACCGGATCACTGAAGAGGGATTATGAGTTATTTTTTTGCCCACCTTGCTAGAATGAAACTTATTCATCGCTGGCCACTCATGCGCAATGTGCGTACCGAGAATGTCTCCGAGCATAGCTTACAAGTTGCCATGGTAGCACATGCTCTTGCGGTCATTAAAAACCGCAAATTCGAGGGAAATGTCAACCCTGAAAAAATTGCGCTATTTGCCATGTATCATGATGCCAGTGAAGTCATCACTGGTGACTTACCAACGCCAATTAAATATCACAATCAGCAAATCGCCCACGAATATAAAAAAATCGAGAAATTTGCCCAGCAAAAATTGTTGGATATGCTGCCAGAAGAGTTGCAAGACGATTTTAAATGCTTACTGGTAGAAGATCTGCAATCCGAGGAAGAACATTTCATCGTAAAACAGGCAGATACCTTATGTGCCTATTTAAAATGTTTAGAAGAGCTATCCGCAGGTAATAGCGAATTCAAGTTAGCCAAAAAACGTCTTGAAAAAATGTTAGCGGAGCGCAATAGCCCTGAAATGGAATATTTTATAAAAACGTTTGTACCTAGCTTTACTCTGTCTTTAGATGAAATAAGCAATTAATATATAAGTAGTGGTATGCGATGCCCACTTATATAGTATATTTATTGTTCTACCAATCTAAAAACTTCAAGTCTAAACTCGTCTAACAAAAGAGCTTAATCAACCTTTTCTAATTTTACATTACAACCTATCATTACAGAGAATGCAATATAAAATGTTTTTGCATCCCCATTAATACCCAATATTACAAACTCAGAATCATCAATTGAAATAGTACAACGTAAAGGTTCTTTCGTTTCATAAACCTCTCCACTCTTCGTGACTAATTTTAATGACCAAAAATCATATGAATCTATTTTATTTCGCTCAAATAATATAGTGAACACCTTTTTCAGTTCAGCCTTATTCGGAATGTCATATATTTCTTTTGAAGTTAACAGTTTTTTAGTTATATCAAAATAACCAGAGACAAAGTGAGTTAACACAACATGTGATAAATCCTCCCCCCAATAATTTTCAAAATCGCAATAACCGTAAACAAACTTCT